>NZ_JCAJWY010000006.1:0-252515 GCF_059489205.1 Rhodococcoides sp. S146-33
GCACTGACATTCATCGACACACTGTTGAGTTCTCAAAGAACACGCACACACCATTGCCACCGTTTGGACGGTAACGCCGGGGCTTACACGCTCGAACCCCAGACATGGCTCATTACTTTCAAGCCTTGCCCGGGTTGTTCAGTGCATACTCCGTACAACCTCGTTGTCCCAGTCCGTGAAGACCGGGTCGGTGTCCGTGTCGCTCTGACTCGACAAAAGTTACGCGAAGACCAACGCTTACGCAAATCGCCTGGTCAGATGTAATTTCTATGTGAACATCTGACCAGCCGACCTTGCGCGGGCTCCGTCAGACGATCGCAACGGCGTCGATCTCGACCAACATCTCTTCTCTCGGCAGTCCGGTGAACACTGTAGTTCGACTCGGCAGTACTTCGCCGGAAGTATTCGCGGACACGAACGCGCCGTAGGCGTCGTTCATGATCGAGAAGTCCTCACGCTTGGTCAGGTACACGCGCAGCATCACGACATCGTCGAACGTCGCACCGCCGGCCTCGACGATGGCTTTGACGTTCTCGAGAGTGCGAGTGGTCTGCGCAGCGACATCGCCTGGATACAGGTATTCGCTGGTAGCTGGATCCACCGGGCCCTGTCCGGATACCTGCACGAACGGGCCCTTCCGCACTCCCTGAGACAACGTGTGGGCGGGAGCCGGGGCTCCTGTGGTGCGAATTTCGATCTTCTCGCTCATTTCTTTCCTTCCATCGGGCTCTCGTCGGTTGTCGTACGGTCCTCGAGTTCCTGCGGCTGCCAGCCCAGTCCCTCGGAAATTACGGCCGCAGTTTTTTGCACCGCGGGCAGCGTCTCCAGCACTTGTTCATGGTCGAGGAGCATGTCGGGGACCGACATCGATACGGCTGCCACGACGTCGCCGGTTCCGTTGCGCACCGCGGAGGCGACGCAGTTGACGAACGACTCGTGCTCCTCGCGGTCCTCGGCGAATCCTTGAGCGAGGACTAGGTCCAGCTCACGCAGGTATTGCTCCGGCGTAGTGATGGTTCGTTCGGTGAACGGCGTGTAGGTGATGCGCTGCGCGATCTGCTCGCGCTCCACCTGCGGGCGTGCAGCGATCAAGATCTTCCCGACGGCCGTGCAGTGCAACGGCGCAGGCTTTCCGACACGCGAGTACATCCGCACGCTCTGTTTGGCGTCGAATTTGTCGATGTAGATCACCTCCCCCGCTTCGTATGTCGCCAAGTGGATGGTCTGGCCGGTGATCGTGTTCAGTTCGGCCAGGTGCGGCCGGGCAATGCTCCGAATGTCGCGCTGTTCCAGTGCGTGGTTCGCCAACTCGAACAATCTCGATCCGAGTTGATACCGGTGATCGGCATCGTGCTGAACGAATCGGTCGCTTTCCATGGTGCGGAGCAACCGCAACACGGTGGTCTTGTGCACGTCGAGAACCGTCGCCAGCTCGTCCAACGATCTGGTTCCGTCACCGAGCAAGCCGAGGATCGTCAGCGCCCGCGAGAGACTTTGACTCACCGCGACACCTCCGAAAAGCGGGCGACGGTGGCCGCGTAGTCCAGCGTCGCCCATTCGGCGTCGTCCAGTTGGGCCAGTCTGATCAACACGTCGAGGGGCAGTACAGACGCGATATCGCCGTGCCCGGTGAGCGCACCCGCCGCACACAGATGTCCGAACCGCACACGCTCGACGGCACTCCTACCGAGCAGCAGCCCCGTCAGGAAGCCACCCGCGAAAGCATCTCCCGCACCGATTTTTTCGACAACATCGAGCCGGAGTGCCGGTACATCGACTCGAGCTGTGCCCTCGAATGCCGTCACCGTGTGCGCGTCGTTCTTGATCACCAGATGCTCCGGTTGCGGGAACATCCGCCGCAATTCGGCAGGATCCGACGTCCCGAACACCAGCGCAGCTTCGTCGGACCCCATCGAGACCACATCGCTTCTGCGGACATGCTGGCCGAGGACGTCCGCGGCTGTGCCCGATCGGGACTTCCAGAGCGCCGGCCGATAGTTCAGATCGAAGCTGACGATGGCGGATCGGTCCATCAATGCACTGGTCAATTGGGCCGCACTGTCCGAGATGGCCACTGTGATTCCGGAGAAATGAATCAGGTCGGCTCGACACACCAATTCCGTAGCCGACTCGCCGATTTCGGTGGGCGACAGTGCGCTCGCAGCGGAACCAGCGCGGAAGTAGGTCATCGCGCTCTCGCCGGACGCGAGGTCGTATCGGTCGCCGGAACCCGAACCGCGCTCTTTGATGTACATACCGGTGGGGCGCTCGTCGTCGATCGTCACGCCCGACGTGTCGACGCCTGCTTCCGCCAATTGCTTCACCAGGTACCGGCCGAAGCCGTCGTTGCCCACCCGAGAGACCCAGGCGGCGTCGACACCCAACTGAGCGAACACCCTGGCGACATTCGCTTCGGCACCGCCGGAGTTGCGGTGAAACGTTTCCGAGTTCTCCAGTGGACCCGTTTCGGCAACCAGAACGACGAGGCCTTCACCTACACACACCGCTTTGGGTGTTGTCACGTCGATCTCCTCGAAGTCTTGCGGGAACGCTGCATGTCGTTGCAGACTACAAAGCATAAACATATTGCGCAACCACCGTTGCATAATGTGCAACGCACACGAGATCTTTCACCAGGAGGACCGAACGTGATCGACACGGATGCCGTCGAGGGACTGAATCGACGAACCCTCGGGCCGGAACACAAGTCGCTTCCCCCACGTTCGTGGGGCCATACCGTCGAGAGCTTTCTCGCCACGTCTCCTCGGCTGTCCGAGTTCACGACTCCGGTACTCACCCTCGATCGGGCGCGGATGGCCTCGAACATCTCGGTCATGGCCGATTGGACGGTCCGCGCAGGGGTGCTGCTCGCGCCCCACGGCAAGACCTCGATGGCGCCTCAACTGTGGAAACAGCAACTCGATGCCGGAAGCTGGGCGATCACCCTCGCGACCGGATGGCAAGTTCAGCTGGCACGCGCATTCGGGGTCGATCGCATCCTCCTTGCAAACGCCGAGATCGACCCCGTCGCGCTGACATGGGTTGCTGCCGAAATGGATTCGCATCCAACATTCGAGTTTTACTGCTGGGCAGACAGTGTTGCGACGGTGCACGAGATGGACCGCATTCTGGCGACACAGGGGCAGCGTCCCATTCCGGTGATCGTCGAGCTCGGTGGTCCACACGGCCGAACCGGCGCACGCACGATCGAGGAAGCAATGTCGATTGCTCGTGCGATCGCGGCGTCGTCGCGACTGACCCTTGCCGGCGTCGGCGGCTACGAGGGAGCACTGAGCCACGACCGCTCCGAGGACGGCCTCGAGGCCGTCCGACACTATCTCGACCAGGTCGCAGATCTCCATCGTGCGCTCGACGCCGAATCGCTGTACGGCGAGCATGCCGTGGTGACCGCGGGCGGCAGCGCCTACCAAGATCTCGTTGTGGAGCGTCTGCATTCGCTCACCGAGGAAGATGGCGTCCGTACCGACGTGGTGCTTCGCTCGGGTGCCTACGTGGTGCACGACGACGGCTTCTACTCGCAGATCTCTCCGCTCACCCCCGCCCGCACCGACGACCCACTGACGTCGGCCATGCACGGATGGGCGCGCGCAGTCTCCCGCCCCGAGCCGGGCCTCGCATTGCTGGACGCAGGCAAGAGGGACTTCCCGTTCGATGAGGGAATGCCCGTGCCGCAACACATCAGAGGCAACGAGCTGCTCGACCCTGGAGCCGAGGTGACCGCTCTGAACGACCAACATGCGTTCCTACGACTACCGGCCGAGGACGCGGCGGCACTGCCCGTGGGATCGGTCGTTCGGCTGGGTCTGTCACATCCCTGCACCGCATTCGATAAATGGCGTCTCGTTCCCGTGATCGACGACGCGGACAGCGACGATCCACGAGTGGTCGATCTCGTTCACACATTCTTCTAGAGAGCCGAACTCCTATGCCCAGTACTCTCTTTCGAGGTGCCGACGTCATCGACGGCACCGGATCTCCGCGACTGCGGCGCGACGTCCTCGTACGCGACGGCGTGATCGCGTCGATCACCGAGCCCGGAACTGTGCCCGGGGCCGACAGAATTGTCGACGCCTCGCCCGGTCACGTCCTCTCCCCCGGGTTCATCGATATGCACGCCCATTCCGACCTTCGATTGCTGACCGACCCCGATCATTTCCCGAAGATCAGTCAAGGCGTCACCACCGAGGTCATCGGGCAGGACGGCATCGCCTACGCGCCGATCGACGACGCCACACTCGACGTGGTGCGACGTCAAATCGCCGGCTGGAACGGCAATCCCGTCGACCTCGACTTCTCGTGGCGGTCGGTCTCGGAGTACCTCGCTCGGCTGGACCAGGGCATCACCCCGAACGCTGCGTATCTCGTCCCTCAGGGAACATTGCGGTACCTCGCGGTCGGTGCGGACCAGCGACCGGCGACGCCGTCCGAGATCGTCCACATGCAGGAATTGTTGGCGCAAGGCCTGCAAGAAGGTGCCGTCGGAATGTCGAGCGGATTGACCTACACGCCCGGAATGTACGCCAGCACAAGCGAATTACGCGCGCTGTGCGAGGTTGTCGCCGAGTTCGGTGGGTTCTACGCGCCGCACACTCGGTCGTACGGTGCCGGTGCGCTCGACGCATACCAGGAAGTGCTCGATCTGTCCCGGGAGACGGGATGCGCGTTGCATCTGACGCACGCCACGATGAACTTCGGCGTCAATCGTGGACGGGCACGTGAGTTCCTCGACCGCGTCGACTCGGCGATCGCAGACGGATGCGACGTCACCCTCGACACCTACCCGTACTTGCCCGGGGCCACCACACTGTCTGCGCTTCTGCCGAGTTGGGCGATGTCCGGTGGCCCGGACCGAGCCCTGGAACGGCTCGAGGATCCGGACGTGCGACAACGCATCGAGCAGGATGTCGACGTGAACGGGTCCGACGGTTGCCATGGAGTCACGGTCGAGTGGGACACGATTCAGCTCAGCGGTGTAGCGAACCCCGCACTCGATCGCTACGTCGGCCGCACGATGTCCGACATAGCGGCCGACGAGGGACGCTCACCGGCGACCGTGTTCTTCGACCTTCTTCGCCGGGATGCGCTGGCCACGACCATTTTGCAGCACGTCGGGCACGAGGAGAACGTGCGCGAGATCATGGCGCATCCACACCACATGGGTGGCAGCGACGCGATACTGGTCGGCGAGAAACCGCACCCACGCGCATGGGGAACCTTCCCCCGCTACCTCGGACACTACGTCCGCGAGGAGCAGCTTCTTTCGTTGGAGGACTGCATCAACCACCTGACCGGACGCCCGGCTGCTCGGCTACGGCTGCGCGGGCGCGGCACGATTGCCGAAGGCCATGCGGCCGATCTCGTCCTGTTCGACCCGACGACCGTCCGCGATACGGCCACCTTCGAGAACCCGAAGCAACAGGCCGAGGGAATCAGCCACGTCATGGTGAACGGCGTCTTCGCCATCGACGATCGCCGTTCCACTCACGCACTGGCAGGCCACGCCCTGCGCATGGATTCCACCGGAAAGCAGACGTCATGAACGCCCTGTCGACAATTCTCCAGGACCGCGCCTTGGCGGTGGTCCGAGCCCCGCACATCTCCGATCCCGCAGCATTGGCAGATGCGCTCGCGCGCGGGGGAATTCACGCACTCGAACTGACCTTCACCACTCCGGGAGTCCTCGATCTGATCCGCGACGCGTCGGATGCCGGTGCCGTCGTAGGAGCCGGTACGGTTCTGACGGCCGATCAGGCACGGGCCGCGGTCGACGCGGGTGCGCGCTTCGTCGTGACGCCGGGGCTGCGACCCGAGGTCGCCGCAGTGGTCACGGACGCAGGGATTCCGCTGATGATGGGAGCGCTGAGCCCGTCGGAGGTGATAACCGCCCTCGATCTCGGGGCGGACGCAGTCAAGATATTTCCTGCACGCACCGTTGGGCCCGCGTATTTCAAGGATCTGCTCGGGCCCTTCCCGGACGCCCGACTCGTTCCGTCCGGCGGCGTGAACGCGGGAAACGCCGCCCAATTTCTCGCGGCCGGTGCCGTGGCCGTGACCGCAGGCACCGATGTGGTTCCACCGGCGTCGGTCACCGAAGCCCAGTGGGACGACATCACTGCACGAGCAAAGGCGTTCGTGGCAGCTATCAGCGCAGACATCAAGAAAGGCTCGAAATGAATTCTGTGGTCGACTGGCTCAGAACCTCCACCCCCGGTCTACTCGTACTGTGCGGCATCGCAATTGCCGTGCTACTGGTGGTGATCATCAAGGTCAAGCTCGAACCGTTCATCGCGCTGCTCATCGTCGGTCTCGGGCTCGCTCTTGCCGCGGGTCTGCCGGTCAACGAGATAGTCGGCACGGCGATCAAGAGCAACGAGTCGTTACTCGAAACCGGGTTCGGGGGAATTCTCGGGCACATCGCGGTGATCATCGGGCTGGGTACTGTCCTGGGCGCGATCCTCGAAAAGTCGGGTGGAGCACAGGCATTGACCGCAAAGCTCCTGGGCGTGTTCGGAGAACGCGGTGCACCCATAGCAATGGGCCTGCTGGGCTTGATCTTCGGTATTCCGGTGTTCTTCGACATCGGTATCTTCGTGCTTGCACCGCTGGTCTACGTGGCGGCACGGCAGGGCGGAAAGTCGCTGGTCCTCTACGCGCTGCCGATGCTGGCAGGTCTGTCCATGACACACGCCTTCCTTCCTCCGCATCCCGGTCCTGTTGCCCTCGGTGGCTTGCTCGAAGTGAACTTGGGATGGCTCATCCTGTTCGGATTCATCTGCGGCATTCCAGGATTCATCGCGGCAGGCCTGGTGTGGGGTAGCTGGATCGGTAAGCGCATCATCGTCGACGTTCCCGAGGACTTCATCAACGACGGAGACGATACGACCGCCGAGGGCGGCGGTGCAGGCACGGTGGCAACGAAGCGTCCGGTGATCACGACACCGCCGTCGGTGGGAACCATCGGAGCAATCATTGCCGTTCCGCTGGTCCTGATCCTCGGTGCCACCTTCGGCAGCATCCTGCTGGATCCGGGCAACCTACTCGAAGTACTGACGTTCTTCGGCACACCCGCCGTCGCACTACTCATCGCAGTGCTGATCGCGTTCTACGTGTTGGGAATCCGCCGCGGATCGACGGTCCAGGAATTGAGCAAACTGACCGGAGAATCTCTACGTCCGGTGGGCATGTTGCTGCTCGTCGTCGGGGCAGGCGCGTTCTTCGGAAAGGTCATCTCCGCCACCGGTATCGGCACGGCCCTGGCCGACACCATGGCGGCCGCAGGTCTCCCCATCATCGTGTTGGCGTACATCATCAGTTGTGCGCTCCGAGTCGCCCAGGGGTCTGCGACCGTGGCCATCGTGACCACCGGCGGCATCGTCGGACCGCTGGTGGCAGCTCAGGACTACTCCGCCCCTGCCGTTGCGTTGATCGCCATGTCCATCGCAGCGGGCTCGATCATCGCCAGCCACGTCAACGACGGCGGATTCTGGATCATCTCGAAATTCTTCAATCTCACCGTGAAGCAGACACTGCAGACATGGACGGTCCTCGAGACGATCCTGTCCGTGGTCAGCTTCGCCGTCGCGGGAATCCTCTTCGCGATCATCGCCTAGAGCCAGTGGCGCGGTCATGTGCCCCGGGCGGCACCTAATCGCGCCACTGCGTCCGCACCTGATCACCGACGAAATGGGTGTTCTCGGCGGACATTTCCCGGCTACCCGATCGGCCCACCAGATCGTCGATCCGATCGTCCAGACTGTGGGCACGGGTCATTGCGTCGGACGTTCGAGCCTCGCCTTCGGACGACTCGACCAGATTCGCCAGACGAACCAGAGCAGCTACCCGACCGGTCAACTGCGACCACACCACTTCCAGTGCGCCACGCCGTGATTCGACCTGAGCGGCAGTCTCCTCGTCGACCATCGTCTCGCCGATCCGGTTCAGCTCGGTCGCCACCGCACGCAGCGACGTGGCGTCGACCGAGATCTCGGTGAGCTCGACGAACAGGTCGAGCTGATTGCGCTGAATCTCGAAATACGTGGACTGCCATGCCGGCGAACGACGCACACGGTCGAACGATGTGCCCGCAAGAAACAGCAGAGTGTCGTATCGATCGACAAACCGATCGTCCTTGCGATCGACGAACTGATCGACCACGCCGGTCGCCCACTCGACGCGGTCACCCACAGGAGTTCGGCGCGCAAGCGTGCTCACGCGGTCCGCGGCCGCATCCACCAACGACAAGCCGCGCTCCGCAACTGGACCGAACCTGCGCGGTGCAGGCGTCCTCATCAACGCGTCGAAGACCGCATCGCGCTGGTCGAGATCGAGATGCAGACCTTCTCGACGCTCCTTGCGTGCTGCTCGCACCCCGGTGGCGTAGTGCCGATTCGACATGACCACGGTGGTGCGCTGATGGTTGATGCGCTTGGTCAACTCGGCAACCCGTAGGCGATACACGAGCGCCGACCCTGGCTTGCTCGTCGTGTCCTTGGCAAGCCATCGATCGCGCTCGTCGACCAGATTTCGGAGTGTGCCGAAGCCCCCGATCGACGGCAGCGTGCGGCCTGAATGCCATCGATTGATCAGCACCGCACGGGTGGGCTCGTCCACTCGCCCGGCCGCGACAGCGATGGCGGCCGCGTCGGACAGCGGCTCGGAGTGCCCGAGCAACCGGCAGTCGGCACAGCGACTGTGCACCTCGGCGTCGAGTCGGGCGCGCTGCTCGGCCGACCCACTGCCATCGAACTCGGACATCGTTTCTCCTAGGTCACGCCCAACGGTCGCTGGTCCGTCCGCTTTCGAGTGTTCCAGAAGTTCAGATCAGCCCGCGGAGCGATTGCTCGGTGTGTGGCTTCTTCTCCGCGAGAAGCGTGCGCGCGGTGTCCAGACCTTCCCAGACGTTCCACATCAGCACACCGCGCACGACGGACTCGTCGTCGAGGTAGTAGACGACGCCTTCCTTACCGACCGACTTCCAATCCTCGACGGTGCTCAACGAAGTGGAGAGCGTGCCGATGGCCTGGTATCCGTCGTCGTAGATGTCGGAGTAGAAGTACGGGGTGTACGAGTAGGGCTCGGCGGCACCGGCCATGTTGCGTCCGGCAGCCTTGCCCATCTCCGTGGCGTTGTCCACGTGCTCGACCCGCCTGCGTCCGAGAATGGCGTCGGGATAGCTCGCCACGTCACCGGCGGCGTAGACGTGGTCGTCCTCGGTCCTCAAGAACTCGTCGACGACGATGCCGTCGTCCACTGTCAGTCCGGCAGCGTCGGCCAGTTCGGTGCTCGGCCGCACCCCCAGACCGAATACGACGCCGTCCGCTTCGATTGCGGTGCCGTCGTCGAGTTGCAGCTGTACGCGAGCCGAGGCCTCCGCACCGGAGGTCACTTTCGCTCCTCGGCGCACGGTCACACCGTGATCGGCGAATCCCTTGTCGAAGACGGCAGCCAGGCTCGGCGGAAACATGTGGCCACCGACTACGGCGTCGGACGTCACGAGAGTGACCTTGACGCCTTGGAGAGACAGGGCGGAGGCGATCTCGGTGCCGATGTACCCGCCGCCGACCACGACGATGTGATCGGCGGTCTTCGTCAGTTCGCGCAGCGCCCGGTAGTCGGCGAATGTGCGGAAGTACACCACCCGCGGACTGGGCGAGAGTTCGATTCGCGTCGGTTCGGCTCCCGTTGCCAAGAGCAAGGTCCCGTAATCGTAGCGCTCTCCGTTGTCCGTCGTCACCGAGGAACCCGCCCGGTCGATCGACGTGACCCGAGTCCCGGTGAACACCTTGGCGTCGGTGTCGGAGGCGGTGTCCAGCGGAACCTGATCGCGACCGAAGTCCGAGTCCGTCCACAGCTTCTTCGACAGCGCAGGCCGGGTGTACGGCTCGTCGGAATCCGCCCCGAGAATTCCGATGGACCCGGCGGTGTCGTGCTCGCGTATTCCGCGGGCGGCACTGTCGGCCACCATTCCTCCGCCGATGATCAGGTAGTCGTACTGCATCGTTCGCTCCTCGTTGTCGACGTGACTCGACGCGTGGGTTACCCGGAACCACGCAGTCACAATCCCGCCGGCAGTCCCTGGGGAATTGCCTGCAAACCGGGGGACCGACCGGACTGTATCGAGCATCACACCCTCGAGAGGTTGGCCCAGGCCGGTCGAGTGGGCATCTTGGACTGGGCGACGAAACATCGTTTTAACTCGAGTCGGGCTGTAACGGTTCCGTTCGGCAGAACGACTCACACCTCAGGACGCGAACAAAAGGAGACGATGTGACTGTTCAGATCGATTCGCTGGCAATTGGCACCGATACAGCCGACATTGCAACAACCGACGTCGACCAGCTATTCGACGAGGTAGCAACGCTCGACGCCACCATCCTCGACGCCATCGAGCGTCGTACGCGCATGGCGCACACCCTCGCCGCGGCGACTTCCGATGCCACCGCGTCGGATTCCGCTGCCGATACTTTCCTCGATCTCGGCAACGACGGACACGTGTTCTCCCGGATGCTGTCGCGCCTCGCTCAGATCGCTCGGTAACGCTTCACACCCCCTTCAGCTTCGCTGTCCGCGACCCCGTCGAGCATGTGCTCGGCGGGGTCGCGTCATGTCCGGGGAAGGGTGACCGGTGACTTTCGGCACCGGCAACTGTCAGTAGAAGCAAGACCGTTGTTCGACGGTCCCACGCAGCTGTTTCCACAGAGAAGGTGTACCCATGTCCCGTATGCTGTTCGCCAACATGCCCGTTCGCGACGTCGTCGCCACCCGTTCGTTCTTCGAGGGGCTCGGGTTCGCATTCAACGACATCTTCAGCGACGAAAACACCGCCTCCATGATCGTCAGCGATCAGGCCACGGTGATGTTTCTGGCCACCTCGCGTTTCGAGGACTTCATCTCCGATTCGATCTGCGACACGAACTCGGCTCGCGAGGTACTGATGTGCATCTCCGCCGACAGCCGCGACGAAGTGGATTCACTCACCGACGCAGCCATCGCTGCGGGCGGGTCCACGTGGATGGAGCCCCAGGATCATGGGTTCATGTACGGCCGAGCGTTCCGGGATCTCGACAACCACGTCTGGGAAGTGATGTGGATGGACCCGTCAGCCGTTCCGGAGAGCTGAGCAGCAGGCGTTCAGAGGCGGTCGGGCAGGCCGAATCGATCGAACAGAGTCAGATCGAAGAAGCAGGCCACGTGCCCCACCCCTCTGGCGTCGACGTCGAGAACGTGTAGCTGGAACGGCCGATGCACGCCGTCCTCGCCCAGCATGTACAGCCCGTACGCGGGTTGGCCGTTGGCACGGGTAGGCCTCATCCGCATGTCGCCCGCGCCGTTGGCAGGGCAATTGTTTCGGATGAGTGATCCGATCGTCTCGGCACCCTGGTACCACCCGACGAACGGCGGCATCTCCCACACCGCATCCGAGGTGAACAGAGTCACCAAGCGGTCGATGTCGTAGTTCTCGAAACACTCCACATACTGCGTCAGCAGTTCCTGCAGCTCGTCGGATCCGATGGGCTCGACATCGTCGAGTTCGGGCGCAATCTCGTCGAGTCGCTCCCTGGCTCGCTGCAGCAAGCTGTTGACCGCGGTCGTCGTCGTGGCGAGAACCTCGGCAACCTCCGACGCCTTCCACTGCAGTACCTCGCGCATCAACAAGACAGCCCGCTGCCGGGGAGACAGGTGTTGCAGTGATGCGACCAACGCGAGGCGCACCGATTCCCGCGCAACCACGATCGAGGCGGGATCGCTCGAATCGGCCAGATCCGAATCGGCGATCGGTTCGAGCCACGGAACCTCGTTGTTCTGTACGAGTTCGTCGGTAGGGCCGGAACTCGGTGCCCCCAAGCCGGTCGGGAGCGGACGCTTGGACCGACCGTCCAGGGCAGTGAGACACGTGTTGGTGGCGATTCGATACAGCCAGGTACGCAGGGACGAGCGCCCCTCGTATTTCGCGTACCCCCGCCACGCGCGAATGTACGTCTCCTGCAACAGATCCTCGGCGTCGTGAATCGATCCGGTCATGCGGTAGCAGTGCGCGAGTAGCTCTCGACGGAACGGATCGAACTGCGCCACGAAGTCGTCCTGCTGCACGGAGGCCACGGTCATGCCGCACAGCTTAGACCGGAGGCAGACGCGCCACAGCTCGAATGCGCGCCACACAAAGGTTTGCCCACATATCTGCGTTAACCTCGGCTTCGTGACATCGGCAACGAGCATCGACGACTTGGTCGAGGAGCTGTACCTGCACCGGCGTCGGGCGTGGGAAGCCGCTCTCGTCACCGCGCAGAACTTCCTCGAGACCATCGCCGACGAGATACTCGAAGACGTCGATCGTGATCGACTGAATGCGCAGACGGCACGCATCAAAGATCCTGGCCGATCCGCCGACAAGTTGCGCCGCTATGTCTCCGAGGGCCGGATCACCGAGCCGACCGACGCGGACGCCGTTGCCGAAGCCCTTCCCGATCTGGTCGGCGTCAAGGTGTTGTGCAAGACCCCGCGCGATCAACTGACGTTCGTCGCAGCGCTGGAGCGTGCGTGCAACGACCCGGAATGTTCGGTGCGGTTCGCGCAACCACCCACCGACTACGTCGCCTTCCCCAAACCCAGCGGTTACCGCGCCTATCACGCCGTGCTGGTCGTTCGAGTGGCAACGCATCAGGGCGACCTCGATGTGAAGGTGGAAGTGCAGGTCAAAACGCGCCTGCAGGACGCGTGGGGCGAGCTGACCCACGAGGACATGTACAAGCCCGGCGAGGCGCTCAAGCCCACCAAGAAGCACACCGATTACGCCGCGCACATGGCCCACCTGCTCGACCAGGTGGATGCGATGGCGGACGATCTCGCGGCGCAGCTCGACTCGTTGACCGCCGCCTCGAAGGACGGCGGTGTGCTCTCGGCCGATCCGATCCCGAAGGATCCGGATTTCATTCGTGCCCGGGTCACCCGCACCGGGCCCCGGTACGCGCTGGCCGTCGGCCCGGATGGACGCCGAGGGCTGGTACCGGCCCGGTCGGTGAAAGCCGTCATCGGCTCGACCGACCGCATCGCCGTCGACGATTATCTGGAGGTCGGCGACTACATCGATGTGGTGGTCGAGGATTCCGAGGATGCGCTGTACTACCACCTCACCTCTCAACCGCCGCGTCGCAAACCCGCGAAGAAGCGTAAGCGCTGACCTGCGGTTCTCAGGAACATCTCACATCCGTGCTGTAGACATCCGTTCTCGTGACCACTACCGAGAAATCCACGGTCGTCACCTGCGGCGTCGACCCTGTGGCCGACTGGCGTAGGAAGATCCGTACTGCGGAGACAGTGGTGCCGGCGCTCGCGTTCGTCGTGTTGGCACCTCTGTACGCGACGATGTCCGTGCTCGGTCACCGTCAACTCCGCACGTCCGGATTCGATCTGGGGATTTTCGTCCAGCAGGTCGCGTCGTATTCGCAATTTCGTGCGCCGACCTCCGATCTACTGGGTACCGGCTACAACACGCTCGGCGATCACTTCTCGCCCATCACCGCGCTGCTGGGACCCGTTTATCGGGTGTTTCCATACGCCGAGACGTTGCTGATCGCCCAAGCCGTGTTGTTCGCGTCGGCCGTGATCCCCATCGGCAGGCTGGCAACACAGAAGTTCGGTGCCGCCACCGGTGTCGCGATCTCAGCAGCGTTCGGACTGTCCTGGGGCGTTCAAGCCGCGTTGAATTTCGACTTCCACGAGGTGGCATTCGCGATGCCTCTACTGGCGATGTCGATGGTTGCCCTTGTTCGTCAGCGCTGGCTGCCTGCCCTGGCCTGGGCCCTGCCGCTGGTGTTCGTCAAAGAAGACATGGGTCTGACGGTCGTCGTGATCGGCGCACTCGTAGCGCTGTGGACGAGCGGCCGAACTCGAATTCTCGGGGCACTGACAGCTGCATGGGGCCTGACCTGGGTGATCCTGGCCGTCAAGGTGATCATCCCGATGCTCAGCTCCGACAACTCGTACGACCAGGGCTCCAAGCTGCCTCCGCTGGGTGAAGGCATCGCCGACACCGCGCACGGCTTGGTTGCCGGCGATTCGCGCGCGGCCACCGCCTTTCTGCTGCTCGCCGTCACCGGATTCTTTGCGCTGCGCTCCCCGCTCCTGCTGATCGCCGTCCCGACGGTCGCGTGGCGCTTTCTCAGTGACAACACCAACTTCTGGAAGCCGATCTATCACTACAACGCGATCCTGATGGTGATCGTGTTCGTTGCCCTGCTCGACGCGTTCGCACGCAGTCACCGCCACGGTCAGCTCACCGAACGCGGCCGTCACTACATCGTCGCGTTCGTGGCCGCTTTCGCAGTCGTGGCGTTGCCGTTCCTCCCCATGGCACGCATGGTGCACGCACAGGAATGGACGATCGATCCGCAGGCCGCTACCGCCCGCGACATCTCGGCGTGGATTCCCGCCGATGATCGAGTTTCGGCGTCGAACAATCTGGTGGCCCAACTCGTCGCCGATCACGACGTCTCGGTCTTTCCTCAACGTGCAACCGACTCGACCGTCCCGGATTGGATCGTCGTCAACCGGGCGCGGCCGGCGGGCTGGCCGACGGACGAGGCCGGCGACCGTCAGGCGATCGACCGGGCACTGTCCACCGGGTACGACGTCGCCTACTCGCTCGACGGTATCGAGGTCCTGCACCGCAGCTCGAGCGGTCCCCGTTAGGGTTCGATAGGTTCGACCCTCCACCCGTCACAGACAGTGACGACGGCAAGTGCAAGGCAGGTACAGGACATCGACGCTGCAACCGGCGATCTCGGCACCACCAAGGCCGCATCCAAACGGTCACCGTGGAATCGGAAGAATCCCTATCGCGCACACATCATCGGCAATCGACGCCTGTCCGGTCCCACATCGGCGAAGGAAGTTCGGCACTTCGCGATCGCGCTGGGCGACAGCGGTATCGCCTACCAAGCCGGCGATGGTTTCGCCGTCAAACCAGTCAACGACGCAGCACTGGTCGCGGCCGTCGTCGATCGCCTCGGAGTGCCCGCCGACACCGCCGTGCACACCAAGTCCGGTGAAATCACGCTCGAGCAGGCGCTGACGACCGAGTACGAAATCGGCATCCCGTCCATGGATCTGATCGAGGCCGTGGCCGAACATGCCGGCGACGCCGAACTCGATCACATACTGCAGAACGGCGATCGAGCATCGTTCGACGCGTGGACGTGGGGACGTGACGTTGTGGACGTTCTGGATCTCGATCGGTCGCCCACCTTCGATCCCGCCGAATTCCTCGGCTTGCTGCGTCCTCTGCAACATCGTGTCTATTCGATTTCGTCGTCACCGATCGCCCACGAAGGCACCGTGCATCTGACGGTGTCCACCGTCCGATACCGGTCGGCCGAGCGCGACCGCGGTGGCGTCTGTTCGACGTACCTCGCCGATCGAGTCGGCGACGGCAACGAGGCAGGTGTGTTCCTGTCGGCCAACAAGTCGTTCCGCCTACCCGCCGACGACACCCCGATCATCATGATCGGGCCCGGAACCGGAGTGGCACCGTTTCGAGCATTTCTGCACGAGCGGCGCGCGCGAGGTGCCACCGGAGACAACTGGCTGTTCTTCGGAGATCAGCATCGGGCGAGCGATTTCCTCTACGAGGACGAACTCGTCGAGTTCGAGCGCGACGGTCTGCTGAGCCGACTCGATGTCGCGTTCTCGCGCGATCAGCACGAGAAGATCTACGTGCAGCACCGCATGCTCGAGGCCGGCAAGCAGCTGTACGGCTGGCTCGAGGCGGGCGCGCACTTCTACGTCTGCGGCGACGCGGCTCGTATGTCGAAGGGCGTCGACGAAGCTCTGCACGAGATCGTCGCCGAGCACGGCGGCCGCTCCCCCGACGCCGCCGAGGACTACGTCAACGAACTCAAGCAAACCAAGCGCTACCTGCGCGACGTCTACTGACATTCCCGTTCTTGTCGGACCCCCTCGCTACCGTCTGAACCCACAGGCATCAGTTCTCGTCCGAGAAGAGGGTTTGCACCGTGAACGCACTGCAGAACGGCCATTTCGACTCCACTACTGCGCTCGCGTGGGCCACGTTCACCGAGAATCTTCACGCGTGCCTTCGGTCGCTGCCGAGAGGTGACTACATCACGGTCACTGCCGCTCAGGCCAGCCCCGGCGAACGTGGTGTGCGGCCGTACATCGACGTGGCAGCAACGGACACCGGAGCACTGATCACCGTGGCGGCAATTCCGTCGCTGCTCTACCCGGATGCCCCGGAGACGTCGAGCATGGACGTCCAGTTGGTGGAATTCGGATGGTTGAACCGCGGTAAGCCGATCGCCGACGGATCGGTCATCGATCTCACGCGAACCGACTCAAGGGCCGATGCCGCGCTCGTGGCCGAGATGATCACTCGTGCGTTCCGCGAGATCTGGAACGTTCCGCACCCCTCGTTCCTCAGTGTCTGGGGTGTCGCAGCCGACGGCGTGTCATCCGGTCCGCGGGACCTGCAGCGCGGGCTCGTTGCCCCTGCGCCCGAGACCGCCATGCCGCTCGACCGTTCCAAGACACCTACCGAGGTTCCTGCCGAGCTGGGCTCGCTGCAAGCGTTGTGCCAGTTGATCGGTCGACGGGTCGACCCTCATACCGTTCGATCCGTCTGCACCGACGGTGACCTCGACGAACTGAAAGCTCGTGCCGTTGCCCTCCATCGCTCGGCGGCCGGGCAGGCCCGCCGATCGGCCGCCGCGGGGCGAGACGACTCGGTGGCCGCGTTGTCCAATCTGGCCCGCACCTGGCTTTCGGTCGCCCGAAGCATCGACGCCGCGATGACTGTGGCCCGGCACGCCTGCCGCTGACCGAAGCTACAGGATCGTTCGTCGCAGACCGCTTGCCCGCAACACCTGACGCTCGACGCCCGCGCGAATGGCATCCTCGGTACCGATCACCCGCACGTGCTGTCGCGCGCGAGTGATGGCGGTGTAGAGCAACTCTCGGGTCAGTAGTGTCGATGCCTCGGCGGGCAGGAGAACCGACACGGTGTCGTACTGACTGCCCTGGCTGCGGTGGATCGTCATTGCGTACACCGTGTGAACCGACGAGAGCACGTTCGGGTGGATCAGCACATGGCCGCGCCCGCGCGCGAACGCGGCCATCGCGGTTCCGTTGTCTCCCAACACCACAACTCCGGTGTCGCCGTTGTATATCCGCGCTTCGTGATCGTTTGCCGTCACCAACAGTGGCTGACCGGGGTACCACAGTGACGGATCGAGAAACGTTCCGCTGTGCTCACCCACCCACTCCATTGCCTGCCGATCCCAGCGTGCAACACCCCATCGGCCCTCGCGGTGCGCGCACAGCAAGCGATGCTTCTCCAGACCCAGAAGCGCCGCCGGCGCATCTCCGGCTACTGCGGCGGCGGTGACTTCGGCTGCAGTGTCGATCACGTCGGACCGCAGCGCATCCACGTCGTCGGGACCGTGGAAGGAGATTTCTCGAGCGCCGGACTCGAGCAGCGCCATCACGTCGTCGCCCCGACCGTCTCGCACGGCCACGGCCAACTGAGCGATCGCCCCGCCGAACCGTCTGCCTCGACTGAGCCGAACGACGCCCCCGCGCAGTCGGTCTCGCTCGAACGGGCTCAGGGCGGCCTCGGCCGGATCCTCGGCGGCGGCGAAATCCTCGTCGACGAGCTGTGCCAGCACCGGGTTCTCGGTACCGGTGACCGGCCGGGCCACGAGGTCTGCCAGCACCGCCCCTGCGTCGACCGACGTCAATTGGTCCGGGTCGCCGACCAGGATCAATCGTGATTCGGGGCGGACGGCTTCGAGCAGTCGGCACATCATCGTCAGCGACACCATCGAGGTTTCGTCCACGACGATGACGTCGTAGGGCAGCCGATTCTCCCCGTCGTGCCGAAACCTCGTCTTGCTGCCTGGCTTCCAGCCCAGCAGCCGGTGCAGTGTCATCGCCTTCAGGTCCACCGGCAGTCCGAGGAGCTCCGCCTGTTCGGACACCGACTCCTGTAATCGGGCGGCGGCCTTACCGGTGGGTGCCGCCAGCCCGATCCGCAGGTCGCTTCCGTGTTCCCGGACGAGCAGCGCCAGAATCCGAGCCACCGTGTGGGTCTTACCGGTTCCCGGCCCGCCTGCGATGACTGTCGTCCATTGAGTCGCCGCCAGGGCTGCAGCTATCCGCTGACGGTCGGGAGCCACAGTGGGGACACCCGATTCGTCGATGAACAGCTCGGTCAGCGCACGGCCGATCTCGGCGGCATCGGACGGCGGGTGAGACTGCGACCGCCGGTCGAGAACATCACGAACGATGCTCTCCTGCAGGTGGTATCGGTCGAGATACAGAAGTTCACCCTCAGCGGTGTCGATCAGTTTCAGCGGTGTCAGCGGTCCGTTCGCACTGCCGAGAACCAGAGGACTGACTCTCAATGCGCCGAGGACGTCCGCGAGATCGGGCCACGGTAGCGCGGCCGGATCGATGTCGGAATCCTCGTCCACCGTCACATCTCGCAGTCGTCGCAGATCGAGGCACACCGATCCCGATCGCACAGCGCGCACCGTCAACGCGGCGGCCAACAGCACATGCTCCGACGCCTCTCCGGCAAGCGCACCCAGACGCAATGCCACGTGCACGTCGGCAGCCGTGAGTACACCTGCGTCGTTGAACGTGCGCAGAAGGCCGCTGCCGCGCAGTGCGGTCGTCACGCTCGTCATCGATTCGCCTTTCCGGCAAGCAGATCCGAGAGCTCGACCACCAGCGCCGCGGACGGATTCCAGTCGAACACCCCGCACCCGGTGGGAGTCTGCGGTCCCACCATGCCCCGCACGAACAGGTACTTGACTCCGCCGAGGTGTTCCTGCGGGTCGTAACCCGGTTGGCGCCACCGCAGATATCGATGCAGCGCAACGGCATACAGAATTGCCTGCAGTGGATAGTGCGAGCGCATCATTTCCTGCGCCATCTTCTCCCGAGTGAAGTTGCCTGTCGTCAGGTCACCTCGGGCGAGCCGGTTGGTCTTGTAGTCCACCACGACGTAACGCGGTCCCGGCACTCGGAGAACCGAGTCGATACTTCCGGTGAGGAAGCCGCGCAGCGGTGTCTCGTCGATACCGTCGAGCAGATCGGGGTAGGACGCGAGCGGATCAGCCGCATCGAGGTGCCGACGCATGAGCCGCGCGACGGATTTCAGAGTGACGGTCGCGGCCACCGGATCGTCCCCGCCGGCCAACGGAAGCTCGAAGTCCAATTCGGCCAGATGGTCGGAGGGCGCAATGTCGGCAAGTGTTCCGAAGCCCAACGGCGTGTGCATCACCGGGAGCAGGGCTGCGGCCAACGTCACCGGATCGACCTCGGCCATCCGCGACGCGACTGCTGCACTGCAGCGACGCTCGAGTTCGACACGCAAGTCGGGAGCGGAGGTGTCCACGTGCTCGAGCGCCTCGTGCACAAGCGTTCCGAATGCGGCACCGGCAGGCATGCCGTTCATCGGTGACTCGATTCCCTCCAGCCTGGGATCCTCGGGGTAGTCACTGTCGGATTGGGGTTCGGCCGGCTCATCGGTCTTCTCGGGATGCTCGGCCTCGCTCGTCACCCCCACCTCCGGCTGAACGTGTGCGGCGTCGTGAGCGTGAGCTGTCAACGCGGAGTATGACGTTCGACGCCACAACAGGTCCAGCTTTCGATCGAATCTCGCGGCGGCAACATCGAGCAGTGGTTCCTCGGGCCGCGCCCAATGCTGCGTGGACGCTGCACCGGGCCCCACCGGTTCGATGGAGATGAGGTCGGCTGCCGAGCCGACCCAGGATTGGAGCCGGTTCGCGGTAGTCGCATCGTCGAGAACCTTGTATGTGGGCTCCGGTTGCGGAATTCCAGGTATGCGGCCGAACAGCATCCGGTGCAGCGAGGACGTCGCAGTGTTCCGCCCTGGTGCCCACCACAGCACGATCTGACTTTCGGCACGAGTCAGGCCGACATACAACAGTCGCAGTTCCTCTCCTGCTTCCTCCTGGTCGTTGATCATCTTCCTGGCCGCGTAGCCCGCTCCCGAGGGCCCACCGACGTCTCGAATCCGGTCGCCGTTCTCGTGCAGCAGGAGCGTCGACGGCTTGCTGAAGAACAACGTGTCCCAGGCGTACGGCAGGTAGACGACGGGGAATTCGAGCCCCTTGCTGCCGTGTGTCGTCATGATCTGCACTGCGGCGGAATCGCTGTCGAGTCGTCGGCTGCGGTCGCTGGATCCACCGGCTGCCGGTTCCTTGATGCGGTCGGTCAGCCAGCGAGTGAGTGCGGTGATTCCCAACGACTCGGATACTGCTGCGCGATTGAGCAATTGGGCGATATGCCGCAGATCGGTCATGGTCCGTTCGCCCGCGTCGACCGCGAGCAGCCGGGCGTCGAGTCCGGACTGGGCCGACACCCGCTCGAATACTGCGGCGAACCCGGCGTCGTCGAAGAGGATCGAATACTCGCGCAGTCGGCTGCTCACCTGGGACAGGGCGTCCTCGGCTCCGGAGTCGAGCTGGGCGGCAGTCCACCCGAGCAGCGGGGTCAGAGCGGCAAGACGAACGCGGTCGGTGCGATGCGGTTGCTCGATCGCCTGCAGCAGCCACAACCAGTGTCGGGCACTCTCGGTGCCGAACACGCTGGTACTGCTCGAGACGACCGACGGGACGCCGACCGAATCCAGCGCATCTCGAATCAGCGCCACCTGCTTGGTAGTTCGGGTCAGCACCGCGACGTCTCGCGGTTCGATCGCCCGGGGGCCGTCCGGTCGGTCGATCGTGGCACCGCTGGACAGTAGCTCGACGATGTCTGCCGCGACATCGGCCGCGACCTTGGAACGCAGTCGATCGACCGCCGGAAATCCCTGTTTCAGCGGTCCTGCTCCGGTTCGCGGAAGATAGCGCAGCCGCAACGGAGTATGTCCGACCATTCGCGATGGTGGATTTCGAGCTTCGACACGATGAACAACGATGTCGTCGTGTCCCAGGGCTGCGCCGCCGTAGAGATGGTGCAGCGCATCGAGTAGCCCGGAATCACTGCGCCAGTTGGCAGTGAGCTCGTACAGATTGTCCGCCGATTGCACCGCATCGAGGTAACTGAGCACCTCTGCCCCACGGAAGGCGTAGATCGCCTGCTTCGGGTCGCCGACGAGAATGAGCGTCGTCGATCCGTGAAACGCCCGTCGCAGAATGTCCCACTGCATCGGATCCGTGTCCTGAAACTCGTCGATCAGTACCACTCGGAACCGGTCTCGCACTCGCGCACAGGCCGCCTCACCGTGCACGGGATCGGACAACACCGAATGCAGGAGTCCGAGCAGATCGTTGTAGTCACGCACCCCGAGCAGCCGTTTGCGACGTTCCAATTCCCGCCGTGCCTCGCGCGCGAACCGTACGCGCAGCGCAGGCTCGCGGTTGCCGTCGTCACCGTCGAGGTTCTCTATGTCGGGGTACAGAATCGACTGCTGGTCGCCGACGGCGGACGATGCCAGCTGGTGCGCATCCCGCCTGCTGAATGCAGGCGCTTCGTCGTCGCCGCTGAACATCTGCAGGTAAAGGTCGTCCACGACCTGCTCGAGCAGATCCGACACGGATTCGACGAATGTCGATTCCGGTTCTCGTTCCCCTGCGATCCCGAGCCCGTCGAGCATGCGTTGACAGAAGCTGTGCGTGGTGACGATGGTCCCGGCATCGAAGTCCGACAGCGCCTTTCGTAGTCTCCTGCGACGTCGATCCACCTCGGCGTCGTCGGCCGAAGCCAGGAACACCACCAGTGGATCCCGTTCTGCGCGAGCAGCTTCCGGGTCTGCAAGATGCTGTGCGATCGAGGCGAATCTGCTGCGAGTGCGATCACGGAGTTCCTGCGTGGCCGCCCGGCTGAACGTCACCAGAAGCAGGTCGGAAATCTCCGCGATGCCCTCGGCGATGTAGCGCGCGGCCAGTCCGACGATCGCGTAGGTCTTGCCGGTACCGGCGCTGGCCTCGAGCACGGTGGTTCCGGTCGGCATCGGTCCGAGGAGGTCGAACCCGTGGGTGGCGGTCATGCGTTCCCCATGTTCTCGGCTGTCAGCAATGGGTCCCACAGCGTGCGAGCGAGAACACCGAAGCGGCTCGTTTCGTTGGACGGCTCGGTTTCGTCGGAGAGCGGTGTTGCGGCCAGGAGTGTCTGGAACGACAGGGTCGGACCGTGTATGTACCGCAGCGAGCGATCGTTACCGTCGCCGAAGTCCCCTCGCCATGACCAGCCTGCCGAGTCGTAACCGTCCTCGATGGATCCGCCGCCGAACCGCTTCTCCGCGTAGGCCGACGCAGTGTCGGTCGATATCGGCAGCGGCGACGTCAATCCTCGATCTCGCAGATTCACCAGCACACGCAGGGTGGCAACAGGGTCGTGTGGTGCCGTCAGTCGCGATCGACGAGGAGGCCGAGTGCCACTGGCCCGTCCGATGGTGACGGCGCTCCAGTCCCCCGGCTCGGATGCGGCCACCGCGAGCAACCGCACCCATGCGGCCAGTCGGTGCTTGGCGGCGAGGCGAGAGTAGGACGAACGCGCCAGAACACGGCCGTGAATTCCGGTGACGGTTCCGGTCAGGCGTCGTCCATCACCGAGATCGACCGCAACATCGGTGGTGTCGACCGGGCCTTCGTGGAAAGGCGCGGCCGCGTCGGCGATGATTCCGACGATCTGCCTGATGTCGGACATCTCGCGTCGGCCCTGATGAAAGGGCGGAAGAGTCCCGCGGCGCCATTCGGCGTCGGCGAATTCTCCGATGTCTCCGCCCGCGAGCACCGCGGCAAGCATCCGATCGCCGATGTTCCACCGAGACAACGGGTCCAACTCGATGTCGAGGCTGTCTGCCAGGTCGTCCTCGAGCTCGGGAACGCGAAAGCCGAGCCGTTGGCGGAGAAACGCCTGCGCAGGGTTCTCGACGAAGGCGATCACATCGGCGAGTTCCACATCGCCTCGGTCTGCCGGCGGGAGCGCTGCGGGCAGGAACGGCGGCACGGGCAGGGGCGCACGCTGCTGCGAGACCGCTCCGGCCAGTGCAACGGTGTCGAAACTGAACGGACGTTCGGCCTCGAAATTGTGAGGGTCGAACGGCTGCAACGGATGCCGATGTTCGACGCTTCGGCCCGCGGTCACCTCGAGCACGTCCATGAGTTCGCGCAGCGGGATCGCGGGAGGCTTGGCCGAACCGTCGACGGGGTCTGCACCGGTGTAGAACAGGAGGAGCTTTTCCTCGGCCGACATCACCGCGTCGAGCAGCAGTTGCCGATCCTCGCTGCGAATGTCTCGTTCGCCGAGGGCCGGGTCGCGGGCGAGGATGTCATCTCCGTCGATACTTCCCACTCGCGGGAACACCTCGTCGTCGAGCCCGAGGAGCACCACCACTCGGTGCGGTACCGATCGCATCGGAACCATGGTGCACACGGTCAGCTCGCCGGTACGGAAGTTCGCTCTCGTGGGTCGTCCGGCCAGTCTCCTCGCCAGCATGGCGCGCACGTCCGCCAGTCGCAGCTCCACCGACCCGCCGTGTTCGGTGGCGTCGGCGATCTCGCGATGTGCTTGTGCCAGTTGCCATTCGTCGGCAGTGGGCACGTCGGCGAGCAGGTCGAGTGCGCGGCCCAGTTGCCGCGTCCACTCGGTCACCGACGCCGGTCCGGTAAGAGATCGCAGTACCGAGGCGAGCCGATCGACCAGCTCGGCAAAACGGCCGGCGAGGGCGATGTCGTTGCTGTCGACATCGTCCAGGGGTAGGGCTAGGTCGAGGTATTCGTTGTGGGTCTCGTCGGCGGCGACGCCCAGGAGGATGCGGTCCAGGGCAGATTTGAACGTGTTCTGCCGAAAGCCGTTCAGACCGAATGCTTCTCGTTGCCTCACCGTCAGACCCCAGCGCGCACCGGAAGTCGTCACCCATTCGCGGAGTCGCTCGAGGTCGTCGTCGCTCAGCGTGAACTTCTCGCGGACTGGACCGCTGGCGGCGAAGTCGAGCAGCTCGCTCGCCGTGACACGGCCTTCGGAGAAGTCGAGAAGAGTCGCGATGACGTCGAGCACGGGGTTGGTGCGGCGTAGCCCCCGATCGGCGAGTCGCACACGCAGGCGGTGTCCTGGATGCACCAGCGCTGCCTGCCCGAAGTTGGCGCGAATCAACGGCGCGTAGGTCTCGACGTCCGGGCACATCACCAGCACGTCCCGCGGTTCGAGCGTCGGATCACCTGCGAAAAGATGCAGCAGCGACTCTCGTAGAACCTCGACCTGCCGGGCGGGTCCGTGACAGGCATGGATCTGCACCGTGTCATCCGAAGCCGTGTCATCCGGAGCCGCCACGTGGTCGCCGGATTCCGTTGCAGTAGTGGGCAATACGTCGGCAGCGATATCCGATTGAATCCGGCCCAGCAGGGTGTTCGCGATCTCGGGGCCCTCGTGGTGGACGGAGTGCGCCGCGAGAGATCCGGTGGTGGCCTGCAGCTCGCGAACGTCTCGAGACAGACTGGCCAACAGCGGATGCTCGACGGCAAGGGCCGTCGCGTCGTCTCGTCGCCGCGTCACCGCGGGAACGTTCTCGAGCGCCTTCCACATGGACGGGCTGGGATGCGGAACCCAGATGTGCACCTCGCGATGCTCCGAGAGCGCACCGAGTATGTCGAGTTGGTCGGTCGTCAGTCGGGTGGGCCCGAACACCGACAACCGACTCGGCAGGTCCACCGAGTCCGGTGCATCCCTCAGCCGAGCGCACGTCTCGGGCAGCCGCTCTGCGGGGCTGGGACTGCCGATCCGCTCCCGCACCAGTTTCCACACGCGCGGCTGCCACAGCAGGTCGTCGTCGAGGTGGCCGCCGAGGCCGTCGGTGAATCGGCCGGCGAACCAATCACGAATCATTGCAGGTCGTTGAGAACCGTACGCACGGAACAGCTCTGCTACGTGAGACGCCGTCGACCAGCGACGCCCCACACGGTGGTCCTCGGACCCCGCACCCAGATGCTCGAACAGCACCGCCGCCCACGGTTCGGTGCGGCACTCGTCGATAACACTCAGAGCAGTCCAGAGCACTCGGCCCAGGGCCCAGGGATCGTCATCGGGGTCGATGTCGTCGACCGCACCGACCGCACGTGCGACCAACCTGGCCGGGCTCGGAAAATCGATGTTCGCGGCGATGCCGTCACCGTGCGGACTGCCCAAGGTGCTCGAGAGTCGTTGGGTGAGCCACCGCTCGACACCCTTCGCCGGAACCGAGACGATCTCGGGTGTGAAGGAGTCGTCCAACGGCAGGGACAGAACATCGGCCAGCGCGTCGGCAAGGGTTCCTGCACGCTCTGCGCGGTGGAGCGTCAACACCGTTGCGATCCCCTGCCTGTTCGTAGCGGAAAGCCCGATTTCGGACTCGTGACGACCCTACTCGAGCCTGGCGACAGGTTCTGCGCGATGAGTCCGGCCGCCGATCCCGGTCAGTATCCGTGAACCCCTTGCCCAAGCGAAGGAGAACGACATGTTCGAGCATGTATTTGCAGTGATCGCGGTACGCGATATCGGTTCGGCCGCCGACTGGTACGAGCGGCTGTTCGATCGGCCCGCTGACAACAACCCGATGCCAAGTCTGGTGGAGTGGCAGGCCGCACCCGCTGCATGGGTGCAAGTCACCGTCGATCCCGAACGAGCAGGCGCGTCGCAGTTCAACGTCGCCGTCGACGATCTAGAATCGTTCGTCGCGTCGGCGCGCTCACGTGGGGTCGATTTCGGCGACATCGTCGACGCGAACAAAGGCGTTCGACTGAGCACCGTTGTCGATCCCGACGGCAATTCGATCACCGCGATCGGCGGCTTTCGCGAACGCTATTGATCGATGCGGTTACCGTCGTCAACCCACCAACCGTCGCGTCAGGTCAGCGCTCGAGCGGGAGTACGCGACCAGCATGATCAGTTCGACCGATGGCCGCGCCGCCTTCACAGCCACCACTTGCTGAGTGACTGCGTCGTGCATCGGCCATCCGAAGGATCCACCGGATATCAACGGAAATGCGATGGACTTCAGATTCATCGACGCAGCGAGGGCAAGACTTCGGGCGTAGCACGAGCGCAGCAACTCAGATCTGTCCTCGTGCGGGGAGTAACGCGGACCGACGGTGTGGATGACACAGTCGGCTCGCAATCTGCCGGCGGTCGTCGCGACGGCCGCGCCGACGTCGAGGCCGTGCGGCAGGGTGGTGGCCCGCAGTGCCTTGCATTCCGCGAGGATCGTCGGCCCGCCGGCCCGGTGGATAGCACCGTCGACCCCGCCGCCGCCGAGCAGACGTGCGTTGGCGGCGTTCACGATCGCGTTGGCCGCCACATCCGTGATGTCACCCTGAACGACGTCGATGATGGTCATGAAAGTCCCTTCACTGCAATAATGTTGGAGGTAATTCGATCCAGATCGTCCGCGCGAAACCCGGGGTAACCGTGGACGATGTTGCGCCATTCGCTCGGTACGGCCGAGGCTCCCCAACGCGCTCCGAGGAGTCCTCCGGCTATGGCTGCTGTGGTGTCGGTGTCGCCGCCTGCACGAACGCACAATTCCAGAGCGGCAGACAATGGCCGTTCGGCGTCGACGCTGCGATGAATTGCCCACCACGCAGTCTGCAGTGCGTGCACCACCCAGCCGTTGTTGGAAAAGTCGGCGGGTTCCCCCACCTGTGCCTCGAGAACCAGCGGCCGCCAGTAGTCCCGCACCTCGGCGGCAGCCTCGTCGAGGAACTCGGCAATGCCGTCGTACGTACCGTGCAGAACTGCGTATCGGATTGCGTGACTCCACAATTGACACGCCTCACCGGCCCGTGGGTCGGCATGGGTCAGGGCACTGATTCGCGAGGCCGCCGCCAGACAGCCCGCCGCGTCGTCGAGGTAGGCCAGCGCGACGGGCGCGGTACGCATCAGCGATCCGTTGCCACCGGTTCTCCCCGGCAACGACGCTGCCACCGCCGTCATCTCGGCGCCGGTGCGTGTGGTCTGCGAGAGCACGGACCGTGTTTGATTTCCTACGTCGGGAGGGTCCTGCGCGAACCATGCGCGAAAGTTCTCGGCAATGTCGTCGACTTTTCCGCCGGTTTCCTGTGCTCGCGCGACGCACACCGCCATCGAGGTGTCGTCGGTCCATTCCCCTGGAGCCCAATCGAACCGCCCGCCCCCGATCATGTCGATCTCGGTCTCCGGAGAGGGATATCCGAACTCGTAACCCGCGCCCAATGCGTCTCCTACTGCGGTTCCGAGCAGAACGCCTCTCGCTCGATCGTGCTGAATGTCGCTCAACTGCATGCCTACCCCTTAGCTCGATGTTGATCTAAGCTTAGATCATATTTACGCTAAGATGCAACACATGACCTGGCGAGACCGAGACGGCAATGCGCTGACCGACTACCCCCGCCCCTCCGTGGCCGTCGACGTGGCCGTACTGACCGTCCGCGACAATCGATTGCACGTGGTCGTGGTTCCGACCGAACGGGGTCACGCTCTACCGGGCACGTTCCTGCGACCCGAGGAGAATCTCGCCGACGCAGCAGACCGAGCGCTGCACACCAAGGCCGGCATCGTCGATCTCACATTTCACCAACTGAGAATGTTCGACGCCCCACATCGGGACGACCGTGGATGGGTTCTGTCGATGGCACACAGCGCCGCGGTCTCGACCCGATCACTCTCTGCGACACATGAATTCGTTCTGATCGCCAACGGAGAACCGGCGTCACCGCTCGCCTTCGACCACAGCGAGATGGTGACCGAAGCCGTTCTCGAACTGCGTGAACGCTACGCACGCGAGGTGGATCCCGCGCTGCTGATCGACGAGGAATTCACACTTCTCGAACTACGCGAGCTCTACGAGATCGTGTTCGATCGATCGCTCCCGAAAGACACGTTTCGACGCCATGTATTGGGCTCCCTCGAGGGGACGGGCACCACGTCGGCCGCGGGCGGCGGGCGGCCGGCGGAACTGTATCGCCGTCTTCCGAGACCGACTCTTCCCCCGTCGGCCGGCGCGTTCCTGCTCGACTGACGCATGGACCGACGAAACTGGACATCCCAGCAGATAGGCTGCCAGTCATGGGATCGAAGCGGCCTGCCAACCGCGGACAGAAGCGTGCAGAAAAGACCAAGGCCCGGCAACGGCGTCATCAGCAATCTCGGCCGGCTCCGTCCGGGGCCGCCGGCGAACGGATCGCCGACCTGATCGACGGGTTCGTGGAGTGGCTCGACGACAGCGAGATGTCGGAACAGTCGGAGGCGATCTCACGGCTCGTCTCGTCGACGCTCACCCAACTCTCCGGAGCACGGAACGGATTCTCCCCCAGCGCCTGGCTGCCCGCCGACGCACACCTGCTGGTGGACGCCGCGGAACGCATCCTGCAGGAGGAGTCCGAGACGGCCGAGGACACCGCGGTCAATCTCGTACTCACCTCCCTGCAGTACCTGACTTTCCTCGACGAGACCGACCTTTGGGACGGAACGCCCGAGGACTACGCGCACTGCATGGAAGATCTCTCGGACTTCCTGGAGGGCGACGAGCCCGACATGCTCGACGCCGACGACATCGACCTTCCCGACGTGTCGCTCGAACAGGAACTGGCGGCCATCTCGGCGCTGCCACTGCTGCCGGCACTGGACGACATAGTCGCTCGGGTCGCCGATGGGCTGTCGGTCTCGGACGATGCCGATCTGCAGCGCGCAGCCGGTTCGGCTCCGTTCGATCCCACCGAAGTGGGCTCGGGCGTCGCCACGGTCGACTACTGGTCGACGGCCATCGCGACAGAGTTGATTCGCGTCGACGGTGACACCGCGAGGCCGGGCGACAATGCGCATTCACTGGCCGGTCGGGGCGCGGAGACCGTGCACGAACTGGTAGCCGAACATGTGCGGGTGCAGCTGTCGGGAGATGCCGACGACCCCGACGTGTCGCGGTCCCTGGCCAACACCTTTGCTGTGCAGACGTTGCTCGCCGCCATGACCGACGAGCTCCCGGTCAACAACGAGGGCGAGGACTACGCCGATCTGGAAGGCGAGGATCTACGTACGGCCCAGTTGATCGATCACCGTGTTCGATCGCTGATCGACCAGGGCATTCTCGTCAGGATCGAGGAAGTGCTGGCCGTTCCGCACGCTCTACGTCCGGCGGTGTTGGACGGCGTGGCCGAGGCGCAGCCTTTCGGTGCGATCGACGACGATTCTCTCGACGACCCACTGGAGCGATCGCCCGAGGATTCGGCATCGTCGTGATCGCCCCCGCGAGCGCCGAGATCGTGTCGGTGGTCGCCGCTAGCGTGATCGTGTCCGCGTTACGTCAGCGCGATCTGGGTAAGGAGCCGACATGAGCGATTCACTCGAGTTCGACTTCGACGTCGATGCCGCCTGGATGCAGTTCCAGCGCACGCTCGGCGACTACGTCAGCGCCATGCGCGACGGCGATGCATTGGTGATCGAATCGCGATACGACACCACCGACGGCATCCCGGACACCGCCGCCTGTGTGCAGTTCTATGCCTGGGATCTCGATCGGGTTCGCTGCGAGATCCCAGCGAACGAACACCTGCACAGCAGCCGGGCCATCACCGGCGAGCAGCGAAAAGCGTTGAATGCATTGGGTTTTCGTACCTCCTTCGATTCCGGTCCGACTGCCCCGCATGTGGATCGCAACCGATCGTGGTCCGACGATCTGGCCAAGAAGACCGTTGCGGTGTTTCGTGACATCTGGGGCCTGCCGCACCCGTCGTTCCTGAGCTCACGCGCCACAGGGCGATACGACGTGCCCAAATTCGACCCTTCGACCTCCGAGCCGGATACCACCGTCGTTCCGCTGTGCGTGCAGCCCAAAGGCAAAGAACACCTACAGCAGCTCGTCGACCGCGCACTCGAGCCTTGGTTCGGCTTCCCGCCGGACCATGACCCCGACGGCGACATTCCGCTGCGATTCGTGGGCGGCACCGCGTACGTATCGGTCAAACCCACCGAGCCGGTGGTCGAGATCAACTCGACGCTCGTCCATGCCGTGACCGGTCGCACGCGCGCGGCGGAACTGTTGGTCGACCTGAACCTGCAACTCCCGGATGTGATGCTGCACCTGGTTCAGGACTGCATCGTCGCTCAGGTACGCGTCAGCGGGTCACCCTTCGTTGCCGACCACCTGCTGTGGGCAGTGCGCATGCTCAGCCACGTGTGGGAGCAGGTCGACGACAAGTTCGCCGAGGATTTCGGAGGCGTACTCGGGGAGCCGACGCCGCCCCCGGTCGAAGCGGAGGACTTCCCCGGCGGTCTACTCGAACTCGTCGGCCTACTCGCCTGCTCCGAGGACGAAGCGCTCGACCTCCATGCAGTTCTCGAGTGTTGCTCGTCCGATCGCGATGTCGTCGTGTCGTACCTCCGAATCAGCGCAGAACGAGAAGCGTCATGGCGTGGGATGGCGGTGGCCGCGGATCTGGGCGACGAGCACTGCGACGTCGACGAGGCAGATCGGGAAGCAGCCAACTGGGCCCGGGCCGTCGCCGCCCTCCGCGACGTGCTCCGCAGCACTCCCGAGCAGGTCACGCCGGTGGTCGATCCGTCGGCGATTCAGCTCCAGCTGTTCGAGACCGACGAAGTGGCCGAGGTGTCCGAAGAGCGTTCGGACGACCAATAGACCACCGCTGATCGGAGTCTCCTCGACACGCTTCCCTTTTGTGTTAACTAGGGTTACATTAACCCCATGTTCGCACTTCGTTTGGAGAAGCCATGACACTGACGACAAGCACTGCGTCCGTTTCGGTCGATGCCGACACTGCGGACGAGCAGCAGTACGTCGAGACACTCACGTTGCTGTCCGAGGGTTCGGTGCACAAGCATTTCGACCCCTACGTGGACATCGACTGGGAGTCCGAGAAGTTCGCAGTACCTGCGAACGATCCACGATGGGTACTGCCGGCCAAAACCGATCCGATCGGCGGCCACGCCTGGTACCAGGCGCTTCCACTCGACAGGCAGATCGAGATCGGCATGTGGCGTCAGGCCAATGTCGCCAAGGTCGGTCTGCAGTTCGAGAACATTCTGATCCGCGGCATGATGCAGTACGTATTTTCGCTGCCCAACGGCTCGGCTGAGGCGCGCTACTGCACCCACGAATCGATCGAGGAGTGCAACCACACCCTGATGTTCCAGGAGATGGTCAACCGCGTCGGTTCCGATGCACCCGGCATGAGCAGGCCGATGAAGATGCTGTCTCCGTTCGTTCCACTGTTCGCCACGCTGCTGCCGGAACTGTTCTTCGTCGGCGTTCTCGCAGGCGAAGAACCGATCGACCACATTCAGAAATCGGTTCTGCGGTCCGGTGACGACATCCACCCGATCATGCAGAGCGTCATGGCCATTCACGTGGCCGAGGAAGCGCGACACATCTCGTTCGCGCACCAACTGCTACGTCGTCGAGTCCCCAAGATGTCCAAGGTGGGGCGGTTCTTGCTCTCACTGGCATTCCCGATCACGATGCGCATCCTGTGCGACGTCATCGTCATTCCACCGAAGAAGTTCTGGACGAAGTTCGACATCCCGAAGCAGGTGAAGAAGGACCTGTTCTGGGGTACTCCGGAATCGCAGCACGCGCTGCAGGACTACTTCGGTGATGTCCGCATGCTGGCCACCGACACCGGCATGATGAATCGTGCGGCTCGTCTGATGTGGAAGATGTGCGGAATCGACGGCAAGGCCTCACGTTTCCGTAGCGAGCCCGATCGCAGCTCGAGCCAGTTCGCCGCATAGCCCTCTCGACACCCCACGCGCCAGTTATCCGTACAGCAGCGCCCGCCGTCAGGAACCCCTCATGCCCCACGTCGTCACCCAATCATGTTGCAGCGACGCGTCGTGCGTCTTCGCGTGTCCCGTCAACTGCATTCATCCCACCCCCGACGAGCCGGACTTCCTGACGGCGGAGATGCTGCACATCGACCCGCAATCGTGTGTCGACTGCGGCGCATGCGTCTCGGCCTGCCCGGTCGACGCCATTGTGCCGCAGGCGAAACTGACCGAGGCGCAACTGCCGTTCCTGACGATCAACGCAGACTTCTACAAGCAGGAACGCCCGCCTCGGCCGATCCTGGCACCGGTCACACCGGCTGCATCGGTCTCGCGTGATCGTCAGCCCCTCCGAGTCGCGATTGTCGGATCCGGACCGTCGGCGATGTACGCGGCCGACGAGCTACTCACCCAGCCGGGCGTGAAAGTCGATGTCTACGACAGACTCCCGCAACCACACGGCCTCGCTCGTCTCGGTGTCGCACCCGACCACCAGAAGACCCGTCAGGTATCGCGCCTGTTCGAGACCATCTCCGCGCAGGAGGGATTCACCTTCCACCTCGGTATCGAGGTCGGCAAGGACATCACCCACGACGAGTTGATGGACACCCACCACGCCGTCATCTATGCAGTCGGGGCATCGTCGGATCGGGAACTCCGCATTCCCGGTGCCGAATTGCCGGGCCGCAGTTCGGCAACCGATTTCGTCGCCTGGTACAACGGCCACCCCGATCATGCGCACCGCACATTCGATCTCTCGCACGAACGCGCCGTCGTCATCGGCAACGGCAACGTGGCACTGGACGTCGCCCGCATCCTGACGATGGATCCCGAAGCGCTCGCCCAGACCGACATCGCACCCCACGCCCTGGACGCACTGCGCCACAGCGCTGTTCGCGAGGTCGTCGTCGTCGGCCGGCGAGGCGTAGCCCAGTCCGCATTCACCGTTCCCGAGTTCGCCGGACTGCTCACCGTCCCCGATATCGATCTGGCCATCGACCGTAGCGAACTCGCACTCGATCCGGTGACGGTGCGCCTCGCTGGAACCAACGACCTGCCTCACGCCGTAGCGCAAAAGTTGCAACTGCTGCGACACGTCGACGAATCCCCCGACTACAGCGCCGGCCGTAAGCGCATCACGCTGCGATACCTGCTCTCCCCCACCCGCATACTGGGCACCGATCGTGTGACGGGCATCGAGTTCGAGCGGATGGGTCTGACCGCCGACGGTGACGACGTGGTGCGCAGCATTGCGACCGGTGAAATCGAGACCCTCGACGCCGGACTCGTGCTCACCTCCATCGGCTATCGCGGAGTTGCGCTGCCCGGGGTTCCCTTCGACGATCGCGCCGGAATCATTCCGAACACCGGCGGCCGGGTATTGCAGGAATCCGGTGGGCAGACGTCGGTCGGCAGCTACGTCACCGGTTGGATCAAGCGCGGCCCCTCGGGATTCATCGGCACCAACAAATCTTGCGCCCAGGAAACCGTCGGACATCTGGTCGACGACTTCAACGCGGGTCGCCTGACTGACCCGATCCAATCGCCCAGCTCTTGGCCCGGCGAGTCGAACAGAGGGCCACTGCGACGCTCGCGAGAGATGCTGTCGACGTTGCGCCGGTCCTGACTGCTCACCCCCGTTGGGATCAATGCGCCCACCAGTCACTCCAACTGCAACAAAGCCACATTCATTCAGGTGACGAGGGCCTCGAGGCCGCGGAAAGCGGCTCGAGGTTGAACCGTCTACCATCGGGGTAACTTCACCCATCGGCCACCGAACAGCGGCGGGCCTACACCTCGAGGAGACCGAGATGCCGGGCCTACGTCGCACTATCGGCAGAGCCGCTGTCCCAATTGTCGGTATTGCCATGGCTCTGACCTGCGCTGCACCCGCGCAAGCTCTGCCAACACCCGCTGACCTCGCCGACGTGCCATCCCGGACCTCGATTTCGTACGAACATGTGCCCACAGGTACTTACGTAGGCAGTCCGGAGGACAATTCCGCGCGTCCCGGACTATCGACGGTCAAGCTGTACATGGCAGACTACGTCGTTCGCTTCGGAGACGGTTCTCCGCGCGATCGCGACCTGGCCGCTCGCATGGTCCAGGTGAGCGACGACAGCGCCGCCTCCGTACTCGACAACAAGTACCCACAGGCCATCGATGAAACGGCGGCGGAGTTCGGGCTCACCTCCACCTCGCGGGGCGGCTTCTGGGGCAGTTCTTACACCAGCACAGCCGACACCGTGCGATTCCTGGCAGCCAAGAAACGCACCGATCCCGCCAGCCCCGTTCTGGCCTGGATGACCACGGCCGCTCCCGTGGCACGGGACGGGTTTGCCCAGAACTGGGGTACCTCGCTGTTGCCGGGCGTGATCGGAAGCAAGTGGGGATGGGCCGACGACCGATCGAGCGTGGTCGCGTCGGCGTCGATCGGCGCTGATTTCGTCGTTGCATCCAATACATACGGAGCGACCCGCTCCAATACCGACGATGTCTTGGCCACGCTCGGCGATGTCGAGTTGACGGCACCGCCCGCCCCCGCTCCTGTTCCGAACCTTCCCGTGATTCCAGGCCTGCCGACCGTCGAAGAACTGCTCCAGATGCTCGCCCCTCGCTGACACGTTCGAATAGTCTGTCGTACCCCTCCCCTACTCTGCGATTCACCGAAAAGTTCGGGGACCACACCGGGGGACGTGGAGGGGACGACGATGAGTCGTATCGATCTGGACAGCTTTTTCAAGTGTTCGCGCGCAACCAATGTGCGGGACGGTGCTGATCCGAACGAATTGCTGGACAGCGGAATCGGTTTCGCCCAGTTGGGGTCGTCGGCGAAGGACATGACCCAGCTGATCGCGGAACGCCTGTCTGCTGCGGACGATACGGACCGAGCAAGTTCGGTGCACAATCGCGCGGCGAAAATACTCGACGACGCTCTCGACGTGGCCTTCGAGAAGGGCTGGCAGCCTGCCGAACTGGTACACGTAACGCGTCAGAGCGCCGGAGGCGACGGCGCGGTGGTCATGATCGAGGCCATAGGCGCTCACGCGGCGCGAAGTTCTGCCGACAGCCTTGCTCCGGATTCCTGGCGAGATCAGTTGTCCGAGCTGAACGTCGAATCTGCAGGCGGCACCACCGCTGACCGTCTTCGGCGATGGCGTTCGTACAACCGACGATCGTCACCGCAGTCGTGGTACACCCTGTTGCTCGTACTCGGCTGTGCGACATGGCTGTTGCCCATCGAAAGCCTCCTGCCCCCTCCGGCTGAATGGACATCACGCACCACGCCTGCCGGTCCGCGGCAGGCGGCGTACTCGAAGATGCTCGGCAAAATACGGGGATTACTGGCCAAGGCCGAGTCGACGCAATTCCCCGCTGAAGCCGAAGCATTATCGGCCAAGGCCCAGGACCTGATGACGCGCTACGCGATCGACAGCGCGCTTCTCGATGCGGAGAACCCCCGCAGCTTGATCGACGATGTCATCAGTCGTCGCATCATGGTGAGCAATCCATACTCGAAGGCCAAGTTGCTTCTGCTGCACAGCGTATGCACGGCCAACGGTGCCAGAACAGTGTGGAAAAAGAAGTACTTGTTGGCCACCATGATCGGTCTTCCCGTCGATCTCGACCTGTGCGAGCTGCTGTACACCTCGTTACTGGTCCAATCGGCCCGCGCACTCGACGAGGTCGGCGAATCGCCGACCTCGCGGACTCGCAGCTTCCGTCACGCATTCTTGATCGCATACGCCCACCGAGTCGGCGAACGATTGCACGACGCGCGCACGCGAGCTACTGCAGCCGCAACGCAACAACACGGATCGGCCCTGGTGCCGATCATGGCTGAGCGATCCGATGCCGTGGACCGTGCCTACGCTGCCCGGTACCCGTCGACGAAAACGATCACGTTCGGCAGCGGAAATACTCAGGGGTGGCTTGCCGGCCGCGCCGCCGCCGAACGCGCCGACCTGACCGGTGGGCGCGAACGTATCGACAAATCCGATCTGGCCTCGTAGTGCGCGCTACATTGGCTGACATGACCGGCCTGGATACTCCGCTGACGCCACTTCGCTTCCTCGAACGCGCTGCGGAGGTTCATCCCCACAAGACCGCCGTGGAGGATGGTCCGCGCACTTTCACCTACGAACAGTTCGCCGCTGCCGTCACCCGTCTCGCGCATGCACTGCGCGCGTCGGGGGTCGGGCACGGCGATCGAGTGGCCTACATTGCGTCGAACTCGGCGGAGCTGCTGTTCGCGCATTACGCGGTGCCACTGGCCGGTGCCGTTCTGGTCGCGATCAACACCAGGCTCTCACCGGACGAAGTTCGCTACATCTGCGATCACTCCGGTTCGGTACTGCTCGTGGGTGATTCGGCACTGCTGGCCGGGCTCGGAACAGATCCCATCGCAGATTCGGTCACCGAGATCGTCGAGACTCCCTCGGTGGACGGCACGTACGACAAGCTGCCACACACCACGCGGTACGACGCATTCCTGGAACGGGGCACGGACGACCGGATGGAGTGGGAGGTCGACGACGAGACGTCGACCATCACGATCAATTACACCTCGGGCACCACCGGCCGACCCAAGGGCGTGATGTACACCCACCGCGGGGCGTACCTCAATTCCCTGGGAGAACTGCACCACCAGGGATTCGGCGTCGACACCCGTTATCTATGGACTCTGCCGATGTTCCACTGCAACGGATGGTGCACCACGTGGGCGGTCACGGCCGCGTCCGGCACGCACGTGTGCCTTCGCGGAGTACGAGGCGATGCCATCTGGTCGGCCATCGACAACGGTGTGGATCACCTTGCCGGTGCGCCGACCGTGCTGACCACTCTCGCCACTGCTGCAGAGGCACATTCACTCGATCGACCGCTGACCATCGTCACAGCGGGAGCTCCTCCGAGCCCGACGATAATCGCCAAGATTCGCGCACTGGGAGCGACGCTCGTACACGTCTACGGACTCACCGAAACCTACGGCCCCTATTCGGTGTGCGAGGCGAAGCAGGAATGGCTCGAACTGGACGCCGACGAACAGGCTCGTCGATTGGCTCGGCAGGGAGTCGGCATGCTCACCGCAGACCGTCTGCGCGTGGTCCGCGACAAGCCTGGTCCCGGTGGAGTGTTGATCGATGTCGAACCCGACGGTGCCGAAATGGGCGAGATCGTCATGCGCGGCAACAACGTCATGAAGGGTTACTACAACGACACCGCCGGAACGACACAAGCTTTCGCGGGTGGCTGGTTCCATTCCGGTGACCTCGGCGTGATGCATCCCGACGGATACGTGCAACTACTCGATCGCGCCAAGGACGTTGTCATTTCCGGCGGCGAGAACATCTCGACCATCGAGGTGGAGCAGGCATTGGCCAGCCATCCTGCCGTCGCCGATGTTGCGGTCATCGGAGTACCCGACGACAAGTGGGGCGAGCGGCCGAAAGCATTCGTGGTGCTGACACCCGGTGCGGACGCCTCGGAAGCCGAGCTCGTGGCGCACGTGAAATCTGCCATCGCGTCGTACAAAGCCCCGCGCACCGTGGAATTCATCGTCGAGCTGCCGAAGACATCGACCGGCAAGATCAGGAAGAAGGAGCTGCGCGACGCCGAGTGGGGCACGTCCGCGTCCAAGATCAACGGGTAGCCCACGAGGTCACGCCATCTGCACACCGGCAATTTCGGTAACGCCGCCCTTGCCGTCGAACGACAGCTGTCTGAACGCGACTTTTTCGACGAAAAACCTGTCGTGGCTCACCAGAATCACCGCGCCGGGAAACGCCATCAGTGCGCGTTCGAGAACCTGAGTGCTCTGCAGGTCGAGGTGGTTGGTGGGCTCGTCGAGCACGATCACTCCGGCCCCGAACAACAGACACTGTGCCAGCGCCACACGAGCCTTCTGTCCACCCGACAGGACGCCGATCTTGGTCTTGAGGTCGAGCTCGGAGAACTGCAGCAACGTGAGGAAGCGGTGTACTTCCTTCTTGGTTGCGGTGAGCGCGAGGCTGCCCGGCATCGCGTTGACCGAATGCGAGACGGTGTCGTCCAGGTCGAGATCCGCGAGCACCTGGTTGTAGTAGATGAACGACGGCGCTTTGGTCTTCCACTTGATCTTGCCGCTGTCGGGTTGCTCGGCACCGACGAGGATGTCGACGAGCGTTGTTTTTCCGCAGCCGTTCGGCCCGGTGATCGCAATCCGATCACCACGATGGACGGTGAACGAGATGTTCTCGAACAGTCGTTGCTCGCCATAGCTTTTCGAGATTCCCGTGATCTCCGCGAGGTTGTCGTGTACGTGCAGTCCGCCGTAGATGGCGGTGACAACCGTGTCGACCGGGCGGGGGCTCTTGCTCTTCTTGATGTTCGCCAGTCTTCGCTTGAGCACGCCGCTGGGGTTCTTCACTGCTTCCTTGCGATCGCTGATCGCCTCTTGCTCGTAGGCCAGCAACTGTTGTTCGTTGCTGAATTCACGTTCGAGGTTCTTGAGTCGAAACTGCTTCTGCTGCACGTATTCCGAGTAGCTACCGTCGTACGTCTGCAGGTGATGATTCTCGATCTCGACGATGCTGGTGACGACCTGCTCGAGGAACGCGCGGTCGTGCGAGACGACCAGTAGCGCACCGCGGAAATCTCGTAGCCACCGTTCGAGCCACGCGATCCCGGCAACATCGAGGAAGTTCGTCGGCTCGTCGAGCAGTAGGACGTCCGGGGCCTCGATGAGGATCTTGGCCAACGCCGCGCGGTTGCGCCACCCACCGGACAGTCGATCGACGGGAAGCTCACGTCGTTCGGCATTGAATCCGAGCATCGACAGCACAGTGTCGATCTGCTGATGGTAGGTCCAACCACCGCTGTTCTCCATGGCGTCGAGCAGTTCGGCCTGGCGATCGACGAGCTTGTACATCTGCTTTTCGTCCAGGTCACCGCCCAAGGCGGCCTCGACCTCGGCCAATTCGGTCTCGATGTCGTGAACGGCACCGAACAGCGATTCCAGCTCGGCCTGAATGCTGCTGTCGCCATCGAGTTCGGAGAATTGCGAGAAATACCCGATTCGAGCGCCCTCGGTGACGTCGACCGTTCCGGAATCGGGTGTCTCACGCCCCAGAAGAAGCTGCAGGAGCGTGGTCTTGCCCGTTCCGTTCCGACCGATCAGACCGACGCGATCGCCGTCCGCGAGACGAAAGAACACCTCGCGCAGCATCACCTTCTGGTCGTATCCTTTGGCGACGTCGTTCAAGCGGATCCAGCTCAAGCGTTCACTTCTCCTGAAACACGGGTCCGCTGAGTCGTCGAACCGGGCTCGCTCACTCTAGCCGCGCTTCGCCCTGCGCCTTTCACGTCGAGCGTTCTGATCGCACGCTCGGAACATTCACTTGCCGGTGATGGTCGCGAGCGAATCGACCGGTGGGGACACCACCACGGGATCGCGACCCGACCACAGATCCAGCACCGCTTTGGGACGCGCCAACAACTCTCGTGCGTAGTTACGCACCACAGCCAGCGTGTTGCAATCGATGCAGTCGGCAGTCACGCCGTCGACCTCCAGATCCATGTCCTCGCACAAGGCGACGGCACGCGAGACATGGAGGGGTTGACTGATGATGAGGCCACGTTCGACGCCGAACGTCTCTTTCGCCCGAGCGCACGTGTCGATGCCGTGATCGTCGCCGATGATCATGGCGGGGTCGATGCCGTGCTCGATCAGATAGTCGGTCATGGCCTGAATTTCGTTGCCCGAGTTGCCGTCTGCGTCGCCGGAGACCAAAATCGCTTTGATCTTTCCGGTGTGCATCAACGTGATCGCGGCGTCGAGGCGTCCAGCGAGAAACCGCATCGGCTTACCGTCGCGCACCTGGGCACCGAGCACGATCGCAACGGGCGCGTCCGGTGCGTCGTCGACGTCGTAGACCTTGCCCGCAGTCGTATACGCAACCCAACCGGCCGATGCCAGGACGACCGCTACCAACGCTGCAACGAGGGCGGACACTGCTTGTAGAAGTCGCCGGACCAGTCCTCGGGGTGTTGCTTTCGTAGTCATGATCTCGTTTCATCGGCGGCAGAGAACTCAACGTATCCGATCGACGCGGCGCATCATCGGTACCGCGGTACACCCACATCGATTCCACAATGAACCCTCAGAAGAACCCCTGCCCCGCTGCCCCGAATGTCCGACGAGTACCGTCTTACCAGTGAATCCGCTGCTGACCTCTCGACGCTACGTCGACTTGCGTCTGCAAGCCAGCGCTACCTGTTGACGGTCCTCTAGACCTCAACCTCTCCGTCGGGCATGTCGGCCCGACGAGCATTCTGCCGCACACCTGATGTCGGCACTTCTTCGTTTTCGAAAGGCATAACCATGTCTGCGCCCAGCGCTACCCGCACGCGCCGTGTCCCTACCTGGGCAACCGCGTTCGGCCCACAGATCGTTGCCGGCCTCATCCTTGGCGTCGTATTCGGGCTGATCGCCCGATCGATGCCCGATGCTGCCGACGGCAACGAAAACTGGTTGGTCGGCACTCTGTCGACCATCGGTTCGAGCTACGTCAAGCTGCTCACCGTTGCGGTGATTCCGCTGGTCTTCACGGCAATCGTCAGCTCGATCGCCAACCTTCGTGAAGTCACGAATGCCGCCCGCCTCGCCATTCAGACGCTGTGGTGGTTCGCCATCACGGCGTTCATCGCCGTCATCATCGGCATCGTCATCGGGCTGGTCGCGCAGCCCGGCTCCCGAACCAGTGCGGGAGCGGAGTCGGCCGGAGATCCGTCCAGCGTCGGGTCCTGGTGGTCGTTCCTCACCGGTCTGGTGCCGAACAACTTCCTCGCGCTCGGCGCGAAGACCACGGTGGCCGAGAGCGGTGCCGCGACCACGTCGTTGAGCTTCAACATTTTGCAGCTGCTGGTCATCGCCGCAGCGATCGGAATTGCTGCGCTCAAGGTCGGCAAGAAGGCCGAGCCATTCCTCGCGTTCAACGCCTCGCTGCTGGCCATCGTCCAGAAGGTGTTGTGGTGGATCATCCGCCTGGCACCGATCGGCACTGCTGCTCTGATCGGTAACGCCGTGGCCACCTACGGCTGGGATGCGATCGGTTCGCTTGGCGTGTTCACCGTGTCGATCTATATCGGCCTGGCAGTCGTGTTCTTCGTGGTGTACCCGTTGATCGTTCGCGCCCATGGCCTTTCGGTGCGCAACTTCTATTCGGGTGTGTGGCCGGCCACGCAGCTCGGCTTCGTGTCTCGCTCGTCGATCGGAACTCTGCCGCTCACCGAGCGTGTGACCGAACGCAACCTCGGCGTGCCGCGTGAGTACGCATCGTTCGCCGTGCCGCTCGGAGCGACGACGAAGATGGATGGTTGCGCGGCAATCTATCCCGCGATCGCGGCCCTCTTCGTGGCTCAGTTCTACGGCATCGATCTCACCATCACCGATTACCTGCTGATCATCGTTGTGTCTGTGATCGGTTCTGCGGCCACAGCAGGAACAACAGGCGCGACGGTGATGCTCACTCTCACACTGTCGACGCTCGGATTGCCTCTCGCCGGTGTAGGCCTATTGCTCGCGGTGGAGCCGATCGTCGACATGGGTCGCACCGCAGTCAACGTGACCGGTCAGGCTCTCGTGCCGACCATCGTGGCCAAGCGCGAGGGAATCCTCGACCTCGAGCGCTACAACGCTCCGCGAAACGGCGATCCCTTCGTCGACGAGGAAGCGGAAGTGGAACTCGCTCGCTGACAGAGCATCTGGATACGCGATTCCCGACGACCGAGCACGTGGGTCGTCGGGAATCGTCGTCTATCGAGGTGGCGACAGCGCTTCGACCGATGCTGCGGTGGCACTGTCTGCGGCCTCGACACTCGCGAAATAATGTTGAAAGAATTCGCGCATCGTTTTGATGATCTCGATCTGTTGCTTGATCGCGAAGCGGGCGGAGCCTTGTTCGCCGACTGCAAGCCGATGGAATTTGGCACCTAGCATCTGGGCTGACGGCAGGTCGCCGAAGGCCTCGGGCGACGACAGGCCGACAGTCATCTCGAACATTTTGTCCAGTTTTTCGAGGTAGTCAGAACACGCCCTATCGCAGGCCAATGCAATATCAGCCTCGACGTGGAGTTCGCCGTCATCAGCCTGATCGCGCAACGATCGCCAGTAGGCGAGGTTGTCGGCCAGACCTAGAGTCCTGTCGGTCACTGGGGTGTGCCTTTCATCTTGGCAAGTAGGACTGAAGGTCCTCGGCATGCTTGTTGACTTCGGCGCAGGGATCACCCAATAAGTCTTTCGAGCCTATTTTATGAAGGATCAAGATTATGAGGTTCCCGCTCGCCTCGAGCGCAATACTGCATCCCTCTGGCGGTTCGCCGTCCTCTGCGAGGTTGAACTGAACTGCCGCGCGAGGGCCTATGCGGATAGGAACCTGATTTTCATTCTGCGGACTGCCTAAAAATTGATCAAGCGAATTGATCGAGGATTGGACGATGAAGAAGTACCACGGCGTCTCGGTCGGCCCATCCCACGCACAGTTCTTCCAACCGGGGTACGTCGTGATTCCCGCGAAATCCGCCCGCTCCGTACTCACGTCCAACCCACTGGCCGTCACTGCCGACTTCGGGATCGTGCATGGATCGAACGGTTCCCCGGGGACCGTCGCGACCGTCGTCTGCTCCGTCGAAGAATCTTCACTGGCGACAGGAGTCCCCTGCGTCGAGGCAGCGCATCCCGTCAGCACCAGAACCGAAGCGCAGGCTGCCGCAAGCAGATGCCTACCCGTTGACCGCATACGTTCGCCCTCTCGCCACCGACGTCACTCGATGGTTGGACGCAACACGAGCCCGATCGGTTCCCTAGACGGGTTGCGAGGCCTTGATCTCCTCTGACTCGACAGAATCAAGACTCCTGCGTTCGGCTGCCCACACCCACACGGCCAGCGAGATCAACGCGATCACTTCGGCGACGACGAGCACTCGTTCCACGTATCCGAGGGTGACCACCCGATACCAGGGTCGCGAGCCGGTGGCACCGACCGCGAGTGCGTACACGATGGGCAGCAGCGTCACGACCGACAGCATGCTCAGGCCCAGAGTGATTCGCGCGCGGGCTGCCCACCGGCCGTCGCGAATCCAGGGCCGGGAGAACGCGAAGACTGCGATCGGGATGCTGACGAATGCTACGGCGGCACCGAGTCGGTGGATCGACCCGCCGAGACTGAGCGAGGCGTTGTTCGACCAATCCTGCTTCGGCACTGCGACGACAGCCACGAGACCCACTGTCCAGAGCGTCAAGCAGATAGAGGCGGCCGATGCGGGCCGAGTGAGGCGATGCCGAAGCGCGGACGCAAGAGTGAGTGCCGAGCCGAACGCGAGCAGGACAACCCCGATCGAGAACACCCACTGCTGTGCGCCGAGTCCGTATTCGCTGATCGTGCGCCGCAGATGCGAGGGCGTCTGCCACGCGGTGTAGAGATCGAGAACCAGCACCACCAGCGCCCCCAACACGATCGACAGAGCGCCGATCTTTGCCGGTCGAATCTGCACGTTGGCACTCCTCTCGGACGACGAGGGTCGCCGTCCACACTCCATGTTGCCCGACAGATCGATCTGCCCTCTTGACGCAGGACCGAGCCAGGAATAACGTACAACCACATGGTTGTAGATGAGTTGAGGGACGAAGAGGTGGATCGCCTGTTCCAGGCGTTCGCGGATACGACTCGTCGTGACATCGTCACAAAGGTCACCGTCGGCGAACAGTCCGTGTCGGAGTTGGCATCTCACTACGCCATGAGCTTTGCCGCCGTACAGAAACACGTCGCGGTTCTCGAACGCGCCGCCGTGATCACGAAGCACAAGCGTGGCAGGGAGCAGATCGTGCGAGTTCGATTGGACACCATCGCACACGCACGCTCGCTGCTCGGAGCCTACGAGGAGATCTGGCGACACCGTGTCGACCGGATCGACGACATTCTCGGTGAGGACAAGAAGGGGTAACACCATGCCGTTCATCAGCTCACACAAGGACGCTGAGAATTTGACCATGACCGTGGTCGCCGAGTTCGACGCGAAAGTCGAACGCGTCTGGCAAATCTGGGAGGACCCGCGCCAACTCGAACGATGGTGGGGACCACCGACGTGGCCCGCGACGTTCGAGAGCCATGACTTCGTTCCCGGTGGCAAGGCGTCGTACTTCATGACCGGACCGGACGGCGAGAAGGCCGCCGGCTGGTGGCTTTTCACCGAGATCTCCGCGCCGACGACGCTCTCGTTCGACGACGGGTTCGCCGACGACACCGGAAATCCGTCGTCGACATTGCCGGTCACTCACGCGGTCGCCACGCTCGAGGATGTCGACGGCAGAACGCGTATGACCATCAGGTCGCGATTCGACTCCCTCGAGCAACTCGAACAACTCGTCGAGATGGGCATGGACGAGGGGATGGCCTTGGCCCTGGACCAGATCGACGTGATCGTCGCCGACTGATCGTGGTGCACGGAACTTCGGTCTCTGCACCGAATTTCCGTGCACATGCGGCGAAGCCGCTCATCGGTGGTTGGTGCCGACCAGCGCTCGGCTGCTCCCCCACAGGGCAAAGCCGAGCAGCAGGAAGCCGGGCAGGACTGCACCGATCGCGTCGATAGAACTGTCGGCGGCACCCGCAGCGGCGAGAATCAGAGCGAGTACCCCGAGCGCGGTCAACGCCACACCGAGGCCGGTGAAGAACCGTAACTTCCACACCAGCGCGAGGGCGACGAAGTGCAGGCCCACCACAGTCGAAATCCATGCGACCGCAGCCTGCGGTGCATCGAGTGGACCGTTGATGATTGCGAGACCGCCGAAGATTGCAACCACCTCGACAGCGACCACAACCCAGTAACCGCGGCCGAAGCCGCCGCGACCTCCGCCTTCCGGAGCGGGGGCCGGCGGGACTCGCCACACTGCGAGAAGCACAGCGACCAACGCCACCACTGCAACGACGCGCAGCCCGACGGTCAAGATCGACGGAAACGTATCCGAATTGACGAAGACGAAGACCAGTCCGAAAACGGCTCCGATGATCGAGCCGATCTTTTCGGGAGCCATGCGTGCGCCGGATCTCATGTGGCCTACCGTCGCACAGTTCCACCACGAGTACAGCGGTTCTCGCCGATCGATCGTGGTGCACGGAACTTCGGTCGCTGCTACGAATTTCCGTGCACGTGCGGCGAAGCCGCTCTACTCCGGAACAGAGCTGACGGTGAACGGCTCGACGGGTTCTCCCCCACGCTTGTCGAACTGACTGTTCACCACGAGCAGCCGATCATCCACTGCGGCAACAGTTGTGGGGTAAGCGAACGACGCATCGGTGACCTCGCCGGTGACCGTTCCACGTCGGCCGTCATCGTCGAGATCGACCTTTGCGATCAGACCGTCGCGATTACGAACGACATACAGCGTGTCGTCGTCCGTTTCCATCCCATCGCCGTTCATGAGCGTCGCCCCACCGAGGTCGACCTGGCTGACCTCTTTCGAGGTCTTGTCGATCCGGTACAGATTTCCTGTGCTGGACTGCACGACGATCAGTGCCGATTCGTCGTCGTTCTCGACGATGCCGTTGGCATTGAAGCCCTCCCCGTAGACGAACGGGCTGCCGTCGAAGTTCACGAACGTTTCCAATGGAGCGTCCTGCGTCCCGGCCACGATTTGGTCGAAGGGAATGCGGTACAGCGCCGGGCTGCGTGAATCCGTCACGAAGGCATCACCGTTGTCGGCAATCGCAACGTCGTTGAGGAACGTCGCGTCGGTGCCGAGACCGTTGGTGAACGTGGCCACCAGATCACCGGAGTTGGCGTCGTACACCCACACCTTGCCTGTCGCTCCACCGGCGATCACCAAGTAGTCGGGGCGATCGTCGTCATCGAGCACGTCGAGTCCGGCCGCACCCGTGCGTCCATCCGCGCCGCCGGGCAGAAACACCGACACATCCGGGGAGCCGACGGTTCCGCGGAACACTGCGCCGTCGGACGTGGACGTCACGTAGAACATGTCGTCCGCTGCGGTGATGCCTTCGGGGAACACTCCTGTGCCCGGCAGGTTGTAGGTCGTCGCGCTGCTCGAACTTTGCGACGCCGACGCCGACGACGACGACGAGGTGGAATCGGTCGTGGTGCTCGGTGCGGGTTCCGCCGTATCCGAGGACCCGCAGGCACTCAGCACTAGTGTGGCGACGGCGACAACAGGGACTACTCGAGAGACTCGGTTCACACGTTCGAGTGTTCCATATGTCTCAATTTCCGGGCATTTGTCCTGGTGAGCAGATTTTCGGTCGATACATTTCGTACAGTCGTTGTCATGAGTGACCCCTCCACCCTTGCCGCGACCAGTACCGAACTCGGCGGAATCGCCGGTTGGGCGGTCAGCTTGATGGAGGCCATCGGTGGCCCCGGCGCCGGAATCGCGGTGGCCGCCGAGAACTTTTTCCCGCCGCTACCCAGCGAGATCATCCTGCCCCTTGCCGGGTTCACCGCATCGCAGGGCGGGATGACTCTCTTCGGTGCGCTCTTCTGGACGACGGCCGGCTCGGTTCTCGGTGCGTTGGTTCTGTACTGGCTCGGCATCAAGCTCGGCCGCGACCGGATGTACGCCATCGTCGAGAAGATGCCGTTCGTGGGTACCGAGGATCTGACCAAGGCCGAGGATTGGTTCACCCGTCACGGTCGATCGGCGGTGTTCTTCGGCCGCATGATCCCAGTGGTGCGCTCGGGAATTTCGATTCCGGCCGGAGTGTCCAGGATGCCGATCCTGCAATTCTTGCTCTACACGACGCTGGGCAGCCTGATCTGGAACTCGATTTTCGTCCTCGCAGGCTACTTCCTCGGCGAGAACTGGCATTACGTGGAGAACTACGCCTCGGTGTTCCAGTACATCGTCATCGGCATCGTTGTGGCGTTGATCGCGTGGTTCGTGGTGAAGAAAATGAAGTCCAGGCGCGTCGAGGCTCAGTAGGCCCTCACAGTTCGTCGATGTCGATGAAGCCGTCCTGCAGAGCCCTCGCCAGCAACGTCGCTTTGGTGGGTGCGCTGCGCCCGACCGCGGAATACTTCGCTCGAATGCGCGTCAGGTGAGTGTTCACGGTCCCCATCGCCAGGTAGAGCGAGCGCGATACCTCCGCTTTCGAGTCCGAGATGAGCCAGGCGGTGAGTACTTCGATTTCACGAGCACTGAGCCGTGGATCGGGAGCGTCGCCGATGCGGATGTCGAGAACTGTCATGAGGATCCTTGATTTCGTGCACCACAGCTGTCCCGGCGGTGCGATCACGGCCAATGACACCGCACTCGCTCCGTTGGGTCACTCCGGCGAATGACCGAGATTGCTCTCACCCGAGAGTGAAGACTGTCACCGGCACCACCGCGGTGAGCCTCACCTCGGTAAAGTCCGTCCCCATGAACCAGCTCGATGCGACTGCCGCCCATTTCGTCGAGGCGGCTGTCACGTTGTTGGTCGCAGATCCTCGAAGGATTCTCGAACGCGGTGTGCGCGTCGAGGACGTCGTCCACGCAGCCGACTCGTCGACAGCGACGTTCTTTCGCAAGTTCAGCACCAAGGCCGACTTTCTCGACAAGGTGGTCGAGCATCTGTCCCGTACGCCACTGCCCACCGACGTTCACGAGACTGTCCGGACCCAGGCGACGGCCAACGGTGCATCGATTCGCGCAACGGTGTCGGCGCTCGTTGCGCGTCACTTTCCGGCACTCGTCGACCGGAACGGCATCACCGAGTCACTTCTCGACCACGTTTTCAGCGGTCCCTCTTCTCCCGCACTCGCCGGCGCTTACCGCGTCCGAGACGAAGCCGTACTGGACGCATTCGAAGCACTGTTCGATCCCGACGGTGGGGCCTTCCGCCGTCCCTTCACAGCCCGATCGTTCGCCGTGACGATCAACGCCATCATCGACGGCTTTCGCCTCCGCAGTCAGGTGGACGCAACATCCGTATCGCCCGATGTGATGTCCGACGCGGTTCTTGCCTTCCTCGGGGCCGTCGTCGACACGTCGGGACATCATCAGCACCTCGACGACGGCGCAGGGGAAGTCGGTGTCCCGGTCGAGGACCGCCCACTTCCTCGCGATCCGCGTGCTGCGATCGTCACCGCTGCGCGCGACGAGTTCGGAAAACGTGGCTACTTCATGACGCGCATGGATGACGTCGCCGATATCGCAGGAGTGCCGAGGGCGGCATGCAAGACGCTCTTCCCGACCAAGCCGTCCGTCATCGTGGCAGCGCTGCAGAATCGAGTCGATCGTCTTCGCGAGTCGGTAGCCGACGACCAGTTGCTGGGCCTCGACGAGCTCACGATTCTGCGCAATCACATGCTGCGGTGCGCGCAACTCGCTTCGGATGAAATCGAATTCATGGATGCGCTCCTCGTCGCCGTCGCACACGACACCTATGGTGAGCCGGAGGGATTGATCTCGATCAAGGAGAAGCTCAACCTGCCGGCGATCATTGCCCCGGTCATCGCACGGGGGCAGGACAGCGGAATCTTCCGAAAGGGCTCGAGCCCAGTCGATCTCGCCGCAGGCATCACCAACACTCTGTTGATGCGGTGTTTCACACGACGACAGAACAGCCCGCAGGACAACACGAACTTCGTTGCTGACCTTCTCCTCGACGGCCTCGGTGCGCACTGAGCATCGACCGAGTGCGTGTCATCGGACCCTCCGGATTCTGTCGGCGAAGCGGTCCAGCGCAGCAAGTATCTCGTCCGCCTGCCATATCCTGTTTCGTCGCCCCTTCGATGTCTGGTGAAGGATGTCCGCCTCGGCCAGTTTGTCGATCGCTCGCTGAGCCGCGATCTCGCTGACTCCGAATGTGCCTCGCACATAGGCATTGTCGACAACCGGCTGCGCCACCAGCGCGTCGACGAGCTTCCAGACAACCGAGTCGCTGCGAGCAACGATGCGTTCGACATATCCGGCTCGAGCGGCTGCCAAGTCGTCGACCAACCGTCGACCACCGGCAACGGCATGAAACGTCGCCGCGGTGAGACTACGAACGATCGCCTGCACATCTCCCCTCCGATAGGCATCGAGGCTCTCGAAATAGCCGGCAGTATCGGTCAGCAATCCGGCCGACAGCGGAACCGTCACTCGTTCGGTCACCTGTGCCCTACGGAGCATTCCGTGAATGATCGCGCGGCCGGTGCGACCGTTTCCGTCCGTGAACGGGTGGAGCGTCTCGAATTGCGCGTGCGTGACTGCTACGTGCGGGATGACCGGGAGGTCCGAGCGAGCGGCGAAATCGAACAGATCGTCCAGCGCGTCCGGCAACCGATCGTGGTGCGGCGGTACGAATGCCGCGCGGTGCGGGCCGAAGTCCGATCCCCCGATCCATACTTGCTCGGTGCGCCACCGCCCTGGCTGCGGGTCGCCGCGGGGCTCCATCAGCGAATAGTGCATTGCCAGGACACTCGATGCGTCGATCGAGGAACCTACCTCGAGGGCAGCTTCCATCGCGCGGACGTTCGCCGACACGATCGAGGCATTTCGTGTTGTGGGCGAACCCAATTCGGCGAGTGCGAGCGCCCTGGCTCCCACGGTCAGATTCTCGATCTGCGAGGACGCCGAGCTTTCCGTTCGCAGCAGAATCGAACTCATCGGTGCGAGCTCGACCGATGAACCGAGTTGCACCGAGGCGTACTGGTCGAAGCGGACGATTTCACGGAGAGCATCCTCCGCCTCCGCAAGCAGCTGCGCCGGCAACGTCACATCCGCATCCGCGATTCGCGCCGGCACGCACGCGCGATAGTCACCCTGATGCAGCCGACGTTGGGCGCGCGAGGCGTAGGTATCGGACGCCTGCCATGGTCGACGCTCGAATTCGACCACGGGCCATCGGCCGGCGTCCTGATCATCTGCCACCGATGGAATATACCAAACCTTATTGCCGTAGGGTTTGGTATGTCTAGCCGATACCCACGTCAGCGCTGCCCGGACTCCCCTAGCTTCTGCGCCGCCTCGCGCAACTGCACTCCGATCCGATCGGTCGCCTCGTCGAACAGATCTCGCGCCGCGCTGAGATTCAAGGACGCCAGCTCATCACTTTCGCGCTCCTCGAGTTCGGCGAAGTCCGGAGACCCGTGATGCTCGATCCACCGCATCTTCTCGAGCTCCTTCTCGATGTCCATCAGTCCGTCCAGATACGAACGCAGTGCAGCCAGTCTCAGTATCAGGGTGCGTTGTCGATCGGCGAGCGCTTCGGTGCGCCGGGCGTACATTGCTTGCACCTCGGCATCTTTGGCGAGATGACCCGACGGTGGTCCACCGAGACGATCGAAGGCAGCTTGGAGCAGCCCTGCACTACGCGCGACCGAGGCCACTTCCGCAGACAGGTCGATGCGCACGATCCGATGCGCTACGTCATCCGCCGTCCATGCCGCCAGACCTTCGATAGCAGTGGCCAGAGCAGCGACGGCGTAGACGACACTGCCGGTGACCGTCTTTCGGAGACTCTCGAGCTCGGCAACATCGGCCTGTCCTCGACTTGCGGGCTCCCGATCTACGACCTTGCGGACTCTGTCGAGTCTGGTTGCAGTCGGGGGATCATGCAGAGTGGACGCAGCGGCGAGCCGCCAGGAGGTGAGTGCCGCTCGGACGAAGTGGCCGTGCCCACCACGCCACGCTGGCTTGCCGAGATCGGCCACTGCGTCGTCGATCGCGCGCTGATCCTTCGACCTACGATCGAACGGATTCCAACCCATAGCCACTCCCCAATCGGTCAGTCCTTCGGAATGCGGTAACGACTGCCCTTGAACACGAAGGCCGCGTATCCCAGAATCGACACCACATAAAGCACCGTCGGCACCGCGAATACCCAGACGCTCACCGACGCATCAGTGGTCGTGCCCGCGACGACGCATATCCAGGCGAACAGCAGTGCGGTGACGGAACCGATCCACTCGAGGTCCTCGGACATCTTGCGATTCAGTTCGGGTCGATTCTCGGGGGAAGTCCAGTACTCGTGCAATCGTCGACTCGGCAGATTCACCATCTGTGCCGGAAGCTTCGGCAGCCACCGACCGACGCTGACGAACAACCCGATCATGACGAACCCGGTACCGCCCATCGTGAGGAGGAACGAAAGTTTCGAGTCCATCCGATCCACTTGACCGGATCCGTCGAAATGCGCCGGAACCTCGTCACCTGCAGTCAGGGCGACCCACGCAAGGGCACCGGTGAATACGAGACTGGACAGCAGGAGGGCGGCGCGCGAAAGCTTCATCCCAGTTCACTTTAATGCCTCCGGCAGTGGTGTGATGCTGAGGCTCTGGGTCGGTCCGCAGGCTATGCTCCTGTGCCACAGAAGGCACATATCCGCACCACTGCCGGAGGCACGCAATGCCCAACAACGAGTTCGGGGACTTCCAGACCCCGATCGAGTTGGCGCGCGCGTTGGTCAACACCCTGCCGCGTCGAGAGTGGACCCGGGTCCTCGAACCGACGTGCGGAGTCGGGAACTTCCTGTCGGTGATGGCGCAGAGTCACTCAGACGCCGAACGTGTCGGGATCGAAATACAGCCCGAGTATGTTTCGACTGCAGCACAATTCGGCAGAGTCATCACTGCGTCGATTTTCGACTTCGACCTGGCCCGAGATGTCGACTGGACATCGGGACCCGGCCCGACCCTCGTCATCGGTAACCCACCGTGGGTGACCAACTCGCAACTGTCGGTACTCGATTCCGTCAATCGCCCGTCCCGCACGAACACCAAGAACGCCCGCGGAATCGACGCCATCACTGGTAGCTCGAATTTCGATATCGCAGAATACATTTGGATCAAGCTCATCACCGAGTTCGGAGATAGACCGGTGACCATCGCGATGATCTGCAAGACCCAGGTCGCGCGCAATGTTCTGCTTCACAGCGCGGAGCAACAGCTCCCGGTGACCGGTTCGAGCCTGCGGATGATCGATGCGAAGAAGTGGTTCGACGCAGGGGTCGATGCGTGCTGGTTCACCGTCGAACTCGGGCCGGGCAAGACCGACTACACCGCACCGACATTGCCCAGCATCGACGCGTCACAACCGGACAACAGAATCGGCGTCGTCGACGGCCAGCTCGTCGCGAACGTCGCCGCGTACGAGCGGAGCAAGCACTTCGACGGTGTCAGCCCACTTACCTGGCGGCAGGGAATCAAGCACGATGCCACCGCGGTGATGGAGTTGATCGAAAACGATGGTCCACGAACCAAAATGGGAAGCAGCGTGGATATCGAACCCGACTATCTGTTCCCACTGTTCAAGTGCACCGACGTCTACCGCGACAAGCTGGACTCAGTGTCCAGGTGGATGATCGTGCCGCAGTCGCATACCGGTGACGACACCGATCAGTTGGCGCACACCGCACCGAAGTTGTGGACATACCTCAATGAGAACGCCTCTGCGCTCGACGGGCGGAAGTCGACGATCTACCGAAAGAGGGCCCGCTTCTGCATCTTCGGCGTCGGCCCGTACACCTTCGCGCCGTACAAGATTGCGATCTCCGGGTTCCACAAGATCCCGCAGTTCAGAATGATCGGCCCCTACGACGGCAGACCAGCGGTGTTCGACGACGCCACCTACCTGCTCCCTTTCGAGGATCCCGCATCATGCGCAGTCGCCCACGCGCTGTTGACCGGACCGGAAGCCACTGATCTCATTGCGGCTCTGGCATTCTGGGACAGCAAGAGACCGGTGACCAAGAAGCTCCTGCAACGCATCGATCTCGCAGCTATTGCGCGGGAAGCCGACCACGAGACACTACGAAATCGGGCTCTGGCTGTACATGCGAACCGCAGCGCAGTACATCAGGCCATCGAAAGCTTCACAGGTCGGTCTTGATCGTCTCGGCCAGTCGCTCGAGATAGGCGGCGTTGCGTTTGTAGTGCACCCAGGGCCCAATTTTGGTGCTCGTCACCAGGTGGGTGCGCTGTAGCACCGCCATGTATTGCGAGGCAGTCGATTGGGACACGCCCGCTCTGGATTGAATGTGCTTCAGGCACACCCCTACCTGTTCGGCCGGTTCGAGCTGCGGCGGGAAATCGCTCGGGTCCTTGAGCCATTGCATGATCGCCAATCGTGCCGGGTTACTGAGGGCACCGAACACTGCCGCTAGCTCCGCGGGGTCCAGTTCGTCAGCCACCGTCGAAGCGTACTCCAATATCGCAATATCCCGATCTGTGGTCTACTTATCCGGACATCGCAATATCGCGATATTTAGATAAGGAGCAGCTGATGCAGCGAGCAGTCGTCGTAGGGGCCAACGGAGTGATCGCCGGAAATCTTCTCGCCCACCTGCAGCACAGTGGGGATTGGGACATCATCGGGCTTTCACGCCGCGGCGGAGAAGACAACGAACGCGTCCGGCACATCGCGGTGGATCTCCTCGACCGCGAGGAAACTCGACGCACACTCTCGCACCTGACTGAGGTCACTCACGTCTTCTACGCCGCGTATCAGGAACGCCCAACGTGGGCCGAGCTGGTGCCTCCCAATCTGGAGATGCTCGTCAACGTGGTCACAGTGATCGAGGACGGTTCCCCAAATCTGGAACACGTCAGCCTGATGCAGGGATACAAGGTGTACGGCGCGCATCTGGGCCCGTTCAAAACTCCTGCCCGCGAATCCGATCCACCGCACATGCCGCCCGAGTTCAACGTCGACCAACAGCACTTCCTCGAAACCCGTCAGGTAGGCAAGACGTGGACCTGGTCGGCTATCCGGCCATCAGTGGTGTGCGGTGTGGCGCTCGGAAATCCGATGAATTTGGCCACGGTCATCGCTGTCTACGCAACCATGTGCACGAAGCTGGGCGTGCCGATGCGTTTTCCGGGCAAGCCCGGTGCCTTCGGATCACTGCTGGAGATGACCGATGCGTCGTTGCTCGCCGAAGCGACGGTATGGGCTGCAACCACTCCCGAGTGCGCGAACCAGGCGTTCAACATCACCAACGGAGACCTGTTCCGCTGGAACGACATGTGGCCTCGCATCGCGGGCCTCTTCGGGTTGGATACCGCAACCCCACTTCCGATGTCGTTGGCCGACGTTATGGCCGACAAGGAGCCGCTGTGGAATTCGATCGTTGCCGAGCACGATCTGAAGCCCACTCCCTACCGTGATGTATCTTCCTGGGGATTCGGCGATTTCGTGTTCTCCTGGGATTACGACGTCATCTCCGACGGTTCCAAGGCGCGCCGCCTGGGCTTTCATCGTTTCGTGGACACCGAGGCAATGTTCGCCGACATCGTCGCCGATCTGAGGAGACAACGCATCATCCCGTGAATACACGCCCGTCCTGATTCCGCACCCGGACGGCACCGGCCGCATAGGCTGCCAGTGTCGGTACAGGATGAGGAGATCGCCATGTCAGTGAAGTCCGAATCGACGTCCACTCGGCACGTGATGCCCAAGAAGCAACTGCTCGCAGTCAGTATCGGCAACGCGGTGGAATGGTACGACTGGACTGTCTACGCTACGTTCTCCATCTACTTCGCCACTCAGATCTTCTCCGGCGACAACCCGGCTCTGGCGCTGCTGAGCACGTTGGCCACGTACTCGGTGGCGTTCTTCTTCCGGCCACTCGGCGGATTGTTGATCGGACGCTTCTCCGATCTCAAGGGCCGACGCCAGGCGATGATCCTGACGATCGCGATGATGTCCGGTGGGTCGTTCGCGATTGCCATTCTGCCCACCTTCGCCGTCGCAGGCTGGCTCGCTCCGATTCTGCTGCTGCTCGCCCGGATCGTGCAGGGCATGTCGATGGGCGGCGAGGTCTCCAATGCGTCGGCCTACCTCGCCGAGATCGCCCCGAATGACAGACGGGGCCGCTACTCGTCCTTCTACTACATCTCTACCGGCACAGCCATTCTCATCGCGTCATTGCTCGGCGCGTATCTCACCTTCGCACTCGACGACGCGCAGCTGAACTCGTGGGGCTGGCGCGTACCGTTCCTCATCGGCGGGCTGCTCGGAGTGGTGGGGCTCTGGATGCGACGCGGCATGGCCGAGGCCGACAATCAGGAGCGCAACGCCGTCAAGGCGAAGGCTGTACGAAACCCGTTGTGGATGACCATGAAGCATCATCCTCGTGCCGTTCTGCAGGTCGTGGGTTTCGTTCTCCTCGCCACTCTCGCCTACTACACGTTCTTCTCCGCGATGACGCCCTACGCCGTAAAGCAGCGCGGAGCGGACGCCAACGACGTGTTCGTGGCGTTGTCGATCGCCACTGCGATGTTCGTCGCGTTGCAGTACCCCATGGGCGCTCTCGCGGACCGTATCGGTCGCAAACCCCAATTGCTCACTTACGCGGCACTGTTCGCGATTCTGATCATCCCGCTCTCGAAGCTGATCGGGCCGTCGTTCGTCAAACTGCTGATCGTCTTCTGCGTCGGCCTGCTGCTGTTCGCGATGTGCTCGGCCATCATTCCTGCGGTCTTGGCCGAAGCCTTCCCGGCAGAGCTTCGAGGTGTCGGCATCGGGGCTTGGTACAACCTCACGGTTGCTCTCTTCGGCGGCACCGCTCCCCTACTGGTCAACGCCTTGTCCGATGCGGGTCACGCAGATTGGTTCTTCTACTACCTCGCTGCCGCCGCAGTGATCTCGTTCCTGACGATGGTGTGGATGCCGGAAAAGCGCGGCCAGGACCTGGACTGAATGCCCACGACACTACGATCGGATGGCACACACCGTCCGAGGCAGTAGGAGAACCATGCACCCGTTCGACGAGGCAGTCGCGCTCGAGGTAGCCGGCGACGGCACCTACAGCGGAAAGACGTCAGCGCCGTACAACAACATGGTCGGCCCGTTCGGTGGCATGACCGCGGCGACATTCGTTCGGGCCATCGAGCTGCATCCGGAACGCCTGGGAACGCCGGTCTCGCTGACGGTGAACTTCGCTGGACCGGTTGCCGAGGGCGATTTCGCGATCTCCGCCCGCCCGGTGCGAACCAACCGAAGCAACCAGCACTGGTATCTGGAACTGACGCAGAACGGTGCGGTGGCCACAACCGCAACCGCGGTGTTCGGGACACGGCGTGACACTTGGGACACCATCGAGGCGAGTGTCCCTGACGTTCCCTCCCCCGCCGATACGAAGCAAGGCGGTCTCCCCGACGCCATCGCCTGGGCCAAGAACTACGAGATGCGTTTCGTGGCAGGCGCACTGAGCGACCAGGCGTCCGCAGACTCGACCGAAACTCTCTGGATCCGCGACACGCCGCCCCGGCCGCTGGACTTTGCGGCCTTGACCTCGCTGAGCGATGTGTTCTATCCACGAATCTTTCAGCGGTTGGGCACGTACGTTCCGGCGGGCACCATCTCGTTGACGACCCACTACTTCGCGACGCCGGAGGACCTCGAGCAGCACGCCGACGGCTACATCCTCGGCACCGCACGAGCACGCCGCTTCCACCAGGGCTACTTCGACCAAACAGCGGAATTGTGGACCGAGGGCGGGAGCCTGATGGCCACCAGCCATCAGGTGGTCTACTACAAGGTCTGAGTAGCGTGACGTTATGACTCGCCCCTCGAATCACATCGACATCATCGCCGCGCCTGGAGTGTTCGCCGATCTCGCCACTGCACGGGAACTGGTAGCTCGGGCCCTCGCCGCACGCGGACTGTCCGGCGGAATCGTTGACGCCGCAACCGGATCCGATGAGGTCATCGTTGTTCCCGGCGACAGAATCCCCGCCGACACGTCGTCGTACAGCAGTGTCGTTCGAGTCGATCTGGGGCAGTGCGCACCGGACAGATCCCCGGGCATCCGCGCTCACATTCGCGGCCGTGGGCTCGACGGACTGCGATTCGCGATCGACAGCGTGTATTTCCACCGCGTCCATTCCGGCACGATCGTGGACTACGGGGATCACCCGGAGCAGCGCGCCGAACTGCGCGTGCCGGTCGGTGATGGCCCCTTTCCCGTTGCCGTGCTCATTCACGGTGGGTACTGGCGTTCGCGCTGGGAGTTCGACTTGATGGACGCGATGGCCGTCGATCTGACGGAGCGCGGTTACGCGACGTGGAACGTCGAATACCGTCGCCCCGACGAACACGAGTGGGATGCGACAACCGGAGATGTCGCGGCCGCGCTCGCAGCGCTGGAGACGGCACCCGGTGATCTGGATCTGTCTCGCATAGTCCTGTTCGGACATTCGGCGGGCGGTCAACTCGCACTGCGCGTCGCGGCAGATGCCGTCGGACAGCCGGTCACACCGGCCCTTGCCGTCAGCCTGGCCGGTGTTCTCGATCTGCGGGTCGCCGATGAGCGCTGGCTCGGCGAGGGCGCGGTGTCGAATGCGATCGGTGCGCGATTCGCCGGTGCGCAGGAGACCTACGAGGCGGCGTCTCCGATCTCGAGGCTTCCGCTCGGCATTCCGCAACTGGTGGTGAGTACGGTGTCCGACGACCCCAACCTGCTCGAGATCAGTCGGGCGTACTACGCGGCCGCCGCTTCAGGCTCGGATTCGGTCGACTACATCGAGGGACCGGGTGGCCATTTCGCCGTCGTCGATCCCGCGTCGGACATCTATCGGGACACCGTTCGCGAGGTCGATGCCCGAATCCGAGGTACCCGCGACCACGCGTCCGAGTAAGTCCGTATCGTGCATGGTGTGACGCGCAGCACACCGATGTGATGCCGAGACTTCAGGAGCGAGATCGATGAAGAGCACCATGCAGGACACCCCACTGTCCATCGGCCAGCTGGTTCGATTCGGGACGTCCATTCACTCCTCGGCCGAGATCACCACCTGGACCGACAGCGGCCCCACCACGGTGACCTTCGGGGAGTTGGGCAGGCGGGCAGCGCAACTCGCGCACGGACTGCGGTCGATCGGCATCGACGACGACCAGCGCGTCGGCACGTTCATGTGGAACAACGCCCCGCACATGGAGGCGTACATGGCAATTCCTGCGATGGGCGCGGTACTGCACACGCTGAACATTCGACTCTTCCCCGAGCAGCTCACCTACATCGTCAATCACGCCGAGGATCAGGTGATCATCGCCGACGCGAGCCTGCTCCCCCTGCTGACGCCGCTGCTGCCGACATTCCAGACCGTGCGACATCTCATCGTCGTCGGTGCCGACCCGGCGCAGGTGACCGCACCCGACGGCATCGAAGTACTGGGCTACGAGGACCTGCTGGCTGGTCGGTCGAAGGAGTTCGACTGGCCCGAGCTCGACGAACGATCCGCTGCCGCAATGTGTTACACCTCGGGCACCACCGGCGACCCCAAGGGCGTGGTGTATTCGCATCGATCGATCTACCTGCACTCGATGCAGGCCTGCATGACCGACGCGATGGCAATCGCGCAGTCCGACAAGGTGTTGGCCATCGTGCCGATGTTCCACGCCATGTCGTGGGGTTTGCCCTACGCAGCGCTGATGGTCGGTGCGTCTCTGATCATGCCCGACAGGTTCCTCCAGCCCGCCCCATTGGCCGAGATGATGTCGACGCTGCGGCCGACCGCCGCTGCAGCGGTCCCGACGATCTGGCAGGCATTGCTCGCTCACCTCGACGAGCACCCGGCAGACCTGTCGAGTCTGCGTGACGTGGTGGTCGGCGGCGCCGCGTGCCCGCCAAGTTTGATGAAGGCATTCCACGACAAGTACGGCGTGCACATCTCGCAGGCGTGGGGCATGACCGAGACCTCACCACTGGGCACCTCCGGTAGACCCGATGCCGGCCTGTCCGCCGAGGACGAGTTCGACTTGCGTTGCACGCAGGGACGATTCGTTGCCGGAGTGCGAGCACGACTTGTCGGCGATGCCGGTGACGTGCTGCCGTGGGACGGCAAGACCGTCGGTGAACTCGAGGTACGTGGCCCGTGGATCACCGGCAGCTACTACCGCGCCGATGCGGACGACAAGTTCGACGACGGCTGGCTGCGGACCGGTGACGTCGGCACCATCTCCGAGAGCGGCTACCTGCGCCTCACCGATCGCTCCAAGGACATCATCAAGTCCGGTGGCGAGTGGATCTCGTCGGTGGAACTCGAGAACCAGGTGATGGGACATCCGGCTGTTCGTGAGGCAGCTGTCATCGGTGTGCCGGACACCAAGTGGGACGAACGGCCCTTGGTTGCTGTTGTCGTTCGCGAGGGTGCGTCGGTGACGGCCGAGGAACTGAAACAATTCCTTGACAGCCGCGTCGCGCATTGGCAGCTGCCCGAGCGCTGGACCTTCATCGACGAGGTTCCGAAAACGAGTGTGGGCAAATACGACAAGAAGCGACTGCGGAGTTCTCATGCCGACGGTGCGTTGGAGGTCATCGAGCTGGTGTGACGCGGCCCGATGCGTGATGGGTGCCGACCACCTCGACACCCATCACCGTCAGCGCGCGAGCGAGTGCGCCGACCCCAACGAGGCGAGAGTCATGTCGGCAACGCGTTCCAACTGAGCTCGAGATGCGCCGTCTCGCGCGCGTTGCGACATGCCCTGAATGATCACGCCGATGAATTCGGCTACATCGACGGGATCCCACGACGCGGGCAATACACCGTCGGCAACGTTGTCGGAGATCCGCTTCGACAGCAGTGATACGTTGGCATTGCGCATGTCCCGCAACCGATCTGCGATGCTTCGATTGGCGTCGGTGACGCCGACGGCCGAGCTGATGATCAGACAGCCGCCCGGACACGAGTCGTCGGTGTAGTGCAACGCCGCGTCGTACAGCAGTCTCGAGATCAGCTCGGCTGCCCGGGCCTCCGCTGCGAACGCCCGGTCCATGAAGTCACCACGCGTTGCAAGGTAGCGGTCTACCGCCGCGAAGAACAACCCCTCCTTGCCACCGAACGCACTGTAGAGACTCGGCGGGTTGATGCCCATCGCACTGGTGAGCATCGAGACCGAGGTGCCCTCGTATCCGTGTTCCCAGAAGGCGAACATCGCCTGATCCAGCGCTGAGTCGACATCGAACTTTCGGCCCTGTCCTCGTACGCCGGCCATAGACCCTCCTGTGTCACATCGCAACCGTTCTGTGCGGCTGTGATCTAGTCTACTCCTGTAGCGATCGATAAACGAATACCCTACGCTGCAGTAAGAACTTCGGTTCGACGCAGAACGGAAGTGCGTGACCACGGCCCGAGAGTGCACATCACCGTCCAGGGGGATCGAAATGCGTAGTGCCGCTTCATTCAAACTCGGACTCAGCCACAGTGCGGACACCGACTCGACATGGAAGGTCGAGGCAGTCAAGCAGGTCGAATACCACGTCATCGCCGCACGCAATCTGTTCGCCCCGGAGAACTCCCAGCTACTGGACGGCTGCAGCGCAGCACCGTTGACCCGGGGAGACAGGCGGCTCATCGTCATCGACTCCAATGTCGACCGCATCCACGGCGACCGCATCAGGAGCTACTTCGAGCACCACGGAGTGGCCGCATCGTTCGTGCCGATGCGCGCCGACGAAACCGTCAAGGAGTGGAGCTCGGTCATCCGAGTTGTCGACGCCATGAACGCATTCGGGATCGACCGACGCCGCGAGCCGGTCATCGCCATCGGCGGCGGGGTACTGCTCGACGTCGTCGGATTCGCCGCGAGCGTCTATCGGCGCGGCACCCCCTACATCCGAATTCCCACCACCCTCATCGGGCTCGTCGACGCCGGAGTGGGCGTCAAGACGGGCGTCAACTACGGCATGGGCAAGAATCGCCTCGGAACCTATGCCCCTGCCCTTGCCACCTACGTGGATCGCGCCTTTCTGCGCACCCTGGACGACCGGCACCTGTCCAACGGCCTCGCCGAGATTCTGAAGATGGCGTTGATCAAGTCGGTCGACCTGTTCGAGCTGCTCGAAACTTTCGGCCAACGCCTCATCGGTGACAACTTCCAGGGTACGTGCAGCGAACTGGACATTGCTGCAACGCAAGTCATCGCCGAGTCGATCCACCTCATGCTCGAGGAACTCCAACCCAACCTGTGGGAGTCCTGCCTCGAACGGTGTGTGGACTACGGACACACGTTCTCGCCGACCCTGGAGATGGAGGCGTTGCCCGCTCTACTGCACGGCGAGGCCGTCAGCATCGACATGGCACTCACCTCTGCACTGGGATTCCTTCGCGGCAGCCTGAGCGGTGCCGATCTCGACCGAATCCTGTCGGTGATGGAGAAACTTGGCCTGCCTGTATGGAACGACGCGTTGTCTCGCGAAGGCCTGCTCGACGCCGCACTCGCAGATACCGTCCGGCACCGCGACGGGCGTCAGCGACTGCCACTTCCCGTCGGTATCGGTGGGCACCATTTCGCCAACGACGTGACGAACGACGAGATCGCGTCGGCGCTGTCCCTCCTCGCACGCAAGAACGCCGGGCTTCCTACGGGCGAAATTTCGGTGACGAAGGTGGCATCGTGAAGTGGGAGAGTCTGTATATCGAGGGCTTCGGCTCCTATCTGCCCGAAAGTCGAGTCCAGGCAGCCGATAGGGTCGCGGCGGGCCGATTCGAGGAGATCGAACACCAGAAGACCGGTCAGATATCGGCTGCGGTCTCGAACCCCGAACTCGGTGAGTCCGCGCCGAACATGGCCGTCCTCGCGGGCCGAGCCGCTCTGCAGGACAGCGGAATCAACACCGAGGAGATCGATCTCCTCGTGCACGCTGTCGTCCTGCACAACGGCCTCGAGGCCTGGAACTGCGGTGCCTACATCCAGAACGAACTCGGCATCGACGACTGCCTACCCATCGAAATCCGCACCGCATGCGCCGGCGCAATCGTGGGCATGGAGATGGTCGGCCGCTGGTTCGACGGGCGCGGCAAGGGATTGGTGACAGCATCCGACGCGTGGCGTATGCCGCTGTTCGATCGGTGGACATCAGACAGTGGACTCGTCTACGGAGACGGTGCCGCCGCCGCGGTCGTCGGCCCCGACCCCGGCCCGTTTCGCATTCTGTCCACATCCGTGGTGAGCGATGCACACCTCGAGCAGATGCACCGCGGCAACGACAGTCTCGACATGCCGGTCTACGACACCGAGGGTCCCATCGACCTACGAGCGCGTGTCGCCGGCTTCACCGCGACACACAGCATCGACGAGTTCTGGTCTCGCAACGCGGCAGCCCTGTCCCGTTGCGCCGAGACCGCATTGGGCGACTCGGAGACCCACCACAGCGAGATCAGCAGGTGGATCGTCCCCAACTTCGGCAACGTTCTGCTGCGCAAACAGTGCTTCGAGCCTCTCAAGATCAGACCGGATCAGACGCTCGTCGAGCTCGGTCGCACGATCGGCCATACCGGTGCCGCCGACCCGCTGCTCGGCCTCGACCTGCTTCGCCGCACCGAGGCAGTGCAGCCGGGCGACCGAATCATGCTCACCGGCATCGGCGTCGGGTTCACCTGGGGATGCGCAGTCGTCGAATACACCGGCCACGACAACACCACGAAGGGATAGACCATGGTTACCGAGACACGCCGTGAAGCGCCCACTACCAACGCCAATGTCGCCATCATCTGGATGCTGCTCGCAGTGTTCGGGGTGGGAACCGTCGAGTACCTCGTTGCTGGAGTTCTCCCGGATATCTCCTCCGATGTCGGTGTCAGCAATTCGACTGCGGGCCTGCTGGTCACGATCTACGCCGTCACGGTCGTGATCGGCGGGCCGCTGCTCACCATCGCGACCACCAGGGTTCCCCGGACCCCGCTCATCGCCGCGTTGATGGCCTTGTTCATCGTCGGCAACATCGGAACCGCGCTGGCCCCGAACTTCGCGACCCTCGTTGTGTTCCGCGTCATCACCGCACTCCCCCACGCCACGTTCTTCGCTTTGTGCCTGGTGTTGGCAACGTCATTGGTGGAGCCGGAGTTTCAGGGTCGAGTGATCGCCCGCGTGACGCTCGGCCTCAACCTCGCGACCGTCCTCGGAGTTCCGCTGGGCACACTGATCGGTTCACAGCTCGGGTGGCGGTGGTCGTTCGCCATCGTCGCACTCTTCCAGTTGTTCGTCACAGCCGCCCTGATCGCCTCGACCCGACGCGCAGCACCGTCACACCACACCGGCAGTGCCACTTCGGAACTGAGCGTGTTCACCCGAGGCCCCGTACTGTGGGCGATCGGGCTCACTGCACTGAGTCAGGCCGCACTGTTCGTGGTGTTCACCTACATCTCGCCGTATCTCACCGATCACGCCGGAATCTCCGCGTCCACCGTCACCATCGTGCTGTTCGTCTTCGGCGTCGGCTCCGTCGTCGGCAATCAGCTCGGCGGGTACTTCGCAGACAAGGCACTCGACAAGACGCTGTACACGGCATTGGCGGCGCTTGCCGTCGCCCTGCTCGTCCTGTTCCTCTTCGGCAGCACGCCGTGGTTCGCGTTCGCCTGGATGTTCGTCGTGGGTGCGGCCGGATTCTCGATCATTCCGCCGCTCGCCTCGAAGCTGATCGGTGCGGCCAGTGAAGCACCACACCTCGCCGCCACGGTCAACATCGCCGGGTTCCAACTCGCGAACGCCGCCGGTGCATGGATCGGTTCGATCGCGCTGTCGGGAGGCAACAGCGTCTCGGTCCTGCCTGCCATCGGCGCAGCGCTCGCCATCGGTGCAGTGTTGCTGCTCTTCGTCAGTCGTCGCACATCCCTGGCGGCCGGATGAGAGCCGCCGTGATCGACGCACCGCATTCGGTGTCGATCGTCGAGCTCGACGCCCCGGTCTGCGGCCCGGACGACGTCGTCGTCGCCGTCTCCTACGTCGGATTGTGCGGTACCGATCTGGAACTGCTGCACGGCACGTCCTCGTACCTGACCGAGGGAAAGACCGCGTTTCCGCACCACTTCGGACACGAGTGGGTCGGCGTGGTCGACCGGACAGGCAGCCACGTCCACGACCTCGACAATGGTGAAGCCGTCACCGGCAGCACCATGCTCTTCTGCCAGTCCTGCACAGCCTGCGGATCGGGCAAGCGCAATCAATGTTCGGATCTCAAGGAAGTCGGCCTGTACGAACACGGCGGTGCTGCAGCACAATTCCTCGTCATGCCGCGGCGCGCCGTGGTCTCGCTGGGACGCGTACCCGCCGAACCCGAACACGTGCTCATCGAACCGCTGGTCACCGTGCTCGAAGCGCTCGAGGCGGCGTCGGTGTCCCCGGGCGATCGAGTGCTCGTCATCGGCGCGGGAACCATCGGCAGTCTCGCGGTAGCCATGCTGTCCCGGTGCCCCGTCTTCGTCGACGTTCTCGAGCCACGATGCATCGAGCACCTCGGATCCGGCGCAGTGGCGCAGAGGTTCACGACAGCCGATGCTCTGACCGGGACCTACGACATCGTCGTCGAAGCATCGGGTGGGGCCGGTGCGCTGGGCACGGCAATCGGCGCACTCCGTCCCGGCGGAAAATGCATCCTCGTCGGCGTCGCCGCGCACTCCGAATCCATCGACCCCGGAATGGTTGCCCTGGCGGGTATTTCGATCATCGGGATTCGTCACGGTGTCGATCACTATCGCCGCGCGGCGGCGCTCTTTCCGCTGATTCGTCCCGCACTGGCCGCGCTCATCGACAGCGTGGTGCCGTTGTCCGACGCCAAAGCGGCGTTCGATCGTCTCGAAAGCCGCCGGACACGACCGAAAGTGGTGATCGCAGTTGAGTAGTCCCGGGTACACGGTTGTCACCGGTGCGAGCAGCGGAATCGGCCGCGCCATCGCGCTGGCCCTCGCGAACGAAGGGCACGATCTGATTCTCGGATACGGGCACGGCACCGATCGAATCAGTCGACTGGTGGACGATATTCGAGCCTCCTGTCCCGTAGACGCACTCGCGCTACACCTCGATCTGCGTGACGCGCGTGCCACGGTCGCTGCAGTCGAGAGCGCGGTAGGCGAGCTCGGCAGCATCCGATGCCTGGTCAACAACGCCGGCGTCAACGACCGATCCTCGGCCGACGCACTCGATGTCCAACGAATCGAGGACGTCCTTGCCATCAATACCGTCACACCACTCGCGTTGGCATCGGCGGTCGGTCGCCGCATGATCGCCGACGGTATCGCCGGCTCGATCGTCAACATCACCTCCGTTCACGACTCGATCCCCATCACCGGCGGAGCCGTGTATTGCGCCAGCAAGGCGGCGTTGGCCGCGTCGGGCAAGGTTCTCGCGCTCGAGTTCGCCCGGCACGGAATCCGTGTCAATTCCGTGGCACCCGGGGAAACAGCCACCGCGATGAACGGCGTCGACGACGAGTCGAGATACGCGGACATCGTGCGGCCGGCCATTCCGCTGGGGCGGCCCGCGGGAGTCGACGAAGTTGCCGCAGCCGCAGTGTTTCTCGCCGGACCCGCATCGAGCTACCTCACCGGCACCACCATCACCGTCGACGGTGGCCTCGTGCTGACCGCCGCAGAAGAGAACGCGCGATATGCGGGCCGACTGGTCCCCGCTACCGGACGAAAGGACATTGCATGAAGGCCGTGATCATCACCGCCAAGGGTGAACCCGACGTACTCACCGTCGCAGAGATCGACGAGCCCGAGGCAGGGCCTGGCGACATCGTCGTGTCGGTGGCTGCGGCCGCCGTCAACCCGGTAGACCTCAAGACTCGTTCAGGATTCCTGGACATCGAATTGATGTACCCCGCAGTCCTCGGTTGGGATGTCTCGGGAACCGTCGTCGCCGTGGGCCCGTCGGTCACTCGATTTGCACCGGGCGACAACGTGATCGGCATGATTGCCCAGCCGGCACACCGCTTCGGCACCTACGCCGAACGCGTCGTCGCCGACGAATCGTTGTTCGCGCACGCACCCACCGGCATCACCCTCGAGCACGCGGCCGCACTACCGCTCGCCGCCCTCACTGCCCTTCAACAGCTCGAAAAAATCACTCTCCCAGCACAATCCACAGTCTTGGTGACCGGTGCTGCCGGCGCGGTGGGCCGCATAGCGTCGGCCATTCTGCTGACCCGCGGCCACCGCGTCGACGCTCTCGCGCGCGAGTCCGACACCGACGATCTGCTCGAACTCGGTGCCCGCAGTGTGTTCGGCAAACCCGTAGATCTGCCCCTCGGGACTTACGACGCCGTCGTCGACACCGCAGGCGTGGTGGAAACGATCGACAGTGTTCGCGACGGCGGTGCGTACGTCTCCATCGAGGACGGCGATCAGCCCGAACCACAGCGCGGCATCACGCCGGGTAAGAGCTACGTCAACGAGGACGGGCCAGGTCTCGAGGAGTTCGCCGCGCTCGTCTCCGCGGGGACGATCACCGTTTCGGTCGCCCGCAAGTTCGGTTTCGACGAGGCCGCGCGCGCTCATTCCCTGCTCGCTTCCGGTGGAACACGAGGAAAGGTACTGCTGATCCCATGACCGTCACCACGAACATCGACACCTCGCTCACCACAATCGGAATCACCGTTCCCGACGGCCACGAAGCGGCCGACTTCGTTGCGTCACTGTTGGGCGTGAACTGCGGCGACAACGCATCGGTGCCGGTCGGGGACGGCATGTCCATCGAGTTCACCTCCTCGGCCGCTCCGGACCAAGTCCCGCCGCGGCTGGTGGACGTAGGGACCAATCACCTGTGCTTCACGGTCGGCGACATCGACGCTGCAGCGAGTTATCTCGCCGCACGCGAGGATGTTTCGGTGCTCGGCGACGTGATCACCGTGCCGGAGGGCCCGATTGCGGGCAACAGGTGGGTCTACTTCCGATCGCCGTGGGGCACATTGTTCGAGCTGCAGCAGTGGCCAGAGACGCCGGGATATTTCGGCGATACCGACGCCCGGCTGTATCACCGACGCGAGGATAATCCGTCGGCGCTGCTGCCGACCTGTAGAGGACTCGACCACTCCGGCTACAGCGTGGCAGATCTCGATGCCACGATTGCTCGGCTGGTGGAATCGCATTCCGCCGTCGAAGTACTGCGTACCGAGATCGAAGCAGATCGTGGTTTCATGCGTGCGCAATTCGACCTGGATGTGGAGGGCACCTCCCGGATGTCCATGGTGTCGGTCGGCGAGCTGAACGTCGAACTGTTCGAGCACAACATCGGCCGCAAACACGGTGCCCGACCACTGACGGCCAACGGCGGCAATTTCCTCACCCTGCCCACCGGCGATCGCAACACCGGTGCAGTTCGACTGTTCCCCGGTGCGCTGTGAAGTACGGAATCAATCTCCCGAACTTCGGTCCGCAAATCGACCCGGATGGGATTCTCGCGTGGGCGCGCACTGCCGAATCCGTCGGCTTCGACAACATTCTGCTCTCGGATCACGTGGTACTGACCGACGACGCCCATCGACGCTCCCCCGCACCGTTTTACGAATGCCTGGCCACGCTGTCGTGGCTCGCGGGTCAGACCGACTCCATCCGCCTCGGTAGCGGAGTGCTGATCGGAAGCCACCGTCATCCGGCACATCTGGCGCACGTGACAGCCACGATCGACCGGCTCAGCGGTGGACGACTCATCGTCGGAGTCGGCGTCGGCTGGACGGCGCAGGCATTCGATGTACTGGGCGTCCCGTTCCACCGGCGGGGTCGCATGACCGACGCCACGCTCGAAACTCTGCGCGCGGCATGGTCGTCGGAGACGTACGAGACTGCAGGAGCGAGCGGCACGCCACGCCGAGTCCACGGCGGACCGCTGCCGGTACAGACGCCACATCCACCGCTGTGGATCGGTGGCAACGGTCCCGCCGCGCTCGACCGGGCAAACACCCTCGGTACCGGTTGGCATCCGCTGCACCCGTCGCGGCAACTGTGCGTCGCTGGATCGCGCGCTTTGCACGACGGCACAGAGTTCGTTCCGAGGATCTACTTCCTCCCCACCGACACCCCGATCGAGTCACCGAACCGTCCACTCGGATACGGCAGCATCGAACAGATCCACACCGACATCGAGTTCCTCACCGAGGTGGGCGCGAGCACCGTGGTTCTCGACACCGATCCGGGTGATCAACGTCTGCGGCGGTCCACCGCACACGATCTCGAACTCGTCCGATACGCCGGCGAAGTCCTGGGGATGCGAGAGGAGGCCACGGTATGAGTGTGCAGCCCAGTCCGACTCGTCGATCCATCGGAAGTGGAGCCCGCGGAACGAACCAGATCACCGCTGCCGCATTCCTGTTCGACATGGATGGCACCCTGGTCGATTCGCACGAGTCCATCGAAGCGGTGTGGTTCGCTTTCGCCGAGCGCCACGGTGTCGACAAGGCGGTGATGTCCAATGCGCTACCGGGCCGACTGGCCGCCGACATCATTCTGCGGGTACTCGGGCCCACTGCCGACCTACGCGAGGCACTCGAGTGGATTCGAGAGCGCGAACACCAGAGTCTGGTGCCGGTTCGGCCCATCGCCGGTGCGGGGCAGTTTCTCGCCTCGGTGCCAGCGGACCGGTGGGCGGTGGTGACGTCGGCGTCACGTTCGATGATGGTGCGACGTCTGACCGCGGCCGGGCTACCGACACCGAAGGTTGCCGTGTGCGCCGAGGACGTGGCCGTCGGCAAGCCCGATCCTGAGGGATTTCTTTCTGCTGCAGAAAGACTGGGTGTGTCGATCGAGTCGTGCATCGTCTTCGAGGACGCAGACGCCGGCATTGCCGCAGCGCACGCCGCCGGCGCGCGATGCATCGCGATCGGCAACGAGTCCGGTCCGCAGGTTTCCCGCGTGGACGACTTCGAATCGTTGCGGGTCGCAGTGCGCGACGATGCCCTCGTGATCGACGCGGATCCGGTGCGATGACGGCAGCTGTGTCGGTCGATCTGGGCGGCACGTGGCTGCGTATCCGCAGTGGTGACGTCATCGAGCGAGTGCCCTCGCCCAGTGCGCTCAGACAGCCCGGCGTAGCGGCCGACAACCTGCTGCAGCAACTGATGGATACGCTCGATCGTCATGCGCCGCATGGTGCAGCGGTGAACATCTCGTGTGGCGCGGCGCTCGACGAGCAGAACGGCGTTGCACTGGGTTCGGGGCCACTGTGGGGCGGAGCGCCCACCGGTGAGATTCCCCTGCTGAGCATGTTGTCGTCCCGTCGTCCCGATGTGCACTGGAGACTCGTCAACGACGTGACCGCTGGGCTGGCGTCGTTCGCGCTCGGATTCGCCCGACCCACCGATCGGCACATCGCCTACTTCACGATCAGCAGCGGAATCGCAGCGCGCACTGCCATTTTGACCGAGAGATCCATTCCGGTGAACCATCGTGGCCTTCAGGGCGAGGTCGGTCATCTCCGAGCATCGACTTCGGCCCCCGAGGCAGTGCGGACGTTGCCCTGCGCATGCGGAGGAATCGGGCACGTCTCGTCCATCTCGTCCGGTCCCGCAGTTCAGGCAGTGGCAGATGCTCTCGAGATTCGCTACGACGTCGATACCTTTGCCTCGTCGCTGGCGGCCGGAGACCCCGATTCGTCCAGGCTGCTGCGGACAGTGGTAGAACCGATCGCCGAACTGGTCAGGACCATGATTACCCTCGACCCGCGCTTGGACCGCATCGGAATAGGCGGCGGTGTCGCCGAGGGACTGTGGGAATTCTACGAACGCGAGCTCACCGGGCAGCTCGCAGAGACGCGCTCGTATGCCGACTCCCTCACTCCGGAGCGCGTCGCCGACATCATCCATCTCTGTCGCCCCGGCGACATCGACACCCTGGCCGGAGCCGACGCCATCGCCGACGGCTTTCTCCGCGTCACGAAGATCTGAAAGAGGAATGATGACAACACAAGCGACTCATCGCGCCATCGTTCGGCAGGGCAGCCATTCGGCCGTCGAAGTGCGTCCGACGCCGTCGCCCGGGCCGGGTGAATTGTTGATCGCTCCGGAGTCGGTATCGCTGTGCGGCACGGATATTCAGATTGTGCGCGGCGATCGGGACGATCCGTCGCCGATCGTGGGTCACGAGGGAGCCGCCCGCGTGGTCGAGGTCGGTTCCGGGGTATCCGAATTCGCCGCCGGTGACCGTGTTGTCGTCAATCCCACGCACCCGCACGACTCGTCGTTCCTGCTCGGTCACAACGTCGAGGGATTGTTTCAGCAGCGGGTCGTCATCGGCGCGTCCGCCGTCAGCGGCGGATTGGTGTCGCTGCTTCCGCCCGGCTTGTCCAGTGCCCGAGCAACTCTCGTCGAGCCGTACGCCGTCGTTCGGTATGCCCTCTCGTGCCTGTCACGAGAGTCCCCTGAGACGCTCTTGATTTTCGGGGATGGTCTGATCGGTAATCTCGCAGCCACTCTCGCGCCGTCCGTCCTGTTCCCTACCGTGGAGGTCGCGATGGTGCACCGCACCGAACTGGGCACGAAGTGGACGGCCGACTACCTGCCGTCGGTGAAGAACTTCTCCACCGATGACGAGTGGGAACGGGACCTGACCGGATCGGTCGCGGTTCTGGTGGCCACCCATCGCGCCGGGACGGTGGCGTCCATCGATGCGGCGCTGTGTCGCCTCGGAGATCGAGTCGTCGCGGTGCATCCCATCGGCGGGGTGCCGGCCAAGGCGACGTCCGACCTGCTCCCGGGTGTGGACATCGCCGGTGTTCGCCAGGCGAACACCGGCGGCCCGACGCCGCCCGCGGTTACGACGTTCACCCGCGGCTCGCAGCGGGTGGCGATGACGGGCAATCGGGGCGTGACCAACCGTCAACTCACCGCAGCAGCAACGGCATTGACCACCGGCGACGACTCGATCGACAGGCTCCTCACCCATCGGCGCGGAATCGACGAGGGGACGGCCCTGATGAACGTCATCTGCGAGCAACGAACGAGAGTCGTCGACGGTGAACTCGTGATCCGGTTGGTGGTGGACCTCACGAGCGAAGGCTGACAGAAACCCGCTTTGGACTATTCGTCGACTTCGACGCCGTATCTGACGGCCAGCTCAGCCAACCCGTCGTCGTAGCCCTGGCCGATGGGTCGGAAGCGCCAACCGCTCCCCCCGGCGGTAGATCTCTGCCAACAGCATCGATTGTTCCGTTGTGGCCGCATCGAGCACCGCTGTGGCGACCATCGACTCGAGCCCATCGAGCGATACCGAGACCGGGGCTAGTTCGGTGTACGAGTCTGTCGTCGCCACGACCACGCAACGGGTTGACATGGCCTGCCATTGGGCGGCAGCACGATTGCCCGCACTGACAAAGTCTCCCGAGATTTACGGGTAACTCACCAGGCGTTCTGCGGCCGCATCGGTTCCGAGTTCGCCTCGTGCCGCCGGGTTGTCGATGTAGAACCGAATCCACTGTTCCATCGCCGCCGGGTGGACATCGAAGCGTCTGCAGTCGAGTTCGATGTACTGACCTTTCGGCAAAACTTCGATTCTCCAGAACAATGTTGTGAAGCGCCGGTTCATCTTCGCCAACTCGTCGACCCTCACCAGAACCAAAGGGTACGACTCCACAACCGCAGCGCTGTCTCGGATGTCCACCCACGGGACCTGGATGTCGAATGCCCAGCCGCGGTGCCGAATACCGTCGTCCGAGAGCTCGAGGAAGCCGTTGCGAATACTGCGCAACAGGATTGGAATCAAGAACGAGGCCATGGACAATCCCATTGCCGCGAGGACCCATCCCACCCCACCCGAGGTGAAACCCATCGCGATCATGCAGGTCGACAGTGAGCTGACTATCACGACGAGCAACCTCAAGCCCACCGGGTTGTAACGCACAGTCGATCCCTGTACCCACTGGCGGACGTCGGAGCCTGTCTTGACAGACGGCACGTTGGTCCACGCGAAAGCGGCTGTGCTGAAGCAGAACACAGCGAATCCGAAGGTCGGCAGCGCGGAAGCGACCATCCCCTCCACGACACTCACCACGCACAAGTACAGAGCAATCAGGGCCGCGACCCCGAAGATCGCGCTGCGAGCGATCATCGACCCCGGCGACGCCACCCAGCGTCGCAGTTCGCTGGGCCGCACGTCAGAAAATCGCATCCCACGCCCCCGTCGCCAACTCTCCGATTGCCGACCCCGTGTCGGCAACTGCCGCAGCCCCGTCACCGATCGCGTCGCCGGCGCTACCCAAACCTTCTGTAAGCGGGGCAGACTGGGCCAGCCGTAGATACTTCGCCGCTTCCTCGGCGAGAACGTCTGCGCGCTTCGTCAGCAGGGAGACGTGCTTCGAGGCCAGGCCTTCGGCCGCTCCGCCGAGTAGGTCGGAAGCGATAATGAACCAGCTCTCGGTAACCTCCAGCCATACGTTCTTCAGTGTTTCGCCGGCCAGGGTCTCGATCTGTCGCGCCGCATCGGCACCGTGTGATGCCGCTTCGTACGCAAGGCGATGCGCGTCGGACTCCGCACCGGGGTCGAGAATGAGGTGACCGCTGAGTGTCAGGCCCGCCGCGGCCGCATCGGTCCGAACATCTGCCATCCGAACGTGTGCGTTCTGGAGTTCGGTGGCAAAGGCATCAATCGCGGAGGCATAGGTGCGGGCCGCGGCCGCCATATCCACAGTTCGCTGCGCGCCGTCAGTCAATTTCTCGCACGCGAGTCGAGATGCCGGCCCGTCCCAGGCCGAATCGACGGTGTTCCGAATGGAATACATCGTTTCGCCGGTGACGTCGATGTTCGACGCAAGTTGGTCGCGTAGCCATCCGGCTGCCAAGCGGACCGAACCGGAATCGCCGTTCACGTGGGTATCGACGGTCATCGCTGCTCTTCCCACAGGGCAACATTGACCTGGTCGGCCGCGGCCAGGTCTTGTTCCGAGTAGCGATCGACACTCTCCGAGACGACGTCGCCGAAACCCGCGAGCGCCAGGCTCAAATCGCCGGCAGACTCGACGGAAATCGACATGATCCCGAGAATCGCTGCAGTTCCTACGCCCCCATCGACATCGCCGGGGATCGACGTTGCCAGCGTGTCCACGTAGGCGGCCGCCTCGGACATCCGTGCCGCTTCGGACTGCACGGCAACTGGGTCCACGAACAGGGCCATGACGTCGACGACCATTCACTCCGCGGATCGACGACGTCGAGAAGTACAAGATCGAATGGCGCGCCTTCGCGAACCGTTGCGAGCCGCTCCGTGGGCATCACCAGCCATGGTTCATCCGGACCTACACAGGTGTGCAGCCGGTCCAGTGCCGAGAAGACGAGCAACGCGGATCGCCCATCGCGCGTGGTCCGCAGTTTGACTGTCGCTTCGTCCGGCGTGGTCACCGATTCGACGCACGGCACGTAGACCACTGGTGGAAAATCAGTTGGAACTGTTATTTCTGTCCCTCCCCCAACGCGGCCAGATCGCCGCCCCACAGGATCAGACGCAGTAGGGATCGCGCCGGTTCCACTGACAGGCCGGCCCTTTCGGAGGCCTGGTGGACGGCTTCAGCGAGACAACGCCTGCCAGGTCGCCTCGCCCGCGCGATATCCCGCCTCGAACAGCCATGGCCACTCGGAGAAGTCCTCGGGATCGACCACCACTGTCTCGACGCCGCCGTTCCCACGCCGCTTGGGCATGTTCTCGGGATGAGACGGGAACCGATCTTTCAAATAAGCCGGCTCGAGACTCTGCCGAAATATCAACCACGTACGCGGTGTAAAACCCACTGCTTCAGCACGTTTCGCCAGGTCGATCCAGGTCTCACTGTTCGCATATCCACCCTCGAGCACCAGCCTCCGGGTTTCGAGCATCGGAAATGCCCCGAACCATATCGGTGGATAGCTCAGCAGTGTCTGGCACCAGGCACGACGGCGCTCGGGCGGAATGGGTTCCCACTTGGCCTGCGCTGCTGCGAGTTCGTCTCTTCCGGACATTGTTCACCTCATCCTGGAGGTGCAACCCTCCATCGACTTGCGGTCCCGCGGTTGCGGGATACGCCGGTTCTTCCCCTGGGGCACCCCTGTCGATGGAGACGGGGTTGCCGAACAGCCGGCCAGGTACCTACGGCTATTGCTCTTGAACCTTCCTCGACAATAGCCGAGGGGTACGACATGGATCGGCCGATCAATTGGATCGCCCCGAGCTCAGATCGAGTTCAGGCTCAGTAGTCGTCGATGCACGGGGCGGTGCGTACGACGGCGAACTCGGCCCCGATGCGTGGCCGACGCTCAGCCCCGACTGGGGTGCCTGCGCCGACACGTCGGCTCAATCACCGATCGACCTTCACGACGCCACAGCCGCCGATCTTCCTGCGCTCCAATGCGCCTACAGCACAGGCGTTATCGCCCTTAAAAACACCACACATACGGTGCAGACGGATGAGACACCAGGATCGGAGGTGATCCTCGGGGACAAGCACTTCGCGCTGACACAGTTCCACCTCCACGAACCGGCCGAGCACGAACTCGACGGCGTCCGCCACGACGCTGAGCTACATCTGGTGCACACCGCAGAGGACGGAAGCATCACCGTCGTCAGCGTCCTGATCGACAAGGGGGTAGCCAACGCAGCATTGAGAAACTACGTCGAGAAACTGCCTCCCGTCGGCGAGATCGCGGAGCTCACTGATTTCGATCCCAGCGCCCTGGTACCTACCGATCGGACGAACGTGCGCTACTCCGGGTCCCTCACTACTCCCCCATGCACAGAGGGCGTGCAGTGGATTGTCATGACCACGCCGGTGCAGGCCTCGGCGGAGCAACTCGACGAATTCCGCTCCGTGATCGAACAGAACGCTCGTCCACTGCAGGAGCAAGGCAGCCGAAAGGTCCACTCGACGCCGAAGGAAGTTGACTGGTCAGCGTCCGCGCCAACCCGGCAGGCGTCACTCGCAGCAGCCGCAGCGGTGTTCGTCCGATTCGGTGCGGGTGGGTAGAGGCGCGCAGCAGGTATCGCCTTTCCACGCGTTCATTCCCTCCTTTGTGGCGAGACCTGCAATGACGAGGGCAGCTACAGGGTCGGCCCACGACCAACCGAAGAGACTGTTGAGGAGTAATCCGATCAGGAGAACGGCGGAGAGGTAGGTGCACAGCAAAGTCTGTTTCGAGTCTGCGACGGCGGTGACGGAACCCAGCTCACGTCCGGTCCGACGTTGAGCCCATGAGAGCGTCGGCATGATCACCAAACTGACTGCTGCAAGGACGATTCCGACTGTCGAATGCTCGGCGGCTGCGAATCCGAACAGTGCGCGAACGGCATCGAGTGTGACGTACGCAGCCAGCCCGAAGAACGAGAATGCGATGACTCGTAGTGCGGTCTTCTCTCTCGCCTCGGGATCCTTGGCCGAGAACTGCCATGCCACAGCCGCTGCCGAGGACACCTCGATGATCGAATCGAGGCCGAACCCGACCAGTGCGGTCGACGAGACACGAGCACCCTCGGCAATGGCGATGGCGGCTTCGATCACGTTGTAGAGGATCGTCGCCGCGACGAACCAGCGAATGCGCGTGGACAGAATGGCGCGCCGCTCGTTCGAGGGCGAGTTCGGCGGCGATGACATGCCCAGCCCGGCGGGCATCAGCAGCAGCCCTCGGTGGTCGAGGCCGGGCAGCAGGTCGGGTCGACCGCAAGAACAACTTTCAGCAAGTCCTCCAGCGCCAGACCGATTTTGTTGTCCGCTAACTCGTACCGGGTCCGGCGTCCGTCCGGTACGGCAACGACCAAGCCGCAGCCACGTAGGCAGGCGAGGTGATTGGACAACTTCTGTCGCGTCACACCCAGCGCGTCGGCGAGTTCGGCCGGGTACCTCGGTGTGTCTTTCAGCGCCAGCAGCACTCTGGTGCGGGTTTCGTCGGACAGCGCGTGGCCGAACCGTGACAGCACCGACACGTTGGTCAAGAGATCCATGTCAAAACGGTACATCATTTTCTGTATTCAGAAAATCGTGAACCTCCAGGGTTCTTGGTAGCGGGAGCGGTAGTGCGGCCATCACGATCGCAGCCTCGCCCCGGCGGAAGTAGCCGTCGGGAACACTCGAGTGGATATGCGTTCCGTGCCGGGGCGGCAGCAGTCATACCGGAGCAGCCGACCCCACCCCCCGCAGGCGCGAGGATGAAGACAAGACGACGGGCGACAGCCGCGCCGCCTACAGTTGCGATGGTGACTGCCTCGATCGACGCGGCTGGCCAGGGACGTTTGACCTCAGGGGAATTCGTGATCGAAAGAGGAAGCCTATGATCATCACCGGGTTGTTCTTCGCCGAATACGCGCGAGCCTCCAACGACATGCTCGACATCCTCGGCGGAGTCTGGGATACCTGCACAGTTCCACGCGACACCCGCATGCTCGAATGCCGACTGGTCGCACTGTTGCAAACAGGACCAGACGACATCGGTAAGGACTTTCCCACCACACTCGAGGTGCTCGACGCGAAGGGCGAACACATCGTCAATCAGCGAGGCCTCCAGATTCCGGGTGCCGGCTTCACCGGCGAAAATCGGTTCTGGTTCCTGCCGATGCAGATGGTGTTCCGCGACGAAGGACGGCACAACTTCATCCTCAGCGCCGGTGGAGCCACAGCGAGCGTCGGGCTTCGCATCGCCTTCGGCTGACGTCTCGTGCTCGCAACCACGCTGATGCCTCGGAGTTTGACGAGCAGGCAACACCCCGGCCGAATTTCTCTACGCAGACCGGACATCCGTCATCATTGACGCGTGATCAAACAGGCAATCGGTTTTGGTGTGCTCGGCGCGGTGATTGCAGTGCTGGGTCAGTCGGTGACCGGAAATTCGGGGTACTCGGCGTACGTCTCCGGCGGCTCGTTCTACGGTCCGGATACCGCGTTGGGGCCGTGGGTACGGCCCGTTGTCGCCGCTGTAGTCGGCGCAGTGGTCGGCTTGCTCGCAGGCCTGGTGCTGTACCTGTGCGGCTTTCGATTCGCCGTCGATCCCTCTCGCCGAGTAGGGCTGGTCGCCGTTGCCGGTCTGATCGGCGTGACGCTGGGTATGACGCCCGTGCTGATTCTGGTCGGAACGAGCTTTTCAGGCCCGAGTTCGAGCGTGTCGACCGAATACCTACTGCCGATCTACGCAGGCACCGGAATCTTGGCTTATATTCTTGGAACCATCTCGGTTCAGTTGCTGCTCAAACTAATTCACGATCGCCAGTCGACCCGAACCACCAAAATTGTGGCTGCCTTTCTCCCGATTGGAGGTGTCCTCGCCACCCTCGTCGGAATAGGGACTGCTTGGGTTCTCGGCTTCTCGACGTCAGCATCCACCTTCGTCGCCGTGATCGTGGCGGTGCTGTGCGTTCTCGTGGCAACCTTTGCGCTCGCGCGGGCACGGGCCTTGCGCACGACAGCGTAGGAACTCGAAGATTCCGTCACGCGCACAACTATCCCACCACCCTCGACGCGAATGGCGAACACACCCTCAGTACCCGTGGGGCCACAGCGAGCGTCGCGCTGCGTATCGCATGCGGCTGACACAGGGCGACCGGAATGCGGACTCCGTAGCATACCGATTCCCGCGTAAACAACGCTAGGCTTAACTACACTTAAGTGCATCGAAGTACATTAAGACTGTCGTTGCCACTACGTCAGGATTCGCATCGCCTTCGGCTGACATAAATTGTTGATCGTCTCCCGCGCGGCTCCTCGCTCCACCACTCGTCGAGCGGTTCGGGCAACGGCCTCGTCGATCAGAAATCCCTTGCTGTCCACCGCCACACCGGACTCCGCACGTTCCAAGTCGGCCAACAGTTCCTCGGCTTCTCGTACCTCCAACTCTGACGGCACGAACACCGTTCGCACAGGCTCGAGTTGAGCCGGATGAATACACGCACGACCGACAAAGCCGAGACAAGCAAGCGTTCGGGTGTCGGTCTCGAACGCATCGGCATCGCGGAAGTTTCGTGACACAGCGGCCGGCGGCGGATCGATTCCGGCCGCCACGCTGGCCGCGACCACCTGAGCACGCACGAACGACATCGACTCCGCGGAGCCGTCGACGCCGAGATCTGCGGCCAGGTCCACCTCCCCGATCTGAAGAAACTTGACCCGCGGGGCACGGGCAATCTCGAGAGCCGCGAACACTCCCGCGGCAGTCTCGATGAGAGGCGAGACGACCGCGTCACTGCCACTCAGTAGAGCGTCGGCCTGCTCCACCTCGCGAGCCGACGACACCTTCGGCAGCCAGACACCCGTCAGGTTCGGGTGCAGCACGGCGCGAATATCTGCCTCTTGCAACGACCCCGGGTTCACCCGCACCCAAATCTGCACGTCACCCGGATCGCAGGCGGCAACCCACGCAGCAACCGTCGCACGGGCGTGATCCTTGTTCGCCGCGGTGACGGCGTCCTCGAGATCCAACACCACCGCGTCCGTGCCCGACGCCAATGCTTTGTCGAAGCGCTCCGGCACGTCCCCGGGTACGTAGAGGTACGTCAGAGCCGATCTCATCCGATCACTCCCGTGCCCGCAACAAGGGACTTGGCGATGACGGTGCGCATGATGTCGTTGGTGCCCTCACCGATGGCCATCAGTGGGGCGTCACGGTAGAGGCGCTCGACCACGAACTCGGTGGAGTATCCGTAGCCACCGTGAATACGCATGGCTTCGAGGCTGGCGGTGATGGCGGCTTCGGAGGCAAAGTACTTTGCCATGCCGGCTTCCATGTCCACCCGCTTGCCCGAATCGGCCTGCGATGCAGCCCAGTACGTCATCAGACGTGCAGCCTGGAGCTGGGTCGCGATGTCGGCGATCTTGAGCTGAATGGCCTGGAACTCAGCGATGGGCTGACCGAATGCGGTGCGCTGCTTGGCATATTCGAGGGCAGCGTCATAGGCAGCCTGTGCGATTCCGACGCTGCGGCCGGCAATGTTCAGCCGGCCGATCTCGAGACCGGACAGCGCTTGCTGCAGACCACGTCCTTCCACCCCACCGAGCACTGCGTCGACGGGAACCCGCACATCGGTGAAGGTGATCTCACACGATTCGGTGCCCTTGTAGCCGAGCTTGCCCATGTCGCGCTGCACCTCGAAACCGTCGGTCGTGGTGTCGATCAGCAGCAGCGACATGCCCTTGTGTGCCGGCGTGGTCGTGGTGTCGGTCTTCACCAGTACCGGAAGCACATTCGCGTGCCGCGCGTTGGTGATCCACGTCTTGGCACCGTTGACGATGTAGTGGTCGCCGTCGCGCTTGGCGGTGGTCTTGATGCCCTGCAGGTCGGTTCCGGCACCGGGCTCGGTCAGACCGACACCCGTACGCCATTCACCGGTCGCGAGCTTGGGTAGCAGGGTCTTCTTCTGCTCCTCGGTCCCGTGCTTGCCGATCATCCAGCACGACAGGTTGTGGCTGCCGAGGATTCCGGCGACTCCCATCCAGCCGCGGGCCAGCTCTTCGTACACCAGGGTGAACGAGACCTTGTCGAGGTCGAGGCCGCCGTACTCCTCCGGCGTCGTGATGCCGAACAGACCCATGGCCTTCATGTGCTCGACGATCTCGGTGGGGTACCGCCCCGTCTTCTCCCACTCGTTCGCGACCGGGATGATTTCCTTGTCGACGAAGGTGCGCAATGCTTTACGGAAGGCCGTCTGCTGCTCGTCGTACGTGAAGTCCATGATGATGTCCTGTCGATTGAAGTGTCAGGGCGCCGGCGCGAGGGCTGCGGCGAGGTCGAGGATGGCGGTCAGATCGGTTTCGTCGACCAACCCGAAGACGCGGTCGGCCAGCTCGGTGGCGCGAGAGTCGTTTGCGCAGTTGCCGAGAAACTTCTCCAGCAGGCGGTCGTCGCTCAGCGGGAACCCGGCGGAACCTTGACTGCCGCCGACGGAGGCGTCGAGCACCCGTCCGTCGGTGAGCGTGAGAACCGCCCTGCCCGACGCGGCCGCCGCGGGAACCTCCGACGGGAGGTTCGTCACCCGCACCTTGCGGGCGGTGACCAGAACGTCCTTACGCGCGATGGATTCGTCGGTGTAGGTCGAGACGGTGATGGCTCCGTCGTGCAGTAATGCCGCCACGCTCCACGGGAGGTCGAACTTGCCGTCGTACGTACTGCGCGGTGAGGCGACCCCGGTGTTCGGTCCACAGACGAACGGGCTCGAATCGGGGTGAACGAAGACCTCGATGTCGTCGACATCACTGGCCTGCACTGCATTGTCGCCGAGCGCTTCCGACACCGCATCGAGCGTCACGTGCATCAGCTGGCAACTGGGGTACGGCTTGATGCCGATCCGGGTGGCTTCCCACCGCGTGCCGAGTCCCTCGGTCAGTGCCGCAAAGTTCGTTGGCCGATCGGTCAACGCAGCATAGATTCCGCGTCGACCTTCGAGAACCGACGACGGGCCGGTCGCACCGGCTGCGGCGAGTCGGGCGGCGAGAACACCGTTCATGCTGGCCGATCCGGGATGCAGCGCCTTGGTGTCGGCGTCGGTATCGAGAAACTCGAGCAGTCCCGAACTCGACGAACCGGCGATCCCCAGAGCGTTGACCAACGTCTCGGTGTCGAACTTCGAGAGGTGCCCGGCGACGAGTGCGGCCGTCAACGGGCCCACCGCTGCCGTGGCGTGTACGCCCCGTGCGTGAAACCCGTGCGGACTGACTTCACCGAGACGACAGGCGGTTTCGAGCCCGAGGGCAGCGGCAGTCAGCACATCTGCACCCGACGCCGACACCTGCTGCCCGACGGCGAATGCCGCAGGAAGAGATACTGCCGTCGCGTGCACCAGAGCGCCCGCATGCGTATCGTCGAAGTCCAAAGAGTGCAGCATCACCCCGGTCGCGAAAGCGGCTGCCGGCGCGGACAGGCCTCGGGTGCCGGTGAGAGGCCGCGCCTCCGGTGGGCCGCCGAGAGCGTCGGCTACCGTCCAGCCCGGTCGGCCATAGCCGAGCCGCTGAGCCGCAACGGTATTACCGACGCCATCGAGCAGATGCCGCGCGGCCGCGTGCCGGACGTTCTCGGACAGATCGGCGACGGTGACACCCGATGCCCACTCCGCCAGAATCGTCGAGGTCACGCCCGCACCTCGTCCTTCGCCGTACCGAAAGCGCCCTCCGCCTTCAGTTTCGCGATGCGTTCGTCGTCGTAACCCAGTTGGTCGCGCACGATGTCGTCGAAGTGCTCGTTGCGCTGCGGCGCTCGGCGATACTGCTTGGCCTCGGCACCGAAGTTCACCGGTGAGGCGACCTGGCGCACGGTGTTGTACACCGGATGCTCGGTCTCGACCACGAGATTGCGTGCGAGCGTGTGCGGTTCGGTCAGAGCGTGCTCCACGTCGTTGATCGGCCCGGTAGGTACACCGGCCGGGCCGAGCTTGGAGAGCCAGTGCTCGACAGTATTGGTAGCGAACACCTCTTCCAGGATCGGCAGCAGTACGTCCTGGTGCTTGCCACGCAGCGAGAAGTTGGTGAACCGCGGATCGGCACCGAGATCCGGCCGGTCGATGGCGACGACGAGCCGGTCCCAGAACTTCTCCTTCGCGCAGCCGACGATGAGCCAGCCGTCCGTTGCCTCGAACGCCTGGAACGGAACCAGGGATGGGTGAGCAGAGTTCTTCGTACGGATCGGCTCGAAGCCGGCGTTGAGATGCCACGTCGCGGGATACGTCAGTAGCGACATCGCCGTGTCGTACAGCGAGACGTCGCAGTCACCACCGATGCCGTCGCGTCGAGCAGCGTGCAGTCCCGACAGCAGCGAGATCGCGGCGACGAATCCACCGGAGTAATCGACCAGCGACAGACCTGATTTCGTGGGCGGGCCGTCCGGGTCGCCGGTGACGCTCATCCAGCCGGCGAGACCCTGCAGAATGTAGTCGTAGCCAGGCTCCTTCGAGCGGGGGCCGGTCATGCCGAAGCCGGTGAGGCTGCAGCACACGATCGCGGGATTGAGATGCTTGAGCTGGTCGTAGGTGATGCCGATTTTCTCCGGCACGTCACCACGCAGGTTGGAGTAGACGGCGTCGCTGGTACGAACGAGATCCTCGAACACCGCTCGCCCACTGGGCGTCGAGAGGTCAAGGGAGAGTGAGCGTTTGTTGCGGTTGAAGCTCTCGAAGAACAGCGAGTCCTCACCCTCGTTGTAGGGCGGGACGTAGCGGCCGACGTCGCCGCCGACGCTGGGGTCCTCGATCTTGATGACATCCGCGCCGAGGTCGGCGAGGTGCAAGCTACCGAACGGACCTGCGCCGTACTGCTCGAGGGAAATGATGCGTACGTCTTCGAGTGGCCTCATGCGTCGGAATCCTTAGTCTGGGGAAGTTCGAGCGGTCCGTTCTGCGCTTCGGGGAAGTAGTTCTGCCCGATGCCACTGTCGCGGGTGGCGACCATGACCGAGCGCTTCCACGAAATGACCTCGACGCCATCCTGATTGAGGCCGCGGGTGATCATCGAGACGATGCCGGCGTAAGGGCGTGACTCGGACTTGCGCAGGCCGGTGCAGATGCTTTCGGCGTACAGGGTGTCGCCGGCGTAGACCGGGTGGGACATCTTGATGTCGGTGAAGGCGAGGTTCGAGATCGCGTTCTGACTCATGTCGATCACCGAAAGTCCCAGCACCACAGAGACTGTGAAGCCGGAGTTGACGATGACCTTTCCATCGGTGATGGGGTTCTGCGACGCCAGATGCGCGTTGAAGTGGTTCTGGTTGGTGTTGAGCGACAGCAGCGTGATCCACGTGTTGTCGGTCTCCGTGATCGTCCGCCCGAAGGGATGTTGATAGACGTCCCCCACGGTGTAGTCGTCGAAGAAGCGCCCCAGAACGGCCGGATGGATTGCCACCGTGTCTCCTCGTGTCGGTTTGGCGAGTGCCTTACCTAGACCATAAACATCAGATGTTTATGGCGTCAAGGGTTCGAGAAAACCGGTAATCAGCAATCTTCACGTGAATCGACTCGGTAAAGAGCAGATGTTTACGGGTTACGGAGTCGGTCCATCTGTCGGTACGAGTCACCGAGGTGGTCGAGATGCTTACGCATCAGATCCATGGCGGCCATCGAGTCACCGGCCTCCACCACGTCGAGCAGTCCCCGGTGGTCGCTGTCGACGCATTTCCAGAAGCCCTCGGGAGCGTGGTCGCGGCCGAAACGGCCGGACAGGACACGGAAGACGGGTGCAGTAATGAGCTCGAGCAGGGGGTTGTGGGCTGCGCGCAGCAAGACGAGGTGGAATTCCTGGTTCTTGGCGAAAGTCTCGGGCCCCTGCACTTGATTGGGGTCGAAGATCGTCGCGTTGAGCTGCTCGAGATGCTCGTCGGTGCGGCGAAACGCAGCGATGCCCGCGGCCGGCACTTCCATCAGGTTGCGCACTTCCATGAGCTGGTCAACGGTGACGGTCTCGGCGGCGGCCATCAGAGCCACACCGGTTTCCAGATGCTCACTGATATGTCCGACGCTGGGGACGGCGACGAAGCTTCCACCGGTCACTCCCCTGGTCGTCTCGATCAGATTCTGGCTGGCCAGGGACCGGAGGGCTTCACGAATAGTGCTACGCCCGACGCCGAATTCGGCGGTGAGCTCGGCTTCGCCGGGTAGCCGCTCTCCTGGCTGCAGCTCACCGGAGAGGATGCGGCTCCGAAGATGGCCGGCGAGAACCGCATACGCGGGGACGCTCTTGGCGGTCGCCTTGAGCGGAGCCGATTGGGCCACGTCTTCCCCCTGATGTCGCTCGACTGTTTCTACTGACCGGTCGGCTCGAGCTTAGCGTGACCGATGCCCCGAGATGCGGAGATCGCAACCCTCGATACATCCGCTTTTTACCAAGAAAACACGCACAACGGCCCGGATCCAGGCCAATATCTGGACAAAGCCGACGCAATACATCAGAGGTATTGCTTTTCCCGTCGATCATCAGCACTATGACTCATGTCACCTCAGCAGTGACCCCACGACTTCGTAGGACACGCGGAGCACGCCTTCCCGCTACCCTCGGGCACCGACAGAACGGACGCAGCATGAAACGCATTGGAGTCGACGTCGGCGGCACGTTCACCGACCTCGTCCTGTGGGACGACGACGGCACGGTCGTCGTGCACAAGACCCCGTCCACCAATCACGACCCCTCGATCGGCACGATGGACGGCATCAAGGTTCTCGCCGAACGTGCCGGGATCGACCCGTCCGAAATCGACATGTTCTTCCACGGCACCACCGTGGCCACCAACATCGTGCTCGAGCACAACGGCTGCGACGTCGGCATGATCACCACCGAGGGCTTCCGCGACCTGCTGCACATCGCGCGCAAGAAGCGTCCTCTCAATTACTCGAATTACCAGGATCTTCCGTGGCAGAAGTGGCAGCTCGTGCCGCGACGCAACCGTCGGGTGGTCCCGGAACGTATCGATGCCGCAGGAAATATTCTGACCCCGCTCGACGAAGATGCTGTGCGCGAACAGGTTCGACTGCTACGTGAGCGAGGCGTGCAGGCCATCGCCGTCGCATTCCTGCACGCGTACCGCAACCCCACCCACGAGCAGCGCGTGCGAGCCATCATCGAAGAAGAGTTCCCGGGCGTCTTCATCTCCCTCTCCAGCGAAGTGGCCCCGCAATACCGCGAGTACGAACGCTTTTCGACCGCAGCGCTCAACGCCTTCATCGGACCGAAGACCTCGAAGTACATCGAGAATCTCGCCGGTAAGGCCAAGGCAGCGCAGGTCGGCGAAGACGTGCACCTCATGACCTCGGCCGGCGGACTCGTCACCTCTCGCAGCGCCAGCGAAATCCCGGTCTCACTCCTGACCAGCGGTGTGGTCGCCGGCCTGCTCGGTGGCTGCGCCATCGGTAAAGCGTCCGGTTACCCCAGCGTCATCACCCTCGATGTCGGTGGCACCTCCGCGGATGTCGGCGTGGCCCCGGACGGCGCGCTGCGGATGAAGCATCTGCTCGATACCCGGATCGGTGACTATCACGCGATGGTGCCGATGGCCGAGGTCGACACCATCGGTGCCGGAGGCGGATCCATCGCCGTGGTCGACGACGGGGGCATGTTCCGCGTCGGACCACGCAGTGCGGGTGCAGTTCCCGGACCCGCCTGCTACGGACACGGCGGCACCGAACCGACCTCCACCGACGCCATGGTGATGATGGGGTGGCTGCGCGAGAAGAGCTTCCTGTCCGGAACCATGGAGGTCAAGCCCGAGCTGGCACGCGAGGCGATTCAGACTCACATCGCCGACAAGCTCGACACCCCTCTCGACGACGCCGCGATGGGCATCTTCAAGATCCTCGCCCATTCCATGACCGAGGCGATCAGCCTGCACTCGGTCCGCAAAGGCTATGACCCGCGCGACTTCTCACTCATCGCCGAAGGTGGAGCGGGGCCGCTGTTCGCGTGGCAGATCGCCGACCAGCTCGGTATTCCGCGCGTGATCGTGCCCGGTCACCCCGGCATCACCTCCGCCGTCGGCCTGCTCACCACCGACATCCGCTACGAGGAGCCGACGACGGTGTGGACGTCGTCTGCAGACCCGAACATCGAACTGCTGCAGGAGCAGGTCGAGCGCCTGTCCGCGCTCGCCGTCGCGCAGCTCGAGAAGGACGGTGTTGCGGCCGAGAACATTTCGCTCGAACGCAGCGTCGACTGCCGTTACGTCGGCCAGGGCTACGAGTTGCGCGTCGCTGCGCCGGACGGCGAGATCGACGACGTGTGGGTCAAGACCGTCGCCGAGGCATTCCACGACGTTCACGGACGCACCTACTCACAGCGGTTCGACGACAAGCCCGTACAGCTGATCAACGTCCGTGTCACCGGTGTGGGTGCGGTCCCCCACGTGCAGATCGCCGACATCGCCGTGGGCACCGCCGACTCCTCGGCCGCAATCAAGACGACCACCAAGGCGCTGTTCTGGCAGGACGAGACGTCCGCGCCGCAGTGGGTGGACACCCCGGTCTACGAACGGTCGTTGTTGTTGGCGGACAACGAGATCGAGGGTCCTGCGATCGTCGAGCAGTTCGATTCCACCACGATCATCGGCATGAATCAGCACGCCACCGTCGACGCCGTCGGCCACATCATCATCGAGAGGAACCCCGCATGAGCAAGGCGCTGATGCCCACCACCGGAGTGTCACTGGCGGGCGAATCCACTCGAACCTGGAACGACGTCGAGGTCGATCCCATCACGCTGCGCGTCATCGGCGGAGCCCTCCAGTCGATGGCCAAAGAGATGGCCCAGGTGCTCTACCGCATGGCGTACTCCTCGCTCATCCGAGAGTCCGAGGACCTCGGCGCGGGCATCTTCGACATCAACGGACGCGAGCTGTGCGAATCGGATTCGACTCCGATGCACTGTGGTTCGATTCCCGCCTACATCAAGGGCGTCAACCGTCGCCTCGCCGGAACGTACAAGCCCGGAGACGTGGTGCTGCACAATCATCCGTACCACGGAGCGGCGCATTCTCCCGATTACGGCGTGATCATTCCGATCTTCTGGCAGGGCGAGCACATCGGCTTCGCCGGGTGTACCGGGCATGTGTCCGACGTCGGCGGCAACTTCCCCGGCCTGTGCATGGACGTCGTCGACGTCTGGGCCGAGGGCAAGCTGATGGACTCGATGAAGATCTACGAGGCCGGGGTCCGCAACGACTACCTGATCCAGCACATCCTCGACAATGTCCGCACCCCGGAGCAGAACCGCGGCGACCTCGAAGCGTTGATCGCGTGCTCACGGATCGGCGAGAAACGATTCACCGAGCTGCTCCAGAAGTACGGCCTCGACACCGTCATGAGTGCGGGCGAACGCTGGATGGACTACTCCGAGTCCATGCTGCGCAGAAAGATTCGCGAGATTCCCGACGGCAGCTACACCGCACCGATCGGCTACCTCGACGACGACGGCAAGAACCGCGGCGAACCACTCAAGGTGGCCGTGCGGGTGCAGGTCGAGGGCGAGGACATTCTCATCGACCTCACCGGCTCGAACAGCCAGGTGCCCACCGCGTTCAACGTCCCGTTCGAGGGTTCGGTTCTACCGGTGGCCGTCTCCGCCATTCGCACGATTCTGCTCGACGAGGATCTGACCGAGGAATTCGTTCCTCAGAACGACGGGTGCTTCCGTCCGGTCAAGGCTTATGCCCCGGAGGGGACGATCTTCAACCCGGACTTCCCCGCGTCGTGCTTCGCGCGGTTCTCTCAGGTGAACCGGGTCTTCGACTCGATCAACCTGGCTCTGGCCCCGGTACTTCCGGACCACGCCATCGCCGGATCGTCCGCCGCCCTGTGTGCCATCGCCTATTCCGGCATCGCGCCGGACGGCGAATCCTATTGGGTCTACATCGAAATCAACGAGGGCTCCTACGGTGGCCGCAACGGCAAGGACGGCATGGACGCCGTCGACGCCCTGATGGCCAACACCCGCAACAACCCCATCGAGGAGCTCGAGCTCAACCACGCCATGCGTGCGTTGCGGTACGAACTGCGCGACGAGGCTCCCGCACCGGGCAAGTGGCGCGGCGGTATCGGCAGTGTGCGCAAGTGGTTGATGGAGACCGATACGTTCCTCGGTTCCGAGGCCGACAACCGATCGGATCCGCCGGCCGGAGCTCTCGGCGGACACAACGGCGTGTCCGGCTCGTTCACCAGGAACGCCGGGACCGATCGTGAGGAAGTGTTGTACTCCAAGGTCACTCAGGAGACGATTCGTTCCGGTGAGACGCTCGAGATCAAACTGCCCTCGGGCGGTGGCTTCGGAAACCCGTTCGAGCGTGATCCGTTCCAGGTGCTCAGCGACGTCTGGGACGAGTACCTCACCGAGGACGATGCTCGACGCGACTACGGTGTGGTCGTGAACACCGATTCGTGGACGGTCGACGAGGACGCGACGGCCGAGCTGCGCGCCCGGAGCGCAGCCTGATCGAGCACGGGACCTTCGGCGGTGTCGTCCGGTGGATCGACGACCGGAACGACACCCCGGGGCCCCTGTCCGGCCTGCGCATCGGCGTCAAGGACAACATCGACGTGGACGGCGTCGAAACCACCTGCGCGTCGGAGTTCTTCGAGCACAACGTCGCCGACGCTGATGCCGAGGTCGTCACCCGCCTACGTGACGCAGGTGGGTCGGTGGTCGCGAAACTGAACATGGCCGAGTTAGCCGTCGGCGTGACCTCGCAGAACTCGGCTGCAGGACCGTCGTACAACCCGTGGAATACCGCTCGGGTCCCCGGCGGATCGAGCGGCGGTTCGGGGATTGCCGTCGCCGCCGGGTTGGTCGACGCGTCCCTGGGCACCGACACCGGCGGGTCGGTGCGCCTCCCCGCCGCGGCGTGCGGGATCACCGGTCTCCGCCCCAGTTGGGGATCGATCAGCAACGACGGCGTGTTCCCCGTGAGCGAGCAATTCGACACCGTCGGCCCGATGGCAAGGTCGGTCGCCGAGGTGAAGGCTCTGTTCGATGTCTTGTCCCCCATTCCGTCCGAACCATCAGCCGTGACACGCATCGGTGTCCCCAGCGTCTTCCTCACCGCGGACGTGGATCCGGGCGTCGCGCAGACCGTCGCAGCTGCGGTGTGCACGTTCGCCGAGCTGGGGTACGAGATCGTCCCCGTCGAACTGGGGCATGCCGCCGATGCCCAGGACATCGTCTACACGATCGTCTACAGCGACCTCGCTCGCCGCCATCGGCACCGGCTCGACACCGAGCCTTCTCGCTTCCAGCCCGCGACGTACGAGCGAATAGCGTTCGGCCTGAGCATCTCCGAGTCCGACCGTGACCGTGCACTCGCCGGCCGCGATCGGTTCCGTCAGGCCATGACCGCCACGTTCGAGAGTGTCGATGCGGTGCTGACCCCGGCCATGCCCGTCGATGTTCCCCCGAGGGACGGGGGCGACGACGTTGTTGCCCTCTCGCGCCGGATGGGACAATTCACGTACCCGTGGTCGTTGCACGACGGCCCGACGCTGGCTCTGCCGGTCGGGTTCCACCCGTCCTCGGGCATGCCGGTGGGTGCGCAGCTCACCGCTGCTGCGCACCGTGAGGGCGCGCTGTTCGGCGTGGGCGAGCGCTATCAGTCGGTAACGGACTGGCATCGAGCCACGCCACCAAATACATCTGATCTTTAACTCGTGCCGTGTGGTCAATCGATGGGCTTTGTCCGGATTTACCTCACCTTGACGCCTAAAACATCTTATGTTTAAGTGGTTAGCAGCTGTTACGTACGTCTCACTACGGGTGGGCCTGCGACAGCCGACACTCCCACTTCGGCACCGTCACGCCGATCAGCAAGCGAGGACGCAGATGCATTTACGCCGAATCACCTCGATCATGACAGCAGTGGCGCTATCCGGCGCGCTGGTGGCGTGCGGATCGGCTCCCGGCCCCGACGCGGACCCCGCCAATCCGGTCACGATCGATGTCACCGTCTCGGCAGCGGCCGAAATCTACAGCATCCCTTGGCTTGTCGCGCAGAAGCAGGGACTGTTCGAGAAGCACGGTGTGATCGTGGAGAACATCGTTCCGGGCAAAGGCGGCAGCGCGACCATGCGCACGCTGCTCGACGGCAACATCCCCATCGGTGAGGTCAGCTACCCGTCGATCGTGCAGGCGGACGCGGCCGGTTCCGAACTGCGCATCGTCGGCGGCGGAACGCAGGGGCCGTACCCGATGAACTTCTACGCGCTCGCCTCCAACCCCGACATCAACTCCATCGAGGACGTCCGCCGGTGGGCCTACACCCGGCCCAACTCGGCGTCCGATGCTCTGACGCGTCTGCTTCCCTCCGTTGCGGGCGTCGACCCGAGCCGGATCGAGCGGGTTGCCTCCGGCGGTATCGGCGAGGGCTTCGCACTACTCGAAGCCGGCAACGTCGATATCGCCCTCGTCCCCTCCATCGTCGCCGAACAGCGACCCGAGGACTTCAAACTGATCGTCAGCAGCCCCGACTACATGTCGCGGTTCCTGCAGTCGACGATCACCACGACCAAGGATTACGCCGCGAGTAATCCCGGCGTCGTGCGCGCCATCAATGCCGGTTACACCGAGGCGGTGGCGTCGATCAAGGCCGATCCTGTTGCGGCAGCGCAGATTTATGCGGATTACACCGGATTCGATGTGGAGTCAGCGACCGCGGTGGTCGAGCGCGCATCCTCGGTCGACACCTGGGGTGGCGGCTTCGACGCCGCGTCGGTCGAATCCGCCCAGGACGGCGTGGAAGCGTCCGGGAGCGATCGAGTACCCAACTTCTGCACCCTGTTCGACCCGGACTTCCTCGCCGCGGGAGTAGAGAACGATGTTCCCGGCGACTGCGACTCCTGACCGCAATTTCCCACCACCAGAAGGTAGCGACGTGACTCACGCAGCGACTCGACCCCGCCCCGACACCACCTCCGCCATCGCCGTCGCCTCGTCGGTCTCGCGGCACTTCGGTGATGTGACCGCCCTCCATGAGATCGACTTGTCCATCGGCCGAGGAGAATTCGTCTCCGTCGTCGGTCCCAGTGGCTGCGGCAAGTCCACCCTGCTCGAGGTGTTCGCCGGACTCCAGGATCACGATGGCGGCACCGTGCAGGTCGACGGGCAACCGCTCACCGGCCCTCGATCCAAGACTGCGGTCATCTTCCAGGAATCGGCGACGCTGCCCTGGCGGACCGTCCGCGACAACGTCGCGTTCGCTCTCGAAGTCCGAGGTGTCGGCAAGAAAGAGAGGCGCGCCCGCGCCGACGAGCTGCTGAACACAGTGGGGCTGAGCAAGTTCGGCGACCATTACCCCACCCAGCTGTCCGGCGGTATGCGCCAGCGTGTGGCCATCGCGCGCTGCCTGTCCATGGAACCCGACCTCATCCTGGCGGACGAGCCGTTCGGTGCTCTCGACGAACAGACGCGACTGGTGATGTCCTACGAGCTGCTCAAGATCGTCGAGAAGCTCACGTGTGGAGTCCTGTTCATCACCCACAGCATTCAGGAAGCGGTATTGCTGTCCGATCGTGTGCTGGTGATGAGTGCGCGGCCCGGTCGATTCATCGACGAGATGGACATCGACCTGCCCCGTCCGCGCTCCGAGGACGTTCTCGCAAGCCCAGCGGCTACTGCTCTGCACGAACGCATTTGGTCGAGTCTGCGCGACGAGGCCAAGAAGACGATGAGCATCGAACCATGAGTGCGCCGACGCGCGAGAGCAACCGCGCCTCCGTAGTTCCCGGATACATCCGGCCGGCCCCCTCCACCCAACTCGGTCTCCCCGCATGGGGCTGGACCGTACTCATCCTCGTCGCGGCACTGGTGGCCATCGACATCTCGGCACGGTTCTTTGCATCACCGCTCGACATCGTGCCGGTGACCGATATGATCTCGACGTCGCTGAGCCTGCTGACCGACCCGGACTTCCTCGTCGACGAGTTGGGCCGGACGCTCGGCATCATCGTCCTCGCGTTCGTGCTCAGCTCCGTACTCGGTGTCGCCGCCGCATACGTATTGTGGCGGTACGAGCTGTGGGACAGAGCATTTCAGCCGTACCTCAACGTCTACTACGCCGTCCCGACGTTCGCGCTCTACCCCATCATGGTGGTGCTGTTCGGTGCCGGTGTGGCTCCGATCGCCATTCTGTCCACCATCTTCGCGTTCGGTGTGGTCGCGTTGAACGCACGCACCGGCTTCAACTCGGTATCGCCGATCGTCACCAAACTCGGCACCACACTGATGCTCACACGGTGGCAGTACTTCAGATCGGTTCTGCTTCCGTATGCGTTGCCGAGCATCGTGACCGGGCTCAAGCTCGGGCTCTCGTACGCCGTCATTTCGGTGCTGGCCAGTGAGTTCATCCTCTCGACCCAAGGACTGGGCCACTTCATCTCGATCGCCTACGACGGATTCGACATCGCCGACATGTACGCCGGGATCCTCATCGTGGCGCTGATTGCTTTGCTCTCGACCTCGCTGATCTCGCTCGCGCTCAACCGATTCGATTGGAGGCGCCGCTGATGAGCAGCACCTTGGACAGAGTTGCCACCACCCCGACCGCTCCCCCGAAAGCCGCCTCATCCGCTAGCCGCACCAACGCTCGACGGTTCCTGCCTCCCGTCGTCGTTGCCGTTCTCGCGGTGTTGATCTGGTGGGTCTCGGCCGTTCTGGTCGACAGTCTCATCTTCCCGACGCCTGCCGAGGCCATGCGTTCTCTGGTGCAAGATCTAAGCAACCCAGACTTTCGAGTCAACGTCTATGACTCACTCCGCATCCTCGTGCTCGCGTTTCTGGCCAGTACGGTCGTGGGTTCACTGCTTGGCCTGACGCTGGGACTGAGTCCGTTCTGGACCCGAACCATCGCCCCGATCGTGTACTCGATCAACAGCATTCCGAAGATCGTGCTGTACCCGATCTTTATGTCGTTCCTCGGGATCGGCGCATTGAGTCGCTTCGGCTTCTCGTTCTACGCCGCGTTCATCCCGATGTTCCTCGTCGCCGTCGAGGCCACAGCATCTGTCCAGAGAATCCACCTGAAGATGGCGGCATCGCTTCAGGTGAGCTGGCCCCGGCTGATCCGTCAGATCGTCATCCCCGCGGTGCTCCCGGCACTGGCAACCGGTATGCGCATGACCTTCGGCTTGGCGTTCCTGGGACTGCTTCTGGCCGAGATGTTCTCGTCGTCCAGCGGCATCGGTTACGAACTCTTGCGCAACGTCAGCCTGGTGCGGATGGAAAACATCATGGGCACGGTTGTGTTGATCCTGGTGATGGCACTGCCTCCCACCATCGCCCTGCAGTGGTTGGAAAGTCGTGTCACCTCGAAGTATGGAGGTCGATGAACTCGACGGCATATGCCGGAAAAATGCGCGAAATCAGATAATCTTTTTTGCCGCTGGATCACTTGGCGCTTTGACAGTGATAGCTTTCGTATCTCTCACCACCTCTGCGACCAAATTATTTGGAACACCTGGATGAATGAGGATGTAATCGCCCGCGCCTAGCACCACGCGCTTGTCTCCGACCTCAGAGTGCAACTCTCCCGATATAATGTAAGTCCATTCCGTGGTTGCGCTCAGCTTTGCTGAATGAGACTGGCCCTCCCCACTGGCAAACTCCCAGTATTTCACTTCTAGACTTTCTGTATATCGGTCACTTTCTTCGGATCCTTTCTCGAAAAAGCTTCCCACAGTCCATCCATTCCTGGCCAGCTGCGCAGCATCATCACTAAGCGAACCGGCAACGAAACCACTCATCAGAACTCCTCCGAAGCTTGGGAAAGATACTCGCACACCTTAGCTCAGCGACAGTTGATGCGCTACGCTCGCGACATCGGACTGACAACGGGGGATAGAGATGGAAGTAGTAGCGCTTGTCCTCGCACTGGTCGCCGGTGGGGCCGGGGCTCTTGCCACCTGGTATGGACGAAAGCCCTACCACGCACAGCGTGGCGACGAGTCTAGAAGCGCGTTCGTAAACGAGCGACGTCTACTTGGAACGCGACGGGCAGAGCTCACAAAACTAGCAATTCAGTACTATCCTAGTCATCAAAGCGCGAATTTCCCTGGCATGCTTTCGAATTCGCAATGGGTACCGGCCATCCCATTTCGATTAGAACTGTTACGTCTCAGCTACGATACCTCGGGCTTCAGCGAAGACCCATCCAACCGGTTTGCGTCTCAGACTAAGAAGACTCTACTGCCGAAAAACACATCTGGTGAACCTTTCGCGACATACTCCGAGGCACTTGAGTCACTAGCACGGCCTAATCTTTTCAACAACCTAGCCTGCTACCGCCTTAAACGCGCAGAATTTTCCTCGAATCCACCTGCGATCTCAGTAGGATTAACGAATTTCTTCGATGGGATTAATGAAACGGAAGCGATCGCACATGAGCTAGCCCGCGCCTACCTCAAGTATGGCATCAAAACTTTGAATTCATCAAAAGCAAAGGACCTTCCCTTACGGCAACTATTCTCCGACCCATTTGACACCAAAGGCCGGATCGCGATCTTCTCCGTTTCTGCATTGACTATCAAACTGGGCGCGGATCCGACTTTCCTACTGCATGCGAGGGACTCGGCTAAAGTTGCGATGGCCGGAAGTTCTTTACATCTAACGCCGTCGGGGGTCTTCCAACCGACGGCCCAAGACCCATCCACGATCGAGCGCGACCTTTCGCTCTGGCTGACACTCTGCCGCGAATATGCCGAAGAATTTTTGGGGACTCCGGAAGCTAGCGGCGAGGACGGCGTTGCGCTATCTTATTTCGAGGACGAGCCCTATGCCTCAATCAATATTGCATATAGCCTTGAGAAGATCCGTGTTTTTGTACTCGGGATGGGCACCGACCCTCTGACGCTTTGCCCGGAAGTTGTCACGGCCTCGATCATAGACGGAGACACCTATGATGAGATATTCGAGGATATCCAAACTGAAAACGATGAAGGAAGAATGCGTGGAGAACGCATGCTAGGCGGCAAGATCGTGGGCTACCCCTTTACGGAGAAGGGAGTGTCCGAACTACTCCTGCGCGCAGACCTCTCGCCCGCGACACGTGCTGGGCTCGAAACCGCATGGAGGAATCGAGCCCAGCTGCTGCCTTGAACATGTCGCTAGCAGTGGTGAGCCGGACGCTCGCTCGCGGGTAGTTGCCGGGCGGTGAGTTCGCCGGGATTGAGCTTGCGTCCGGCGTCGAGTGTGTATTCGACGCCGGACAGTTCTGCTGCAGCAGCGCTGGATAGTGCTCATGCGTTGGGTTTGGCGTTAACCACGATTGCATTGCCCTTCTTTGGTTTTCTGGTGCATGATCTGGTGTCAGTCGTTGCCGGGCAACAGCGAGCTCGCCTTGCCGGTCCACACAACGACCAACTCGTCTCTCGCTCGAGTAGCCGCCACGTACAACAGTGACCTCTCACGCTGCAAGGCATCCTCTCGCTCCCCCTCAGGCAAGGAGTCGATGATGTATGACCGAGGAACCGAGTTCTCTCCAACTCCTACCAGGACTACCTTCGCGAACTCCATGCCCTTGGCGCGGTGCATTGTCATGACCTGGGGAGTTCCCTTCGCAGAGGCGGAACCCCGATCGACGAAGGTAGCCCGCACGTTTCGTTCACCAAGTGCACGCGGAAGCGACTGACCTTCCTTCTTTGTCGATACGAGCAATCCGATCGACTCCGGATCTGTACCGGCCTCGATCCAGTCCTCGACGAGCTCGGCAACAACCTGATACTGCTCGGTGAGGTTGGATACCTCCAGGCGGTTCGGCTTCGGCCCGGTACGGGCCGACCGGTACCCCCCCGACGACTCGATCTGGTCCCCGAGGTCCGTGAACTCAGTTCCCGCGAGGATTCCCAGCGCAAAATGCAGGTTCTGCTCAGTAGTGCGATAGTTCAGCGTCAGCCGCCGCGAGCGGCCCACGATATTGATTCCGTAACGCCCGAGAACTACCCGCTGCCCGTAGATTCGCTGGTGAGTGTCCTCGGCAAAGAAGAGGTCGTTCTTGCCCTCGGGTACGAGTGCTCTCAATAGCAGAAACCTACTTGGGCTCAGATCTTGCGCTTCGTCGACGAGTACGTGGTCCGCCAAATCATTCGTGTCGTCGCGCAACACAGTCGAGGCAATCGCGGCGCGCTCCTCGTAATCAGTCGAACCCGACGCGGCAGCGGATGCTCGGTAACCAGCGATGACGTCCCACACCGCGTTTCGCTTCGCTCTGTTCAGAGACACCCCTCGTCCTGATCGCTTCACACGTAGATAGTCTTCGCGAGTGGTGACAAGGTTCGGCAGCACGATGAGGCTGTACTCGGCTTCGAAGAACGAGTCCACTTTGAGGTCGCTTGGCAGGTCGACGCCGTATGTCGCGATCGCCTGCTTCCATGCATCCTGAGCCTGGCTCTTGAAGACTTCCGCAGTGCGGGGGCCGAGAACCTGTGCGACTGCTCCGTTCCCGGAGGCTTCGCCCCCGAGCGCGGGCTCGTATTTGTGGAGGACGCGGGTCGCGATGGAGTCGACTCCCGCGATGAACACGCCGGACTGACCCAGATCGGTTGTTAGAGGAACCGACGCATCCAGTTGCCGAAATTGTGATCGCAGGCTCTCGGCAAGCGTTGAACCGTAGGTGGTGAGCACAATTCGCGCTGCCGGGTTCTTTCGATAGAGCTCACGTGCGCGATGCAGGAGGACGACAGTCTTGCCAGTTCCTGCTCCACCCGTCAGGCGGAATGGCCCGTTGGTGTCACGGCCCGCGTAGGTTCGCTGTTCCGGGTGTAGGAAGATACGCCACGCCGCGAAATCCGGCCGCTCGATCGCTTCGCGAAGCTCGTCGTTGTCCTCGATGAAGGCAAACTCCATCTGTGCGGCGGGATGCCGCAGTGCCTTGAGCAGCTTGTCGTCATCGGTGCCCTCGTCCGAAGTATCGGTGTCGAGGGTGTACTTGTCTTTGATGTCGGTCAGAGACGTACCCGTAAAGATATCCACGAGGGCGGTGCCTTGCCAGGTCGCGGGTGCCGACTCGGCATACTCGAGCAGCGCGTCCGGGTCGTTGATATCCAATGCGCCCGCGGCAAAATCGTGATCCATCCCTAGATCGGCCAGATGCTCTACCGTGAATTCCCTTTCCCGCAGCGTTTTCTCGGCGTGGGAGTCAGGAAGCTCCAGCGCTTCCGACCGTGCAGCCGTCACCGTTGGGGCGACGAAAACGGGCGGAAGATCCTCTACCGGCAGTAGTTCAGCCACACCGTTGCGCGGGTTGATCGTCATTCGGCGAGTCTGAGCAATCTTGATTGCCTCGTCGTGCTGGAACGTTCCGATGAAGACGTAGGACGCCTCCTGTCCACTCCCCTGAAGTTTGAACAACACTGCTCGGTTGGACAGGTCCACGCGGCCAGTTCGCGCGCGGGAATCAGCTGAGTTGTTGATCGGCTCGATGTGCAGACTCTTGTTGTCGTCGTTCGCTGACAACTTCGCAAGGAATGCGTAGGTCGCTTTGTGAAGACTTCCATCGATCTTGTCCAGCCCACGACCGATCACAATCTGGGGCACTGAGTCGCCTTCCTCCTGAACCAACGGTCAACTATGAGCACTAGCGCAACGCCGCAGCTTGAATCGCTTCTGCTACTGACTCGGCATCAGCCGCACACAGTGTCCACCCTGCCTCCGACAATTCCTGCTGATCTGTTCCGTCGAGCGTGGGATCGACTGCTATGCGCAACGTTGGCCACGAAATCTCCACCGGCAGCCCCGACACTTCTTCCCCAACCTCCGGCACCGGAACACCCAACTTTGCAAGGGCAGTCACCAACGCCTGTACGGGGCCGATCACCCCGTCGTAGACCTCGCGCCATGGTCCACTCAATGAATCACTATCGGCCGCAACAGGTTGAACGGGCGTATCGGCAGGTGCGATGCTCATCGACGCCGAGCTCAGGTGCCGCCGTGTGGTAACAACGGCGGTGAGTGGACGCAGTTCGAGCAGGTTGGACCAACGAAGCCACTCTCTCCACTGATCGCGCGTCTCCACTGACAGTGCCGCGTCATTGTCGTCGATGACGATGGCAATTTCGGCCTCGCCGAGTGACTTGCCCTCTGGGACTCGCACCGACACTGCGAAGCCCTGGTCACGCCATACGAGCGTGTCGCCCGCAGGTTTCTCGACGACGTTCCCGTCGATGAGACTCAGTGCCAGTTCTGCCGGTGCCGCACCGCCGGTGCGTGTCGCAGAAGTACCCATCCCCATGATTGCCATGACCGGTAGCCAATGAGCAAGGTTTCGACGAGGGTGGGCTTGCGGGCTCTGCATCCACGCCAGGAGAAGGTCGATGCTCGTCGCAAAGACCAGGTCTATCGAGCCTTTCGCGAGTTGATCGCCCGCCATCTTCAAGAGGTTCGGAATGTGATCCGCGTTCAGAACCGTGGACGTCGACGGGTTCCCCTCCAAGTCCTGGTGAGTGACAGCGACTACCTGATATCCGCCGTCGCGGAGATTGCGTCGCTTCTCGGCGTCGTCCGCCAGTCGGTTCGTCGCCGGGCTGGCATGGAATTGCCAACCGTCCGTGAATATTGCCGTTGGCGGGACATCGGGTGTCGCCGATGTCAGAACGAAGTCGGGTTTACTGCCCAGGATGTTCTCCTGAGGCCGCAGACTCCACCTGTTGGACGACCCGAGCGCGACGTCCCAAGCGACTCCCCTATCGGTTGGTTTCTCCACGATGGTCGCGCCCAGAGCTTTCAGCCTTTCGGCGAAGACCACACGGAACCGACGTTCCAGATTGGACTCGTGGTCGATTGACGCAGGCTCGTCGGCCGTGATCGGCCATGGCATTGTGTCCGGGATCGGTGACTCGTCGTCGCTAGGCAGTTCGCGACCCAGCAACAGAGTTCGTAGATGGCGTACGGCAGCACTTCGCGACGTGAACTTCACATCGGGGAACGATGCGAAGGGCAGCAAGCATTTTTCGCAGGCCAGCTTCCCGGCGTACTGGCACTCACACGAAGCGACGACATCATGTGCGAGCCGAAGTACGTCCCAGATCGCTTGTGGATCAGCGAGATCCGACAGATAACCCGTTCCACCGGGAACTACGTCATGCAGTAAGAGACCGGGCCGGTTGTCCCCGTTGAGAGATGGGTCGCTGACAGAAACAATCTGCAGATGATCAGGATCTCCACCGATCCGTTCTCGCAACCCGAGTAGCACCGCGGCAGATAGCGAGGGGACAGCGAAAGAATCTCCCCACGTCACCGAAGGCGGCAGCCGAAGGACAAGGCCCTCCGTGATCAACGAGCGCGCCAGTGCGACCGAGACAGTCGACTCTTCGAGCGCCTTTCTGTACGAGCACCAAGGTCGGTGCTCGCCGGCCGAGTTTCGTCGAGTATCAGTGTCGAGCTTCCCGCATTCGGAGCACACACGGAACATTGCGGATTCGACTTCACCGCCGGCCAGCAACCGCGACGAACCACCACCCCGGCTCCCACCGGTATTGATCCATCGGATCGTCATCGAACGACGGTGAGTTGCGCCAAAGCCGAGACCGTCCACGAACCAGCGCCGGGTGAACGACTTCGGGTCGATATCGGCTGCGGTGATGATGGTGTACGGGGTACGTAGCCGCTCTTCTCGCCCGTCGTCGATGGATGCCTCTTCGCGACGAATGACAGCCGAGACGCTCGACAGCTCGACAACGGGTAACCGCTGGCCTATGTCGCCGATCGCAACAGTTCCACACCGGGGGCACTGCGACGGCGCGACCCCGCCTCCTCCGAGATCGGCGACGAAACCGCATTCGGGACAGCATGCCCACTCGCGAACGGCGTCTCCATCCGCACCGAGGTCCACTGCATCGATAGCGATGGCGAATCCGCTTGCGTAGAAGGTTGATCCGGGTGCGAAGTCTCGCAGTGCCTGAGCTGAACCTCGGCTCAACTCGAACTCGGTGTGTTCGAACTCCTGGGTCTCAGGGTGAATCCAGTTGACCGATACCGACAGGGTCACAGAGTCGTCCAGCAGCGTGTAGTTGGGGAAGAGTCCGAACGATTCGAGTGCGCTGATCCAGTACTCGGACCGGAGTTCTGCGAGTTGGTTACGCACCAGTCGTTGCGCCGCGAGCGCGGTCCGGTACGCCACCTTGTCTTCCTCGGTCGCAACCGTACTGTTGAAGGCCGTCAGCAACTCTGGGATAGCAGCTTCGACAGCCTTCAGACGATGCTGCAACGTCTCAACCCGGTGCGTCCACTCCACTGACGCTGCATGGCAACGAGATGCCAATTCACTGCTCTCGGAACCACTCTGCGGCGCAGTGAAAGCGCGCAACCGCTCGGCTACATCAGAGGCAAGGGTGGAGAAACCAGCGACGAATTCGTCGACGTACCGTGCCGAATGGTTCTCGGCATCGGCGATCAGCGTGCCCAGGTAGGTGGTGGGTCCAGTGGCAGCCAGAGCGTCCGGTGTCGTCCTCGGATGAGGTGCGTTCTGTTGACGAGCAAGACGGTCGGCGACCGATGCCAGGAACTGGCGCCGAAGAATCTCCTCCGCGTCGAGGTAGGTGGCGGGCGGACGCACCGCTCCGTTGATGGTGGCATGGGGATCGGCGAACCGCGGCAACTGATCTCCGCGTGCGGTGACGTAGGCCAGCGCCAACGCATTTCCGGTGAGTCGGCCGGCGCGGCCCACCCGTTGGAGGTACGACGCTACCGTCCGCGGGAGTGAGGACAGCATCACGGCGGACAGATCGCCGATATCGATGCCCATCTCGAGCGTCGGAGTGGCGACAAGGACATTCGGCGCGTTGGGAGGCGGATTGGTCTCCTTGAACTGAGACTCGTACTCCAACCTTTTCTCATCCGGCAGCAGCGAGGTGTGTTCGCGGGCAACGACTCGGCGGATGTCGTTGACGGCGTACATCTGTTGATAGAAGTTCGCGGCTATTGGCGACTGCTCCAGCTTGCCGGTGCAGTTGACAGTCAAGCACGGGCCGCCCTTGAGCTGGTCGATGGTTTCCTGCCCGCTGACGATGGAGTCACCGCAATGCGAGCACACCAAAGCAACCGCTTCTTCGCTGTCGACTGCACGGGCCACTATCGATACCGGCGATAGATGGAACGTCCGAGTCAAAGCACCACCCGGTAGTTCGCCGATCACGTCGCGGTGGCTCAACCGCTCGAACAGTAGGCGACTCAGCACTGCGCCTTCGGCAGGTGTGACCTCGAGTGTCTTGGCGGCCCAACTCGCATACCAACCTCGAGCCGACGCGATCGGCTCGAAATCGCTGTCTCGACGGTTCGTGGTCCCCAGCATCGGGAACCCCGGGGCCGATGTCCCACGACCGAAGCCCGGCATTCCTTGACTCCGCTTGCGACCGCCAGTGATCCACCACCGGTTTCCGTCGTCGGTTCGGTACTTCTCGAACCACTCGTGGGCGATCGCGCCTCGGTTCCGCATTCGCTCGACAGTCCCTCGAACCCACCTGATCAGCTGCGCATCGCCGATGGTGTCGGTAGTCAGCTGGACGTCCTGCCCATCGAGAACTTCTTTGGCGCACGACAAGAGAACGGCGCGCGAGATGTTCACCTCGGCGAGAGCTGTGCCGGTTCTCGTCAACGTTCGACCGACGCCGGAGCGAAGGCCGAATTCCATCTCGATGTCGAGTTGTAGTCGCTGGGTGACGAAGCCGGTCAATGTCGTCGACGATCGCCCCAAGCGTGCCGTACTCCAGAACTTCGAAAAGTCGTCACGATCTGCCAGTTCAGGCGGGAGTAGCCGGTAACGTTTTGCGCGGTCGTTACCGGCCATGGTGACCATTTTGTGAGCAAGTGCGTCGAGGCTCATGTCGCCGTCGGCGAGCGCTTGCCGGATCAGCGTGCGCAGTGTGAGCGCCCTCGACCGTGCCTGGACAAAGCCCGCGCGGTGAGCTGCGTCTTGGACGCTGTCGGTGAACACCAGCGCTCGCTTCTCCCTCGGGTCCAGCCCCGGTGTTCCGAACAACGTGGACAGCGAGACGGACAGCATCGTCGCTATCGCGGATCCCAGGAATCTAATCCCATCGCGCTGCCGGCAGGACGGGCAGACGTCGCGCACCGAGTCTTCACCGGCGGTGTCGCCGACGTTGACCAAAACCGGCAACGCGCCCCCCTCCGCCACTACTGATTCGGCAGGACGCTGCGACGAGAGGCAGCGATCATCGACCGCAAGCCAATTCAGCTCGGAACCAGTGACAGTTTTGGCGGTCAAAGATGTCGACGAAGAGGTCGATTCGGCGACCTCGTCTCCCTCAGAAGGGGCGTGAATCAGTGCCCGGAATCTGTCGTCGTCTCCTAGCTTCCGGCGACGGATAGTGGTGTCGTCCACGTCGAGGTCCGAACCGGTGGGAGCCAGCAAGACGCCCCAGCCCGACCTGTTGCAGTGCCGACAGTACAACGCCGGCAGGAAAGGTGCCGTCGGTCCATCTGCGTCCGCATCGTCTACGACCAGACCGTCATCACCCCAAGCGAAGTGGGGCGCACCGGATGCAGCACGATCGAGCCGGGTGAGTTCTCGTATCCACAGGTGTACGTCCACGGACGGCGCGGTGCGACCGGACACGGCACGGACGTGGCTCAAGGTGGTCACTAGCGAGCGAAGCGCGTTGGCAAGAATGTGCGGATCGACGCGAGAAAGATCAGCTGACGCAGCGACGACGTTACCGGCAAACAGTTCCGGGTCTGCCAGCTCGCCAATGGCAACAGCGGCTTCACAACGTCGGATCAAACGGCTGAAGACCGGATGTGCCTTGACCAGATCCAGACTCGCTACATCGATCTGATTGTCGGTCAAACTTTCAGGGTGGGTGAACAACGCACTAAGTACCGCGCGTGCAACCTCGGTGGGATCATTATCGTCATCGGGTGAGGCGGCCGCGAGCCGCAGAACCCGATCCTCGTCGATTGCGGCCGGGCGGATCTCGAGGCCGGCGAGCCTCGATTCCGCGCCCGCGGCCCACTCAGACAGAGTCTCGCGGGATTCGGTAACCACAGCGTCATCACTGAATTCATCGCCGAACACCGTGCGCGCAAATTCGAGCATCGTCGACGGATCATTACCATCACCGAGTGTCGCCGACGTAGCAACTGGTGTAACTCGGCCCAGCGGGCGGGACCACTCCTCGGACGATACGTCCGGCTCATCCTCAGACCAATGGCTCTTCAGCGTCATTCCCAAGCGGCGAAGGAGCATAGACACATCGGTGCCCTGAGCACCGTCATATGTATGAAACTCGTCCAGAACCAGATACTGCAGGCTGGTTGCGCTCTGACGCCACAAGTCGGCATCGGCATGCCGTAGGAGTAGTTGGTCGAGCATCTTGTAGTTGGTGAGTAGAACATCCGGCGCAACGCTACGAATTACGTCGCGGTCGGTAATGAGTCCGTCACTGCTCACAATTGTTCTGCTCGAACCTTTTTCACCGGTGTAGAGCGCAGCGGTGATACCACCGAGCTCCTTGTGTTGCGTGATCAGGGCGGCGAGGCGTTGCGCCTGGTCGTTGGCGAGAGCATTCATCGGGTACAGGATGATTGCCTTGGTACCTGTGACGCCCTGTCGCTTTGAACGAAGAACGTGATCGAGAATCGGGTAGAGGAATGCTTCAGTTTTTCCCGATCCGGTGCCCGTAGTGACGAGCGTCGGTAGCGGCCGCAGCTTGTCCGGTCCGAGATTGGCGCTGCTGAGTCGCTCGAATGCCGCGGCCTGGTGGCCGTAGGGTGTCAGACCGCCGACCCACTCCAACGACTCCCGCCAGCCGGGTTCAGCTGGTCGGAACGGCATCCGGAGACGCAGGTAAGGCCCTCGGAACATTCCGGTGGTCGGATGCTCAAGAAAAGTATCGAGGGCACGACGGGCGTCCGGGTCAGCGAGAGCAAAGGTGGTACCGAGGTAGTCCAGCAAGCTGGCGGTGATCCGCTCGGCTTGAGCGAGGGGCAGAAGCTCGGACGCCATCAGTGTGTCTCCATCGGTGTTCCGCCTTGAATGCCCAGCCGCCGCTCAAATTCTGCATACGCTTCACGCATGTCTGCTTCTCGATCCAAGAACAGAAACGGCAGCTCATAGCTGTAGGTATTGCCCGACGGGTTGGTGGCGGTGCGCTCCTCCTCGTTGATCGAGTCTCCCTTGCGGCGCCAAACGCTCAGTACCTCGTTCGGTACAAGTCGCCCGTTGATGTCGTAAAGGTACGTCTTGCGGTCGTATCCGTAGAGCACCGGAAACTGCGTGCGGTAGATGGTGCATAATTCGTCCGCCGTTAACCCGAGTCCCAGCGCAACAAGGGCATCAATCTCGACGAGCGCTTGACGGCGGTCAGCTGCGACACGAAGAGGGGTCCGAGGCGTCCAAATTCTATCCAAACCATCCAAGGGTTCGCGGCGTGAATGCACCAATCCTCCAGCCCACCCATCAGACATTGCCACGTAGTCGAAGCTTGATTCCCAGAGCAGGGAATATGAATTTGTTAGAACGTTGAGCCGCAGCGCCCGGAGCGCTATTGCTACACGCAAACGTGCATCTAGGACATAGGGAAGCCTTCCGATCCATGCACCACGAATATCATTCTTCGGAGCAGATCGAATTGCAAAGTCCCCAATTAGCGACGACAAAATACCCACGACAGCCGCCAGTTCGGAGTTTGCGTGTAGTGGCATCGCAAGGGCAGAAATTCCGTCAACGTGAGCGGCACCGGGTGGTATCACTGCAGGTATTAGCGTTCGCTCACCCGTGTTTGCCGCCATCCTTCGCCAAGCTACCCGATAGCAGTCCCGCGCACGCACCGTTTTCAATACCCCATCCTCACCCGTCACCTCCCATGACGTGTACGCAGCGTCGTATCTCGTCCGGCTCCCGACAGGTTTGTATGACGTAGCTGGGATCGCGTCCGGCGCGAGCGCTTCAAGATCCACGCTCGACCAATCACGATTACTAGCCATCGACTCATTAGGCGATTTAAAGAATGGATTACCGACATGAATATGCGGGCCTTGTAGGATAACCGATGACCATCCTTCGGGGTGCCCCCAATTCTTCACAAAACGGCCTTTAGTGAAATCGGCACCTTCATCCCATCCGAGAGAATAGCCCGGCTTGAGGCCACCGATACGGGGGTTGAGAGATAACTTCGCCAAGGCCTCTGCAGCTGAACGGTTGACGGTATAAACCATTCGGGACTGCCGAACAGGCACCTCCGGCGCTTCCAGCACATCCTTCCACGACCTCAGAACACCATCGTCGACTTCGATGATGCGATCGCGGTGCGGACGAAGATCCCAGTTTCCATCGGGATCCTTCAGGCCAGGTTCCGCTCCTGCTCCCTCATGGACGAGTGATCTATCGACGGTATCCGGATGATAAAGCGATGTAGCCGACAAGAAACTAGGCTCACGAATTGCGCCGTAAACATGCACCCCAAATGTAACGAGGTTATGTATCTCGTACAGCGCCAGTTCGTTTACGAATTGCCAATGACGCCGCAGTCGACCATAGGCGGCTTGCCGGAGCAGTCCGGCCTTTTCATCAGTGAAGTGCGATTCCGGATGAATCAGAGTTACAATTCCGGCGCTGGAACTGTTACGCCAAGTCTGTTCCATAAAACAACGATAGAGATCTGGCCTCAAACCCTTGAGGTGTGGGAAAAATCGAGAGTCCGATACATACTCTCGCACTGCTACCAGGGCAGTAACCTGATCGAGATAGAACGCGACAGCGTCATTCGAGCCCAACACGGCTGCCCTCAGTTCCACTGCCCGAGCGGTCGAGATCTTGGTCTCAAGTGCGAACGTTGCATCAAATTCGCCCAAGGCCGCTGTCTCGTCGAAATCCGGCCTGACCCACGGCGGATTCCCGACCTGCAAATCGAAGCCGCCCCCTGCGAACACAGGGGCAAACTCAAGCTCCCAATGAAAAAACCCCTGCCGCTTGGCAACCCGCTCAGCAACAAGCAACCAAGGCCACTCGGTCTTCAGGGCATCAATTTTCGCAACCTGCGCGAAGACGAGCTCGTTGGACTCTGTGACTTCGAGTTCATCCCAGGTCGAAATGGCGAACAAATTGAGCTGTCCGTCTTTCTTCTCACGCGCAGATTTCGCAACCGGCGAGCCCAGCAACCTGCTCATGGTGTCGATCCACTGATCGAGAGTAGGCGGTACCACGAGATCGCCGTGCACGGATACGTCGTCGTCCACCAGGGGCCAAAACCAGAGCGCACACCAAGCGTCCATCAGTCGACGGAGCCGCCTGTACGCACCGTCGGGGTTGGCGAGTGACTGCTCGATTTCGTCGCGACTCACGGCGGTCTCGACAACCTCCAGGTCGCGACCCCACACGGGTATCGTCCTGCGGATCTCGCGCTCGGCGAGCTCAAGCCTCTTGGATGCCAATAGCCACAGAGTCTCGACTCTGCCTGCGAGTTCTTTGAGCTTGCGCAGCTGCTCAGCGGTCGGGTTCGTCTTGAGTTCCCTGCGCCACGTCTTGAGATCAGCGAGGGCTTCCGGCGCGAGCTCTCGGGCTTCGCGTGCGTCTACCGATGAGCCCCAACCGCTGGTGGGGAGCAGAAAGTGGTGAATTCCGTTCTTAACGCCGGTGATCGGCTGTCCGGGCGCACTGTCCGCAAACCGGATATCGACCGGGGTGGCGTCCAGCCAGTTACGGGACGTCAATTGCCCACTCGGAATGAGTGCGCGCCGTGCGCCAATGAGCGAATTGCCTCGACGTAGGTGGAGACCAAACCATGGAGCATCAAGATCTTTCGCCATAGTGTCGAGCCACAGCGAGATCTCGGCAAACTCGACAGCCGTGGCGTTGAGGTCCACTCCGTACACTTGATGCAAAGCAATATATGCCTTCACCCGTTGCAGCTCGACTGGATAATCCTCGGGCTCAACTCGCTCACCCAGCTCACGTTGGCGTCGTGTCAGATACTGATCCGCAAGCTGACGCACAGCCTCGATCGCGAACGCACCCGAACCCAGCGCAGGCTCGCAGACCGTAAGACCGAGGATCTCGTCTGCAGTAGTCGTCGACCCGTCTTGATCGAGAAGTTCCGCGAGAGCTTGCCCGACAGTAAATTTTGTCAGCACTTCGGGTGTGTAGTAGGACGCCGACTGTTGACGCTCACGGCCGGCCAGCCGATAGACGAACGCGCCCAGTTCGTGTCGCACTTTGACAGGTTCGCCGGTGAGATCATTTTTCACCGCGACGAAATCAGCTTCCGCGATTCCCTTGGTTCGACCCTCCGGGACGACCCAGGATCCCTTCGACGAGTCACCGTTCTTCGCCACCTCGTACAGGGTGTCTTTTGCGAAGAAGCCCGTGTAGCTCATCAACCCCTCGTACACGGCACCGAGCTGATTGATACCGAGATCAGCGTAGGAGATGAACCCGCGGTCGCGTCCTCGAGACTCCTTGCTGAGCAGCAGATGGCGCAGCACCTTCTGCACAGCCGAGTTGCTGAGCTTGACCTCGTCGATCAAGGATGTTGCGGCCGGGAGGAAGAGGTCGGCTTTGAGGTTCCGGAACGTCAAGCCCTGGGCTCGCGTCGAATCATCAGAGGAGCCGTTGTGGCCGCTGTCCACCCACTGGCACAGCACGTGCAGCGAATCGTAGAAGTGCGTGCCGTCCTCGGCTCGCGGCGTGACCAACTCAACGAGGAGTAGCTCGCGGAGACGGTCGAGGCTGTAACCGCGCTCATAGGTTTGTTCACCCGTGGGTAAGACGCCGAGTTCGGGACGAGCTTCTGCGTACAGCAAAAAGAGGATCCGATAGAGGTAGCGCAATGACTGCGCCGCAAGGGTCTGCGCCTGGGAGTCCGGCAGCGGGTCTAGTTTTCCATCGCGTCGGCGGGTAACGACGTCGTTAGCGATGAGTTCGATCGACAGTCGTACACCCTCGCGAAGGTCCTTGGACACCCCCACCGTGTGCTTGGCGGACTCGTCGATGACAGTGGTCCACCAGATGTTGCCCTCGGCGTCCGGGGCAAGCGACTCTGCCGACACACAGGTCAGTGCTCGATCGGTTTCACCACCCCGCTTATCGTCGTTGCGTTCGCACACGAGTTGCAGATCGACCGCGAGGTAGCGTCCCTCCAGCCATCGGCTTCGCTCAGTGATGAGTGCCGTCGAGCCGGCAAGCACCAGCATGAACTGCGGCCCATCCTCCAGCGTTGCGAAATGGGACAGCAGTTGTGCGACGGACTGGAGCGACTCCCCCGGCGCGTCATCTTCTCCGCTCCGGAATGTGCTTCGCAGTGTCTTTTCGTCTTTCGACAACAGCTGTTCGACGCTGAGCTCCGCGGCACCTTCCACGATGACCAGTGGCGCCGGGCCCGTGAGACCGCGAGCGCGTACTGCGAGTGCCGGACCGCCCTCACTGTCAGTTGCACCTAGGCGAGCGAACTCCCAACGCAGACCCCCGAATCCGAATATCGTCCGAAGGTTTGCATACAGCGACTCGAGCGCCTGCTGGTCTGCCACCTCGGCAAGGTCCAGGAATTTCCGTGTCAGATCTCCACGTTGCGCCGTAAAAAGCGAACGCGCAGTGGGTTGATTATTGGCTTTGTCGGTCTCCCACTGCTTGCGCCGTTCGAGTACCCGGGCATTGAACGACTGGGATGTGGCATCGGTGGTGAAGTAGTGCTCGCTGATGAAGTCTTCACCGACTATCAGCGCGTCGGACGCGATGCTCACTGATCGATCTCCCTCATCGTGCTTGCGGCCTGTAGGTCGAGTTCGACTGGAACCGCCACCAGAAGTGGACGGATCAGACGACGGTCCGGGTTCATAGCCGCTGCAGCGTCACGCTCATGCATGACGCGTTCAGTTCGCTGTCGTAATTCATCGCGTTGAGTCAGAGCGTTGGCTTCGTGAGTCCACCGCTCGGCGCGCAAGGTCCACGTTCGAATGCGGGACTCGGTTTCGTCGCGGATAGCGGCTGCCTGCTGCTCTGCTGCAGAATCCGCTGCGCGGACCGCAGCGGCCACTACGAGGAGCAGTGGGGCGACGTCGCCCAAGTCACCTCGATTGATATCTCCGAGGCCAAGGGCGGCTATAGCGTCCGAGGATCCATTGTGCGGGAGCGCGAAGTTGAAACTCGGGTTACTCAGATCCGGAAACGACACTGTGTAATACGAGGCGGCAACCACCTGACCTCGAGAGTTGGTCTGCGTAACCTGCACCAGCACAGTCGTGTCGGCCACCGATCCACGCACCGCAAAGATCTGCCGGCGCCCGAGGTCAGCGAGGGATCGATCCGCCGCCCAGTCCAGAATGGGATGCAGTGGAGCGAGAAAGTGAGCCTCGGGCCACGTTGAGGTGGACTCCCCCGCACGTGCGGACCGGAGCTCCTCCTCTCCTCGCAGCGGGGTGAGCGCAAGTTTGTACGTATCGGTGACGGACCGAGCACGAAGATAGGACTGCGGCAGCACTTGGAGTCGCTGCTTCAGGTCGCGCGGTGGCGTGAGGCTCGCAATCGACTGCGCCTCATGAACTTTCCATGACACCCCGTTCGGTGCCGGTTGCCTCGGTGTTTCGATGAACTCTTCCAAAGCGTCGGAGAGATACGCGAACTCGGACGGGTACACGTCCGCGGATTCTACGAAGCTTGGAGTCGGCGCGGGCGTGGCTTCCTCGTCTGCCGCTACCGATCCATCGCCAAGGCCGAGTTGTGCAAGCAGGCCGTCGAGTCCCCCACCTGACACGACTTGATCCACAGATCTCACCACCGACTCCAGGCTTTTTTCGCCGGCAAGCACCTTGCGAATTGCCTCTTCCTCGGCGGCAACGTCGTAAGTGCCCATGAGCGACGAGGACTCGCCCAAGGCCTTGTGTGCCTCGTGTTCTCGCTCCACCAATCGCGTCAACACCCTGAGGTCACCGGCAAAGTGAGTGGTCGATGGAGTGAGGAGAAGCGTCACGATCCGAGGACGGTGTCGCTGACCGTAGCGGTCGATGCGACCATTGCGCTGCTCGATGCGGATGAGGCTCCACGGAATGTCGTAGTGCACCATGTCGTGACACTGAGAGTGAAGGTTGACGCCTTCCGACGCAACATCACCGGTCACCAAAATACGGATCGGCGAGGATTCGAGCTTGAACGATTCGACAATGTCCTGCTGCTCAGTATCGCTGAGCCCGCCGTGCAGCACAGTGACGTTCCCCAAATCACTTCCATCGGTGAGCGTCATCTTCAAGTCGGCCGACAACGCCTGTGCGAGAGCCTTGAGTGTTGCAACTCGCTCGGCGAACACGACGACGCGAGTATTGCCGTTGCGCTTCACTCCGATCTCGGCCAGGTAGTCGAGCAGAGCAATGTACTTGGCCGACTTGCGCAGCGGGGTTGCTTGGACCAACTCATCGAGATGATCTAGGGCGCTGATCTCCCGCGCTGCGTCGAGGTCATCGGGATCCAACCGCTTGCGGCGCTCGGTTATCGACTGTGTCAGCGCATCGGGCGAGGAGAGGTACGCCTTTGCGAGCACCCATGGGAACAACCGTGTCGATCCCGAGTACGCCGACCGGCCCTGCTCGGGCCAGAGCCACACATCTTCTAGTTCACGGGCCACCGCATCCTCACTCGCCGACGCCGGTACCGTGATGTTTCGCGGCGGCTGACGTTCCGCCCACGCGTCGCCGACCTCGCTGGCTACATCGGGATGGTGCCGATGTCGCCGAATCACCAGCTTCTTCACTTGTTCGGTGTCGAGCTCGCCCGAGGGGGATACCGCGCTCGGATCGAGCATGCGAATGAGCTCGGCAAACGATTCCGCGCGACCGTTGTGCGGTGTCGCCGACGCCAGAATCAAAGCATCGGTTCGCGAGGCAAGCAGGCGTGCGAGTCGATTGTTCTGCGCCGCAACATTGGTGACGTTGTGCGACTCGTCGATGACGACCGCATCCCACTGCTGCTTACGGAGGTGGTTCAGGTAGCGGTCGCTTTTGAGAGTGTCGATCGAGATGATGACCCGCTTGTAATAGGTGAACGGGTTCCGGGTGGCAGGTAGAATTTGCCGAATCCGTTGAATGCCAGCCGAATCGAGACGGACGAACGGCAGCGCGAAACGAGTCCACAGCTCCATCTGCATCTGCTCGAGCACGTGCTTGGGTGTCACGACCAAGATTCGTTCACCACGGCCTCGGCGCACCAACTCGGCGAGAATCATCCCGATCTCGAGAGTTTTTCCCAACCCGACGGCGTCAGCAAGCAGGATACGGGGTCGGAGGTTGTCGGGATCGAGAGCCTGACGCACTGCCTTGAACTGGTATTCGAGAGGTCTGGCCAGTGCCCGGTGCGCAGTGGCCAAACTCGGATCCGCAATCGCTACAGGTGTCTTGCGAAGCATGGATTCCAACCACAGTCGCGATCTACGAAACTTATCGGAGGTATCGGCGACGACCGTGACATCAGTGGGATCGACGACAATCACCGTATCGAGCGCCGTCGAGAAGGACGCCTCGGTGTCGCGAACCAGATCCGAGAGCCCCAACACGTGGACAACGTGGCCGTCCGATGTCGGTTCGACCGAGGAGACCAACCATTCCTCGTCGCGAACCTCGACGATCGACCCTGGTGCGGCGTTGAACGGGCGATCGTCCATTGCACCTGAACTCTCGGGGGTAACGCTCAATGTCACGCGCGGTGGTCCTCTCGCCTGTTCGATGCCGACTTGAACACAACCCTAACGGTCAGTTCGTTAGGCCGACGCAGGTTCCTCGAAGGTCACTCCGGTGACTGCTTCTCCGAATGGCCAGGCTTGGTCACACGGCGGCAAAAGCATCGTGATCGAGCTGGACGTCGTTCGAACTAGCTGGTCTCACCAATTCGACAGGCGAAGCGTCTTCTCGACGTGTCATCCACTTGCTCCTGATCTTTGAATCGAGCTGCAACCTCGACGGCACAAGCCCGAAGGCAGCGGCAAGCGCGTGCACGGCCAGCCTGGGTGGCATTGCGTTGCCCACTTGTTGCGCCCACGCAGAGTCGACCCACGGGTAGTCGGCTGGAAAAGTTTGCAGTCGACCTGCCTCATGTGGCGTGAACCGGCTTTGCTCGACGCCTTGTCGATCAAGGATGCGATTGCGTGACACTTTGCCCGTGACGGTAGCCGAAGGCTGGTCCGAGGTCCGCCGACCACGTGCGGTAGAGATGCCTCCCGATCCGTAGTTCGATACGACCTCGAACCATCCTGATCTGCTCAGCGCGCTGCCCATCGTCTCCCATGGCTCGAGGTCCGGCGTGCCGCTACCTCGTTTCATTCCTGCGCTATACGACTGGTGGCTCTCTCTTGGGCGGATTGGCGTGACGGTCCGGTTTGCAACCAACACCGCTCTGCGCCGAGTCTGGGGTACACCGAATTGTTCGGTTCGAAGTACTTTGCACTCCACTTGATAACCGAAGAACTCCAGCGCAGGCTTCATCGCCTCCCACACCGGCAACACGGTCTGCACTTGCTCCAGGACGACTGCCTCGTAGGGGTTCCCCGCGACATAGGCATCTCTGACCCACCGAAGAGGCTCCAGCACAAGACCAGTTCGGTCATCACCGAGATTCGCAAGCTCGCCTCGAATGTCTTCGCCGTGCACCACGCGTTCGATCAGGTCGATGACAACGCCGATCGAATCACGGCCGGTTCCTGATCCCGCCACTGTGAAGGTCTGACAGGGCGGGCCGCCTGCAAGGACGGTCGCACCCGGGAAGTTGGCGGGCCCGAGCTCACGGACGTCATTCTGCGTGGTGTCCAAACCCGCCTGCCGACGGGTGGCGCACGCATCCTCGTCCCATTCGATACCGTGAGTTTCCATACCGAGCCACGTAGCGGCGACATCGATGCCCCCGGGACCCGCGAACAGATCGACGACCGAGTGCGATGACAAATCGGTAACTACGTCGCGACTGTCGTCCATGAACGCGAAGCTTACGACAAGCGGTAGTCGATGTCCTCGAGCCTGCAGCTATCCGCGTCACCGCAACGTCGTACAGTCTCATTCGACTCAGGATCACCCATACCGGACACACAACAGACGACAGGACCCACTCACCCCATGGCCAAAGCAGTTGCGACCATCAACCTCAAGGGTGGCGTCGGTAAATCCACGATGACGGCCGCGCTGGCGGAGTTCATGGCAGGCGACTTCGGTAAGCGTGTGCTCTTGATCGATCTTGACCCGCAGACAAACTTGACAACAATGATGATCGGTCCCGATCAGTGGCAGGCGCTGAACGAATCCGGTCGCACGCTGAAAGCGCTGTTCGAGGAAGCACTCGATTCGGAAGCGGCGTCATTCGACATCGAGGATGCGGTTCAACGGAATGTCTCGCCGTTGGCGAACCTCGGAGGAATCGACTTACTCGCGTCGTCGCTGGACATGATCGAGATATCTGAGGAGGTCGCAGCGTGGCAGTACGACGAACCGGACTCGCTGGAGCCTGTGCTCGTACTCAAGCGAGCCGTGGACAAAATTCGTGATCAGTACGACTACATCTTGATCGATTGTCCGCCGAACATGGGGATTATCACCCGAAATGGGTTGATGCTGGCCGATGCCTATGTCATCCCAACCATCCCAGATGTGTTGTCAACGTACGGTATTCCGCAAATTCAGAAGCGGGTACGCATGTTCTCAGACAAGACAGGCCATAAAATCAAGGCGCTGGGCTTGATTATCACGAAGTACCGCAAAGGCACCAATCTGCACCGCGACACCATCCAGCGCCTACAGAATGCGGTCCTCGACTATGACACGCTACCAGCTCATGAACGTGAACTGACGGAACGACCACCGAACGTCATCCCCGTCTACATCCCCGATGCGATCGCAATCGCCAGCGCCGCTGACTATTTCGACTGGGGCACCCTGAACAAGCGATACGGCGGCGGGGCTACTGTCGGGGCCCTGAACGAATTGACCAGCCACCTGATGACGAATGTCGAGATCTACACATGAACAACCCAGAATCACTTGCCGACGCCCGTTCCTCCTTCGAGACATCCCTTCTCGCATTGTCTGCTCGAGACAAAAATGCCGCGACAGTCATTCTCACGCTGGCTCGCCTCGCCGCTGACGAGATGGTTCGGAACACCGAGTTCGCTTCTGCGGCAACAGCCCTGAGCTCTTCTCGAACAGCTCCTCAAGCGCAGGCCACCAGCGACACCCCCACACCCCCGACGGGGACCACGGCTCCAACACGCCGAACCCGCACCGCCCGCACGCCGGCTGTGCTCGACCCGTTCCAGATCCTGCGCAGCGACGGGCAGGACGGCCTCGTAACCCGACTCGGCGGACTCGACCTCGAGCAGCTCCGCGACATCATCCACCAGTACGGAATGGACCCGGACAGGAGAGCGATGAAGTGGAAGACCATCAGTAAGGTTCGCGAACGGATAGTCGAACGCGCGCTCTCGACCAGCTCGCGAGACAATGCCTTCCGTTGAACACCGCCTAGATCGACATGAGCGCGTCGCTGAACAGGCCTTTGTCTTCATGGCCAACGTCCGGCGTTCCGAACAGCAATGCCCGGTCCAGGTAGCGGTTGCCCAGTTCACACGAGGTTTCTGGGAGTAGTACGCACGCGTGACATGCAGCCAGGTTGAGCGCGTCCGTTCCCGAGCCATGCGATTCGATGCAAACGGGATCGGCCGAGCACCAGGACAATCTCGCCAATCCTTCAGCCAGCGCCGGGCCCAACCGCCCAGTTTCGGCCTGCGATGCAACTCCGCCGAGGCTGCCCGCCGAATCGGAGCTCGCCGTGTAAATCAACACGCCCGCCATATCTCCGTCATCGATGTACAACCGCTCGCGAAGTGACGCCGCCGGATACCCCGCAGACAACGACAGTTGGTCGATCAAGACGTGAGCAAACGTGTGGAGCGCTACCCGTATCAGCCCGGTCAGGTTCCGCTCCCCCGGGCGGGTAAGGCCGGGACCCGCGGCGCGCCTGAGCAAACTCCATCTCTCGGCCGCAAATTTCTTTTGGGCCCACTCTTCAAGGACATCACGATGAAAAGCCAGAAGAACGCCTTCGCCGATAACCTCGATCGCGGGCAGCCAGTGGGTCTTTTCAGGTGACAAAGCGCATAGGGTCTCGTCGCTGTTTTCGTCGTCGAGACGCGTAAAGCCGTACAGTGCTCGAACCTCGCGGAGCCTGGTCACCTTTCGTACATCGGAGACCAGATGTTCGAGATCAACCGGCACGTCCCTTTCAAGGCAGACAAAATCGTCGTCGAGGCCCTCTTGTTCTCTGCCCTCGATCAGTGCCCCGTACTCCTGCCGCCGCAAAGCTTCTTCGGTCAAGTGATCATCCAGTGCCTCGCCCCGGCGTCGTTCCAATTCTGTTTCGATTTGTTGGACGGAGAATCTCCGGGAATGCTCAGCCAAATTCCGCAGAAGTGCCGGCGTCACGGCTTCTGGATCGCCGAGTGAGACCCAGTGACGATCAACGAACTTGGCCAGCGCAGCAGAATATGGTGGGATCGAGATGGCGGACCTGACGGCCGGTAACCAGACATTCGAGGCGCCGCGCTGAAGGGTTCGTGGAGTTTCGTCGCAATTCTGTGTACTGTCCGGGCCCAGCCAGGGACGCCGCCCGGCGCACTTGCCGAACCCCGCGAGCGCTTTCGGGCTTGCAGAACCATCGAGACTTCGAGCTTGCACCCCGCACGTGCACGTCAATTCCAAGTCAGCGAGAGACGATGTGCGCCCTTGCGCCCTCAGATGCATCGTGTGATTCGATCCGCCGTCCTGCCCCTGGTGCAACCAACGGTAGTAAGGGAATTCATCGATGTGTCCTCGTGCACATGCCACGATCAGACGAAAAGGACTCAGCTCCGTGTGCTTCTCACAAGTGCACCGACTGACTTCCTTGTCATTCGACAACTTGCCGATGGAATCTATGCGGCGGCAGGACGGACACACCTGGGTAATAGGAAAACGGATGACGGGTATATCGCGTTTGCGCTTCGACCCTGCCGGAGGTGCCTTCAGTTCGGAGACACCCAGGCTCCGCGCAAGCCTTGGTTCAGTGATCGTGTCGGCATCGCGCGGCTTCCACTCGTGGATACCGGCAATCATGTAACTCGTTGTGTCAGAGGGGAACAGGCTACCGACACCGTATGTACTGAGAAGCTGGGTACGCCGAGCTTTCGCAACACTCATGATTCACTCCTCATTCTGATCGAGTAGAGCGCACTTTCTGCGTCGACATCTCGCAGACTCATCAGCGTGGGCCAGGGAGTTTCGGTCTGTGTGTACTCGATGTCTTGGTCCGTCAGCGCGGACGAAGGCTCGACGAGGAGGGTGTCCGACGAATCTTTGCGGTTTTCATATCTCATCGAATCACGCAAACCGGCCTCTGCAATCCAGACTTTCAACATCTCTTCGAGTTGCTCGACCGTGTCCGCTGTCTCCTCACCGTCCGTCGTCGACTCCACCCGCTTTTCGATAAGCGTAATCAGTCGACGAAGTTCGGCCTCATGGCTCGGTGCTGCGTGAGCCCCGAGGTCACCAGACATCGAGTCGACCATGAGGCGTGCTAGCGCGACGAAGACACCGTGAAGTCCGCGATCTCGAGCCCTGGCAGCGAACGGCGTCGCGCTCGTCGCTTCGACGGCCCTGTACAAAGCCTGGTGAAAAGGAACGAAGTTCTCGAAGTGCGACCGATCGCGCGAACGTGCCGAATTGAAAATCGTGACCACAAGACCGGGAAATCTCCGGCCAACCCTACTTGTCGCCTGGATGTACTCGGAGCTCGATTGCGGCTGACCCATCACAGCCATCAGCCCTAGCCGATCGATGTCCACGCCTACCGAGATCATATTCGTCGCCAGCACGACGTCATCTGAATTACCGGACTCGAACGTCCGCTCGAGACTCTTCAACCGCCGGGGGATATCGGCAGATGACACACGACTTGTCAGCTCGCCTGCCGATTGAAGCCGTCGTGCGTCTGTACCCGTTCGCCGTGCGACGACGCCAAGCCGCTCGCGCACGTCGCCCTCCACTTGGAGCAAGGCACTGCCGAGAACGCGCAAGCTATTGAAGTACCCAAGCAGCGTCCAATAGGGATCGCGGATCTCGGGTCGGCCTTCGATGTCTCGAGCAGCCTGTAGTAACGCTCCGTAGGTTCGAACGAGCAGGGTTGCGTGGCTTGTTGCGGGGCTCATCACTCCTACGTACATGCGTGTTCCCGCAACGTCGCGTGGCGCCGGTTCGGCGAAAAACGACTGGTCGGGGTCGATCCCTGGCGGCGGAAATTGGCGCGATTGCCGGTCGAAGACCTGTTTGATCTGCTCGTTCGCTCGTCGAATCGTGGCAGTCGAAGCAATGATCTTCGGACGCGACAAAACGTTGCCATCGGCATCGGTTGTGGAGCACGCGACATCGACCGCGGTCTCGTACAGGCCAACCATCGACCCCAGTGGACCCGAAATCAAGTGCAATTCGTCTTGGATGATGAGATCGGGAGCGCTGCCAACTCCGTCCCGAGCAAACAGTTTCCCCACCTCGGCACGCCACGCCATCATGGCAAACTTGTCCACGGTGCCTAGGATCAACTCGGGTCGGTACTCGTAAATATCCTGATCGACCAAGTAGACCGGCAGACCAGATGCAAAGTCGCACGTTTGGTTGCCACACGCGATGACCAGTTTGGGCGATGGACTGGAGACCACCTTGTACTTGGAGTTGTCGAGCGCTTTCCCACACCAGGGGCATTGGGTCAGCTGCACTGGATTTGCTTCAGTGATTTCGGTACCCGACCGCAAAGCGCGTAGCGACTTCTTCGCATCTTCCAGGGTGTTCGGTGTTCCCCCACGCCCTACCCACAGGCCGATCGAGAACGGTCTCGACCCCAACCCATTGTCTGCAGTTCGGATCTGCTCGAGCGCACACATCAGCATGGTCGCGCGCTCGAACTGCTGAATCGTCAACAGACGGAGCGTATACCGCATGATGACGGCTACACCGATAGCGGCGTTGTCACGAATTCGGCGCAGCAGCACAATAAATGCAACAAGTCCCAAATATGCTTCGGTCTTACCACCACCGGTCGGGAACCACAGAAGGTCTGCGACATCCCGTTCTGGATGGCTCCGATCCGCCACACTCGGAAGATTCAAGAGAATGAAGGCTATCTGAAACGGGTACCACGACTGCTCTTCACCGCCGTCGGCAGACCCCGTAGCGCCGTTACGGACCCATACCTGCCGAGCACGCTGCGCTTGCATCGCGGAATTGGCCAACCGGAACGCACGCAGTACATCCGGGTCCTTCTGCAGCAGTTCAACTCCGGCCTGAATACGACCGGCCGCTTCGCGGGCGCTTTCGATATGTTCGGCAGCCGTCGGTGTAAGCGATTCTGGCACATCGGTTTCTCCGGCCGCCAGCGAAGCTTCCAAAGTGGAAATCCACTCGCGATATGCGGCAACCAGCCTGCCCAAAGTGCCGATGAGTGTGTCGGTCGTTGCGCTGGCGAGAAACGACATCCGCAGATCTACGTCAGAACCCACTTGCCCTGGCCTCGCCCGCGAAACTTCATGTGTGGGCAGCAGGGTTGTTCCGATTCTGTCGGTGATCGGGGCTGACACTCCGTACCACGTGACGGCACAACCGTGACCGATCCCGAAGTTACGTGCATTGCGATAGATCAGTTGGGCAGATCGTAGATCGTCTTCGGCTCCGAGTCGGTTGGGCATGCTCCGGTCGACTATCGCATCGACATCCGTCGACACGATCAGCTCGACCTGAAACCATGCCCTGGCGTCCTTGAGTTCATTCTTTTCTGCAGTCTGTACGTTACGGGCAACTGCTGAAACCGTGACTTTGCCATCCCGCGGGTTACGGGTGAGGACGTACAGTTCGAGACCTGGTGCCACACGCAGTTTCACGGCACCCTTGGTAGCCAACGAATGCGTCACTCGATCGGGGCGGACTAGCTTCCTGCTCCACGTTGCTGGCCTGGTGCGGCCACGGCGGCGAGGCGAGGAGTCGTCCGGTTCGACCAAATCCTCCGACGGGTCGTATCGTGCGGCCGAGACATCGAAGTGAACCACGCTCACCCGTGTCGAGTCGACCGTGAAGGTCAGGCCCATCGATGAGGGGTAGCGCATGAGGGACTGCGCGACGGGTGAGTCGCTCGCACCGTCAACGGTGTCGGGCTCCGCACTGTCGGGCTCCGGCTCGTCCTGCAGTGCATCATCCAAGGGCCACAGCACACCCACCACGTAACGGTCGAGAGGAGCCTCTTCGAGAACTTCTTCGTCCCCGCCTGCGGGCCCGAGGAGATCGCGTCGAAGATCCTCAACCATTTCGCTTCGAAACCCGTACATCTCATCGAGGTCAGTTGCGCCAGTCATCGGTTCTTACCGTCCCATTTCGTTGTCCAGTCCGGCCGAATCAAGCCTGCCAGTCGGGGCACAAGCCAGATCCCGGACTCGCCAAGCCCTACTTGTTCACTGATTTCGGGTGACCCCACCACCGACTCGATCGACATCACTGTCGCGCCATTGATGACCATCGGCCATCGTGCGCTACCGATGGTGAAGATGCGCCTGACCTCACGCCCAAATTGCTCGGTGGTACGGGCAAAGGCCATCCCCGACGGCACTTTCACGATGTAGATCGGTGCGTCACGGTGGGTCCAGTCCAAGTCCAGATGGAGAGTCACCGTTCGCCCCGCCAACGCCCCGCTCGCAAGAATCTCCTGCACTGCCACTGCATTTCCGTCAACCTCGAACGGCTCGTCAGTGTCTATGTCCTCGACGCGAGCTTCGATCGCCCGCGCTCGCTTTTTCCCACCAACCCCGAAGCCTTGCTCAGTCCAACGACCTGTCTGTCCTGAATCTTTCTGCATCCAAGACCTTGTCTTCTTGGGGGTACATCTGACTATCTCGTCCCGGGCGCGGCTCAGCGCCACGTAGTTGCGGCGAGCAATCGCGAGGTCGTCTTCGCCGGATTCGTACTTGTTGTCGTACAAGAAGACTCGGTCGAATTCGAGCCCCTTCGCACGATGAACGGTGGAGACAACAACGTCCTCGGTTGTATCGGCCAGCAAGGCAGTCGGTATTCCGTATCCCCCGATCACCTTTCGAACACGGGACACGTCAAGGTCGTTGGGAAATTGTGTACGCCCCTCCGATTCCTTCAATAGATTCCACGCGTCCGTCGGGTTTGCCACCGACGTATTGCGCAACGCAGCGATGACGTCCTCGCGTCTATTGAGGTTCCTCGGCAATTGTTGGGTGAGCTCGGCAACCCACGCGCGAGCACCGTGTTCCTGAGCCGTTCGTCTCAATGTGTGCCGGACGTTGATCGATGTCAGTTGCTGAGACACTCGCAAAGCGTCTCCATTGGTCTTCGTGAGTACAGCGGTACTCTTGCCTGCGCGGTAAACATCACCCAGCCAAGTATCTGAGTCCACTGCATCCAATCCTGAGATGAACTGGTCGACCTCTGCACGAGCTGCAGCCGGCTCTTCGATCGTCCTCAAACGTGGCCCTAGCTGTACGACAGCCAGAGGAACTTCTCCACGCGCACGAAAGTTTCGTTGGAGCCCGGTCGCCTCTACGTCATCCAGTCGGCTCAATTCGTGAATCACGTCCAACCGCTGATTCCGTTCTTCCGGAGTCAGCTGGAAGTCGTACAACGCTTGATTCGGATCGCCGAGTGCAGTGAAGCCGACATCGCCGCCCAATCTGTCGATCAGAGCCAGCGCTAGCCGTGCTCGCTGACCCACCAGATCCTGAACCTCATCCAGGACGACGTGCTGGATATCGTCCAGCATGGGCAGATCGATATCGCCGTCGGTCAGTAGCTGCACTGCACGCGCAATTCGATTCTCGAAGTTCCCCTTTGGCTCTTCGTCGGCATCGATAATGACCCTGTTGGCGAAGGAGTCGAACGTGCGAATTTCCGCTTGTGCCAGCACCCGCGTCTGAAGTCGACTACGAACAGCGGATACTGCGGCCCTCGAGAAGCTCAGGACAAGCACCTCAGTTGACAGCGACAGGTCGCACTCGCGTGCCAGATGGTCGAGTCGCGCTGCGACAACTTCGGTTTTGCCTTGCCCAGCGCCGGCTATGACCACAAGTCGGTCTTCTGGTTCCGCCTCGGCGATGCGACGTTGAAGGTGATCGAGCTCGAATGCGGTCGCACCCAGATCTACCTCTAGAGAAAGGGTTTCGGGTTCGCCCGTCGAAACTGAAGTAGGCGTTGCCAGTTCAGCGGCTGCGCGGCGCCGGTCACGGAACCGCGTCAACGCGTCGATGGGGTGCCTTCTGGCCCTGAGCCGATCGCGGAACCTCGGCGTGGCTATCCGACCTACTTCGACTACTGGTGAAGCTGTTGGTTGATCAAGGGGCGCTGGGGATTCATCTGAACCTTCCAGGCGCGCCAGCAGGCTCGTTAAGCGTTGCTCGATCGAGCTCGCCCATCGCCCGGCGACCGCGTTGGACAGGTCCGACGTTGCAGTCTCAGAAAGATCCGGCCAGGGAAGTAGTGCATCAACGACAGCGTTCTGCAGCCGCTGCACGTCTGCCTGGTACTGGGTTTCAACCGGTTCGGCCACCACAAACGCAGGGCTCATCGTCAGGGTCCACGACGTATTCGGTCCCCACCGCCGGTCTATGGCACTCGCAATCGCCGGCCGTATGTCGGACAAGACCCGGTCACGAACGCGAGTTCCGATGGGCAGATCATTTAGCTCGATACCGCCGGGACGGATCTGCAGGGGCTCGTGGTCATCATCAGTTATACCGGTCGATCCGAACTCGAAGAACAGAGCATCGGCCGCGTCGACGTGTAGTGCGATCGCCGGTACCTGTGTATCCGTGAACTCGTCGTCCTGGTTCAGGTCACCGGTCGGGCGAGTCCCCGCTGTCCTGGTCAATTTTGCTGCCCGGAATGCTATGTGCGCATCCACGGAGAACTCTGGGACACGCAGACGCCAGGCCGCGAGCACCGTGTCGAGGTCACCCGGCGTTGACACGGACCGTTCGAGTTCGTCCAACGCATCGTAGAGCTCGGCTCCCTCTTGGATTCGACGCTGCGAACGAGCCCATGACCTCCATGTGCGTCGGTAGTCGCCGAAGAGAGCATCCAGGTCGAGCCCGTACTCACGGCGATAGAAGCTTGCGTACGTCTGGACTTCGCTGAGATCGACAACCAGGACGTCGGGCGACCAATCCGCGAGCTCTGAGTCGTCGATGAGTTCATCTAGAGGCCAAGGCAAGCGAGGAGGAACCTCGGTTTCTCGGACGTCGCCGCGGAGCACCAGCAATCCATCTGAAGTGGCCGTCACCGAGGCCGCCAGCTCGCCCACCGAGTCCGTCAGAGACGTGACGAACGACGCCACGCCACTGTTCTGGACAGCTGCACGCCTCACTCGGTCGTCCAGTGCCCGTGCTTCGACCAGAACAGTTCGTAGCGACGCAACAGCCTGCACTTCCACAACCGAACGCAAAGACGCTCCTTTCAGTCTCGAACAATCTATCCCGTGGACAGACTGCCCGGCCCGTTTACGTCCCCCGTGCGTGTCACCTCGCGTCAACCCGATCGTCCGGTCTGTCGCCGGTTCACCGTTTCAGCAACAGTCAACCGCATCCGACGCAGTGAGTGCCCGCCCCCAGCAGGAAGGGGTCATCACAATCCGTCCACGGCGACCGTGAGTGACCGCAATTCTTGCGTGCCGAACCAGCACCGTCTGCCGCACAACAGATTGAAAAGTAGACACGAGGATGTTGAACGGCCTGACCTTCAGACAGGAATCACATACTGTCGACTTCATGCAGTCGTCCACTCAAATGTTCGCAGTCGACGGTCAATCGTCTGTTCCAGCACGCCGCTCGTCTTTGCAGGCCGAGGGCCTTTGGGAAACAACTCACTTGGAACGGTGGGTAGTGGATCATCCTGAGATACTCGGCGAGAACGTTCTGATTGTGGCGACACAATACGACAAATGGTCGTCCGAATCCGGTACGAACGCACGAGAGAGACTCGATATTCTTGCACTTGACTCCAGTGGGCAACTCATCGTTGTCGAGCTGAAGCGAGGCTCTGACCCTCGGGTCCATTTGCAGGCATTGACGTACGCAGCTCTAGTCTCGACCTTCACGAAACAGTCACTCGCACATGCCCACGCGGCGTATGTAAACAGCATCGATACGGAAGGCACTCGCATCGACCACGTCTCCGCTTTGTCGTTGCTCAACGATCACGTTGCCGACGATTGGGATGTCGATCTCCTCACCCAGCCAAAAATTGTCCTTATCGCAGAGGACTTTCCGGCGCAGGTCCTGACGACTGTCAGTTGGATCACTGGCATTGCCGCCGGAAAACTCGAGATTGAATTGCACATCGTTAATCTCTTCGTTCTGGATTCCGGGGCTGGCCAGACTTGCGCTGTCTTCCAACGGCTCTTTCCCGTCGAAGACCTGGAGCCATCGCTGCTCAGCGCAGGTGCATCGGATAGCCGTAGTGCTGAAATCAGCGAACGGATCTTCAGCCGCAAGAGGCAAGCGCGCACCGTCAGCATCCTTGTGTCGAACAATCTAGTCCCAGCAGGCGGACGGGTGACACTAAATCTCGAAGGCATGGTTCGGCCGGAAGTGCGTGAGCAAGTTCAGAGCTGGGCGGTAGAAAATCCTGACCGCACTGCAGCGCAGTGGGTTACCGACCCGACTCGTCCGTTACGGTGGCTTGCGGACTCCATGGATCGAACCTGGGCTCCCACATCTCTAATCAAACACATCATTGCCGAAGCGACTCAGGGCAATCCGCCCGGGAGCATTCATGGGCCATTTGGTTGGGAATACCTCGGCCAACGACTTACAGTGATCGCGAACAAGGCCAAGATTGAGGACTGATGTGTCGAACCGGATGAAATCGGTATAAGTGGTCTCAGCGGGTACGGCACAGCGAAATGCAGGCAGCTCACGCCACGGGTGTCACTCGCCATTCTTGTTTTTGTCCGAGCTTCGGGAGGCAATTCCCTTGACGCTCCTACCGATCCAACCGGCACCCGCTGCGCCGATGCTGACCGCTTTGCCACCAATTTCAGCTGCGGCATCGCCAACCGCTTTCGCACGGTTTCCCAACTCGGAGAAAGCGTCGCTGATGGAGGGGTCTTCGTTGTCGATCCAACCGGTAACCTGACTGTTCCGTGCCGACGCGAAAGCGTCCAAGTCATTGCGCAGTTGGGTGATGTCACGCTTGAGATCACCTGTCGCCATCCATCGCACAATCTCCAGCGGCTTGACCGTGCCGTAATTGGACAGCTCGAGCCGAGCGTGACGCAATAGGTCGCCGTCCCGCTCAACGTGGTCCGCAAGTATCTCCCGTGCCGACGCGACGACTGCGTCGAGATGTTCGGGCTCCACCGCGCGCACACGAGCAATACGGAGCGTCTGCCAAAGGTAGAGCGAACTCTCCGCGATAACCAAGAGCTGCAGGGTCTCACCGAGACGCTCGTCCTTGACTGCTCGGGTCAGATACGCGGCGCGCTCCTGGACCGGCTTGTCCGCGTCGAAGCTGTTGACAGTTCGCTTCGCATGGTCACGAAGTCGTTCGATACCGACTTGAAGCTGCGGACCGAGCGAGGCGACGCTCTCCCAATCGGTCGTCGGAAGCGCGCCCGTCTCTTTGTAGACCTTGACGATGTGCGACAACGCAGAGTGATGGCCGAGGACATCCCCGACACGCGACGCTTCGGCGAGACGGAGGATCTTGTCGACCTCACCCTCGATGCGCCTAATTCCCTCCGACACCTCGCTGATTGCTGTCTGCAAGGCGAGCTGCACCACCATGATCTGCATTCCCAGGGCTCGAGTCGGTGTCATTGAGACCGACTGCCACTGCATCTGATGGCGGAACTTGTGTGCCGAGTCAACCAGAGTCATACGGTTGTATCCGGGGAGTCCCGGAATGACCTTGTAGGACTTGAGCATGTCAACAGTCTGAGGAGCAAGTTTCACGAAGTGACCATGCTGCATCTTCGCTGCGGCTGCAGCGGCTATCAGTCCACCCGCGTTCGCTACAGCGGTTTTGTCGATGCCGGCAACCTGCACCCCATCGCCGGCAAGGTCCTTGATTCGGCTGAGGTAACCCGCAACCGCGTCGTCATCACCCGAAATCAGCAGGCCCTCCGGCTCCACGTGCACCGAAATTCCAGAGGACTCGAGCAGCTCCCTGTCGAAGTCGGTCAGTTCCTGGTTCATCCAGTCATCGGTCATACCAAGCCTCCTGAGGTTGTAAGCGCAGACATTAATCGAACCGACCGACAGGTTCTTGAGCGCATCGGCAAACTTGGCTCCCGTCACGCCAGACCTAGCCGTTTGCGTTCCATCTGGATGATCGAGTTCTCTGCCGGAGCAATGCCCTGGTCCCACCCGTCGTCCACGGACGCATGGTCCATCTCCTTCGCCTGACTGCGTCGCGCATACTCGTCGAACAGCTGGGTCTTTCGTTCGAGCACTTCGCGCATCCGCTCATCGACTGTGTCCTTCGCCAGCAATCGATGCACCTGCACGGTACGTATCTGGCCCATCCGATGCGCCCTTGCGATCGCCTGGACCTCAGTGCTCGGCTTCCATTGGGGCTCAGTCAGGATCACCACCGAGGCGGCCTGGATGCTCAAGCCCACGCCGCCGGCTTCGATCTGACTGACCAACACTGCCCGACCATTGTGCGATGTGAAGTCGTCGACCATCTGCTGCCGTTGGGTCGATGACGTTGCACCAGTCAGTGGGCCGAATACGACGCCTGGCACCTCGCGGCGGACTGCGTCGAGCACTGACTTGAAAACGAGAACACGATGATCTTGACGCCGTTGTCCTCAGCCTCCTCCACGATTTCCCGCAACCGTTCAATCTTGGCCGACTTCGTCTACCCCGAAACTGCGTATGCCGACTGTCGCATCGCCATGAAATTTCGTGATGCCACCGCGTCCCGGTACCGCGAGTTGTAGTCGGCCGTCGGTTGCACCCAGTCCTCGACTTCGATGAGTTCCGGCAGCTCCTTGACTACGTCCACCTGGTTACGTCTGGAGTTCCACTGAGAAGAACTCCTCGTCTGGCCTTACCGATCAGCTTGCGCGACGCGATAGATCGTTGCGCAGCTTTGTTTTCGATCTGGTGCGTCTCGTCACTGACGACAAGGCTGCAGTCACGGAGATGTCGAGTCGCTGAGGGTAGAAGTAGCACCGTCCGATAAACCGACGATGGCCTCTCCCGAAGATTCTAATCCTCAACCAGCGCGCGAATCTGAGCCAGGATTCGCGCGGCGTCTCCTTTGATGGATTCTTTCAGCAGCCGGTCGTTTGCCTCTCCTGGAGTGTGAGCTGCTTCGATTGCTTTTCCCACCGGCAGTGTCGCGTCGTAAACGCGAACCGATCCGTACTGGTTGGTCGGCAGGTTCTCCGGGTCAATCGGTACATGGCCTAGACCGTACGATCGCAGCGTTTCCGAAATCATGCCGTTTATGCGTCGGGTGAGGCGCCCCGCTTGCAGTGCGTCGCGAAGCTCCCATGCCTCAAAGGTCGCCACGCCTCCCTCGTCGGCTACGTGCTTGCGGATGTCGTCGAATGATGTCATGAAGGAAACGTACAACATGTTCAAAGAAAAATCTACGAACAGTTTTTTCATTGGATTTTACGAGACCCTGGACTCTGTAACCCGCATCACTGCCAAAACCGAGCCGTCCGGCTCCTCGGTGCAGGCCGGACACCTAAGGGATGTGCGGCACCAAGACGCCGTCGCCCAGCACAGTCGGCGGCCTTCGAGGGCTGCGAGATCGTAGTACTTGACCCCATCGGACAGTTCATCGTGCGCGTCGATGGCGTCGATCACCACGTCGACGAGTGGCCTGTCGACAGCATTGTCGGCAACGGTCACCGGCACTCCCCTGTTCGTTCTGATGGCTAACCAGACCCCACAGTTCCGTATGGTGCCGACAGTTCGCAGGGACATGAACGATCTCCGATTCACCGTCAGCTCGGACCGGTGAAGGTTGGTCTCAGGAAGACACGAACGTGCGGATCAGGTTCAGGCCCCCGAACCGCAGTCGACGGGCACGATCGCCCCGGTCACCGCGGAAGCCCTGTCACTCAGCAGCCACGCGGCGGCCTCGGCAACTTCGCGGGCCTCCGCCATGCGACCCATCGGTGACGCAGCGCTACTGGCCGCGATAACGCCTGGCGTCTTTGCCTCCCATTCGTCCATCATTTCTGTTGCAGTGCCTCCGGGCATCAGACCGTTGACACGAATACCCTCGGGGGCCCAGGTGACCGCAGCGGTTTCGGTGATGCTGTTGAGCGCCCGCTTCATCGCCCCGTACGCCGGAAGCGGCGGAACGGCACGGCGGCTGCCGATGCTCGAGGTGTTCACGATGGCACCGCCTCCACTCCTACGCATAAGGGCGGCTTCGGCATTCATCGCGGTCCAGTGAGCGCGGAAGTTGACGGTGAACTGCTCGTCGAGGTCGTCTTCGGTGGTTGTGTCGAGGGGACCTATCTGCTGCTGATTGACGCCACCGTTGTTGAACGCGCCGTCGAGTCGTCCGTGCAGCTGCTCGACGCGGGCGACGGCGGCACGGATGCTGTCGGAGTCAGCAAGGTCCATGGAGACCGCATCGGCGGTACCCCCGGCCGTTCGGATTGTCGTCACGAGCTGATCGAGCGCGTCGACGTTGCGGGCGGCGAGCACAACAGCAGCTCCTTCAGCCGAGAAGAGTTGAGCCGCAGCGGCACCGATTCCTCGACTGGCACCGGTGATGAACATTATTTTTCCGGCTAGAAGGCCGGCAGCACTGGAAGTTGTTTCGATGGTCATGGTGCAAGCATCAAGGCTCATCAACACCGGATACAGGCACAAACGGTACTAGGTTCCGACGCTCGACTCGGGGCACAATCGAACTCATGGACAAGCAGGAACTCGGGGCGTTTCTCCGTAGCCGCCGCGAAAAGCTTCAACCGCAGGATGTGGGTCTTCCGTCCGGCCCTCGCCGCCGGACCCCGGGTCTTCGCCGGGAAGAAGTTGCCGTGCTCGCGCATATTTCGACGGAGTACTACGTGCGCCTCGAACAAGGCCGCGCACCACGCCCGTCGGCAGAAGTGCTGGCGGGCATCGCGGCTGCCCTGTGCCTCGGCGACACCGAGTCCAACCATCTGCACGCGCTGGCGGGCACCGCGCCCGCGAGATCAGGTGTGCACCGGCGCGATGTTCGGCCCAGCATTCTCACGCTCCTGGAACGGTTATCGCAGACCGCTGGCATCGTCATGTCGGCCGCGTTCGAGGTACTCGCCTGGAACGATCTCGCCGCAGCGCTCATGGAAGATTTCGGTGCCCTGACCCCTCGTGATCGCAACCTTGCCCGCAAAGCTTTCCTCGGCACCGAGCAGCCGAGCGAGCGGCTCTACGGCATCTCCGACAACGTCCACTTTCGCCATAGCGTGGTCAACGAACTTCGCACCGCACTCACCCGATATCCGACCGACGAGACTGTGAGCAACCTTGTCACCGAACTGCGCGAGGGCAGCCCCGACTTCGCCCGACTGTGGGAACGACACGACGTCGCAGTCTCCCCCGCCCTGCGAAAGACGTTTCGGAACACACCCGTTGGAGAGATCACGGTGGACTGCGATTCGCTGAAGCTCGTCGAACTCGACCAGCACCTGATCTTGTATACCGCCGCTGCCGGTAGCCCCGATGCCGACAAATTGGCGCTACTGGCAATGATCGGACCGCAGGGAACTGATCACCGCGACGAACCAGCCGGAACCCGCATCGAGTGATCCTGTCCAGGCATCGACAACGGCGAATTGTCGGTACCCGATGCTTCGATGGCGGTATGTCACGACTCGACGAGGGGTTCCCGCCTCCCACGGCCTGTGTGCAGTGGTGTCAACACCGCAGCTACGACCTGCATGTGCTCGACGACGGCGTGGAGGTGGACCTGGATTGGTGGAACGGCCACCTCGACAGGGCAGGTCACGATCTCCGGCTCCGCGGCCGCAACCTAGACGGCGAAATCGTCGAGTACGGCGGTGCCACCGTGCAGCGCAACGATCTTCGGATCGGCACCGATCTGGCTGTAGGCGAACACGATTCGCTCGGACTGCTGTTCCTTTGCGCGGCCTGGCAGGGCAGCCATCGGCACCGCCGAGCAATGCGCCGATTTCCCGACGTCATGAACCCACACCTCAGCCGTCCCGACGAGAACCCCGTCGCCAAGACTCTCGCTGTGCTCGACAGCTGCGTACGCAACCGCGCGGTGCCCGACCATCCGAACTCCACCTGGTCCGGCTGGCCCGACGCACCGGGCGTCGGAATGTCCCTGATGGCCACGTTTCTCTGGGCGGTGAACGCGTCGGTCTACGGCGGGCCGGCGCAGCTGATCGACCAATACGGAGTGTCGACCCTCATTCACGAAGGGTGGCTCGAAGACCCGTCCGTCACCGGATTCACTCGTCGCCGCTACGACCGCTACGTCGAACTCATCACGGCATGGGCCACGAACATCGGTACCAGCCCCGAGCTCGTCGAAATGTGGCTCGTGCAGCGCTGGAGCGCCCGACTGAACGAAGCACGGAACGGTCGATACACCGCACCCACGTTGTTCTGAAACGCTCGAAATATCATCGCAGCCCAACGGCATTGGTCAGAACAGAAGAGGGTTCGTCATCCGCTCGTCACCATGCGCACGTGCGGGATTCCAGCGTCCAGGTAGTTCTCCCCCACACGAACGAATCCGAAGCGGCCGTACCACTCTTCGAGGTGCGCCTGCGCGGAGAGTTCGACAACCCCGGGATATGCCTCCTGTGCCGCCTTCATGAGTTCTCCGGCATAGCCCTTACCCCGCGCACTGGCGGCGGTCGCGACTCGGCCGATGTGAACGGTGTCGTCGACGAGGACTCGAATGGTCGCCAGTACCTCACCGTCGTCGTCCTGCATCCAGAACAACTCCGTCGTCGGAAGCAGGTCCGCGCCATCGAGTTCGATGTCGTCGACGATGCCCTGCTCGTGGACGAATACCGCGACCCGAAGCGCCATGATGCGATACAGGGTGTTCTGGTCGACGCGTGCCAGCGGGGCGTGATGGAGTGTGGGCATGGGGGTCCGTTCTGTCGGAGGTAGGGGCAAGGTCACCGGTCGGTGTCGGCACTGCGGTCGACCACGTTGGCGATCGTGAGCTGGGCCAGTCGTTTCTGCGTCGCCGGCGGATACGTCTCGCGATCGAGTACCGCCAGGACCACGATGCCTTCCACCGCGGTCGCGATTTGCAAGGCGTGATCCGCGGCCTCGGCATCGGTGATGTGAGTGCCGAGGTCAGCGACGAGGCCCGCTATGCGAGTGAGCCACTGACGCGTGTGGGTCACGTGCGGGTTTCGCAGCTCGGCGTCCGCGATCGCCGCCGCCGCGAAACCCGTGAAGATTCGAGCTTCGACAATGCGCTCGTCGTCGAGCGGAAGTACTGAGCAGACAACGGAATACAGCCGCTCCGCCGCGGACTGTGTGCCGCCGGCGCCGGCCTCGTCGGCCCGTGCTGCCGTGCGCTCGAACAGGGTCTGTCGCGCGTGCACCAACATCGCCGAACGAGAGCCGAAGCGGTGCATGATCAGACCGGTGGTGCAGCCCGCCCGAGTCGCGACCGCGCGCACCGTCGTCGCCTCGATTCCCAACTCCGCGATCGTGTCCCACACGGCCTGCGAAATGCGGTGCCGCGGATCGTCCGCTTCGAGTGTCACTCGTTCCCACCTCTCCTCTCGCCGTAACACTTGTTACGGACGAGCGTAACAGGTGTTACGGCCAGCCATCCTCCGGGAGCCACCGGACAGGGTTGCCGAGACGCACATTCCGTTCTACTGTTATTCCGTAATTACGGAATAACAACCAAGGAGCTCGAGATGCGACGCCTTACCCTGGTTTCGGCAGCCTGCGCGACGGTCCTGTTGATGAGCGGATGCGCCTCCACCGACCCCGACACAGCCGAGGCCACCACCCCGACACCGGAGAACTGCGCACCGGTGACCTCCACCGACCTCACCACCGAAGACGGGTGGATCGGACTGATCGATCAGGCACCCGACACCGTCGGCCTCGTGATCGACGACGGACGCGGCCGCACCGTCGAACATCGAGCCGATCAGGAGCAGGTACTCGCATCCGCGATCAAGGTGGTGCACCTCGCCGCCTACGCCCAAGCCGTCGCGAACGGCAGCATCGACCCGAACGAGCAAGTGTCGCTATCGGATTGGGAGCGCTGGTACGTACCCAACACCGATGGCGGGGCCCATCCCAACGCCCTGAACCGCTTGGGAATCGCAAACACCGGCACCAACGCAACCGACCCCAATGCCACGGTCCGAATCGACGACATCGTCACGGCCATGATCCAGGAAAGCGATAACTCCGTCCCCGACTTCCTCCGATACCGACTCGGTGACCAAGCCATCATCGACGCTGCAGCAACTGGCGGGTGGGAGAACTTCGAAGTGCCGAGCCTGGTGGCGGACATGCTGTCAATATTCGACCCCACCCTTGCCGACGAGGACCGCTGGGAGACCGCGCAGAAGTGGGCATTCGATCCGCAGTTCCGAGCCCAGGTCGACGCAGCCGCGCAACAACCGACCTACGAAGACCAGGCCACCCGAGTTGAGAGCAGCTTTCGCGGCGGGTCGGCTCAACAACTCAATGGAATGTATCGCGCCTTCACGGATGGAACCTTTGGCACCGCGTCGGATACCATTCTGCGCCAACTGGAATGGCAACCCGCAGGTGACGGCGTTCTCGGTGTCGGCTTCAAAGGCGGCAGCCTCCCCGGTGTGCTGACCCAGGGATTCGAGGTGCGCCGCACAGACGGAACAGTCGCGACCGCGGTGTGGCTCACCGACGGATTGCCGGCCGATCGATTCGAGCAAGCAATGGCCGGAGCCGGCGTGCAGCAGCAACTCATCCTCGAGGCCATGCTCTCGTCGGACGTACTCGACCGGATAGCCTGCGTGGTGTGAGTTCAACGTTCGAGTCGAGACTGGCAGAGCTGGAGGCCCGCGTCGCCGAGCTGGAACGACGCGACGCTCCCGAGCAGGTCGATGCCGCCCCGTCGACGGGCGGCATCGTCGCCTATCAGGGCGACGTGCATCTGCACGGCACGGTCCGTTGGGACATCAGCTACTCCCCCGACGCCATCGTCGACCTGCCCATCGCCTCGATGTCGGAAGTGCTTGCTGCACTGGGACATCCGGTGCGGTTACAGATCGTGCGCATTCTGCTCCGCGGCCCGGCGAATGCGGCAGATCTGCATGCGGCGGTCGGAGTCGGCTCCTCGGGCCAGATCTATCACCACCTCAAGACGCTGAGCTCGGCCAACATCGTCGAACAACAGGGTCGTGGTGACTACCGCATCGCCCCCAAACGGGTTGTGCCGCTCCTGGTTTCGATGCTTACCGCCGCTGACATCGCGGGAGACCTCGGCACCTGAGGCCTTACCCGATCAGGGAACCAGCACCACGCCGGCACCGGGGAGAAGAGTGTCGAGGTACGGAGAGCCCCACTCGGCACCGTACGAGTAGTCGCGAGAATGCGTCACTGTCACCACAACAGGCCCTGGACCGGTATTCGCTATCACCTCGAGTGGAAGGTACTGCTTACTGAAGGAGTTGTCCGCCGGTGGCGTCGGATCGTCCTGCCAATGCCGTAGATCGGCGGCACCCGTCGCACCTGTCGCGAGGTTTCGCCAGTTCAGGTTCAGATACCGGTAGGGATATTGGTCGGCGAACGGGGCAATGTTCGCAGCCGAGAAGCGAGCGACACCCGGGTCCTCACCCACGGTGGCCTTCATCGGAATGGTCTGGAAGAAGCCGCCGGGGACGGCACCGGGAGCGATCTGGAAACCGGTCACGATGGGCACCTGAAGGTTCGTCACCTGCGGGGCGGCCGCTGCCGTACCCACTCCTATCCCGAACACCAGGGGCACAGTCAGTGCTGTTGCTACCACCGCTCGCCGCAATGACTTTCGCATACTGCGTACCTTTCGTCGAAGTCGCACAACGTGATTCCAGATCGAGTTAGATCGAGCGCCAGGCGTCTCAGGTTGAACCTGAAACATCAACTGGCGGTTGAGTGTTATCTCCGTCCACCCTCGCAGGCGAAATGTCTGATAGTCCAGCCGTATACCGATTCGTGACGGGGTCGTGACACGAACGACGTTAACAGACCACCTGGCCCGTTCGATTCATAGTTCAGAGGTGATGCACTCTGCAGCCACCGGTGAGGACGAACGAATGAGGCAAGTCCGCAACATCGTGGCCATGTGTGCCCTGGTCGCTGCTACCACCCTGACTCTTACGGCCTGCGGGTCCGAGGGACCGACCAGCACCGATGCAGCGCCGGTCACCAGTGCCGCTACCGCTCCGTCAGCGGGTGGCACTCCCGACACAGGTAGTGGCACCGGTACAGACGGACCGGCCGTCGAGGCTCCCGAGGTCGCGACTCCGGCAGCGGAGCAACCCACTGAAGCGGGACCGGCTGCCGTTCCACCCGCCCCGAACCGTGACGACGTCAACGTCGACGCACGCGACTTCGAGGTAGACGGTGGCCAGTACTTCTTCCAATCCCCCAGTGGAAATGTGTTCTGCGCATTCAATTCATCCAATGCCCCCGGAACGATCGTGGGCTGCCAGGTCCGCTACTCGGTGCCGGGCAACACCGGGCGCGAGTGCCTTAATACCGAGAACAACACCTACGGCGTGCAGATCACCCAGGACGGCACCGTCGAACAGATCTGCACCAACCAGGGAATCTTTTTCGGTGGCAATCCCGGGCCACGAGTTCTCGAATACGGCCAGGTCATCGGCGTGACAGGCAACTTCTGCCGGTCCACCGAAGCCGGTATCACCTGCTACGACGGCGACCGAGGCTTCATGATCTCCCGCGACGTCAACATCGCTTTCTGATGAAGGAGCTCCGAATGATCCGAAGAAGTGCTCTACTCGCGTCCACTGCTGCCCTCGCCTTCGCGCTGACCGCCTGCGGCGGCGAAGAGGCCCCCGCGGCTGCACCGACCCCCGCCTCCAACGCCGCATCAACAATTCCTGCTCCACCGCAAGTGACCATCGCCAATCCCCCGGTCGACACCACGGACACTGCCGCGCCGGAGACCGCGGATTCATCGCAGAGCAACCCGAATCCGGTGAACAACACCGCACCGATCACTCCCGTCGACCCGGCCCGCTACACCGCATACGGCAACGAGGTGGGGTGGAAGTCGCCCTCGGGCAAGATCTACTGCAAGATCGGCTCTTCCGAATTCGGGTCCGGTTGCCAGTCAGGAGATGCTCCGGTACCGGACGGCGCGAACTGCGTCACCCCGTCCTTCACTATCGACCAACTGAGCAAAGGCTTCTACATGACGCCGGGCAAGGTGACACCGACCTGCTTCAACCAAGGCCAGTTCGGAGTCGAGAACGCGCAGACGTTGGAGTACAACACCTCCATCACGTTCAATGGGATGACGTGCTTCTCCCGCGTCGAAGCGATGATCTGCGACGCCGGCGGCGGGCATGGCTTCGTGTTGTCGATGCAGCAAGCGACGTCCAACTGATGACGGGACACAGCAGTCGCGCGGCCCTCGTCGCCATCGCGTTCATTGGTGTACTTCTGACGGGATGCAGTAGCTCGGACGAACCGACAGATGCGATGCCGTCGGTCATTCCCACCGTCGTCGCGGGTGCGCCGGCGACATCGACCGAGGCGGCACCGCAGGTGACGGTGGCTCCGCAACCGGGCGGCAGCGCATCCGAGACCGATTCTGCGCCAACACCATCGGTCGACTCCGCGCCGATCACTCCCGTCGACCCGACCCGATATGCCGCCGTCAACGACGAGGTGGGGTGGAAGTCGCCATCGGGCAACATCTATTGCAAGCTCGGCTCCACAGCGTTCTCGTCCGGATGCCAGGCGACCGACGCCCCGGTGCCGGACGGCGCGGACTGCGACAAGCCACCGTTCTCGGCCGACGAGATGAGCAAGGGCTTCTTCCTGGACCCCGGCAAGGTCACCCCGATGTGCTTCAACCAAGGCGCTTTCGGGGTCGAGAACGCGCAATCGCTGGACTACAACACATCGATCTCGCACCTCGGCTACACCTGCTACTCCCGCGTCGACGCGATGGTCTGCGACGCGGGAAGCGGGCACGGTTTCGCGTTGTCGATGCAGCAGGCGACTTCCAACTGATCAGCGCGCCTCATCCCGTCGAGGCTCCATGACGAAGTCGTCCAGATCGGCCCGCCGCGTCATTTCCCAGTAGTCGACGATGCGCCACGGCAGCGTGGAGACCACACGTCCGGCGTCGTTGCGGTACCAGTTGTCCATGCCGCCGTGCGACCAGATCATCTTCGCGTGCGCCTCGTCGTGCTTGCGGACGTACTCCGCCTCCACGTCAGGTTTGCACTCGATGGCTCCGATTCGCTTGTCCACCATGTCGATCAACACGTCGACGATGTAGCGCACCTGACACTCTGCGATGGTGATGTAGCTACCCCCGTGGCCCAACACCGTTCCGGGACCGCAGGTGATGAATAAGTTCGGGAAGTCCGGGACGGTGATGCCGAGGTACGCGTGCGCATCCTCCGGACCCCAGATATCGCGGATGGACTCGCCTGATCGGCCCGTAACGTCGATCGGCGTCAGCAGCTTGTGAGTCTCGAAGCCCGTCGCGAGGATCACCACATCGACCTCGGTCTCCGAACCATCGCGCGCAACAACCGAATTCGAGGTGATAGACGCGACGGCGTCGGCGATGAGGGTGACGTTGTCTCGTTTGAGCGCGGCGTACCAGCCGTTGTCGAGCAACATCCGCTTGCCGAAGGGCGGGTAATCGGGAAGTGACTTCTCGATCAGGTCTGGTCGGCCTTCGAGCTCGGCCTCGATGTAGCGGGTGAACACCCGTCGGTGGGCGTCGTTCGCCGGGTTGATCGAGCGCTGCGGATGCTCCCACTCGGGATCGACCTGCAGCGAGCTGTGCACCCGATCGTTGAAGTTCCAGGCGAGTCTGGTCCGGTACCACAGCCGATACAGCGGAACGACACTCATCAGGTAGTTGGCGTCGTCGCCCATCTCGGTGAAATACACGTCGCTCGACGACACCCACTGCGGCGAACGCTGGAAGACCGTCGCATGCCCCACCGTCGACGCGATGGCCGGCAGCACCTGCATGGCGCTGGCCCCGGTTCCGACGATGGCGACGCGCTTGCCGGTCAGATCCAGATCGGCCGGCCAGTTCGCCGTGTGGAAGATCGGTCCGTCGAACGACTCCAGCCCGGGAATGTGGGGCACCTTCGGCCGATTGAGCTGCCCGGTCGCGGTGATCACCACATCAGCGGTCAGGATCTCGCCGTCCACCGTCGTGACGGTCCAGCCCTGCTGCTGCGCGTCGTACTCGGCGGTCGCCACCTCGGTGTCGAAGCGAATACGTTGCCGCAGATCGTGTTCGGAGGCGACATCGCTGAGGTACTCCCACACCTCGTCGCGCTTGCCGAAGTGGGTGCTCCACGCCCGCGGCGCAAAGGAGTAGGAGTACAGGTGACTGGGGGTATCGACGCCCGCACCGGGGTAGGTGTTCTCGAACCAGCCACCGCCCACGTCGGAGTTCTTCTCCAGCACGGTGTGACTGATGCCCGCCTCGTGCAGCTTGATGGCGGCGAGCATTCCGGAGACGCCGGCACCGATCACGATGACCGACAGATCGTTCGGCGCGGCCACCGGAGTGTCCGCGGCGGTGAAGCCCATGTCCTCGGCGACCATGACGCCGAATTCGGGAGGAACCTGCTCACCGACGGCCACGCTGATCATCTCGACGAGGTGCTCCGAGTCGGGCGAGGGCACCGCCATGGGCGTGCCCTCGTGGAACGCGCAGATCGCGTCGAGCGCTGCGGCACGGATATGGGCGGCAACCGCGTCGTCGAACCCGCCCGTGTCGTTGTTGTCCATGCCCCGACTACGCGTGGGGCGATACGGATCGGTGAGCCATGTGCGATCGCCGGTCAACTGATAGAGCACCGCCACCAGCGTGGGCAGGTTGGCTGCGGTGAGAGCCCGCGAGAGTCGGTCCCGATCGACTCCACCCACGGTCTCCGCTGCCGTTGCTGCGTCTGTGGACACCGGTACCTCCTGTTGCGAGCTGCTCCATCCGACTCCGACAGCTCAACTAACCACGGTTAGGCAATTTTGCGCAAGGGATTCGTGATCTCGAAATTCTCAGCATTTCAACCCTTGACAATGCGGCCCACGCCACACAATGCTTCATGGCACTACCTAACAGCGGACAGGCGAAGGGAAACACCCATGGAACTCACCGAGGCGATGCGCACCACCGGCACCTGCAGGCGGTACCTCAGCGATCCTGTTCCCGACGAGGTGTTCAAAGCCGCGTTCGACGTCGCCCGCTTCGGCCCGCAGGGCGGCAACCGTCAGCCCGTGCGGTGGATCGTCGTGCGTGACGCCGCCCGCAAGCAGGCACTCGCCGACCTCTACCTCCCGATGTGGGACGCCTACTTCGCCGGCATCACCGGCGGAACCGTCGCCGTCGGCGCATTGCCCAAGACCGTGCAGGACGCCGACTACTTCGCTCGCCACCTCGCCGAGGTGCCCGCCATCGTGGTGGTCTGCGCCGCACTGGACGGACTGCACCCCACCGATCACGAACTCGGCCGACTCTCCGTGGTTGGCGGCGCGTCCATCTACCCGACCGTGCAGAACCTGTGCCTGAGCCTGCGCGATCAGGGCGTCGCAACCGCGGTGACGACGTTGCTGTGCCACGAGGAGCCCGCCATTCGCGAACTGCTCGGCATCCCGGACGACTACATCACCGCCGCACACATCGCCGTCGGGTATCCGGAGAAGTCGTTTCCGCGCAAGCTCACCCGTGATCCGGTGGAGCAGATCGTTGCGGCAGAGACGTTCTCGCAGCCGATGTTCGACTCCGCTGCCCTCTCCACTGCCCTTTAACAGCTCGCACCTCGAGGAGTCCGCCGTGCCCGGTACCGCCATCCACCACCGTTCCCCCATCGGCCGCGCCACCATCGGCGATCAGCTGCGTCGCCATGCGCGGACTCAGCCGAACAAGGTCGCGTTCATCAGCTACGCGGCGGACGGCACCCGTGAGGTCACCACATACGGCGAACTCGACTCTCGCGCAAATCAATTCGCCAACCTGTTGGTCGATCTCGGGGTGACGACGGGTGACCGCGTCGCATCGATGGCCCGTAACAGCGTCGACGTGGTGGTGGCGTATTACGGCACCCTCAAGGCCGGAGCTGCCTTCACCGGCATCAACGTGATGTATCGGGCAGCCGAGGTGAAGCACCAACTCGAACACGCTGAACCGACTGTGGTGGTGGCCGATCCGGCCTACGCCGAGATCATCTCCTCGGTGAAGCCCGACACCACCACCCTGGTGACGTTCGGCCCCGAATACGCCGCACTGACGGCGAACACGCCGTCCACCGAGCCGGCCGTCGAGATGGACGAGAACGACGTCGCGATGGTCATCTACACCTCGGGAACCGAAGCTGCTCCCAAGGGCGTCATGATCCCGCACCGCAACTTCCTCATCTCCACCGCGCCCGCGTGGAGCTGGGGCCTGCGCACGGGACCGGAAGACACCTGGTTGTTCGTCATGCCGTTCCACACCATCGCCGGACTCGGCTCGATGACCACCCTCACGCTGATGGGTGCCACCCTCGTGCTGCCCGCGACGGTCGATCCTGCTCAATCGCTGCGCATCATCGCCGCCGAGAAGATCTCCGTCATCGCGCAAACTCCGACGTTCTACCTGGCCCTGGCCCGTGACGAACAGTTCGGGCCCGAGGCCGTGAGCCAGGTACGGCGCTGCCTCACCTACGGTGGCCAGGTGTCACCACACACGATCAGCGCCTGGGCCGCCGCCGCACCCGAGGCCATCTGGGGCACCTACTGGGGACAGTCGGAGCTCTCCCAGCTCGGCTCGGTGGGCTGGTTCTCGAGCCTCGACGACATCCCCGACGGCGACGCGTCGTGGATCGGCAAGCCCGTCACCCACCTCGAAATCAAGGTCGTCGACCCCGCGGGCAACGAGAGCGAGATCGGTGAATTGCTCTGCCGCACTCCATCGGTGATGCTCGGCTACTTCAAGGACCCAGAGCGCACTGCCGAGGCATTCCGCGACGACTGGGTGCACACCGGCGACATGGTCCGTATCGACGCCGACGGCAACCTGTTCTTCTACGATCGAATGAAGGACATGATCAAGTCGGGAGGGATGAACGTGTCGTCGCAGGAAGTGGAACGCACCATCCACACGCACCCGGACGTGCTGCGCGCCGCCGTCGTCGGCGTGCCCGACCCGTACTGGTCCGAGGCCGTGACCGCCTTCGTCATCGCGCGCGACGGGGTGACCGCCGACCCGGCCGCGATCATCGAATACTGCCGCACCGAGTTGGCGTCGTACAAGGCCCCCAAGTCGGTACACATCGTGGCCGAACTGCCCGTCGATCCGCAGGGCAAGATCCTTAAGCGTGAACTGCGACTGTTGGCGGCGGTGGAGGAGACGGTATGACGCAGCCGGCCGATGTGAGTCCACTGCCTCGCCAGATCCGTACGCGCCAGCGGCGAGAGGACATCGTGGCCAACGCCGCGAATATCTTTGCGCGTGAGGGCTATTCGAACGTGGGTATGCGCGATATCGCCGATGCCGTCGGCATCAAGGGGGCCAGCCTCTATCACCACTTCCCGTCCAAGGAAGACATCCTGTTCGCAATCTGTCTGACGGTGACGCAGGAACCGGCCGAGGAGAACCTGCCGCTGCTCGACGCGGCCGGAACCCCTACCGAGCGCATGTCGTCTCTGGTGCGTGCGCACCTCGTGCATCTGAATCGGCGACGGGTGGAGTACATCGTCGGCCTGCACGAATTGGCCTCGCTCACACCGGAGCACCGCACTGTTGTCGAGGACTATCGCCGCCAGTACCAACGACGCGTCCGCGACGTGATCACCGCGGGGATGCGGAGTGGTGAATTCAGCGTTCCCGATGCACGATTGGCCTCGTTCGCTCTGACCGACATGCTCAACGGCATCAGCAACTGGTTCCACGACGGGGGCGAGCTGAGCATCGAGGACGTCGCCGACAACTACGTCGAATTGGCCGTTCACCGCGTTCTCGGGGCATCACATGGCAATTGACGGTCACTGCGACCCACGCTTCTCGGGCGTGCGCGAGAAGTTGGCGGCCAACCTCGACAGTGGGGCGGAACTCGGCGCGTCCATCGTGGTCGACATCGACGGCCACACTGCCGTCGACCTGTGGGGCGGGTATCGCGACACCGAGCGCACACTGCCGTGGGAGTCGGACACGATCACCAACGTATGGTCGACGACGAAGATGGTGACGTGCCTGGCGGCGTTGATGCTGATCGACCGCGGAGTGCTCGATCCCAATGCACCGGTCGCGACGTACTGGCCCGAGTTCGCAGCCGCAGGCAAGCAGGACATCGCGGTTCGGCATTTGCTGTCGCACACTTCCGGAGTATCGGGATGGGACAGGCCGTTCAGCGAAGAGGACCTCTACGACTGGGACCTCTCGACCTCACGTCTGGCTGAGCAAGCTCCGTGGTGGGACTCGCGCACCACATCGGGGTATCACGCGGCCAGCCAGGGCCACCTGATCGGAGAGGTCGTCCGCCGCGTCACCGGAAAGCCGTTGCGGCAGTTCGTCGCCTACGAGATTGCTGGTCCCCTCGGAGCCGACTTCCAGATCGGTGCCGCCGAGGCCGACTGGGTCCGGATCGCCGATGTGGTTCCGCCGCCCCCGCCGACCGATGATGCTGTGCCCGATCCGACGATTGTGCGTCGCAGGACGTTTCTCGGACCGTTGGTGCACGCCTCGTCCGCAAACACCCCGGCGTGGCGTGCCGCGGACATGGGCGCACTGAACGGACACGGAAACGCGCGATCGGTTGCACGAATCCTGTCGATCATCTCCCGAGGCGGAACCGTGGACGGCGTACGCCTGCTGAGCCCGGAGACGATCGACACGATCTTCGAGGAGCGATCCAACGGAGTCGATCTGGCGCTGGGCATTCCGTTACGCTTCGGACTGGGTTTCGCTCTGCCGCAACAGGACTCGATGCCCTACATCCCCGACGGCAAAATCTGCTTCTGGGGTGGTTGGGGCGGATCGCTGACCGTTCTGCACCCGGAATCGAAGCTGACCATCTCGTACGTGATGAACCGTATGGGTCCCGGCATCATCGGTTCGGAGCGAGCCGAGCACTACGTGCGCGCGGTGTACGACGCCCTCGGCTGACTGCACTCAACGGGTCCGGGGCGTGTCTGCTGTAGGTGAGACGGCATCGCGTCCACCCACGCTCTCCTCAGTCGATGTCGAGGATGATCTTCCCGTAGGCGGTGCGCGCAGCCAACTCCTCGTGCGCTTCCCCGGCGCGGTCCAACGCATAACGAGAGTTGATGCGCGGGCGCAGTACCCCCTTGCCGACAAGATCGAGCACAGTACGCATCTCGTCGCGCGTCTGGGTATGCGAAGAGATGTACGAGATCTGGCGGCGGAAGAACTCGATGATGTCGAACTCGACGACCTCCCCCGCGTGCGCACCGATAGACACCAGACGGCCGTACGGGCGCAGCATGAACATCGACTCGGTGAAGGCTGTCCCACCTACCCCGTCGAAGACCAGCTCGACCCCGCGGCCTCCGGTGATCTCGTCGACGGCGGTGCGCACATTGGTTCTCGTGTAATTGATGACGTGATCGGCACCGTCAGCGGTCGCCTGAGCCAACTTGTCGTCTCGGCTGGCCGTACCGATCACGGTCGCGCCGGCTGCCTTGCAGATCTGCAGTGCAGCCGATGCAACGCCACCCCCGATCGAATGGATGAGCACGGTCTCTCCCAGCTTCAGCTCGGCGCGGATCATGAGCGCGTGCCAGGCGGTGCCGAATGCACTGAGTGAGGCTGCCGCCTCACCGAAGTCGACGGCGTCGGGAAGTGTCAGGCAATGGTCGGCGGGTGTCGAGATCTTCTGTGCGTACGTTCCCGGTATGTGCTCGCCGAGCAATTTGCGGTTGACGCAGATGTTCTCCATGCCCCGTTGACACCACTCGCAGTGGCCGCAGGTGCGGATGTAGGAGACGGCTACGCGCTCGCCGATCCGAGCGGGGTCCACACCGTCGCCGACTAGGGAAATAACGCCGGCACCCTCCAGGCCCAAGGTGTGCGGCATCGCGAAGTCGAAGCGCGAGACGCCCTCGCGCACATCGATGTCGACGTGGTTGAGCGCGGTCGCCTTCAGATCGACCACCACCTCACCGAATCCCGGAATCGGATCAGGAAGCTCCTCGATCTTCAGCACTTCGGGGCCGCCGTACTCGCGAAATACCAGTGCTTTCATGCCACCTCGTCTCTCGTAGTGCAAATGTTCAGCGTACGGGAGGGCCACCGGCGTATTCGGGGCAGCAGTAGTGCTTGGTCTCCGAAATCTCACTGCCGATCCAGCAGGCGATGGCGAACCGGCGATGCCGCGCGAATCTATCAGGCGGGAACCGTGATTCCTCGCGCGTCGAGGATAGGTCGAACACCTTCGGCGAAGTGGTACGACTCCTCGAGATGCGGGTAGCCGGAAAGAATGAACTCGTCGAATCCGGCGTCGTGGTACTCCCCGATCAGGTTCGCGACTTCCTCGTGCGACCCGACCAGTGCAGTACCCGCGCCGCCGCGCACCAGTCCGACGCCGGCCCACAGGTTCGGGTAGATCTCGAGCGAGTCCTTGCTGCCCCCGTGCAGCGCCGCCATCCTGCGCTGCCCCTCGGACTGCGAGGACGAATGCAGTGCGTGTGCCTGGGAAACCTGCTCCTCGGGAAGCTCGTCGAGGAGCTTCTGCGCGACGGCCCAGGCCTCTTCGGACGTGTCACGGCTGATGGTGTGCAGGCGAATGCCATAGGTGAGCTTGCGCCCCTCGGCGTCCGCTAGCGCCTGCACCTTCTCGATCTTCGCGCGAGCGTCGGCCGGCGGCTCGCCCCACGTCAGATACGTCTGGACGTGCTTCGCAGCGACGGCGAGTGCGGGACCCGACGAACCGCCGAACCAGAACTCGGGCAACGGGTCCGGCGCTTCGGACACACGCGCGTCGGCGACCTTGAAGAACTCGCCCTCGTGATCGACTGCCGACTCGGTCCAGATCCGGTGGACGAGTCCAAGGAATTCGTCGGTGCGGGCGTAGCGCCGATCGTGGTCGATCCAATCCCCGAAACGACGCTGCTCGACGTCGTCGCCCCCGGTGACGATGTTGAACAACACCCGCCCCTCCGAGAACCGCTGCAACGTCGCGGCCTGCTGCGCCGCCAACGTCGGCGGCGTGAGGCCGGGACGGAAGGCAACGAGGAACTTGAGCCGTCGGGTGCTCTGCAGTAAAGCGGCCGTCGTCAACCACGCGTCCTCGCACCATGTTCCGGTCGGAGTCAACACCCCTTCGTAGCCGAGGCGGTCCGCGGCCTGCGCCACCTCGGTGAGGTAACGCAGCGACGGACGACGAAACCCGGCGGGTTCGCGGAGGTTGCCCGAGGCGTGAGACGCGCCGACGATGGAGCGGCCGTCGCCTGCGGTAGGAAGAAACCAGAAGATGCGTGCGGTCACGAGTGAACTCCTACGACGTGGTGGGTGATCAGTTGGTGGGGGCGGTCGCGTCGGCGATGGCGTCGTTGTACCGCGTGTCGACGAAGTCCGCGAACGTGTTGCCCCCAGGGATGCTTCCGCTCTCGACGAACGCATCGAACAGTGCTTGCTCGGACTCGATGACGTTGTCATCCAGTGCAATTGCCGGTCGCTGGCTTCGTCCCTGTGCCAATTCACCTGCAGCCGGGTCGATCCCGACAGCAGTGGAGTACGCCGCAGCCCACTCCGCCGGATTCTTCTCGGCCCATGCAGACGCCTTGGCCAGGCGAACCACGAAGTCCTGCAAGGCGGTGTTCTTCGCCGGATCGTCGAGCGCCTGCTGCGACGCGATACCGAAGCCGTAACCGTTGGCCACACCCTCGGCAGTGGTCAGCGTCTTCGAGCCGTTCTGCACCTGCGCGATCGCGGTGAAGGGATCCCAGATCGCCCAGGCATCGACCTGACCCGAGGTGAATGCCGTCAGCGCATCGGCAGGTTGAAGGAACACCAGCTGAACGTCGTCGGTCGTCAACCCGGCCTTCTGCAACTGCAGCAGCACGTGGCCGTGCGCCGAACTTCCCTTGCCCACTGCGATCTTCTTGCCGCGCAGGTCGGCGAACGACCCTAGAGTCGAATCTGCCGGCACGAGAATCTGATCGCCACTCGCGTCGTTGGTATAGGCGGAGACGACCTTGATGCGCGCGTTGGCTGCTACGCCGAACACCGGCGGCGTGTTCCCCGTGACCGCGAAGTCGATCTGGCCGGCCGTTGCGGCCTCCACCTGAGGCGGTCCGGAGGTGAAGGTGGAGAACGCGACATCGTAGGGAGCCGAGTCGAGCTCACCCGACGCACGAAGCAGCGCCTCGGTGCCACCCTTCTGATCACCGACGTCGAGGGTGACCGTGGCGAGCTGATCGTTCGAGAGCAGCGCGGGGGCTTCGGTGGTCGCGTTATCGCTGCCACGAGAGACGCAACCCGTCAGGCCGACGAGCGTCAAGGACAGGACGGCGAGAACGCCCAGGGCGCGAACAGAGCGTGGGCGAGCGTGTGACGACATGGGTGAAAGATCCTTCGTATCAGTGAAATCAGTGGACGCCGAGGGCACCGAGCAAGTGCGTGCGAATGCGGGAGAATCCGGCTGTTCCCCGGTCGCGGGGACGGGGCAGATCGACAGTGACCGTCTCGGCGACGGCACCTCCGTCGAGCACCACTACCCTGTCGCCCAACGCAATTGCCTCATCGACGTCGTGGGTGACCAGCAAGATGCCGAAGCCGTGCCGTCCCCACAGATCGAGTAGAAGCGACTGCATGGTCAATCGTGTGAGTGCGTCGAGCGCTCCGAACGGTTCGTCGAGCAGCAGCAGTTCGGGTTCCCCCACCAACGCTCGTGCCAGCGCGGCGCGCTGAGCTTGCCCACCGGACAACGTGAGTGGCCATGTATCCCGCTTCTCGGCCAACCCCACCTCGTCCAGGGTGGTATCTGCAGCAGTCAGTGCGTCGTTGCCCGTCACACCGGCAGTGTTCAGACCGTAGGCCACGTTCTGACGAACCGACCGCCACGGAAACAGGCGCGGCTCCTGGAACGCCACCGCGGGATTGCCGGCTACGTGCCGCTCTCCGGTGTGGTCTGTGGACAGTCCGGCCAGAACGCGCAGGATCGTGGACTTGCCGGAGCCGGATCGCCCGACCAGCGACACGATTTCGCCTCGCTCGATGGACAGGTCGACATTCTTCAACACGTGACTGGACCCGTAGAACTTGTCGATGCCGTCCAGGGTGGCGACAGAGGTCGTCGTCGAGGTCATGATCGGGGTCCAATCGGTAATGGAGGGCACGCTTTTCGAGGATTCGAACGATGCCGTCGGTGGCGATTCCCATCAGCGCGTAAACGACGAGTCCGAAGATGATGGTGTCCAAGCGCAGGAAGTCTCGGGCATCGTTGATGATGTGGCCCAGTCCGGATTCGGCGTTGATCTGCTCGGCCACGATCAAGGACAGCCAGGCGATCGCCAATGACTGTCGCAGTCCCACCAGCAGCTGTGGAGCAATGCTGGGCAGGATGATCGTGGTGAAGCGTTGACGCCACGAGAAACCCAGTACGACGGCGGTGTCGAGGAAGTCGCGATCGATCTGCCGGATGGCCGAGTACGTGTTGAGGTACAGCGGAAATGCAACTCCCAGAGCGATGAGCAGAATCTTGGGAGTCTCGCCGATCCCGAACCACAGAATGAACAGCGGGATGAGACCGAGGTGCGGCAGTGCACGCAGCATCTGCAGCGGCGGATCGACGGTTGCCTCGGCGAGCTTCGACAGACCGACGAGCGCTCCGAGCACCACCCCGATCACCCCGCCCAGCACGAGTCCCTGAACAACGCGGGTTCCGGAGACGGCGAGTGCCTCGACCAGCTGACCGTTGCGCAGCAACTGCACACCCGCGTCGAAGACCAAGGATGGTGCGGGCAGCACTCGCTCGGAGAGAACTCCGGCAGCGCTGGCGATCTGCCACAGAACGAGGAGCGCGAGGGGCGACAGACTGCGTACGACGGTCCATCGATAGCGCTGCCACACCGACTGCTTCGGTGACGCGGGTGCGGGGCCGGCGTCGCTGACGCGCATGTGCACGGGCCCAGCGGGTGGGGCGTACGACGTGACGACCATGTTCACGTGCCTTCCGGTTGATGACGAGCAGGTTCGATTCACCACCCTCCGTCACGATGTGGGTCCGAGAACAGGGTTCGAATCAGCCTGAATCTAGGTCGGGCAGAATCGCTGTCATGAACGTCGAGCCCATTCACACCGAACGCCTGACGCTGCGCCTGTACGAACCCGACGACGCAGACCGGATTCTCGCCTACTACAGCGACCCGGAAGTGTGCCGCTACCTCCTGCACGAAGCGTGGACGCACGCCGATGCTGTTGCGGCGGTGGGCAAACGGATGAAGCGAAGCGGGCTGCACACCCAGGCGTTGGCGATGGTCGTCGAACATCAGGGCACCGTGGTGGGCAACGTCGAGGCATGGTTGGTGGACGGATCCCCGGCACTTGTCGAGCTCGGCTGGACCTTCTCCCCCGCCGTGGCCGGCCGTGGTTACGCGACCGAGGCAGTGAACGCGTTGATCGAGCACGTGTTCTCGCTACCCCAGATCCACCGAATCAGCGCACAGCTGGACGGACGCAACGACGCGTCGGCCCGGTTGGCCGCGCGGGTGGGGATGCGTCAGGAAGCGCACTTCCGCCAGAACTGGTGGTGCAAGGGTGAGTGGACCGATACCCTGGTGTTCGCGATATTGCGCGAGGATCGCTGAGTCGGCCGTGCGGAGGCATCGTGAGCAGTACCCATGAATGAAGTCTCTCCGCCAGACAGTCGTTCGTCGTTTCGCCGGTTTCTGACGGCGGCAGTGATCAGCTCGGCCGGCTCGTCCGTGACAGCGGTGGCGATGCCCATCTTGGTGGTGCAGCTTCTGGACGCGACACCCTTCGAGGTCGGTGTGGTGAACGCTGCGCAGTTCATTCCCTACGCGGTGCTCGGGTTGATCGCCGGGGTGTACGTCGACCGGTGGCGTCGCAAGCCAATTCTTGTGTGGTCCAGCATCGGCCGCGCCGTGACGCTCGGGGCTGTGCCGCTGCTGTGGCTGGCAGGCCTTCTCCACATCTGGGTACTGATCATCGTGTTGCTCTTGTTCGGTTCCTTCTCGGTGTTCGGATTCGCTGCGACGCAGTCGTTGTTGCCTCGGTTGGTGCCACGCAGTCGACTGGTCCAGGCGAACGCACGCCTCGACCAAGCCGACGCGGCAGCAACGACATTGGGACCGAGCATCGGCGGCGGACTGGTCGGCCTGCTGGGCGCTCCCCTGGTGATTGCCGTCGACGCCATCAGCTATATCGTCGATGCAGCACTCAATTCCAGTCTCGATGTGGACGAGCCTCGACCTACTGTTCACTCTCGCAACCTGATCGGCGAAGTGCGTGACGGTCTGAGATTCACGTACCGTCACCGCACGCTCAACCCGCTCGCTGTCTCGACGCACGTGTGGTTCCTTGCCAACGGTGCCGCGTTGACAGTGCTGTCGCTCTTCGCGCTCCGCTCACTCGGGTTCAGCGCCTACGCATATGGCTTGCTGTTGACGGTGTTCGGTGCGGCCAGCCTGATGGGAGCATCCATTGCCCACACGCTGGGCAAGCGGATCGGCTCGGGTCGCGCAGTGATCCTCGCCCGCGCCATATATCCCCTCGCTTGGATTCTCGTGGCCTCCGCAACCGACACAGCCGTCGGCCATGCACTGCTGTTCGCAGCCCTGGCCCTGCAGGGCCTCGCGGCGGGTGCGGAAAACGCGAACGAGATGGGGTACTGGCAAGCGCTCACACCGGATGAACTCCTCGGGCGTGTGAATGCCGCCAGGCGCTCCGTCAACCGCACCATGGCCGCCGTCGGTGCGGTGATCGCGGGCCTGCTGATCGGCATGATCGGTGAACGACCGACCCTGATCGGCGTCATCGTCATATTCACCATCGCTGTTGCCATAGTCGCCTTTTCGCCACTGCGGCTCCGCGACGCCGAGTTCTGACACAGGGGTTGCGTCCGCGACGTGGCGCGTTCACCTCGCGACCACCTCTCGTTCGGCTCCGCGACATCGACCGGTGACCGTCGTGCGACAGTCTCGTGACACTTCACTTCTCGACTCCTGGGAGTTTTACCGATGGCCTCGTTTCGTAGAGCAGCCCTGCTCGGCACGCTCGCACTGATTTCCGTCGCGACCACGTCGATGGGCAGCGTTGCCACTGCTGCGCCGGCACGGACCGCGTCGCCGTTGTGCCAGGTCGCAGACCTCCTCCCCAGTGGATCGTCGTCGGGCCTCGGTTACCAATGTGCCGAAGCAGGTGCGCTTCTCGATCTCCCGATCGGTGATGTCCGCGCGACGCAACCCTCACTCGGATACGACGAGGTGTACTACAAGCTCGGTCGCTACACGCTCGGCAAAGACGAGATCAACAAGAAGTTCGACGACTGGTGCGAGGCCAACGGCCAGGAAGAGGCCGCCTCGGCATCGCCCGGTGCGCGACTGGACAATCCGTCGTCGTTCACCTGCACCGTTCCCGTCGGCCAGGAAACGCCCGACACCATCGCGCCCATGAAGACTGTTGTCATCGGGCCGGGCGGCGTGCCGTACCTGACCGACGGACACCACACACTTACCTCGTTCTACGAAACAGCCGACGGTGGGCCGAATCTGCACCTTCGTCTGCGGGTGGTCGCGAATCTCAGTGACCTGAGCACAGCCGACTTCTGGGCTCGAATGAAGGCCGAGAAGTGGGTCTGGAACTACGACGTCGACGGTAACGAAGTTCCGGTGGAACAGCTTCCGTCAGGAGTCGGCCTTGCCAAGTTCCAGAACGACAAGTACCGCAGCCTGATGTACTTCGCCCGCGACATCGGCTTCACCCCCGGCACCATTCCCTTCCAGGAATTCTATTGGGGTGCATGGGTTCGCGACTCGGCGGAAGTCGACATCAGCGGCTGGGACAGCAACAACCTGGCGAGCTACCTGAGCACCGTCCAGTCGGTCTCGCGCGCTCAGGTCGCGGTCCCGAAAGACACCGTGATCGACAGTGGCCGCACCGCAGCGGAACTCGGCGCACTGGGCGCGTGGAACGACGGAAAATCAGCCACCAAGGGCGAGTTCGGAAAGCTGTCGGCACCGTTCTCGGACGACAAGCCCGGAAAACTGGCCTACGCCTTGCAGTACAAGATGGGATTGCCCCGGTAGGTTCGGACGGGGCGTCTGCGTGTCCGCCGAAGAAATCGGCATGCGTCGACGCCGCATCGGAGTTCGAGGGGAGGGTGAGGAGCCACGTCCGATCAACAGAACCGGTCGCCCGGACGCACAACCCCCGGATCTTTTCTGTCCATATTCGACAGCATCCACCTTCGATGGCGACTGACTCTGGCAACGTTCTTTGCCGGCTGCTGGATGCTGTTCTTTGCGGTAACTCCGTGGTGGATCGGCAAGACGATCGACACCCTCACCACGCGAGGCACTACGGTCACGGACATCGCGCACCAGTGCGCTGTGCTGATGGCATTCGCCGTCGGTGGGGCGGTGGCAATTCTGGCCGAGGAACGCACCAGCATGCTCCTCCGTATCGAGTGCGAGCTTTCACTCATGCGGGTGCTGTCGAGGCGTTCGGCCGACGTAGGCATCACACCGTCGACATCGAGCGCCGTCAACCTCGGCATGGTGGATATCACCAGCGTTGCCACCGGTGTTTCCTCGCTCCCGCGCAGCATCGGTGGGGTGTTCACGGTACTGCTGATCGGTGCCCTGATGCTGGCTACGTCGTGGCAGCTCGGGCTGGTCATTTTGGTCGGAGCAGTTGTCGCCCTCGTGTCGAACGATCTGGTGCTGCGCAACTTTCGGCACCGCCAGAAGATTCAACGCACCTGCAGCGATGAACTGACCGACATCGCGCACGACATCGGCGGTGGTGCCCGGGTCATCAAAGGCTTGGGTGCTGCACAGACATTTCTGCACCGCTACACCGATTCGTCTGCGAAGCTGCAACGATCCGGAATCTCCCTATCGAGGGCAGATTCGCAGGCGTCGGCGTTCCGCGCGCTGGTGTCCGGAATCTACAAGATCGTCACCATTGCCTTCGGTGCGAAACTGGTGTTGTCAGGCACCATCACGGTAGGTGACGTCGTCACCGCCTACGGCTACACCACATTTCTCGGCAACCCACTCGACTTCATCATGCGGGGTCGTCAGTTGAGGGCAGCCGGCATCGTATCGCAGCAACGAATCGACACATGGTTGGCAGCCACTCCCGCGAGCCGGCCCGCCGTTCACCTACCCAACACCGATGCAGCGATGAAAGCACTCGAATCCGTCGTCGGCGCATCGATTCCCCTCGGTGCCTATACCGGCATCACATCCCTGGATGGGCGCGATTGGCATGCCACCAACGTCCAACTCGCACGGGCCACCCTGGGTCAGCACGCGACGGTTCAGATCGTGGGCACCGATGACTATCTGTTCTCCGGGACCCTGCGTGAGGTACTCACTCCACTGTGTCGACAACCCGGTGACGATGGTGGGTCCGAGGTCGACGCGCGGCAACGCGCGTCGGTGACGGCAGCGATGGCGTCGGACATAGTGCAGGCACTCCCGGATGGACTCGACACCGAGATGACCGCCGGAGCTGTGGAGTTCTCCGGTGGTGAGCGGCAACGCCTGCGACTGGCCAGAGCGCTGAGCACGGCACCCGAGGTACTGGTTCTGGTGGATCCCACGGCGGCATTGGATGTTTCCACCGAGTCCGCCGTCGTATCGGGCATTCGGGAACTACGCGCCGACCGGACGACGGTGGTCCTGACGTACAGCCTCCCGCATCTGCTGCACGCCGACCGAGTTGTCGTTCTCGGCGGGGCAGGCGAGGTCGTCGCAGTCGGCACACACCATGAGCTCGAGCAACTTCCCGAATATCGACAACTGATCCGCCGACTGCGGGGCGAGGCATAGTGCCCGCGTCGATCGTTCCCGTTGCAGATCGGTCCGAGGTTCGCCGCGCGACTGCACTCATTCTGCGGCAGCATCGCACCATGGCGCTGGCGGCGCTGCTGGCGTACGCCGCCTCGGTGGCGGCTGGTCTGCTCCCGCCCTACCTCCTCGGCTTGGTGGTCGATCAGGTTCGACAAGGGACCGACCGCGTGTGGGTGATGGCCGGTTCGATGATGGCGGCCTTGACAGTTCAGGCAGTCACACTGTGGACGGCCACGTACTTGTCCGGTGCGTTGGCCGAGACAGTCGCAGCCGAACTCAGGGAGGACACCATGAGCTCGGTGCTCACGGCACCGTTGGCGAAGGTCGACGCAATCCCTGTCGCCGAACTGCTGAGCAGAGTCACCAGAGATATCGATGCACTGGTGCGGGGCACCCGAAACTCCCTGCCCGCAGTGATTGTCACCGTCCTGATGATGGTGATGACGCTCGGCGCGATGACAGTTCTCGGGTGGCGGTATCTCGTTGCGTTTCTGGTGTGTCTGCCGCTCTTGATTCCCGTGACCCGCTGGTTCCTGCGTAGATCCCGCAACGCATTCCTGGTGAACCAAGCGTCCAAAGCCCTTGCTACACAGGTGTTGACTGAGTCCGACGCCGGAGCCGCCACTTTGGCTCGGCACGGCTGGGAGCCATGGTGGGACAGGCGTATCGTCAGCGTCAACAACGACGTCCGCAGCGCGGAACGGCACGTGTTGCGATTGCAGTCCACCTTCTGGTTCGTCGCCGATTTCGGTCGAAACGTGCCGCTTGCCATGGTTCTGCTGCTCGGCGGGATCGCGTATCTCGACGACGCGACGCCACTTGCTGCCGTGACGGCCGGCGCTCTGTATGCGCAGAACCTGGCTGTTCAGCTGGACATCCTGCTCGTCCATCAGAACCAACTCCAAGTCGGTGGGGCAGCGTTTGCTCGCATTCTCGGCTTGCAACGATTCGTTCGTAGCGATGTTCCCCCGGAGGAGCGCAGAAACGTAGATCCGGTCGCTGGGGCTGCACTCGACTCCAGTGCCGATCTCGTCCTGACGGATGTGCACTTCACCTATCCCGGTAATAGGACCAGCATTTCGGGCGGTGCAGCATTGCGAGGAATCACACTGACAGTCCCGTCCGGTCAGCGGGTTGCCATCGTCGGGCCGTCCGGTGCCGGGAAAACTACCTTGGGACGGGTGATCTCGGGACTGGATGCCCCTCGATCCGGGGGTGTCCGGTACGGCGACGTTCCGCTGGCGGAACTGCCCGCCGAGGTAGTGCGTCGAACGGTGGGAATGCTCTCGCAACACTCGTTCGTATTCAGTGGCAGTGTTGCCGACAACCTGCGCATCGCCGCGCCGACGGCAAGCGACGAAAACCTCGCTGAGGTTCTGGCGGCAGTCGGCGCGGCGAGCCTACTGAACACGTTCACGTTGGATCGCCCGATCGCCCAAGGCTCACGCTCGCTGACTCCTGTCGAGGAACAGCAGCTGTCGTTGGCGCGCATGGTGCTTGCGCAACCGCAGGTGGTCGTATTGGACGAGGCCACAGCACAATTCGATCCGATGACCGCCCGCACTCTCGAAACTGCGATCCGGCAACTGCTCCCAGGACGGACCATCATCACCATCGCGCACCGGCTGCGCATCGCGCAGGACGCCGATCGGGTCGTAGTTATGGCCGCAGGCGCCGTCGTGCAGGACGGCACTCACGATCAACTCATCGCCTGTGACGGCCCGTACCGAACCCTGTGGTCGGACTGGGAAGATGACTGACTGATCAGTCGTTGATATCGGACGACACAACTTTGCTTCCAGCCCGGCGACGCGACCGTAGCCGCACGGCCACGAATACGACGACAGCGATTGCCACCGAGACAATAACGATCTTCTGCAGGATTTCGGCATACGCGTCGACCAGATGCCAGTTCTCGCCCAGCTGATACCCCGCGGTGACGAAAATGGTGTTCCAGATCAGACTTCCGAGCGTGGTGAGAACCAGAAACTTCATCATCCCCATCCGCTCGATCCCCGCCGGTAGGGAGATGAAGCTGCGAAACAGCGGAATCATGCGGCCGAGGAACACTGCCTTCGAGCCGTGTTTGGCGAACCATGCCTCCGAGCGGTCGAAGTCGCTGGCCTTGATCAGCGGAATTCGCGCCACCAGTGCCCGGGTGCGTTCGCGTCCGATGAGTGCACCTACCGCGTAGACGATGATCGCGCCCAGAACCGAGCCGAGTGTCGTCCAGAACAGTGCGGCACCGAAGGAGAACACTCCCTGACTGGCCGAGAACCCGGCAAGCGGGAGAACCAGTTCGCTCGGGATCGGTGGGAACAAATTGTCGGCACCGACGACCATGGCTGCACCGGGGCCGCCGAGCGCATCCATGACACCGACTGCCCAGCCGGCCAGCCCGTCGAGAGTGTCGGTTTCAGTAGCTGCAGCAATCAGTAAGTTGGACATTGCAATTCCCTTGTTCGTCGATGTTTCGTGTCGTGAAGGACACCGAAAACGCTACGAACTTCGTGGACGCGGAACATCGAGGAAAGCCGTCGCCTCTCGCGGGGCAGTCCGCGTGGAGATCTTGTGGTTTACCGCAGTATCTGGGGGCATTTGTGCGGTTACGCTGCTGGAGTGCTGGCTAACCGTGGCGTGTACCCAACCGGGCAGGCGGATCGCGCGTCGATCGGGTCACTGCTGCGGCGTTGGCTCACGGCACTGTCCGGAGTTCTGCTCGGTAGCGTCACCGCGGTAGCAGCCCTGCTGTTCTCCCTGGTGGCGGTAACCGCCCATGCGCTGGCGCGTCTCCTCGGCCGGTCGGGAGCACCACTACAAACGGCAGTCGGCAGGAGCGCACTGTCATTGTCCGAGTTGGAAATTCGTCGCATCGTCCGCTTTCACGGCACACCACACACCGACGCCCTGACCCCTCGCCGTTGTCGCTGGTATCTCGGTATGCGGTGGACGATCGGACTACTCGGGCTCGGCGTGGTCCTTCTGTTGATGTTGTGTCTCGTCGTCGCCGGCTCGATGGTCTCGGCGTGGGTGTTCAGCGGCGACTGGGGGTTGATCGAAGAGTCCAATCGCGTCGACGGAGGACTCGTCGCAATGGCCGCGCTGCCCGGAATCCTGTTGATCTTCGTCGCCGCAGTCGGTGTGGCAGGGGTGGGATCATTGGACCGATGGTTCGCCGTCCAGGTACTGGGCCGGCAATCGGATCGGTTGCTGCACCAGCGGGTTGCCGAACTGACGAGCAGCCGCGATCACGTCGTCGACGCCATCGACGACGAACGCCGCCGCATCGAGCGCGACCTGCATGACGGAGTGCAGCAGCACCTGGTTGCGCTGGGGATGCTCGTCGGCCGGGCTCGTCGCGCTGAAGATCCAGAGAAGGTGCACGAACTCCTCGCCCAAGCTCAGGTCTCATCGCAGGGTGCGATCGACGAGCTGCGCGAGGTTGCCAACCGGGTGTATCCCATCGCGCTCGACAAGGACGGCCTGCGCGCAGCTCTCGAGACGCTGGCCGAGCGGGCCAGTGCTCCAGTCCGACTCTCGTACGAACTGACAGAGAGGTTGCGCCCCGCCGTGGAAACAGTCGTCTACTTCGTCGTCTCGGAGGCGGTGACCAACGCAACCAAGCACGCCTCACCGAAATCGTTGCAGGTCAGCGTCACTCACCAGAAATTCGATCGGGTACTGGCAATCATCACCGACGACGGGCCCGGTGGCGCCGACCCGTCCGGCACCGGCTTGTCCGGACTGGCCCGCCGCGTCGCTGCCATGGACGGCACCCTCACCGTGGACAGCCCGGTCGGCGGCCCTACGGTCGTGACTGCGAGCGTCCCGTGCGGGTGATCGTCGCGGAGGACTCGACGTTGCTGCGTGAGGGTCTGGTGCGTCTGCTCGTCGACGAAGGCCACGACGTGATCGCGTCCGTGGGCGACGCCGACGCGCTCCTCGCCGCCGTGGAACAGGACCGTCCCGACATCGTCGTCACCGACGTCCGCATGCCTCCGGGCCACAGCGACGAGGGACTGCGCGCAGCACTGACCATTCGCAATCGATTGGCCTGAGGTGGCGGTACTCGTGCTCTCCCAGTACGTCGAAAACCGGTACGCAGCAGAGCTGATCAGTGGATCAGGGGGCAAGGTCGGCTACCTGCTCAAGGACCGCGTCGCGCAAGTCGACGAGTTCCTGGACGCCCTCGACAGGGTGGCCGGCGGCGGGACTGCCTTCGACCCAGAGGTGGTGCGGCAGCTGTTGTCTCGCACGACTCGGTCGAATCCGCTCGAACGACTCACGCCGCGCGAGCGCGATGTTCTCGAGCTGATGGCACAAGGTCTCACGAACGCTCGAATCGCAGCCGATCTGTTCATCTCGGTGAGCTCGGTCGAAAAGCACATCAATGCCGTGTTCGACAAACTCGGATTGGCGAACTCCACCGGTCTGAGCCGCCGGGTGATGGCTGTGGTGGCCTACTTGCGCACGTGATGTCGATCGGGGGCCTACGTGATCGACCAGGTTCGGGTCGTGGCGTCCGGTACCGTCTCGCGTCATGAACCTGAAGCTGTGTGTGCTGCTGTGGGCGTCGGAGGGAAAAGAAGACGCGCTCACCCGCTACGAGGACACGGTGCTGAACCTGATTCCGAAGTACGGCGGCGAAGTGGTGAGCAGGGTTCGACGCATCGACCCGGGAGACGGACCACTCGAGGTCCAGGTCATCCACCTACCGGATGATTCGGCCTTGCAGGCCTACATGGAGGACCCCGAGCGCCTTGCGCTTGCCGACGTGCATCGCCGGGTAGTGGCGAGAACCGAATTAATCCACGTGGAGACGCTCGTCTGATGGCTGCGCCTGGCCGATGCGCCTACCAGCGATCGACGTGCAGCACCGTCTCGATCGGATCGCGCGGAGCGACCTTGAACGTCTCGCCCGTGTAGTACGCCGTCGGAATGAGCGCGCCCTGATGGAAGTCCTCGGGGATGCCGAGTAGCTCGGATATCTCCCGCTCGCGAGCGAGATGGATTGTGGTCCATGCCGTCCCGAGCCCACGGGCGCGCGCGGCCAGGGCGTAGTTCCACACCGCGGGCAACAGCGAGCCCCACAAACCGGCCTGATTGCCGGCCGGAAGCGTCTTACCTGCCTGGATGCACGGGATCAACAGCACCGGAACCTCACCCATGTGCTCGCCGAGCCATCCGGCACTGTCGCCGACGCGCTTCTGCACCGATGCGCGTTCCGGATCGTCGGCGAACAAAGCGGACGCGGAATGCTTCGACGCCTGATAGGCGGCGAACAGCTCGCCATAGATGGCGCCGATGCGGGCACGAAGATCAGGATCGGTGACGACGATCCACTGCCACCCCTGCTTGTTCGACCCGGACGGGGCCTGCAGCGCGATCTCGAGACATTCCTTGATCAGTTCCATCGGAACCGGCCGCGTCAGGTCGAGACGCTTGCGGACGGTGCGCGTCGTGGTCAGCAGTTCGTCGGGAGTCAGGTCGACAATCGGGAAAGAAGTCACCTCTCGATCATGCACCATTCGCTCTGCTCCGGGCCCGGTCGACCAGTTCTTCGTTTGCTGCATCCCAGCGCGCCGCCATGGACATGCCTCCATGCCCGTCCCCCTCATCGACGACGAGTGTCGACCCTGCCCATTTCCGGTGTAGATGCCACGGAGTGACAGCGGGTCCCGAGATGTCTTTTCGACCGTGAATCAGGACGCCCGGAATATCGGCCAGACCGCCGGCACGATCGAGCAGAGGCGGATCGCAGAACCCGTCGTGCGACCAGTAGTGCGCGGTCAGCCGCACGAAGGCCAATCGGAACCGGTCGTCGTCCCACCGCGGATTGCGCCGAACGCCACCGGTTCCTATCGAGATGTGGACGTCCTCCCACAGTGCCCATTCCCGAGATGCGCTGTCCCGCAACTGCAAATCGGGTGAGTTGAACAGACGGTCGTACGCGTCGACTATTCGACCGCGCCCCCGGCGATAGCCGACGCCGGCCTGCTCGGCGAAGGTGGCGAGACGATCCCAGGATTCCGGGAAGACCGCACCCACGCCCTCGGTGATCCAGTCGACCTCCGCGCGACTGGTCGTCGTGACCGACGCGAGGACGATGCCGAGAACCCTCGACGGATGGGCGAGGGCGTAGGCAAGAGCGAGAGTGGATCCCCAGGACGCGCCGTTGACGATCCACGCCTCGACGCCGAGGTTCTCACGCAAGGCTTCGATATCGGCAATCAGGTGCGCGGTTGTATTGGTGGCCAACGACGTCGAGGGGTCCGACGCGTGTGGGGTGGACCGTCCACACCCCCTTTGCTCGAATCCGACGGCCCGAACAAGGGACAGGTCGAAGTGGCGACGAAACTGACTGGCGTTCAGGGTTCCGCCTGGTCCGCCGTGCAGATAGACCGCCGGGACGCCGTCGGATGGACCCCATTGCTCCCAGTAGATGCGTTGACCATCCCCTACATCCAACATTCCGTGCAGTGTCGGCTCGTCCTCCAGTGTCATGACGCCATCACATCATTCGAGAGGCAGCATCTGCCGGATCACTGCCCACGCGGAGGCGTCGACCCACGAGGGATTGGACTGCTGCGGCGATCGAAACACCTCGAGTGTCGACAGTGCTGCGATGGACTGAATGCTCGACGCGAGGATCGGCTCGTCGAACAGCGTGATGCTCGTCGAGACCTTCCACTGCGGGCCGGGGACCGGGGTGCCGGTCAACCGACCCGCACCCCAGATCCCGCGTCGCGGATGGCTACTGACCCAGAACAGCACGGGTTGCCCGGGCTTCATCAAACGCGTTCGGTAGTTGTCGGCGACGCACCAGTTCTCGTGCGCACGTCGGGCGTCGACCATCGGTGCGAGATCGGTCGTGTGTGGATTGCACTTGATCACCCATGCACCGAGCGTCTGGTCGGTAATCGCGCGTGCCGTCACCGCAGCCAGCGTACCGAGCGTCAGGCCACCGCGTCGTTGCCCTGAGCTGCCGAGACCACCAGATTGCTTGCGGTCAGCTCGTTTCCGTTCTTGACCGCGTCGATCCACTGATCCGTCGTCGCCACTGCTGCGAAGTTCGACTGGTAGAGCACCATCAATGCCTTGTGCAGCTGCTCGGCCGAGACGGTGCCCGCCTCGTTGGAGAGGTTGATGGCACCGGTGGCGTCGGACAGGATCTCGACCGTCAGATCCAGCGCCTCGGCGTCGGCGCTGGACGCCAGGTCGCAGTTGTTGGTCATGTAGCCGACGATCGTGACAGTGTCGATGTTGTTGCTCTGCAGCCACTTCGCGACGCCGGTTCCTGCGAACACACTGCTGTACTTCTTCTCGACTCGCTCGAACGACGGTTGCACGACGGCCTCGATGTCGGGATGCAGCTCGTAGGTCGGGGTGCCCTTCACGAATGCCGGAGCGCCCTCAGGCATCTCGTGCTGCACGATGGCAACGGGAACATCCTGCGCCGCAGCGGCTTCGATGGCGCGGACGATGTTGGCCAACGACTCGTCGCGAGGCGGGTACTGGATCTTCAGCACTCCCTCGAAGTACTCCTGCTGGACGTCGATGACGATGAGGGCTCTACGCGGTGCGGTCATGGGCGTTCTCCTTCAAGTGGCGTTCTCGGTCGATACTCATACTCCGGTGCTGATCTTGCGTTCACGAGTGGCACGGATGCATACTTTCGATTGATTTGCGCCAACGTTCGAGATCGGAGCCGGCCATGCGAATAGCGCTCTACGTGTTCGACGGCATGACGATGTTTCACCTCGCCGCGCCGCTGATGGTGTTCGGCGAGGTCACCCGACTCGGACTTGCGCCGGATTGGGAGACACGAGTGTGGTCCGACGAACCAGGGTCGATCCGCACCGAGGAAGGGTTTCCGATCGGTGAGATCGCGGATCCCAGCACAGTCGACTGGGCCGATATCGTCATCGTGACGTCGTGGCCGGAGTCGTTGCCCCACATAGGTACTGACTTCTCGAACGCACTCCGCGGAGCACATACACGAGGCGCAGAGATCGCGGGTCTGTGTCTCGGTTCGTTCGCCGTCGCAGACACTGGCTTGCTGGCCGGCCGCCCCGCCGTCACGCACTGGACCAAGATGACCGAGCTGCGGGAGCGAAACCCACACGCAGGCGTCGACGAGTCGGTTCTATACATCGATCACGGAGACGTGATGACCTCCGCGGGAACCGCATCGTCGATCGATTCCTGCCTCCACATCGTGCGCAAGCACCTCGGCTCGGCGGCAGCGACGCGGGTGGCGCGCAGTCTGGTGGTCGCACCGCATCGTGACGGCGGTCAAGCGCAATACATCGAACGGCCGGTCATCGAGGCATCCGGAGATACTGCGATTGCCGACGCACAGAGCTGGGCACTCGAACGACTGGCCGAGCCGCTACCCATCGAACGACTGGCCGAGCATGCGCGCATGAGCCGACGCAGCTTCATCCGTCAGTTTCAGCTCGAGACAGGGTCCACCCCGGCTCGTTGGGTGCTGGACAAACGCCTCGAGGAAGCTCGGAGCCTGCTCGAAACGACCGATCGGAGTATCGAGAACATCGCAGCCCTGTGCGGATTCGGCAGCGCTGTCACTCTGCGTCAGAACTTCCGCTCGGCATTCGCGGTGACACCGACGGCCTATCGACGGCAATTCGCCGTCGGTTGTGCGCCCGCAGAGGCCTTGGACAGGCAAGGATGAGCGACGTGATCCTGTGGGTAGTTGCCGGAGTAGAGCTCGCCGCCATCATTGCGCTCGGTGTGGTGTTGATCGTGTCGCGTCGCAAGCTGAAGCACACGCGCCGAGCGCTCGACCGCGCTCTCGAATCGCAGCAACGCCGTAAGCGACGCGGCTTGGTTCCCTTCGCGATCAGAACCGCCTTCCACACCACGGACTTGCTGATCAACAAGGGCTTCGGCGCCACGGTCCGAAACTCCGTAGAAGACCTCGCGGGCTGGGCCAAGGTGGAACGCCCCGATCTGGCGCGCATGACCGCCGACGGCGACATCGTGGTGATGTTCTCCGACATCGAGGGATCCACCGCACGCAACGAGGAACTCGGTGATCGCGGCTGGGTGAAGCTGCTCGAAAAGCACAACAAACTGATCTGCAAGCACGTCGCGGATCACGGCGGACATGTGGTGAAGAGTCAGGGTGACGGTTACATGATTGCCTTCTCCGACCCGGGTCAAGCTGTGCGCTGCGGAGTGAAAGTGCAAGAAGCACTACTGAATAATCCCGATCGGTGGGACCGCATCCGGGTGCGTATGGGCGTGCATGTCGGCAGCTCGGTGCGCCGAGGTGACGACTTGTTCGGCCTCAACGTGGCCATGGCGGCACGGGTTGCGGGACAGGCCGAGGGCGGTGAGATTCTGATCAGCGAACCAGTGCGCAATGCCATCAGCACGGCCGCCGATCTGCCCCTAGGCCTGCCCCGTGAAGTCGAATTGAAAGGAATGAGCGGAAGCTTCCAGTTGTATCCGATTGCGCTACCGGTGCTGCCCAACACCGAGGTCAAACAGCTCGACTAGAGCTGCTCGGCCACAGGCATACTCAGCAAGTGGTAGCTCAGGCACTTGCCATGCCCGTCGAGAACCGGGCTCCCCGTCACTCCCCCACCGAGCACGCCGGGTAGCTCGAACACCAAGCCCGAGACCAAGGGCATTGCGGTGCGTCGCACGTCTCCGGTGACCAGCGGTGCGAAATGCGTGGCAACGGCATCGACAGTCAGTTCGCGGGACAGTAACTCGTAGTCCTCGTCGCTTCGCGGAAACACCGCGAGAATGAGAGTGTCGCCCTTGTCCCCGGTTCTCACGTCGGCGAGATCATCGACAGTCCTCATACCGTCACCTCCGTGATGAGCACGTCCGTCGCCACCTGAGCGCGTGGAATCAAACATGATCTGATCGCGAGAACCTCACTGCTGCTGCTCCGTGAACCACCTCCGCCGGCCGGGCCGTTGGTGTACAGACTCTCGACTTCCCACCCCACCAACGCCGCTGTCTCCGCGTCGGGCACCTTTGCAGTGACGCGCAGTCGCACTTCGGGTACATCGGTGTGGGCAGCAAGCCCGCGGAATGCTGCGCCCGCGCCGATGTACTCGATGCCCACGTTCTCCGCCGGAATGCCGTGCACCTCCCACAGTCGTTGCTGCACAATCTCTCCGGCGAGCTGCGCGCGTTGCAGTGCGCGTGGCCCGGCGTAACTGATCTGCCCCTCACCGAGCCAACCGCCGCGAAATCCGAGGGTCACTTTCAGTTCCTCCGGCCGGGTACTGCCTGTCGCCCCGGACACCGCCACCCGATCGGGTCCGACGGTCTCGAACGAGACGCCGGTGAAATCTGCCGTCACGTCCGGCGTCAGGTATCCGGCGGGATCGCCGACCTCGTAGAGCAGTTGCTCGGCGCACGTGCGCACCGTCAGTTCGCCGCCGGTGCCGGTAACCTTCCCGAATTCGGCTGTGCCGTCGGCATGTACGTCCCCGAACGGGAAGCCCAGATTCGCCAGACCCTGCACAGGCTTGGTGACTGGGTCCGCGAAGTAGCCACCGGTCAGTTGGCCCGCGCATTCGAGCAGATGCCCGACGGCCGTCCCGGCACCGAGTGTCTCCCAATCCTGCCCGGCCCAACCGAATTCGTGCATCAGCGGCGCGAGATACAGGGCTGGATCGGCAAGACGGCCGGTGACGATCACGTCGGCACCGACGTCGAGTGCGGGCAATACCGCGTCGGCCCCGATGTAGGCGTTGGCCGACACCAGTTCCTCGGAATGCTCCGACAGCGGGCGTCCGGTCTCCCACACCACCGGATCGATGCGGCGCACCGCGTCGAGCACGTCGTCGCCGGTGACGGCGGCGATGCGCACCGAACCCGAACACACCTGCTCCGCAACCTGGGCGATGACGGCGGCTGCCGCAACAGGATTGGCGGCACCGGAGTTGGTCACGACGGTGATGCCCTGCTCCGTCGTCGCGCCGAGTACTGCGCGCATGCGCGCTGCCAGGAGTGGGTCGTAGCCCGCCGCGGGATCGAGTAATTTTCGGGCCTGCCCGGTCGCAACCGTCCGCTCTCCGAGGCACTCGAAGATCAGATAATCGAGCTCGCCTCGCTCGGCCAAGATCTGGGCGGGGTCGATACGGTCGCCGGCAAACCCTGCGCCCGCGCCCAATCGGACGATTCCGGGCGCGCTCACGATACCCACACCGGGATGACGCCCGTCGCGAAAGCGACCCCGAGCATGCCGAGGCTGACCAGCCATGCCCACCCCAAGGTATGCCGGATGTGCCTGCCGATGTCGACCTTCGCCAGACCGACGAGAAGGTAGAACGCGCCCGTCATCGGACTGATCGGGAAGCCGACAGTCTCTTCACCGATGATCGACGCCTGAGCGAGATCGATTGCGCTGATACCGAACTGGTCGCCGACCTCGATGAGCACCGGCAGCACACCGAAGTAGTACGCGTCCGGACCGAAGATCAAACTCATCGGTACCGCGAACACCCCGACGATGAGCGGAAGTGCCGGTGCCATCCAGTCCGGAATCACGTTGGCGGCGCTGACGGCCATCGACTCGATCATGCCGCTGCCGTCGAGCACACCGAGAAGAACACCGGCGGCGAGCAGCGTACCGACCATCAGCATCGCGCCGACAGCATGCGCCTCGATGCGCGCGGACTGCGCCTTCATGCCCGGGTAATTGATCAGGAGCGCAACGATGGTCGCGATGATGAAGCAGGTCTCCGGAGGCGCGACGGCTGCGATCAGTGCGGCGAGTGTCGCGACGACGAGAACGACGTTGACCCAGAACAGCTTCGGACGTAGCAGGCTGGGCTCGTCAGGCTTGTCGAGCTGTTCTGGGGTCTCGTCACCGCCCGAGCCGGTTGAGGCCGGCTCGTCTGCTCCGCCGGTGGCGGGCACGGGGATTCGCTGCCCGACGCGTGCCGTCGACTCCTCCACCTCGGCCTTGACATCGCCCGCTGCGACCTTCGCCAACCGTGTCCGCTCTCGGCGCCCGAGGTAGTACGCGATGGCCAACGCGAACACCACACCGGCGATCTGCGCTGGAATCAGCGGAACCCACAGCTCGTTGGCGTCGACGCCCAATGTTGCTGCCGCTCGCGCCGTCGGCCCGCCCCAGGGAACGATGTTCATCACGCCCGCACCGAGTCCGACACAGGTGGCCAGCACCAGCCGGCTCATGCCGAGGCGCTCGTAGATCGGCAGCATCGCAGGAACGGCGATGAGGAACGTGACCGCGCCTGCGCCGTCGAGATGGGCGACCAACGCGAGAGCCGTCGTGGCCACGGCGACGGTGGGCGGTGCGCTGCCTGCCCACTTCACGATGCGCGCGATGAGGGGATCGAACAGACCTGCGTCGCGCATGATCCCGAAGAAGACGATCGCGAACAGGAACATGGCCGCAACGCCGACCACGCCGCCGAGCCCGTCCTTGACGAAACCTGCCACCTCGGACGGCGAGTTGCCGGCCAGGAACGCTGCGGCGAGCGGGACACCCGCAAGCGCAACGATGGCCGCGACGCGTTGGGTGAACAACAGCAGCAGAATGATGGCAATCGTCCCGAAGCCGAGCAGTGACAGCATGTGATCTCCTTCATCGAATACGACGAGTGTTGTCTAGATCACTTACGCAGTCCAACATCAGTTGGGTATACATTCATGCACTGTGGGCATAAACCTAGGCATTGCACATCTGCGTGCCGTCGTCGCACTCGCCGATCATGCGAGCTTCACCGCGGCGGCCGCGTGGCTGCAGGTCTCTCAACCGAACCTGAGCCGCACCGTTGCCGAGGCGGAACGCCGTCTGGGCGTGCGGCTGTTCGTGCGCACCACCCGCAGCGTCGACCTCACCGGTGACGGCCACGAAGTGACGGCCTATGCCCGTCGGGTATTGCTCGAGTTCGATGACGGCCTGGAGCAGATCGGACGCTTCGTCTCGGGCGACCGCGGAACCGTGACGATCGCATGCTTGCCGTCGATCGCGGCGATCTTCTTGCCCCCGTACATCGTCGAGTTCCGTCGCACCCACCCCGACGTCTCGGTGCACATCAAGGACGGTCTGCGCGACGACGTGGTGGCCTCCGTCCGCGACGGTTCCGTGGATTTCGCAGTGGTGGCGGCTTCGGGACGAGCGAACGATCTGATGCGCACGACGATCAGCGCCGACGCATTCGTCTGCGCGCTACCGCCGAATCATGCTCTTGCACAACGCATAAGCCTGTTATGGACCGACCTCGCCGACGAGCCGTTCATCGCCTTCGGCCCGGAGTCGAGCATCTCCTCACACGTACGATCGGCCCTGGAAAGCGCGGGAGTCGACGTCGGGCCGTCTGTTCAGGCACACAATGTGGCCGCCGTCGCGGGCCTGACCGCTGCCGGCTTGGGCATCACCGTCATCCCGGAGCTGGTGGTGCCGGTGATGTCGTTCGCGAACCTGGTCTACCTGCCGATCGAGCCGACGATCCACCGGACCATCTCCGTCGTCCAACTGCCCGGACGACGCCAGAGTGCAAGCTGTTCGGCGTTCCTGAGTGTTCTGGTGCCGCCCCCGAACGGATGAATGTGGCATTCAGTTCATCTGAGCGACTGAAAGGCGCATTGATCCCAAATGGGAGGGGCGGGCGGACTGTGGACCGAAATCTGGTGCCGCCCTGGAACGAATGAATGGCCCATTCACAACGTCTGAGCGCGTGAATGGGCCATTCATTCGATGGGGAGGTGAGCCCGGAAGAACTACTGCTTCGCCGACTCCAGCGCCTCGTTGAACGTCTTCGACGGACGCATCACGGCAGCGGTGGCTTCGGGGTCGGGATAGTAGTAGCCGCCGATGTCGACTGCCTTGCCCTGGACCTCATTGAGTTCGGAAACAATTTTCTCCTCGTTCTCCGACAGGGTCTTCGCCAGCGCCGCGAAATGCTTGGCCAGTTCGGCGTCCTCGGTCTGCTCAGCGAGTTCCTGCGCCCAGTAGAGCGCGAGGTAGAACTGGCTGCCACGGTTGTCGAGTTCACCAGTCGAGCGCGACGGTCCCTTGCTGTTCTCGAGCAGCTTGCCGGTCGCGGCGTCGAGTGCCTTGGCGAGGATGGTCGCCTTGACGTCGCCGGTCTTGATACCCAGATCCTCGAGGCTCACGGCCAGTGCCAAGAACTCGCCGAGCGAGTCCCACCGCAGGTGGTTCTCCTCGATGAGCTGCTTGACGTGCTTGGGAGCCGAACCACCCGCACCCGTCTCGTACAGTCCGCCGCCGGCCATCAGAGGAACGATGGAGAGCATCTTGGCGCTGGTGCCGAGTTCGAGGATCGGGAACAGGTCGGTGAGGTAGTCGCGCAGGATGTTGCCCGTCGCGGAGATGGTGTCGAGTCCACGGACCAAACGCTCCATCGTGTATCGGATCGCGCGAACCTGCGACATGATCTGAATGTCGAGGCCCTCGGTGTCGTGATCCTTCAGGTACTTGCGCACCTTGCCGATGAGCTCGTTCTCGTGCGGGCGGTACGGGTCGAGCCAGAAGACGACCGGCATTCCCGACTCACGTGCACGACGCACGGCCAGCGCGACCCAGTCCTGGATCGGAGCGTCCTTGACGATGCACAGGCGCCAGATGTCGCCCTCTTCGACGGTCTGCGTCAGCAGGACCTCGCCGGTGGCAATGTCGGTGATGTTGGCAGTACCGGCCTTCGGTGCCTCGAAGGTCTTGTCGTGCGAGCCGTACTCCTCGGCCTTCTGCGCCATCAGGCCGACGTTGGGAACGGTGCCCATCGTCGTCGGGTCGAACTGGCCGTTGGTCTTGCAGAAGTTCACCATCTCCTGGTAGATCCGGGAGAAGGTCGACTCCGGGTTCACAGCCTTGGTGTCCTTGGGACGCCCGTCCGCTCCCCACATCTTGCCGCCGGCGCGAATCATCGCGGGCATAGATGCGTCGACGATGACGTCGCTGGGCGAGTGGAAGTTCGAGATTCCGCGAGCGGAGTCGACCATCGCGAGCTCCGGACGGGTCTCGTGACACTTGTGCAGGTCTTCGATGATCTCGTCACGCTTCGATGCCGGGAGCGTCTCGATCTTGGTGTAGAGGTCCGACAAGCCGTTGTTGACGTTGACGCCGAGCTCTTCGAAGATCTCGTTGTGCTTGGCGAACGCGTCCTTGTAGAACACGCGGACGGCGTGGCCGAAGACGATCGGGTGCGAGACCCGCATCATCGTCGCCTTGACGTGCAGCGACAGCATGACGCCGGTCTCGTAGGCGTCCTGCATCTCGGCCTCGTAGAAATCCAGAAGCGCCTTCTTGCTCATGAACATCGAGTCGATGACGTCACCGTCGGTGAGCGAGACCTTCTCCTTGAGCACGATCGGCTCGCCGTCGGCCGGAATGAGCTCCATCTTGACCTCACGGTCGCCGTCGACAACCGTCGACTTCTCACCGTGGTAGAAATCGCCCTCGCGCATGTGCGCGACATGGGTGCGCGACGCCATCGACCACTCGGTCATGCTGTGCGGGTGCTTGCGCGCGAACTCCTTGACGGCCTTCGGCGCACGGCGATCCGAGTTACCTTCGCGCAGAACAGGATTGACCGCGCTGCCGAGGCACTTGGTGTACCGGTCGCGGATCTCGCGCTCTTCGTCGGTCTTCGGGTTGCCGGGGAAGTCCGGGATCGCGTAGCCCTTGTCCTGAAGTTCCTTGACGGCCGCGAGCAACTGCGGCACCGACGCGCTGATGTTCGGCAGCTTGATGATGTTGGTCTCGGGCAGCTGCGTCAGCTTGCCCAGCTCGGCGAGGTTGTCGGTCACTCGCTGGTCTTCGTTCAGGTAATCGGGGAACTCGGCGAGGATGCGGTTGGCAACGGAGATGTCACTCGACTCGACGTTGATCTCGGCCGCGCTGGCGAAAGAACGTATGACCGGCAGAAACGCGTGAGTCGCCAGCATGGGCGCCTCGTCGGTCAAGGTATAGATAATGGTCGGCTTCTTCGCAGTCATGTTTCGCCTTTGCCTCAGTTTCAACGTCGTCTTTTGGATGCGTCCACCGTCGACTTTAATCTTTGAACCCGCCGATGTGCGGGGCAGTGGGGTATCACTCCGTCAACGGTTCCAAGTTACCGACCAGTAGGGCGCTCAAAGGATTTCGCGACCCCGCCCCGGCCCGCCTCTGACCACCATCGGAGCATCCGTTTTGCCCGGATCGGAACAATGGTGCCCGTCCCGAGCGTTGACCGGAGCATGACGACCTACAAGACTGTCAATCCTGCCGACGGCACAACTGTCAAGGAATTCGAAACTCTCGACGATGCCGGCGTCGAGCGCGCACTCGCCGATGCACACGCCGGTTTTCAGACCTGGCGCAAGACTTCACCGAAGCACCGCGCGGAAATCCTGCACAAGGTCGCTGATCTCTACACCGAGCGTTCCGATGAACTGGCTCGCACGATCTCGCTCGAAATGGGCAAGCCCCTCACCGAATCCCAGGGCGAGGTGGAACTGTCGTCGAACATCTACCGCTACTACGCCGACTACGGCCCCGCGCTGCTCGAGGACGAGAAGCTCGATGTCCCCGGCGCGGAAGACACAGTGCTGCAGCGCAAGCCGGTGGGCGCACTCGTCGGCGTCATGCCGTGGAACTTCCCGTACTACCAGGTTGCGCGGTTCGCCGGCCCGAACCTGATGGTGGGCAACACGATTCTGCTCAAGCATGCGCCCAACTGCCCGCAGTCGGCGCTGCTGATGGAGGAGATCTTCCAGCAGGCCGGACTCCCCCGGGACGCGTACATCAACATCTTCGCGACCAACGACCAGATCGCGGACATGATCGCCGATTCTCGCGTGCAAGGTGTCTCGCTCACCGGTAGCGAGCGGGCCGGAACATCTGTCGCCGAGACTGCAGGACGCAACCTCAAGAAGGTCGTCCTCGAGCTCGGCGGATCGGACGTGTTCATCCTGCTCGACTCCGACGACATGGACGCCACGGTGGAATCAGCAACCAGGGCGCGGCTGTCCAACGCCGGACAGGCCTGCAACGCCGCCAAGCGCATCCTCGTGGCCGAGGACGTCTACGACGACTTCGTCACCAAGCTCGTCGCGTCGTTCGAGGCCGTGCAAACCGGCGACCCGCTGGATGCGAAGACGACTCTCGGACCTCTGTCGTCGCAGACCGCCGCCGACACGCTGATCGAGCAGATCGACGACGCCGTCGCCAAGGGCGCAACGCTGCTGACCGGCGGCAAGAAGATCGACGGACCGGGTGCATTCGTGCAGCCGACACTGCTGACCGACGTCACCCCGGACATGCGCGCGTACAGCGAAGAGCTGTTCGGGCCGGCCGGCGTGATTTACAAGGTCGAAAGCCCGCAGCAGGCAATCGAATTGGCGAACTCCTCGCCCTACGGCCTGAGCGGCTCGGTGTGGAGCGCCGACCTCGACAAGGCCCGGGACGTGGCCGAGCAGCTCGAAGTGGGCATGGCCTTCGTCAACGAACACGGCACCACGCTGCCCGGCCTGCCCTTCGGCGGAGTCAAGCGCTCCGGCGTCGGCCGCGAGCTGGGCCCCTGGGGCATGGACGAATTCGTGAACAAGAAGCTGGTGCGAGTCTCCGCGAAATAGAGCACGATCTCGACCGACGCTGCTCCTCCGCCCCACGGCCGGGGAGCAGCGCGTCTGTCGCTACGTCCGATCGGCTAGGTCTGTCGAACTCGGCTGTAGTTGACCACCTGATCGGCAACGACCAACGCGGACGCGAGGAACACCGTGCCGAGCAGGACCCAAAACGCCAGGGTGACGTCGGGTGCCCACAGAGCCATGACCGACAGTGACGCACCGACGATCGACGGCACGCCGACGTAGGCACCGATCACCACCGACCCACCCAACACCGTGGTGACCGCGATCCGAAGCGCTGCACCGCCGAGCGAACGCTGTCGGACCTGTCCGGTGAACAGCCGAGCGGTGACCCAGACGACGATGGCGAGCAGGACCGCCACTGCCGCGAAGATGGCACCCAAGACCATCGGTGCCGAAGACGAGGGTAGGCCGGTTGTCGACCCGTCGATGACGAGCGTAGTGAGATTTCTTCCCACTGCGGCGATGTGTTCGGCTTCGATTTCACCGTATCGGTTGGTGGACAACACCATTGCCTTGTCCATTCCCGGCACGAATGCAACGTAGGTGTAGAAGCCGGGAACGGCACCGGAATGCCACCACACGTTCTGGCCGGCGATGTTCTCGTGAAACAACCCGTCGCCGTATTCCGTCCCCTGACCGGTGTTTACCTCGGGAGCCGCATCCTCGCCGTCCTGCAGCTCACCGAGTCTCCATGAGGCGTACCGTCCGAGCTCGTCGGTCGTACCGGCAAGGTAGCCGTATCCCAAACCCGCCGAATCGACTCCCACATCGATGGGCCGGGGCGAACCGAAGAAAGGCACATGGCCCGGAGGAACGTCACGAGTGAACTGCGCCGGATCGGTGATGGCGGAGGTGTGGGCCGGCGCGAGAACTTCCGCGCCGAGCGCATCGGCGAACGACTCTCCAGTCACCGTCTCGACCATCGCCTGTAGAAGCATGTAGTTCAGGCTGGAATATCGAAACGACCCACGCTCGGTCGTCCCGGCCGGTTGCGAGATGGTCCCGATCGTGTCGGCTGCCGAATTCCTGCGAGACCAATCGTCGGTGACCGTGATGTCGTGCGGTAGCCCGCTCGTGTGGTGTACCAGATCGTCGACGGTCGTCCTCTGATCGCCCAGCATCCCGGCCGCCTGCGGCACGATATCTACGACGGGAGTCGACGCTTCGAGAGCACCCTGCCGCTCCAGTCCGAGGACGGTGGCCGCAGTGAATTGCTTGGATACCGACCCCCACACGAAAGGCGTTGCGGCGTCGACCGGAACACCGTGGCCGTCGACGCCGCTCGATACCTGTGCCGCCACCGCGTCTCGATCGACGATCTGCACCGACATACCCGGTGCACCGATCTCCGAGGTCCAGCCATCGACGGCAGACTGCAGATCGGACGTCGATATCGTCGCGGCAGCCGCAGGGCCGGGCGCGAGCCCGAGAAGGACGACGACCGACACCAGCACCCCCACAACGGTTTGCCGGATATACATCGTGCCGGTGGTCATCCTTCTCGGGCTCCTTCTCTGTCGTGAACTCGGTTGCTCGGTCAGTGGTGTCCCGCGCCCGAGAGAGAGCGCTTCCATACGCTCGCACCCAGCAATCGCAATGCAGCGGGAACGAGAATGCCGCGAACAACTGTGGCGTCCAAAGCAATTGCTGCCGCGAGCCCCACACCGAGCTGTTTCATCTCCGGCGTGGGCAACAACGTGAACATAGCGAAGATCACGACCATCACAGCCGCAGCCGCGGTAACCGGCGGCGCGGACCGGACCACACCCTGCCGGACGGCATCCTCGACGCCGAGGCCACGACCGAATGCTTCGCGCACCCGAGTGAGGATGAAGACGTGATAGTCCATCGACAGGCCGATGAGGATGACCAGCATCATCACCGGCAGCAGAGTCACCACCGGACCGACGTACTCCGAACCGAACACCGATGCACCCCAGCCGTACTGGAACAACAGCACCAGGATGCCGTAGGACGCGAGAACGGACAGCAGGTTCAGGCCCACGCTCAGAGCGGCCAGCCCGACACTGCGGAACGCGAGGTAGATCAGCGCGAAAGCGACCAGCAGGACGATCGGAATGACGATCAGCAGATCACGCGACGTCGAGTCCGAGACGTCGACACTGACTGCAGTCTCACCACCGACGAGAATGTCACGATCACCGGCGAACTCCGGAACGACGTTGCTTCGCAACTCGTTCAGCGAATCCCTCGCGGACTGCGCATCGATACCGTCTGCGTCGGTGCCGATCTCGACGCGCGCCACCGACTCGTCCGTGGAGACCTGGACGTCACGTACCTGCCCGTCGAATCCGGGCAGCCCCGCCGCGTTCTCGGCGATGTCCGTGAGTGCGGCCGAGGCACCCGCCACGTCACCGTCGGTCTCGGTGACCACGGTGTGGCTGACGCCGTACAGCGGGAACTGCTCGGACACGTCGTCCAGCGTGCGCAGCGTCTCGAAAGTTCGCGGCATGCTGTCGGTTCCCGGAAACTGCAACTTCATGGTCGCAACTGGTGCTGCCAACAAGACCATCACGGCCAGTCCGGCGAGCAGCGCCGGCACCGGGCGCCGAACGACCGTACCCGACAGACGCCCCCAGAAGCCTGTCTCCTCCGTTGCGTCGTTCGGAGTCTTGCCGAACAGCTGCCGGACAACTCGTCGACGCCCCAAGGCCAACAGCGCCGGGAGCAAGGTGATCGACGCGAGCATCGCGGCGACGACGACGAGAATGATGCCGAGTGTGAGCGAGTGAAAAATCGGCGACTCGGTCAGGAATGCTGCGATCACCGACACACCGGTCACCAAACCGGCCACCAGAACCGAGCGCACGGTCATCGACACCGCGATCGTTGCGGCCGCGTCGGCGTCACCGGATCGGGCGAACTCCTCGCGAGCGCGCCTGACGAAGAACAACGAATAGTCCACGCCCAGAGCGAGACCCATCAGCAAGATGACACTCATCTGATTGCTTTCCATGGGCACCAACAACGACGTCGGCCCGCTCCAGAGGATCGCCAGTGCCACCACCGCAAGGCCGGTGACAAGCGGGATCAACGTGGCAATCAGACCGGCGAACACGAGGAACAACACGACGGCCGTGACGGGCAGGCTGAGCATTTCCAGCAACACCAGTCGCTCACCGTAACTGGTGGTCACGTCGGCTTGCACCGAGATGGGCCCGGTAGCCGATACGGCAGCACCCGGGTTGGTCTCGCGGGCGCTCTCGATCGCAGACTCGATCCCCTGCACGCGCTCGGACGGCGATGCCTGCTCATCGGGCAGCAACACCTGCAGAACCCGTTGGTCCCCTGTAGCGGCCGACAACTTCTCCGGCGGCTCCTGCGCCGTCCCTGCCAGGGCCGCGGCCAATTCGTCCGCGATGCGATCGGAGTCCTGCGCCGAGCTGCCCTGCACCAGAATCGTTTCGGTACGCGAGGACAGGAAGTCCGAGCCCGTTTCCAGCTGCTCCGCTGCACCGGATTCGCCTACGAACCCTTCCGCCGGAGACAACTCGGACATACCGAGCCCCACGTAGGCACCGGCCGACAACACAAGCGCTACAAGCCATCCCGCAAGCACTACGAGTCGATGGCGATAACTCCACCTGGCCACTCCCGCGAAACGTTCCAGGATGGAGCCATCCCTCGTCGCACCCTCTATCGGGGGCCTCTCCCTCGTGGTCACCATGACATCTCCTCCTGTCCACGGCTCGACGCCGATGCGCCGACCGACAGACGATTAGTTTCTCTGTCCACGACCGACGCGATCTCGCGCACGGTCAGTCCCTCCACTACATCCGCCAACTGCAACCGCACCCCGAACTCACGGGCGATGCCGTTGACCAAGCGCGCGACCAACAAGGAGTGGCCACCCAGCGCGAAGAAATGGTGATCTGTACCGATCTCTTCGATTCCCAGCAGACGTCGCCACAGCGTCAGCAGCCGCTCCTCGGTATCGGTCTCCGCCGCCCGGCCCGCTGTCGTACCGGCAACGAAGTCGGTGACCACCGGCTCAGGCAACTTCGCGACATCCAACTTCTGACCGACGGTGACCGGAACATCGGCCACGTTCACCAGAGCGGCAGGGACTGCGTGGCGCGGCAACGTGCGATAGAGCTGCGACCACAACTCCGCACGATCGACACCGATCTCCTCGAAGGTGGCGAAATACGCGACGAGAACATCGAGGTCCGTGCCGCCGACCGTGGCATGGGACCACCGAATCCCCGGGTGGGACGCAATCGCTCGTTCCACCTCGCCGAGCTCGAGCCGGTATCCCCGCAACTGCACCTGGTCGTCGGCGCGGCCGTGATACACGAACCGGTCGCCGGCATCGGTACCGACGATGTCCCCGGTCAGATACAGCCGATCACCGTGCCCGGCTGGGTCCGGGACGAACGCTGCTGCAGTCGCGCGAGGGTTTCCGAGGTATCCGTGTGCGAGTTGGGCACCGCCCAACGCAAGCTGTCCGAGGCCGTCGATCGAACCGACATCGTCGGCAACGGGCAGAACCTGCGTTCTCACGCCCGGCAGAGCGGGCCCGATGGGCGTCCGCGGTTCGGCGAGATCCTCTTCTACGAGTTCGCCGCCGGTGCAGGACACCGTAACCTCCGTCGGGCCGTACCAATTGACCAGCCGGCACGGGCCGAAAGACGGTGCGGCCATGACGTCGGCAAGCCTGCCACCGTCGGAGGCTTCGCCGCCCACGAGCAACTGTCGCAGCGCCAGCCCACCACCGACCGACTCGTCGTACGCGCCGAGTTGATAGGCCGCGGACGGTGTGGTCGAGAGCACGGACGCACCCGTCTGCGATAGAAGCTCGTGCAGCCGAGCAGTATCGGCCGCAACACCTTCCACGACGAGGACCGCGGTGGTGCCCGCCCCCACCGATGCGAACAGTTCCCACACCGAAAGATCGAAGGCTGCGGATGACCGCGCTGCCACGACATCGGATCTCGACAGGGCGACCACCCCGCAGGAGGCGTCGAGAAATGCCATTACGGCTCGGTGCGGTACCAGAACGGCTTTCGGCGTACCCGACGTCCCGGACGTGGTGATGATGTAAGCGGGATCGTCGATGCTGCGCGGTGCGGGAGAAGCCGGCTCGAACGAACCGAAGAGAAAGACGACCGCGTCGCCGAGTGCTACCGAAGGCCGGCCGCGCCAGGACGCCGGATGCAGGTCCTCCCACACCACCATGGCGGCCGGCTCGACGGTCTCGAGCAGCAGCGTCTCGACGGCCTGCGGGCTGTTGTACGGAATGACCGTGTACGCAGCACCTGCACCGAGTATGCCCAGCAACGTCGGCAGCAACCAGGAGTCGCGGCGACCCTTCACTGCGACGACGTGCCCGCGACCGACACCGGCGCGAGTCAAGGTGCTGCGGACCTCTGCGCTCCGTTGTTCGAGGGCGGCGACACCCAATTCTCCGTCCACGCAGAGCTGCACGGGACGGTCGCCGAAGCGCTCAGAGAGCCCGGTGAACGCCAGATCGTCGACGAAGGCTGTCACGAGCGCCCCACCGCCGTCAGCGAGCGAGTCACTGCGTCGAACGAGAGCGCCAGTTCCTGCTCGGTGGCCAACATCGACGGACGCCAACGAATCGACCTGGTCCCGCACGGCAGTAGTACCGTGTCGTATTCGTCCAATGCGGTGCCGAGGACTGCGTCGCGCATCTCGCGAGAGGACAGTGTGACGGCCCCCCACAAACCACGCGACCGGGCCGAAGTGGCACGACCGCCCGAAGAACTCACTATTTCGTCGAGTCCGGCGCGCACGAAGGGACCCATCGCGGCCGCTCGCGCGATCACGTTCTCTCGCGCGATGTACTCGTAGAGCAGTGCAAATCGCACCAGATCCACCAACGAACCACCCCAGGTCGAGCTGATCCGTCCTGGTACGGCGAACGCGTTGGTGTCGAGATCGTCGACGCGACGGCCACCGATGACTCCGCACACCTGCAGACGCTTTCCGAACGCCACCAGGTCGGGACGCAGACCCAATGCCTCGTGCGCCCAACGTGTGCCGACTATGCCACCACCGGTCTGGACTTCGTCCGCGATGGTGAGAACGTCGTGCTCGACGCACAATGCTTGCGCGGCTCTCAGGAAGGCAGCGCCCAGGTGTCGGTCACCACCCTCCCCTTGAATCGGCTCGTAGACGAAGCACGCAATTCTCTCACCGTCGGCGACGAGAGTCGCTTCGATCTCGGCGAGTGTCCGGCATTCGGCCTCACTGAGATCGGCTCGGTCGGCTTCGTCACCACCGTCCTCGCCGCGAGCCGGTGCTTCGATTCTGGGCCAGTCGAATTTGGGAAACCTTGCTGTCTTGGCCGGATCGGTATTGGTCAAAGACATGGTGTAACCGCTTCGACCGTGGAAGGCCCAACGAAGATGCAGCGCTTGCAGATTCGATTCGTCGGTGCCCGCTCGCTGGGATTTCCAGTCGAAGGCGACCTTCAGTGCGTTCTCGACGGCAGCCGCACCGCCGTCGATGAGGAACAGATGCGGCATGTCCTCCGGCATCAGCAGACGACGAAAGGTCTCGACCGAATCGGCCAGGACACGGGACGCGAAATCCGGGTTCGAGGGCTTCATCTTGGCTGCTGCCAGAAGCTTTCGCTCGGCTTCGATGTGTGCGAGCGGTGTGGGGTTGTGGCCGAGTGGGGAGGACGAGAAGAACATCCCGAAGTCCAAGACCGGTCGACCGGCCGCCTCGTCCCAGAGGTAGGAACCGGACGACCGCTCGATGTCGATGGTCATCGGTAGAAAATCGCCCACGAGAGTCCGGGCCAGTGACGAGGGGACTCCTGACACAGTGTCGAGGACGGTCATCGTGCCACCCCCAGCGCCCGGCGAAGGGACAAAGGGCGAATATCGGTCCACACGACCTCGATATGGTCCAGGCACGCCTCACGATCACCGGTGAATCCGACCTCGTACCACCCCAGCGGCAGTGGTCGTTCCGCCGGCCAGATCGAATGCTGTTCCTCGTCGTTGCGTACGACGGTCCATTCGGAAATGTTGTCCTGCACTGTGATCCCCTGTTCCTTCGACTGGTTGCGTGATGGCTTGCGTCAGTTGTGTACGGGCTGATCGACGAGCACCTGCGCACCACGCTCGAGCTTGACGAGGTGATCGCACAGGTCGAAGTACCGATCGTCGTGGGTCACGACGATCACGATGCGTCCTTCGTCGCGAATACGCGGAAGGATGTCGGTGTAGAAGCGGTGGCGGTTCTCTGGATCCTGTTCTGCGGCCCACTCGTCGAGCACCACGACGTCGCGCGGATCGGCCAACGTTTCCACCAGTGCAAGCCGCTTGCGCTGCCCGCTCGAGAGCCCGTCGAAGATCAGTCGTTCCCCGTCGAGCTCGACGATCGAGTCGAGCCCCAACTCGCGCAACCAGTAGCGGGCACGCGCGGCGACCTCGGGATCGGCCGACCGCAACCGTCCGAACACGTACGAGTCGGCGAAGCACGCCGAGACGTTCTCCCGATACGCAACGATCTCACTCGGTGAGAGCGCACTGCCGTCGATCTCGAGCGAGCCACCGTCCGGGGTGTACAACCCGGACAGTACGCGGCCCAATGTGCTTTTGCCGCTGCCATTTCCGCCCACCAGGTAGGTGATGGTGCCGCGGGCGAAGCGCTGTGTCACCGGTCCGATCGCGAAGGTCTCCCCTGGCGAGGCAGCGTCGTACGCGAATGCCATGTCCTCGACGCCGATATCGTCGACCACCGCGGGTCGATCGACAGCGACGAATGCTTCGCTGTCGTCGCGCAGCGTCGCGACCTCGCCGATTCGGCGCAGTGCGACGACGGCACGCGATAGAACCGGTCCGATGTTGAGTACGGTGACGAGCGGGGTGTTCAGGTAAAGAACGGCGAGTGCGACACCGACCCGATCCTGTGCCGGAATGCCGAGCGCGTCTCCGCCGAAGGCGACGGCACCGACACACGCCAGGAAGAGCATCTGCCCCCAATACCCCGTGACGAGGCTGACGGTGGAACCCCTGACGACACTGCGTGCGTAGTCGGCGGATTGCCGATGCAGGTCCTGCTCCACCAGGGATGCTCTCAGTCGGGAGCTGAGCTTGACGTCCTTGAAGCCGTGCGTGATGGACTGGTACGTCTCGTGCAGACCGTCCTGAGCTTCCCGGGCTCGGTACATATGAGCTCCGGCTTTGCCGTTCGCGAACGCGTAGGCACTGCCACCGACGACGATGACCAGTGCCAACACTCCCAACGCAACGAGCGACAACATGCCCACGTACCCCAATGCGCAGACGACGATCACCGAGTTGATGAGCAGCAACGGCAGGGACTGCACAGCCTGCCCCACTGCGGCGAGGTCCTCGGTCAGCACCGCCATCGCACGCGCAGTGCCGAACGACTCGAATCGGCGCAGCGGCACCGACAGCAGGTCGTCGACGAGCTTCGTACGCAGTCGATCGACCGACTTCTGCGTCACCCGTACCAACGCGTTCGATGCCAACGCACCGGACAGCAATACCGCTACGGCCGCCGCTACGAACGGTGCCAACGCGTCGAGTCCGGTGTCGGAGGTGACCGCGCTGGTGATGGTCGCGACCATGACGATGGTGGCAACGCCGGTGACGATCCCCGCGATCACGGCAAGAGCCGAGATGCCGCGGCCGCCTCGAAGTAGAACTGCGAGCAGTGTTTTCATGATTCGGTGTCTCCTTCGGTGGCGTCGACCGCTGGTGCCGCTTCGGCCAGTGCTGCGCGGTACGCCTGGATGATCCGTCTGTGCCGCGGCGGTGACACCCGGGCGGTGTCGACGACGAGCATCAACGCGAGTCGATGCTCGGGTGGGTGTATCGAGAACGTCGCCATCAAGGCGAAGTCGGTGTCCTCCTGTGCGAAGTGGGAATCATCGTCCTTCGAACCGAAGGTGTGCGTCCTCTCGATGTCCGAAAGGCGATGAAACCGAACGAAATTGAATCCGTAGTCGAACAACGGTCCCTTGCCGACCGCCGTTGTTATGTCCACGTTCGGCAGGCGTCGATGCGGCATCAAGGCTGCCTCGGTGCGCGCGCATTCCTCCGCTGTGACGATCGGATCGGCCAGGGCACGCAGCTGCAGTGGAAGCATGTTCAGAAACATCCCGCGGGCGTCGACACCGCCCTGACGCTCGAGCCGCCCGTTCGCGGTTATCCCGGTGACCAGTTCACGATCGCCGAAAACATCGGCAAGCGCGTGAACGTGCACGGCCATCGCGAGGTGACGAACCGAAATACCTGCTGCTGCGGCACGTTCACGCAGAGCGTCGGCGTCGATCTCGGTGCGTCGGACGTCTCTGTCACCGATGCTGCGAACATCGGCCACCCGTCGCGGCCGGACGCCGCGTAGGTGCTCGGCCCAGGCTCGCGATGTCGCTGCGGACGATCGCGCACGTCGCTCGGCTGCAACGAAATCGACGAACTTGACGGGTACGGGTTTGTAGGTGGTGTCGTACGCCTGATCTCGTCGGAGCAAAGCATTGTGCCGGTCGACGATCTCGGCCAGTGTCGAGGTCCAACTCCACCCGTCGAGCACGAGGTGGCTGTCGCTGATGATCAGCTGGTCCTCCCCCGGCGCGACGCGAACCAGCGTGAGACGAAACAGCGGTGCCCGGTCGAGGTCGAACGGGCGCACTCGTTCCGCGGAGACGATCTCGTCGATCACCGCATCGGCGTCCGAACCGGCAGGCACCGAAACCACCGACAGGGGTGTGGCCACATGCCGATGCACCAACTGCACGGGCTCCGCTGCACTCCACTCGTCGACGGAGGTTCGCAGCACCTCGTGCCTGCGCACGGTATCGGCGAGAGCCACTCGAAACGCCAACGGATCGAGCCCACCGCGAATGCGCACGCTGACCGTGTTGTGGTAGACCCCCACGGCCGAATCGGAGCGAATATGGAACAACATGCCCTCCTGCGCTGCCGACAACGGGTACGCATCGGCCACGTCGTAGGGCAGGCCATCACGAACCTCGGCGTCGATCAGCGAGAACGGTGGCAGCTCTTCGTCTTCGGGCTCGGTCCTGTGCCCACGATCTGCAACGAGTGCGGCAAGCTCTCTCAGACTCGATGCGCCGAGTACATCGCCGATTCCGAGTTCTGTTCCACGCGAGCGAACATCGCTGACGAGGCGGACTGCGAGGATCGAATCGCCGCCGTTGGCCAGGAACGAGCGGTCTTCGTCAAGCGCCTGAACTCCCAGCGCATCGGTGAGTGCGTGATCGAACCACCCTCGGGCAGAGTTCGATTCGTCAGGCTGACTAACCTCCGGCGGGAGCGCCACCGCCGCCAGCGACTCCACTCGACGATCGAGCTTGCCGTTGACCGTCACCGGGAACTCATGCACGCGATGGATTCGGTCGGGTACCTCGTAGGCAGCCAGACCATCGGCAGCACCGGCATACAGATCGGCGCAGTCGTCGGCGGCGTCGACGAACGCGAGCAAACGGTTCTCGTGGGCAACGACGCAGGCACGCCGAACACCGGGGAGTTGCTCGAGCACAGCCTCGACCCCAGCCGTTTCGATCCGGTGTCCGCGGACTTTCACCTGTGAGTCGATGCGACCGTCGACGTGTAGTTCGCGTGGCGCGAGCCACCGCCCCTTGTCGCCCGTGAGGTAGAGCCTCGACCCGGGCAGAGCATCGGGAAACGGATCGGGGACGAAGCGCGACGCCGTCAGCCGACCGCGTCCGAGATAGCCGAGAGCCAGACCTGAACCACGAACGGTTATCTGGCCTTCGAGGCCCCTCGGCAGTGCCCGACCGGCCGCGTCGATAACAACGACGTCGAGATGTGCGAGCGGTTCGCCCACCTGGACGGCGGGGGCCTCGAGATCGGTCCGGGTGACCACCCGCCGAGTGGTGTGCACCGTGGTCTCGGTGGCACCGAGCATATTGATGACGTCGACACGCCCCGTCGGGTGTTCGACCGTGTCGAGCCACTGCTGCACGTAGCCGGACGAGACCTGCTCCCCGCCGAGCACCACGCGTCGCAACGACGGCAGTGCCGGCCGCGCCGCAATGAGCGAACCGAACGCCGAATTCGTCAGCGACACAACGCTCACACGGTCCTGGTTCAGCCGCACGGCCAACTCGAAGGGGTCGCGGGCGACGCCCTCCTCGTAGATCACGACGCGTGCCCCGAGCGAGAGTGCAATCCAGATCTCCCAGACACTGAAGTCGAAGGTGAACGCGTGCACGGCGGAGACGATGTCGCCCGTCCCGATGATCGAGGCAGTGGAATCGCGCAGCGCCAACAGATTGGCGTGGGTGACCGGGACACCCTTGGGAGTGCCGGTGGTTCCCGAGGTGAAGATGACATAAGCGGGGAGACCTGACACGACACCCGGCAGCTCGACCGCATCGACCTCGGCATCAACCGGTGCGCGGTCGATCATGTCGAGGCCGGGCGGAGCGAGAGAGATGTCCGAGAACACCCCCGACTTCGCATTCGACTGTGCCGCAACGGAAGTAAGGCGGGCTGCTCCGTGCCGAGTGTCCACCGGAACGTACGCTGCGCCGATCGCCATGATCGCCGCCGCCCACACCACGAACTCGTGATCGCGCTCGACCGTCAACAGGACTGCGTCTCCTGGGACCACACCGTGCTGCGTCAGAACTCCTGCACGCAGGCGAATTTCCCGAACCAGCTCCGCGCGGGTGAGGGTGCGATCGGGCGCCACCAGCGCTAATCGGGAATCGTCGGTCGCGGACAGCAGCGGCGCGAGAATCGAGGTGTCGACCGTCGACCGAGACGCTGTCCGACCCGTGACGCCGAGCGGCAGCTCCGCAACGATTACGACCGGATCTGCGGCGAGAACGGTGAGCAGAACGTCTCGAATGCCGTCGTGTGTCACCTCCGACCAACCCGGCAGCGCCGACTCGATCTGCACTTCCGGTGAATCGGTAGCCGAGATACTCACCGTCAGTGCGGCTTTCATCTCACCTGTGTGCACCGCGACAGGCCTGGCTGTCGCGCCACCCAGCGCGATGTCGGATCGATCGACGCTCTGGACATTGACGAACACCTCGGTCGGCAGAAAGAACTCGGGGTCATCGCGGCGTAAGTCGGCGACCACTCCTGCCAGATCTACGTCGGCGTGCTCGCTCGCATCCTCGATCAGCGCTTCGATGCGGCCACGGACCGTGCCGAGAGTATCGGTCTTGCGCACCTCGACGACCACGGGCACGGTGCTCACCAGTGGGCCGACCACATCGAATTCCTCGACCTCTCGACGATTGGCCAGCGGCACCGACAGGCACAGAACCTCCGCGCCGAGGAGCCTCGCCAGCGTGACGGCGACTGCAGTGAACCAGCTCGAGGCATCCCGACGACCGGCCGTCACCGGAGCCCGAGTGACGACTGATTCGCCGGGCTCGGACGGCCGCCAGGCCCGGCGATACGGCACCGCGGCCAGATGCTGTGTCCACCATGACCTGGACGAACGCCGTACGCGGGCTACATCGCGGTAGCGGGGACGAGTCCGAATCGAGGACACACCCGGTTCGGCGAGCTCTCGGGCGATGTCGGCGATCAGGAGCGACACCGAATGGCCGTCGATGACGGCATGGTGGAACACCAAGGCAATGCGGTCCGCTCGACCCTCTCGGCGATACAGGGCGACACGCACCAACGGTCCGCTCGTCCACCCACGTGCAAGCAGTTCCTCGGTCGCGATGTCCACGTCGTCCACGACCGCGATCTCGGGAACGATCGGACCGACGGGTTCGAGTACGAAGCCGGGGCCGTCCGCGTCGACGATGCGCGTAGCGAACACGTCGTGTGCTGCCAGGACCTGGAGAATCGCCGCGAGCACGGTAGCGCTGTCTCCGCCGTCCAGATCGAACACACACGGCACCGAATATGCGGTCGACGGTGCAGCGCAGTGAGCTCTCCAGAGGCGTTCCTGATACGAGCTGGGTGTCCGCGGATCCAAGGACACCGTCGAGTCGACGGCCGTGTCTGCGACAGCGAGAAGGAGATCGATGTCGCTCACCGTTTCGCCCCGTTCAACGATGCGGCCATTCGGTCGAGGTGGGCGACGTCGACGCGCTCGAGAAGTAGGTCCTCGTGTTCACCCAGGGTGTCGCGTTGCTTGAAATCGTGCAGTGAGACATCCACTTTGAGAATGCGCCGGTACAGCGCGACGATCTTGAGCTGCTTCATCGAATCGCCGCCGAGCGCAACGATGGACGACGCCCGAGTCGGCTCGGATCCGAGCACGGACGTCCAGATCGTTTCGAGCACGCGGTGCGGAGCGGCGGACGATGCGGCTGCTGCCGTTGATTCGAGGCCTTCCGACACCGCCGGCCGGTCCGCGTACCGGGCGAGGGCCGAGACATCGACCTTGCCCACCTCGGTACGAGGAATCTCGGCCACCCAGCGCACCCGGCTGGTGCGCAATTCGCGTCGCCAGGTGGTGTCGACTCGTTCTCGCACCGATGCGACCACATCGTCACGCTCTCGAGGTGCGCATTCGACGACGATGTCGATCCCGCCGTCCACCACTATCACGGCGGCACTCGTCACCCCCTGGACGACGGCTACGTCGTTGCGCAGAGCCTCGAGGTCGGTTCGGACTCCGTTCACCTTCACTTCGGCATCGGTACGGCCCAGATAGACCAGCCCGTCGGACGTGGCTCGCACGCGGTCACCGGTCGCGTACATCCTGATGCCCGATCCGGTCCCGCGGTCCACTGCCATCGGCAGGAACGAGGCCGCAGTGCGACGCGTGTCGCCGTGGTAGCCGCGCGCAACGCTGTCACCCGAGATGTGCAGGGTCCCGACGGCCCCGACGGGAACGGCGGCCAGCCGGTCGTCGAGTACGACTGCGATCGAACCACGGATGGCAGTGCCGATGGGGGTGCGATCGCGCCTGCAGGTGACCTCGCGTAAGAACGTTGCGTTGGAGGTGCATTCGGATGGTCCGTACAGATTGACGATACGTACGCCCGGCCACAGTGCCCGGGTGCGGTCGACCAGAACCGGATCGAGCGCCTCACCACCGAGCAGTAGCGTTCCTTGTGTCGTGATCGGACGTTGCGCAGCCACGTCCAGGAATTGATTCCACACGGTCGGCACAGTGTTGATCGACACGGTGTCGATCGCAGTAGCGCGGTCGATCTCCCGTAGTACGTCGCCCGACTCGGGCAGCAGCACCGTTCCCCCGGCGGTGAGCTGCCCCCAGATCTGCTTGACGATGGCGTCGAACTCGGGAGCGCTGAGGACCGGCATGGTCACTCCTGGGCCGCAGAGGTTCTCGGCCTCGAGAAAAGCACAGTAGGCCGACAACTGAGCCCGTTCGACGACGATCGCCTTCGGCTGCCCCGACGTTCCCGACGTGAACTGCACGTACGCGGCGGCAGAGGCCGACGTTCGATCGACGTCGCCGGAGGCGGATTCCTTCCCCGACGCGATGGTCGATGCGACACGGGCATAACCGGATTCGTCGTCGGAGGACAACAACAGATAGGCGCGCCCCGAGATCAGAACTCCGAGCAGTTCCACCACCGAGTCGATCGACCGATCGAATCGCACCGCGACCACCTGACCGGCTCGTGATGCATCGAGTTCGTCGGCTCGCACCTCGGCGGCGCTGATCATGTTCGCGTAATCGAGCGTCTCGGTAGCGGATCGAATTGCACTGCGGTCGGGGGTGGTTCGGGCGTGTGCGCGGATGCGCTCGACGACATCGACGCTCTCGAACTTTCCCGCCGGGGGCAAGGACTCGTGACCGGCGATACCCACGTCGAGTCGGCGTGCTGTTTCGGTCGCGATGGAGGACGCGACCAACGAATCCAAGGTCCACCCGTCCACCTGCGCCGTGACCTCCATCCGATCGGATGTGGCCGTGATGGTGATGTCACCGGCGTCGACCACCCAACCGGTGCCGGTGCGTGTCGTCTGCAGCGAACCGATAGTGCCTTCCCCCAACAGAAACGGCGTCAGCGCAGCATGCACTGCAGACTCGACGGCATCGATGGAGGCGTCGGCCACACGCGCCGTCACCCCGGCCGGTTCGTGGCCCGCAGTGTCGTCGACCGCGACCCATGCCCCGGCCAGACGAGCGAACAACGTATCGGCGGTCATACCCAACTCCCCTCTCCGGTCATGCACACCCGCACCTCGCGCGAACCGGTGTACGGCTGCCGCCCATGCGCGAACCGGCGGTTGTCGACGATGGTCAGATCCCCTGCCTCCCAGGGCACAGCGGTGGACGTCGCGTCGACCGCATCGCGCACGGCGCTGATGTCGGATTCGACGAACGGCGTGCCGTCACCGAACAGGGTGTTCTTGGGAATTCCGTCCTCGCCCACCACATCGAGCAAGTCCTCTCGCACCCCTGACGGCAGCGTGTGCACGTTGAACGCGACCATCTGGTTGAACCACGATTCGACGCCGCCCTCGCGGTGGCGATATGCAGGCAGGGTCCACGACGACGTGACAAGGTCACCGTCGATCCGTATGTTTTCTCCGCGTCGGGCGGCAGCGTCGAGCAGCTCGGTCTCGTCGTTCACGCCGTACGCACTCCGCCAGTCGATACCCAGAAGCGGGTGAAAGGCGCGCCGGTACCGGATACCGAGAAGACGGAGCCGCTCGGCAAGCCCACTCGGCACGCGCTCGGCGATCTCCACCGTCGATGCAAGCGGAGTTGCCCCGCCGGACTGCGGAGGTTGCGCACAGCAGAATGCGAGATAGAGCGGCCAGGTAGGCGAGTACGCCATCTCCGAGTGCAGATCGATCGCATATTCGGACGGGAAATCCGTGGACGAATACACGTTTCGATCGATTCGGGTGCGCGGCGTAGCGCCACCGTGATATTCGAGTGGCGCAGCGCCCGTTATAGTTTCGGCGATCGCGTCGAACTCCTGAACTGCCTCTCCGAGACCGCGCAGACGCAGCACGCCCTCGGTTGCGAGAATCTCGCGAAGTTCGATCAGATGGGAATCGATCCACGCGGTCGCGTCGGCCCCGACGACGATTGCCGTGCTGGTGGTGGTGGTCAACGTGTGCTCCTCGGTGCAGAGTCGGCTGTAGTGCTGATGGGCTGATCGGAAGCGCCTTGGTCCGTGGAAGTGAAAGGCTCGGCGAGGTCGGTCAGGATCGCGAAGAGATCAGCGAGGATGCGGTGTCCGTCCTGCTCGGTCACCTGCTCGAGATCGCAGTTGAGGGTCACTTCGATGCCGGACACTCCGCCGTGGTCGATCACCGACGCGGTCAGTGCAAGGCCCGTACGTTCACGGGTCGACAGCACATCGACGGGGTAACCGAGAAACTCTGTAGCTGTACCCGTTCCGCGCGCATCGTCGACGATCACCGCGGTCTCGTACATCGCACCGACACCGGCCGTGACTGCATCATCAGGATCGTGTTCGTGGACATCGAATGCGGACTCCGTTCGCAGAGCGCTGTGCATCGATTTCAGCAGAACGTCGACATCTGCGGGCAGTCGTACATCGAGCGTGCGGGTTTCGATGTACATGCCGGGCGAATCGTCGTGGCCGGCCGGACGGTGTTGTCCGACGCTTCCGAACCGCACGTGTCGACCGGACCGGCCGAGCAGCAATGCCCAGCCTGCGTGGGCGAGCGATGCCAACGTGACACCGCGTCGCGCGGCGGCGCGCCGCAGCTGCCGAGCAGCCGCCGGTTCGATCTTTCGGGTCAGATCGATGTTCCCGTGGCCCGCCGCGGGCGCGTCCCGATAGAGCGGTGGCAGCAACATCGCCGGAGAACGGTCGAGAGATGGAAGCCGCTGCCGATTCGCCGATACCACCATGTGCAGGAGCATCCGGTGATCGGCTTCCGTCGGTACGGGGCGATCGAAGTAGTAATCGTCGATGTGCTGCAACAGCATTCGAACAGTCCAGCCATCAGCGACGAGATGGTGAAAGGTCAGTGCCAACACGCCGTCCGAGATGGTGGCCCGAAAAAGGGCCGAACCTTCTGCAAGAGAATCGACTTCGGCCCTTGCATCGACGGTATCGGATACGAAGACCGGATCGGCGAGCGCTCGCACCACCAGAATCGGATCGGCGAGCCCCTCCCACACGATGTCGCCGCGAAGAAGGGGCATCACCGCGACCGCGGATCGGACGGCTGCACGCAGCCGGTCGACCTCGATGCCGTCCGGCAGTCGCAGAACGATCTGCTCGATGTACGCAGCACCGGGATCGGAACCGCTGCGCAGGTACATCGCCTCCTGTACCTCGGTGAGCGGCGCGAGGGCCTCGACAGGCCCGGAAGCAAGTACGTCGTCGATCGTGTTGCCGCGCAGATCGATCGCACACAGACCTGCCGCGATCGCAATCGACTGGGCCGCCGACGCGGCTGTCATCGCCGCGACAATCGCATTCGCGACCAGTTCCGCCGACTCGACATCGACGTGTTCGACCGCCACGACGAATTCCCCGCCTCTGAACCAGGCGTCGATCTGCACGGCGACCGGCCTCGCGGCGTGAGCAGCACGCAGGTGCCCCCCTCCGTAGGCACTCGCCGAACCCGTCCGGTCGTCGTCGAGTCGCCCGACGTAGTTCACGCCGACGTGTGGACGCAGTCCCGGGCACGGGTCAGACCCGAGCACGTACCGCAAGACCGTGGGCAGCTGGCCGGTGGTGCCGAGACACGCACGTCTTGCCCGAATCTCGGCGATCTGCTCAGCCGGCGTCGCGGGATGCACCGGCACCGCGGACAGTCCGGTGAACCACCCGACGGTTCGAGTGAGATCGATACCCTCCGCACCGAGTTCACGTCCGTGCGTCTCGACTTCGATGACGACCGGTGAGGCACCTGCTGTGTCTGCATACGCCGTGACCGCCGCCGACTGGAGGATCTCTTCGACGCTGGCACCGATGGCCGCCGTCGCGGTATCGATCACCGCGGCGGAAACACTTCGGAGCACCAAGACTGCGTTCCCCTCGGTGCCCGGGTCGATCCGTCCGGCATCGGCGACCGTCGGCGTAGATCCTCGATAGGCCGCGCGGCATCGCTCGTACGCGCCGGGCGCGCTCGCGTCGGAGGCAAGCCATTGCACCCACTCGTGAACACTGGTGCGCTCGGACGGAAGACGAGCGCCGTCGTTGCCGTGAGCGATGGCCTCGATCAAGTCACCCGCAACGATGTGCAGGGAGACCACATCCATGACGAGGTGATGCGCGAGCACGATTATCGTGGCCGCACCCGAGTCCATCGCTCGGACGACGCCGAAACCGATCGGAGTGCCGTTGTCGATGCCGACTCGGCGGGTCAGCATGTTGAACACCCGCTTGCACGCGTTCGTCACTTCCTGCTCGACCGTGTCGAAGAAGAACAGAACAGGGCATGCCTCGGCGAGAACGAACTCCCGAACCGAGTCCGTCTCTTCGAGTCGGACTCGAAGCATGGGGTGTACTCGAAGCACTTCGGCCACTGCCGCGTCCACGAGTGCACTGTCCGGCAGGTAATCCAGCTCGAGCCGAATTGCCATGTTCCACTGCGAGACCGGCTCGCTCGACACGCGATCCCTGAACCAGTGCACTGCCGGAGGCAGGAGTCGGCTGCGATTCGGCTGGGTACCGTCGGCCATGGCAGACGGGTCGACGGATGCGGTTGCCACCAGGGCATCGACGGTGCCATCGGCGAGGGCTACCTGTACGTCGAGTAGAACACCGCTGCGCCGCACTATCGCCGACAGTTCCAGCGCACGCAGCGAATCGCCTCCGGCGGAAACGAACCCGATGTTTCGATCGGTGACGCCGAGAACCTCCCGCACCGCCGAGGTGACGATGCCGTCGATGTCGGCAGCGTCGCCGGGGTCACCCACGGCTGATGTACCGGCGAGAATCCGAGTCCGCAACGCGACGTCGTCCACTTTCCCGTTTCGGGTCAGCGGCAACTCGGGGACCACGTGCACACGCGCCGGCACCAGATGGGCAGGCAAGGTAGTTCCCATCGCCGCACGAACGGACCGAGCGTCCCGGTCTCGAACCACGACAACGCATTCGATGCGTACCGCCACACCCTCGCTGGGGGCGACGAGCAGTGCGCGCGCGGAGACCACGCCGTCCACTGCAACAGCCGCGGTCTCGATCTCGGCCGGATCGACTCGGTATCCTCGAACCTTGGCCTGACGGTCGGCCCGGCCGACGAACGTGATCGAACCGTCCGCCGCCCTGAACCCCAGATCCGCAGTGCGGTACATGCGTTCGCCCGCCGATGCTCCGGTGGCCGCGTTCGGCCGGAACGCATCGGCCGTACTTCTGGGGTCGCCCAGATAGCCTGCTGCCAGAATGCCGGTCAGCCAAATTTCGCCGATCACGCCGTCGGCGACCCGCAGCAGGTCGGGGCCGAGGACCGCCGCACCGCGGCGCGGCTGCGACGTGCCGATCGGGAGCGGATCGATCGGCTGGCCGTCGACGCGGTGGGCGAGCGCCGTCACCACTGCCTCCGTCGGGCCGTACGCATTCCAGAGCGCCACCCCGTCCGGTACGCGAGTTGCCCACGCCGGCAGAGCTTCTCCACCGACGATGACAGTGCGCACAGCCGGAGGTAGCGCAGTGGAGGTGAACTGGATCCAATAGCCGGTGGGAGGGTTGAACACGGTGACGGCGAACTCGTTCAGGAACCGTGCGAGTTCGGTCGGTGCGACGATGTTCTTCGGTCTCCCCACCGCCGTCGCGCCGACATACAGTGCACCCAACAACTGTTCGAGCGATGCATCGAACGCCACCGAGCCGAACACCAACACGACGTCGGTCGGCCGATAGTCGAAACGCGCGCACGTACCGGAAAGATGGCGAGCAAGAGCGCCGTGCTCCACGGCGATCACCTTGGGCTCACCGGTTGTGCCGGACGTGAAGATCAGGTAAGCGAGGTGGTCGGCAGGGCTCGCCTCGGACCTCGGCAGCGCCACGGTCGACCGCACGGCCTGCTCACCCGGCACCAACGACCAGTGCGCACCGGATCGGGCGAGCATGGCGTCGGCTCGCTGGGCCGGAAGGTCGTCGTCGACCACCATCCAGGTGGCACCCAACGTCGCGATCGCGAGAAGCGTACGAGCCAGCGAAATCGACGCCGGCGCGTGGACGGCCACCACGTGCCCCGGTGCGACACCGGCCGCACGCAACCGAGACGCGTCGTCTCGACGAAGCTTGTCGAGTTCGGCGTAGGTCGTGCGGACGCGACCGTCGACAAGGGCAATCCGATCCGGACATGTCCGCGCGTTCTCGGCGAATCTCTCGACCACCGAAACCGATTGTTCGACAGCGTGATCGACCTCTCGGTCAGCGGGGCCGGTCAGAATCGCTGCAACCGGGGTGTCACGCGTGGCGGTTCCCAGCCCCGACAGCACGGCGTCGACTCGTCGAGCCACGGCTGCTGCGGCCGCGGGCGAGACCGTCGTGGTGTCGACGTGCAGATGCAGCGCGCTCGTCGGCCATGTCCGGTACTGCAGAACCAATGCGAACTCGGTCTGTTCGACGAGCTCGACCGATGAAGTCTCGATCCCTGGTCCGAACGAGAGCACCGACGGATCGAGCGGATAGTTCTCGACAACCACGAGGGTCTCCGGTGCCCACCCGGTGGCAACAGGTGCGTCCATCGCGGCGGCCACTCGATCGGCGACGTGAGCACCGAGGTCGATGAGCTCGGTGACGTCGCTCCACGTCGAGGTGATCGGGTCGATCCGCACGAACATGCCCACCGCGCGATCCATCCCCGGTGTGCCGATGTGACGGCCGCTGCTGACCATGCCGTGCTCGACGGTCTGCACTCCGAAGACACTTCCGAGCACCAGCGACCACACCGTGTTGACCAGTGCGGCCTCCGTGATGCCGAGTCGGTCGGCCACGATGTCGAGATCGACCGGTGGCGTGATCGTGTGGGTCCGGGGGGCATCGAGTTCGAGCTCCGTCGGCGCGGACAGCCTCTCCACCAGAGGGCGTGCACCCGATCGATGGGCGGCAGCCGACTCGTCCGCCGACGACTCGAATCCGGATTGTCTCTCGCCGACATCCCCCGAGCGGTACGCCGCAGCGAGAGCGGCGACGATCACAGGAAGGGACCAGCCATCGGCGATCGCGTGGTGATGAGTCCACAGGACCCGCACACCTTCCGCGTTCGGCGCGATCAGCACCCTCGAGAGCGAGTCGACCGGCAGGGTGAAGCCGCGCGCACGATCTTCGGTCAGGAGGTCGGTCCAATTTGCAACACCGTGGCGGACATCGATCGGAACGGTGCCTGCTCGTCCGGTGTCGAGGGTGAGGTACGGGGCCGCAGTGGCGTGCGCACCGAGGATCGGGAAGGCGTCGAACACTGCTCGCCACGCGGCGGCGAGACGGTCCACGTCGACATCACCCAACAGTTCGAGCACCAACTGCTCGACGTAGACCCCCGGTGACGACGCCTGCGCGGTCTGCAGCAGCATCGCTCGTTGAGCACGGCTGGTGGCCAGAGCATCCGTCCGATCTCCGCTGGGTCGTACGGAGGGAACGACCTCCTGGCCGGCGACGAGCGACAGTTCGCGTAGCGGTACCGGTGCCAGAAGTCGGCGAGGAGACAGCTGCACACCCCGTCGATGCAGAAATCCCACGACCCGCATGGCGGCGATCGAGTCACCGCCATGTTCGACGAACGTTCGGCTCGCGTCGACGTCACGCGACAACGCATGCCCAACCGCATCCAGGAGAAGGCCGTCGGTGTCGGTCGACGGCACATCGGCCGCATCGCGCTCGGTCGTCGGGACCGCGACCTCGGACAACAGTGCCGCAACCGCACGCCTGTCCACCTTGCCGTTCACAGTGCGCGGGATGGACTCGACGGCCCTCACAGCGCGCGGCACGAGATGCGCAGGCACCTCCTCGCGAATACGCGAGAGCATCGATTCGACATCCACATCGGCGAACACGGCATGGTCGACGGCGATGACGAGGTCGCGGCGCCCACCAGGCCCCGTCGCGACACCCGCGACGCATTGATGCCCGGTGATCCGACGCACCACTGCTTCGACCTCGCGCGGTTCGATACGAAACCCGGAGATCTTGAACTGCTCGTCGACTCGGCCGTCGAACACCAGCCGACCGTCGGATCCGATCCGCACTCGGTCCCCGGTTGTGTACACCCGCCGTCCGCCGGTCCCCCACGGATCGGGCCGAAACTTGTCGGCCGTTGTGCGTGGGTCGCCGTCGTATCCGTACGCCAGTGTGCCGGTCAGATGAAGTTCTCCGGACGTTCCTGCCGGGACCGGGCGACCGGATTCATCCACCACACGAGTACCGATACCGGGGACTGCTCGCCCGATCGTGACCGGCTCACTCGCCGCGACGTGATCGGCGGTCGACCAGATCGCACTTTCGGACGGCCCGTACTCGTTGGTCAGCGTGGCACCGGGAAGTCTGGCATGGTGTCGATCGACCAGAGCCTCGGTGCACTCCTCGCCCGCGACGATCACCTGTCGCACAGAGAACAGGCTCGCGGACTCGTCGAGCAGTGCCTCGTACAGCGACGGGATGGCGAGTACGTGGGTGACACCCCGATGGGCGACGATATCGGCCAGTTCTGCGGTCGAGCGCGGCTGCCCCGTGTCGACGAGCAACAGCTCACCACCGCGCACCAACGTCCAGAACAGACCGGCGTATGCACTGTCGAACGACAGCGATGACAGGTGCAGAAAGCGTTGCGGCTCTTCGTCGTACACGACATCGCGTGCAGCCGTGGAGTACGCCAGCGCTGCACGACCGACGAGCACCCGTTTCGGCCGTCCGGTCGATCCCGAGGTGTGAACGGCGTATGCAGCACGCGTGGGAGGTGTGCGGTCGGGTATCGGGAGCGCACCGGCAGTAGGGCTCCCAACCGCTCCGCCGTGTTCGACGACGGCCCCTGTGAACGTCTCGGGAATCGCTCCCCTCGTACCGGTAGCGACGACGACCACGTCGATACCGGCGAGCATGATGGCGCGCCGCTGCTCGGGATACGTCGGATCCACGACCACGAAAGCGTTGCCGGACAACATCACCCCGAGCATTGCCGCCACGGTGTCGGGTTCCTTGGGCATCGACACAGCGACGAGCTCGCCCCGTCGACCGCTCAGCAGACGGGCCACCCGACTCGCCGAATGCCACAGGTCTGCGTAATTCAGCCTGCTCGAACCGGCCGACACTGCGGACCGGTTGGGGTGCGAACGTGCGATGTCGCCGATTCGTGCGATCACATCGGCAGGTGGCGGCGCAGGCTCGCGATCGGCCGGGTGCACCCAACCCGACCCGAATCGACCCGGTTCGACGAAAGCGACGGACGCCGGTCCCGATATGCGCTGGAGATCGTTTCGGATGTGTTCGGCGATCAGCACCGCGGCACGGTGATACCGCGGTCCGAAATGCACTGCACAGACGTATCTTCCGTGCACCAGTCCGACCTGGAGTCTCAGATCGAATTGGCCGGTCTGCGAGGGCACAGGATACGGGTTCGCCCGATAACCCGACAGGTCGAATTCCCATCGATCACCGAGAACGAAGGCGGTGCCGAACGCCAGATGCGACGGTTCGTAAAGAAAAGTGGTGCGAGTCAGGTGTGACGGTTCGTCGGCGTACTGCGCGTACTCCGAGAGCGGAAGGCGTCCGTGGCGCCTGGCCCCGGCAATGGCCGCGCCTGCTGCACGAAGGTCGTCGTCGAACGACAGCCCGACACGCGAACGCGCTACTGCGAGTTGCGTGAAGCTGCCCAGCGTCGTCAGATGTCGTTCGTCGCGCTGCAGCACCGGCATTCCGACAGCGATGTCGGCGGCGATGTCGGCGGCGGTGGAGGTCGAGACAGCGGCGAGAGCGCGTTGGAAGGCTGCGAGGAACAGTGCGGCCGGCGACACAGCGGCCGTCTTCGCATGCGCGCGAAGAGCTTCGGCGACGTCGGGCTCGGCCTCGAAGCGCACGAACGGTTCGAGAGGGTCGTGAGCGGGGTCGGTCGAGGTCGGCAGATCGGCCAACGGATCGTTCGAATAACCCTCGACCGCCGCCCGCCAGTACGCTCGGTCTGCTTCCGCGTCGGAGGATCGCAGGTAGGCCTGCTCGGCGTCGACGAACTGCTCGAAATTGGCTCCGGGATCGATCGTCGTTCCCGGTTCGCCGAATTCGAGCGCTCGCAGGTTCGCGAAGTACTCGTTGAGAATCAGTGGTGCGCTTGCGACGTCGATCAAGATGTGATGGACCACCAGCGACACCACGGCACGGTGTCCGTCACAGCGGACTGCCGCTCGGACGAGGGGGCCGGCGAACAGGTCGAACGGTTGCATCGCCCGAAGCGCGAGATCCTCTCGTACGCTCCGGTCTCGCACGTTGGGCACCTGAGCAACGTCGACCGACATCGACCGGTCGGTCGTCTGGAATCGGAAACCGCTGTCGTGAGCCACAATTCGGCTCGTCAGAACCGGGTGGCGTCGTAAGGCGTCCTCCCAGGCCGATCGGTGCGCCGACGCCGATGCCACACTCGCAACGATCACGGACGCCACGACGTTGTTACCCACATCCGTGGGTTCGGCGATCTGGTCGAACAGCATCGCCGACTGAGCGGCGGTCAATCGATTCATCTCGCAGATCTCCCATGGACTGGCGTCGCGATCACCGAAGGAACGACGCGCATCGGCTCCGACGGTGCAATGCGGGGTGTAGATCAGGTCCGGGGTACTTACTCCGCCGGGTCGTTCTTTGCCGGCACCGTGCGGTGATCGGCCGATCGGGATGCCGGCTGGCGTCCGCGTACCAGGACCACCAGTGCAACGACGACCACCACGATGATGACGGCGATGAAGGCCATCCATCCGAGCGCCAACCAGACATAGTCCGTGTTCACGAGCATTCCACCTTCGTAGGCCGATGAGAGCCGGCGACTGTCGTTCTCGTGCGCCGGGTTCCGATTCCGTCGAATACGGTGTTACAGCTCAAAAGTTAAGTGGCAGAATGCCGAAAGCCAATGAGGTCGCCGCGAAGGTGCACCCTCCCGTACGACCAAGGTCGTAGTGGACTACGACTCTCGGCCCATAGACGCACGCCCCGTTCCGGTAGACGATCGATCCCATGCCCACCAGGAGTGGAATCATCGATCCGGGAACGACCACCGGGCGCACGACTGTCGGTTACACCGCGAAATTCCTGTGGTGGTGCTCGCTCCGTTCGGCATGGACCGAGGCCCGCCCCGCAGTGCAAATCATCTTTCAGTTACGCCTACTCGCCATCGTGGCCGTTGCTTCTCTCGAATCGGGAGTCGCTCCGAATGCGCTCGCGGTGGCGCTGTGTTGTTCGGGATGGCTATGCGTGACGTGGTCCATCTACTTGCTGAACGGATTGAGCGATCTGGCTACCGACCGAGTGAACGGGTCGACACGGCCACTGGCGCATGGGTCTCTGGACCCCGACTTCGCACGAATCCTCGTGTTCGTCCTCGCAGCAACCGGATCGGGCCTGTGTTACCTGGCGGGTGAGCAGGTCTTCTTGCTCAGTGCCGCGATGCTCGTCTTGGGATTTCTTTACTCCGCAGGCCCCGTGCCCCTGAAGAACACGGTCTGTGGGGTGCAGGCCTCGGTCGTCGGGGGTGGGTTCGCGACCTATGCGGCTGGTGTGAGCGCGGCAGGCACCGGACCATCGCCCGCCGTGTTCGTGTTCGCGATAGCCCTTTCCGCATGGATGGGTGTCGGCGGCTTTGCGAAGGACTTGTCGGACGTGGACGGCGATCGCGCAGCAGGCCGGTTCACGCTGGCGATATGGAGCGAACGAGGGGCCCACGTCGTCATTGCGGCTGTCGCCACCACCGTGGCCGTGAGCTTCCTCGTTGCCTCCCGGTTCTCCAACGCCGGGCTCGTCGTTCCCGCAGCCTTCCTGTGCGCAGGCGCAGCGACGATGGCGGTCCGATCGGTCGCGGTACGCAGGCACCGATGGCACGCACGCACCTCCTACCACGCATTCATGTATTCCCAGTACGGTGCGCATGCGGGCGCTCTCTGTCTCGTACTGTGATCGACTCCTCGTACGCATTCACCGACGGCGGAGTTAAATTGTCGCTGAATGCTCGGTGCACGACGGATAAATTTTCCGCAGCGAGGCGCTGAACTCGGATAACTCCACCTGGTCTGCCTGTCGCTGTCGAAACCTGTTGCGCTGTTTTTGCCGCTACTATGACGCCACCAGGGTCGGTGCTGAGCCCCGAGCTCGTCCGCACCAGATCCACCGGAGTCACGAGGGCGGGGCAAACAGGGTGAGTGTCGGGCCGAATCGACTGATCGATGACACGGTCGCGGCGTACACCTGTCTACTCGACGCGTCGGCCAGTCCGGTGCTCACCGATCGCACAGTTCAAATGCAGCTCGCACGTCAGTCCGAAGCCGTCGTCCGCAACGTGTCACGAGCGTTCACTGCATTCGGCGCGCCGAACCTGACCTCTCCACCGCCGGACCCCAGCGACGAAATAGGCACGCAGCGTGCGAGATCCGGGATACACCCGACTCAGTCGTTACGGGCAGCTTCTCTGATGTTCGAGGCTCTGTTCCCCATCCTTGTCGACACACTCGACCGTCCGACCGACCCGCAGACCGTCATCGACCTCGGCACCGCACTCGAGCGCGAGATCCAGAACCGGTTGGCGGCCGGATCGATTCCGTACGTCAATTTCCTGCTGACGAAGTTGCTGTCGTCACAGCAAGACGAGCGCAGCCGCATCGCTCGTGATCTGCACGACCGAATCGCGCACGGAATGGGGGCTGCGCTCCAGCAATTGGACCTGTTCGACCACTACCGCACCCGCGATCCCGCTCGAGCAGACTCCCACCTCGTGACTGCTCGGGAGTCGATCAGAGCAAGCTTCGACAGCACCCGTCAGGTGTCCGCAGACCTGTGGGTGAGGCTGACCGATGAATCGCTGAGCCAGTCCTTGGCTTCCTACTTGGAAACGACTGTGCCCGAGGGGACGACCACCGACGTGAGCGTTACCGGCGGCGACCCCGAGTTGGCAGACGAAGTCGCCCAAGAGCTCTATCTCTTGCTCAGAGAGGCGATACGAAACGCCGTGATCCACGGTAAGCCGGCCGGGATCACGGTGAGTCTCGCCACCGAGCACGACACATTGCGAGCGGTCGTCCGCGACGACGGCTGTGGATTCGACGTTGGAGCTGTCACCGCCATCAAGACCGTAGGCGGACTCGCATCGATCCGCGAGCGCGCAGAGTTGCTCGGTGGACGGGCCTCCATCACGGCCGATCCGGGATGCGGAACCACTGTGGCGGTACTACTACCGTTGCCGAATCACGCTGCAGATTCACTCGGAAACGTCACGTGGTGACCATCGAACCCATTCGGGTGATCCTCGCCGACGACCACACTCTCTTCCGCGACGGCCTCGCTGCACTGATCGAAACCGACCCAGCATTCACAGTGGTCGGACAGTGCCCGGACGGGACGAACGCCATCGAGGTGATCACCCGCGATGTGCCGGACATAGCCGTACTCGACGTCGAGATGCCCGGGCCGGGTGCACACGCAGTTGTGACGGCTATTCGCGCCGCGACACCGTCGGTCTCGATAGTGGTCCTGTCGATGCATCAGGACGCGGAACTACTGCGCAGCCTGCTCGACGCAGGCGCATCGGCTTTCCTGTCCAAAACCGTTGCGCGAGATCAACTGGTGGCGGGCCTGCACTCGGTGCACCGCAGCCCAGACGACATCTTGTTGTCCACATCTCGGAACTCGATCAACTCCGCATTGGACACCGAGAATTCCGAGACGCCGAATCCATTGTCACCTCGTGAACTCGAGGTCCTCCACTTGCTGACCGAGGCACGCTCCAATCGACAGATCGGACGCGAACTCGGCATCACCGAGTCGACCGTGAAACGTCATCTGACCAACATCTACGCCAAGCTCGGCGCGGTGTCCCGGGTCGATTGCGCCAGAAAAGCGTCGGCCCTGGGTATCTCGGGCCCACCGAACCGATGATCGTCGAACATGCCCTCTTGCACGTCGCCACCGCACGAACCGACGAATTCGAGGCCGCATTCGCCGACGCGCAGTCGATCATCTCCTCGATGCCGGGGTTCGTGAATCTGACACTCTCGCGTGGCCTCGAGCAGCCCGATGTCTATCTACTGCTGGTGGAGTGGGATCGCCTCGAAGACCACACCGAGGGCTTTCGACAATCCGAGAAGTATCAGCAATGGAAGACGCTCCTGCATCACTTCTACGAGCCGTTCCCCGTCGTCGAGCATTTCGACCCGGTACTGCGGGCGTAGGAGATAAGTTCGAAATCCCCATCGCCGCTCCGAGGAGATTTTCGTGGCCAACGCTTCGTCGTTCGTATCCAAGCAGGACGACATCGAAATCAGCACCTATACCTGGGCTACCTCGGCCGACCCGGCTCGGGGCGTCGTGCAGATCGCGCACGGACTCGCCGAGCACGGCAGCCGCTACGCCCGCTTCGCCGCCGCGCTGAACGACGCCGGATTCCACGTCGTCGCCTCCGATCATCGCGGTCACGGCCAGTCGATCGTCGATACTCCGGGCGATTTCGGTGCAGCTGCGTTCGCCGGCCTGTGGGCCGACATCGAGCAGCTCGGCGAATCGTTGCTCAGCGAGTACCCCGACCTGCCGTTGTTCCTGTTCGCTCATTCGATGGGTTCCTTTGCTGCGCAGCATGTTCTGATCGAGCGATCCGATCTGTACGAGGGCGTGGTGCTGTCGGGCTCGACCACGCTGAACATCCTCGCCGCCGGAATGGCCGACGCCCCCGCCGGCGACCTGAGCGTGTTCAATGCCGCCTTCGAGCACCGCACCGGGTACGAGTGGCTGTCCCGCGACGAGGACGAAGTGGACGCGTACGTCGCCGACCCGCTGTGCGGCTTCGACCTGCCGGAGTCGACGGTTCCTGCACTGTTCGGTGAAGCCGAGAAGCTCGCCGATCCACACAACCTCGAGCAGATCCGCTCCGACCTTCCGCTGCTCATCACCTCGGGAACCGACGATCCACTGGCCGGCGGCGGGCAGCTGATCGAGACGCTGGCCTCTCGCTACCGCGAGGCCGGTATGAGCGACGTGACGGTCACCCTCTACCCCGGTGCCCGCCACGAAATCCTCAACGAGACCAACCGCGACGAGGTCACCTCCGACATCATAGGTTGGCTCACCGAGCGCGCCGGGTAGACCTACCGCTTTCGCAGCTGCACGGGCTGCCCGTCCTCCGGGAAGGGCAGCGACGTGAAGTTCAGTGGTGCAACGTAATCGGGGTCGACCGACCAGTCGAAGCGCAGCAGCAGGTGGTGCATGATCGTCTTGATCTCAGCGCCGGCGAAGAACATCCCGATGCACTTGTGCACGCCGCCGCCGAACGGCTCCCACGCATAGCGATGGACCTTGTCCTCGCGACGGTCGCCGGCGAATCGGCCGGGATCGAACTCTTCGGGGTTCGGCCAGTACTGCGCCATGTGGTGCGTGAAGTGCGGGGCGACCGACACATACGTCCCCGCGGGGACGAACTTGCCCTGCACCTCGGTGTCCTTGATCGCGCGCCGGGCAACCACCGGGGTGGGCGAGACCAACCGCAGACATTCCTTCATGACCAGATCGATGCTGGGGAGTTCGTCGAGTTGCGCGAGCGTCGGCGCATCGGTGCCGAGGGCCTCCGACTCGGCGCGACACTTGTCCTGCCACTGCGGATGCTGCCCGAGGTACTGCATCATCGTGGACAGCGTGATGGTCGACGTGTCGTGGGCCGCCATCAGCAGAAAGATCATATGGTCGATCACTTCGTCGTCCGAGAAACGCTCGCCATGGTCCCCCTCGATGTGACAGAGGACGGAGAAGAGATCGTCGGTCTCGGTGGCACGCCGAGACGGCAGGTAGCGGCGGAAGAAGTCGTCGAGCACAGCCCTACCGTCCAACCCTCGCTTCCACCGGGTACCCGGAACGCGGTAGCGCACGATCGACGTGGCGGCCTGCACGCAGGCAATGAAACTCGCGTTGATCTCGGCAATGTCGGCGTCGGTCGTTCCCTCCGCACCGCCCATGAAGATGCTCGTCGCAACCTCGAGCGTGAGAGCCTTGAGCGCCGGATATACCTGGACGTCGCGTCCACCCTTCCAAGCGTCCAATCCTGTTGCTGCAACGGGATTCAACGCGTCAACGGATTTGGTGAGCCGATCGCGAGTGAACGCCTGCTGCATGATTCGGCGGTGCCGGAGGTGCTCCTCCGAGTCGAGCAGCATCAGCCCACCATGGAAGAACGGTCCGATCAGTAGAGACCATCCATCGCCGTTGACAAACGCCTTGTCCGCGTTCTGCAGCACCTGCTGGCACGCGTCCGGACCGAGAACGGTGATCCACTTCTGGCCGGCCATGGTCAGCCAGGACACCTCGCCGTACTTCTCCCACCGACTCCCCAGCAGCTTCAAAGGGTCCCGAATGTATTCGAGGGTGTGGCCGACAACAGGCAGACCTCCATCGCCGAACACCGGTTGCAGCGTCGAATCAGCAGGCGGAGCAGCAAGAGCACGAGACATTCGTCGACCTCCATCAATCTGACAGAGCGTCCTGTCAGATAAAAGGTAGTCTGCGTCACACCCCGTGCGTCTGTCAAGATCTATCCATGGCATCCACCACGCGCCGCTACAACGGCATGAGCGCAGACGATCGCCTTGCCGACCGTCGTGCCCGTCTGCTCGACGCCGGGCTCGAGGTGTTCGCAGCAGCCGGAGCCAAGGGCGCCACCATGACCGCCATCTGCGCGCGCGCCAAGCTCACCGAGCGGTATTTCTACGAAAACTTCAGTAGCAGAGAAGATCTCCTCGAAAAGGTAGTGGATTCGATTTCCGACGAGATTCGAGCCAAGGCCCTGGACGCACTGCACTCCCCCGCACCCACGGTCGAGCAACAGGCGCACAATGCCATCGCCGCGTTCGTCGATGTGCTCACCGAGGACCCGCGCAAGGGCCGCGTCGCGATGATCGAATCGCTGGCCGTCGACTCACTCCGGACGTACCGACGAAAGTCCATGCGCGCGTTCGCCCATCTTGTCGCCGAACAATCACGCGAACTCTACGGTGAACAGGCCTTCCCTCAACCGCAGTCGGAGATCAACGGCCTGCTGTTCATCGGTGGACTCGCTGAGTTGGTGATCGCCTGGCTGAACGACGAAATAGCCATCACCCCTTCGGACATCGTCGACGCCGCAACCCGTCAGTTCATCGCCACCGCGCACCGCTGAGGTGGGGGTCAGACCCTGGCGTCGATGTTCAAGTCGCCACGCGTTTGCCTTCGGATGTGATCGCTTGCCAGCATTGAGTGCGGGAAGCCGGGGTCGATCGCACTGGCTCGGTCGAGCCGCGCTAGATGTTGGGCGCTCAACTCGATCTCCAGTGCACCGAGATTTTCCTCCAACTGCATCAGCGTTCGCGCACCGATGATCGGGGCGGTGACGTGCGGACTCTGCAGGTTCCATGCCAGGCCGATTTGCGAAGGCGTGCAGCCCAGTTCGCTCGCTACTCCACTCACCACGTCGACGATGGCGAGGTTGCGCTCGGTGAGCGAACCCATGGCGATGTTGAAGTTTCGTCGGGTCCCAGGGCTGCTTTCCGAATCGCTGCCACTCACGTCGGCCCGGGCGTACTTCCCCGACAGAACCCCGCCCGCCAACGGCGAGAACGGGACGACACCCAGACCCAGCTGATGCGCCATAGGGATCAGATCGCGCTCGCCACCCCGCTCGATCAGGTTGTACTCGATCTGCAGTGCTACCAACGGTGCCCAGCCACGGAGGTCGGCCAAGGTCTGCATCCGGGCAACCTGCCATGCCGGCGCCGTCGAGATTGCAACGTAGAGCACGGTTCCGCGTCGGACGAGATCATCGAGTCCCTGCATGATCTCGTCGATAGGGGTCGTGTCGTCCCAGACGTGCAGGTACAGCAAATCGATGTAGTCGGTGCCCAATCGGCGCAGACTGTCGTGAACCGAGGCGAGGAGGTTCTTTCGATTACTGCCACCGGAGTTGGGATCCCCGGGACGACGAAGCGTGGTGTACTTCGTCGCCAGCACGAGCGCGTCCCGATTGCCGCGACTGAACTCGCCGAGCATCTTCTCCGAAGTTCCATCGGTGTAGGTCGGGGCAGTGTCGATGAAGTTTCCTCCTCTCTCCACATACGTGTCGAACAGTTTCCGGGCCACGGAGTGCTCGGCCCCCCATCCCCAGTCGGTGCCGAAAGTTGCTGTGCCCAAGGCCAGCCGCGAGACACGCAATCCGGAACGCCCCAGCGTCCGGTAGGTGTCGAGACCTGAAGTCATCGTCTTCTCCTCATCGATGGTGGCGTGCGAACGGTGCTACCAACTTTAAGTACACCGATCAGTTTTCAACGTAGCAACGATTGCATGCCCCTGCAAGCTAAGTACACTGACCGTTACCGGATTGAAGAAAGCGAGGGCAGCAGATGAATACAGGCCCGACCGGCGTGCGCCGTGGCCGTGGGGCGCGGGAGCGTCTATTGAATACCGCCCGAGAGCTGTTCCGAGAACGTGGGATCAACAACACCGGCATGGACATACTCAGCGCACAAGCGCAGGTATCCAAGCGAACGATCTATCAACACTTCGGCAGCAAGGACGAAGTCGTCGCCGCGTGCCTACGCACACAAGACCTGCAGTCCGAGCCCGGAGTGTTCGGACGCACCGACCTCTCGCCCCGTGAGCACATTCTGGCCGCATTCGAGCCGAGCCCGACGAGCTCGGGCGATGCGACGCCGATCTGCCCGTTCATCCGGGCCGCCGTCGAAATTGCGGACCCAGAACACCCCGCACGAGAGGTCGTTCGCGCGTACAAGCTGTCGGTTGCGCAGCACTTTTCGGAACTTGCGCGCATGGCTGGGGCTCACGACCCGGATGTACTCGGGCAGCAACTTGCGCTTCTGCTCGACGGGGCATCCATCAGGACCAGAGCCCTGGGCATCGAAACCCTGCCGATCGCTGCCGGGATTGCTCGCGAATTGATCGACAAAGCAGTAGATTTCGACGCCCGGTCCTTGTAGGTCGTCCAGATGACCTACCGGTCGAAGTGCGCCTTCGAGATCTGGCCGTGCACTCCGACCGTTTTGTCGACCACCTGCGAGACGGTGAAGTTCGCGGCCGCGGAGAGGTATGCATACGCCGTCGCGCGATCCATGCCGAGGTCGGTCTCGAGGAAGTCCAGAGCATTGACCACGGCGCGACGCATCGCGGCGTTCAGGTCCGAGCTCTGACCGCCGACGGCACCGTCCGGATCGGACAGGCCGATCGGGATCCACGAATCCTCATTCTCGGCAAAGGGATACGAGTACGCAACGGACGGCGCGTCACCACTGCCCGCCTTGCAGACCGTGAGCCTGAAGGTGCCGCGCAGCGATCCCTCCATTGCGGTGAGGGCCACCTCGCCGTCGCCCATCGCCATGTGTGGATCACCGACGTAGAACAACGCACCTTCCGCGAACACCGGGAGGTAGAACGTCGATCCGACGCCGAGCAGACCCACGTCGATGTTGCCGCCACCCAGCGTCGGGGGAATCGAATTGGCGTTGGGCGACGTCAGACCCGGATCGCTGGCGAACGCAACGCCCATCATTCCCATGAACGGTCGCAGCGGAAAGCGCACGGCCGCATCGCCGTACCGCATCACACCCTGCCCCTCCTCGACTGCGGTGAACGTGGAGACGTTGCCGTACTGCGTCGGGTCACCCGACTTCCTGCCGTCGCCCCCGATCGGCGGCATGACCTCGCCGAGGCTGATACCCGCAGGTGCTTCACCGGACGCAGTGACCGCCAGAGCACCCTTGCCGTGCCTGCTCGACACCACGCCGTACGGAACGCGTGGAGTCGCCTCCAGTGTCTCGATCTTGAGCACATCACCACGCTGCGCACCTTCGACGAAGACCGGGCCTGTCACCACATGCGGTCCGTCGACGTCGAAGTTGCGGACCGTCCGGTCGTACCCGCCGGCAATGTCGATGGCATCCTGAAGAACATCGGACTCGGAAACACCCTTGCCGCCGAAGAATTCGACGGGATCGCGGCCCTGATCCTCGAGGATCCCCTCGTGGCTGAGCGCGTCGATGGTCACCGTCTCGCCCGACTTCATCTGCAGCACCGATTCGGACTCGACCGTCGGGACATAGCCCCACAGGACCTTGTCGACCTCCGAGCTCAGGTAGTGATCGCCGGCAATGTCGCCGGCTCCGGGCTGCAAGATCCCGCCAGCGGTAGGTGCCGGTGCGGAAGAACTCGCAGCGGCGGTGTTCGAGGAAGACGTGGAACACGCTGCCGTTCCAGCAATTCCGACGCCCGCTCCCAGAGCGGCCACTGCCTGGATGAATCCGCGACGACCGATCCCCTTGCTGATCGTCTCTGCTGCCTGCTCCGCCATCGACCGCGCCATGATGCCTCCTGAATTGTCCGAATCTCGAACGTAGATCAGGGGTGTTTCTCAGCAGTTACGATCGCGCGTCGCCCCAATTGCTCAGCTGGGATCGCTCCCGGCGATCGCCGACCACCAGATCGCGGTGACAGCGGCCAGCAGACTCACTGCAACGAACTGAGCGAACCCGCCACCGTCGACGATCAGCCACAGCAGGCCGATGAACGGGCCGGCCACCGCGGCGGGGGCGTCGAGAATGATCCGGCGACGTAGCGAGCCGAATCTGTCACTGCGCGTGCGTAGATCGGATTCGTTGAGGCGAGGTGCGTCGAGCGGGGTGCCCGGCGGTAAGGACGTGCGACGCCGCCCCGACGGCACGGCAACGATCCCCGGTTCGACGACGAAGGCGCGACGTCCGAGAATCGACCTACTGATGCGGGCATCGGCGTCGGGAACGATTGCCAGCAGCCCGGTGTGGAAGTAGACGGGGCACCAGGCCCGCCTTCCTTTCTCGTGAACCTCCAGGTATCCACGCGAGCGCATCCGGTGTTGAAACCGCACGCGCCGCACAGTGGTCCGACCAGAGGACCGCATCGCGAATCGAGCGGCGAGCAGAGCACACCCCGCGGACCAACCCGTCCAGACGAGCACCACGAACGCAACCAACAGGCCGAGTGGAGTGACGAAAGCGGTCGATGCCGCGACAATCAAAGTGACTGCCGCGACACCGACCGGATATCCGAGCCCGTTCTTTATTTCAGGAACCCGACCTTCGACATGTCGATGTCGCCGAATCCCGGAGCTCCGAAGTTCGCGAGATTCGACTTCGTCGCATACGTCGACGGGCGCTGGAACATCGTGAGGCTGTGGCCCTCCGCCCAGATCGCCTTGTCCGCCTCGTTGTAGTCGGCGATACGCGCATCGTCGTCGAGCTCACCGGCCGCCTTGTCGAGCAGACCGTTGATCTCCTCGGAACCGACCTGGCCGTAGTTCTGCAACGTGCTGCCGGGCGTCAGGCGGAAGATGCCGTCACTACTGGACGTGTACGGCGTTCCCTCCCAGGTGAAGTGGGTGACATCGAAGGCACCCACCAAGATGTACTTCTCGAAGAAGTCGTCCGACGGCACCGCATCGATGATGAGGTTGGCACCGACGGCCTTGAGGTTCTGCTGAATGATCTGCGCTTCCTGCGTCGCATTCGGAGTGTCGGCCGGAATGATGTCGTGCAGATCGAGTTGCTGGCCGTCCTTCGAGCGGAACTCACCGTTCATAGTCCAACCGGCCGCGTCGAGCTCGGACTTCGCCTTCTCGGGATCGAAGGTGATATCACCGTTGTTGGCCTGGTAGCCCTTCTGACCGTCGACGTAGATATGACTGTTCAGCACCGTCGGATTCGAGGTGATCTGACCGAGCTGTGAGGTAGCCAAGTAGTCGCGGTCGATCGCCTTCATCAGAGCCAGACGCACTGCCTTGTCCGAGGTGATACGACCCGACGCACCGTTGAAGTCGAAGTGGCGGTACTGCGGCCCCAGGCTCTGCCGCAGGTCCACATTCGGGACACCGCGCGCAACCTTGAATGCGTCTGCGCTGCTGCCGAGTTCGTAGTAATCGATCTCGCCGCTCTGCAGCGCTCCGACGGAGGCCGTCGAATCGAGTGGGAGGTAGGTGATGGTGTCGAGGACCGCTGGGTTCTCACCCCACCAATCCGGGTTCCTCTCGACGACGATGCGCTTTCCGCCGGGCTCGATGTTGCGAACACGGAACGGGCCTGCGGTAGCGGGCATCGTGCTCACCGAACCGGTGTTGAACGCCTCGACGGTGTTCACCGACTCTGCAGGCATCAAGGGCACGAACAGCGAACGCCAGTCACCGAACTTCTCGCTGAAGGTCAAGATCACCTGCTGGTCGTTCTCACCCCGAACCACCGATTCGACCTTGTCGTAACCTGCGGTTGACGACGCCTCGTAGGCCGGGTCCTTGCCGCTGTTCGCGGTCCACGTCGCGACGAGGTCGGTGTAATCCAGCGACCGACCCGTGCTCCACTTGGCTTTCGGGTTGATGTTGTAGGTGATGACCTGTTTACCGTCGACCTCCGATTCGGTGATGTCGGTGAAGTAGTCCGACGCAGTGGTCAGGCTCGCATCGGCCGCCGCGGTGAATGCTCTCGGCATCAAGGCGAGGTAGTACCGAGCGGCATCGACTGTGGTGCCGTCGATTTGGTAGTAGTTGTAGTTGGTCGGCACCTGCGACAGCGGGAAGTTCATGTTCCCGCCCTGCTGCAGATCGCTGATCGGATGCGGATTGATCTGCGCTCCGCTATCGAAGGACGCGGGCGCATCGGCGTTCGGCCCGGTATCACCGGAGCTGCACCCCGCCACCAGTCCCACAGTGGTCACGGCCACCGCGATCGGGACCAGTGCCCGAAATAGCTTGGCTCTCATCAGTTCACCTTTCTCAGTGTGCCGTATCTTGCGGGTCATATGGCGTCGGCCAGTTTTGCGGCCTCGGCGATTCGGGCTCGTTGGAGCACGGGATCGGGGATGGGGATGGCTTTCAGAAGTGCGCGCGTGTAGGGGTCCCTGGGTGCGTCGAAGATCTGCTCCGTCGGGCCCTTCTCGACGAACACTCCGTTGCGCATCACCGCCACTTCGTCGGCGAGGTGTCGGACCACCGACAAATCGTGTGAGACGAACAGATACGCCAGACCGAGCTCCTCCTGCAGATCCTGCAGCAGGTTCAGCACGCCCGCTTGGATCGATACGTCGAGTGCCGACACCGGCTCGTCCAGCACCAGAATCGACGGCTTCAGCGCCAAAGCCCGTGCAATGCCGACACGTTGACGCTGCCCGCCGGAGAACTGGGTGGGATACCGATCCGCGAGCTCGGGACGCATTCCGACGGTGTCCATCAGTTCCCGAACCCGGCGGGTGCGCTCGTCGACCGGGACGCCGTTGATCTTCAACGGTTCGGCGATGATCTCCCCCACCGGCATGCGCGGATCGAGGGAGCCCATCGGGTCCTGGAACACGATCTGAATGTGCGCGCGCAGCTTTCGTTGCTCTGCCCTACTCAGACTGTATGGCTCGACGCCGTTGATCTGGATCGAGCCTTGCTGCGGCTTCACGAATTCCATGATCTCGAGCAGGGTCGTCGACTTGCCACAACCCGACTCGCCGACGATGGCCAAGGTGGATCCGGCGTGCACATCGAAGCTGATGCCCTGCACCGCAGGCACTTCCCCGGCCCGACGACGAAGCACAGAGCCCTTGAAGACCGGGTAGCTCTTGTGCAGATCGGTCACCGACAGCACCGGAGCATCCTTCGATACCGTCACCGCCAGCTCGGCCGGGGCCTCCGACCGCGGCGCACCCTCGAACTCTGCTTCCACCGACTCGGCCGTTGCCGCGTCGATGCGGATGCACGCCGCACTGTGATTCGGTGCCACCTGGATCAACGGCGGTTCGCCCTTGTCGCAGGCGTCCGTGTGCAACGGGCACCGAGGACCGAACGGGCAACCCGTCGGGAGATTCACCAGAGCGGGCGGCGTTCCCTCGATGGGCACCAACCGCTCCTGCGCGGGACGATCCGGGCGAGGAACGGAGCCGAGCAGGCCGACGGTGTAGGGCATCGACGGGTGCGCATACAGCTCGTCGACCGGAGCTGTCTCGACCGCCCGACCCGCGTACATGACCATGGCTCGATCGGCCACGCCGGCAACGACTCCCAGGTCGTGCGTGATGAACACGACGCCTGCGCCGGTGACGTCGCGCGCAGTACGCAGGAGATCGAGGATCTGCGCCTGAATCGTCACGTCGAGAGCGGTCGTGGGCTCGTCGGCGATGATGAGATCGGGATCGTTGGCAATGGCCATCGCGATGACGACGCGTTGGCGCATTCCGCCGGAGAACTCGTGCGGGTAGGACTTCGCCCGTGTTTTCGGATCGACGATGCCGACCAGATCGAGCAACTCCAGGGTTAGTTCCTGGACCTTCGCCTTGGTCAGCGACGGATTGTGCACCGAGATCGCCTCGGCGATCTGATCCCCGATGCGGTAGATAGGAGTCAGCGCCGTCAGCGGGTCCTGCGAAATCATCGCAACCGAACGCCCTCGCTCACGGGACATTTCGCGGTCGGACAGTCCGAGTAGTTGACGGCCGTTCAGCTCGATGGACCCGGTTACTCGGGCGGTCTGCGGAAGCAATCCCATGACGGCCAAGGACGACACCGATTTGCCCGAGCCGGATTCGCCGACGATGGCCACGACCTCGCCCTTGTCGACCTGATAGTCCAAGCCGCGGACAGCCGTGACGCGGCCCTCCTCACTCGGGAAGCTGACCTCGAGTCCGCTGACCTTCAACACCGGCACAGTCTCAGCCACGTGCCTGTCCCCTCGTCGAGTTCGGATCGAATGCGTCGCGCAGACCGTCGCCGACGAAGTTCGTCGCCAGCACGATCAATACCAGTGCGCCACAGCAGAACGCGAACAGCCACGGATACGTCAACGCGGACGACGTACCGTCCGCAATCAGTGTGCCGAGAGAGACGTCGGGTCGCTGGACACCGAAGCCGAAGTAGCTCAGCGACGCCTCACCGATGATGGCGATACCCACGTTGAGCGTGACGTCGACGATGAGAATCGAGGCCATCGACGGCAGCACGTGCTTGCCGATCACGCTGCCCGGTGTTGCGCCCATGTACTTTGCGGCGCGGATGAATTCGCGCTCGCGCAGCGATCGGGTCAGCGCCCGGATGATGCGTGAGGTGATCATCCACGCGAACGCCGCGAGCAGCAGCACCAGGATGAAGAAGCTCTTGTCGCGGAACAGCGGAGAGCAGATCGCGATGACCAGGAAACTGGGGACGACGAGCAGCACATCGGCGACCCACATCAGCGCGCGATCGGTCCAACCTCCGAAGTACCCAGCGACCGCGCCGACGACACCGGCGAGCACCGTGGAGATCAGTGCGACGAGCATGCCGATGATCAGCGACTTCTGCAGACCGCGCAACGTCTGAGCCAGGACATCCTGCCCGATCTGGTTGGTACCGAACCAATGCCGCGTGGTGGGCGGCGAATTGAGCGCGTACGCGTCGAGTTCCTCGTAGGTGAACGGGATGAAATGCGGGAGTACGAACGCTCCGACGAACATCGCGACGAGTACCACGATGCCCACCAACGCCGGCCGGTTGCGCAGGAACCGGCGCAGCACCAAGCGCCTGCGGGTGATCGGAGCCGCCGTGTCGCTCGGGCCGTCCACCGCGGTGATCTCGGGAACCACGGGTGTCGCCATCGCCAGTCCTTTCTTTCGTCCGAGGTGGTGGGTCAGTCCGCGTAGCGAACGCGCGGGTCGAGAGCGGCAGTGAAGATGTCGGTCAACATGCCGGAGACGAGCACCGACAGAGCCGTGAACAGCGAGACCGCAAGCGTGATGTTGATGTCCTGACTGGTGATGCCGTAGATCAGCCAATCACCCATGCCGTACCAACCGAAGACACGCTCGGTGAACGTGGCACCGGTGATCACCGCGCCCATACCGAACGCGAACAGCGTCGCCATCGGAATCAGAGCAGTACGGAAACCGTGCTTGAAGATCGCGCGGCCGCGAGTGAGCCCTTTGCCGCGGGCCGTGCGGATGTAGTCCATGTTCAGCTCGTCGAGCATGGAACTGCGCATGTAGCGGCTGTAACCACCGATGGTGAACAACATCAGGACGACGGTCGGCAACAGCAAATGCTGTGCGCGGTCGACAATTTCGTTCATCAGACCGGGGGCAAGCGTTGTCGACGTCTCACCGGTGTACTGGAAGAACTGACTGCCGGTGCTCTGATTGACCTGCACAGCAAAGTATTTGAGCACCGGTGCCAGCACCAAGATCGGGGTGCTGATGAGGATGAACGTCACGACCGTTGCGACGTGATCGAAGATTTTGTACTGCCGGACGGCACCGTAGGCACCGACCAGTGTTCCCAGTACCGCGCCGAGGACTGTGCCGAGTACTACCAACCGGAGCGAGACGAGGATGCGTCGCCACAGTTCGTCGTTGACGGAGCCGGCCGCGATGGTCTGACCGAAGTCACCATGAAGCACTGCCCACAGCCACTTCAGATAGCGCAACACGGGGTTGTCGTCGAGATGCAGTGCTGCGCGCTTGGCGTCGAGAACCGCGCTCGACGGCGGCGGATTGCGACTGAGCAGATTGGACAGCGGATCGAACGTGAGCGAGGCCAGAAGGTAGGTCAGAAACGTCGCGATGAGCAGTAGGACGACGTAGTTCAGCAACCTCCGCGCAAGATAACCGCCCACGCGCAACCACCTTCCATCGAGCACCACGGCCGTGCCCGATGGCACTGCTCTCGGCATTGTTCACACCGCGTGTTACCTGCTTGTTTCGTTAGCGGTGGAAACAGACATTCCACAAGATAGCACCACGAATTCGCTTTTCGTTCACGGTAGCGGAAGCACTTCCGGTACATCGGACAATGCGGAACAGTCGGTGCCAGAACAAGTCTGAACGTCGCGTTTACGAAGGTTCACCTAAATCGTTTGTTTGTGGAATGAATTCCCGACATTGCGGACAAGCCCGAAAATAGGTGCTTACAGCTCACCTCGGTAGATTCACGACCATGCCGACAGCCTCCACACCCGACGGGTTCGCCTTCGAACGATTCGACGTCACCGACGCCGGATCCATCGCCACCATATTCGCGGCCAAGGATCACCGATCCGGGCTGTACATCCTGCACTTCACGAACGACGAGGCGATCGTCGGATACTCCGATTCCGTAGCAGCCCAATTCGCTGCCGACCGGCATATTTGGGCCGACATCGAGACACTCGACTTCAGCCCCGGGACCGAGGACAAGCTCGAGCAGTTGGCAGCGTCGGTCTCGCAACTGAAAAACCTGCGTGAGCGTCCGGCCGAGCCGATCGCGATCGGCGATGCCCCGAGCGCCAAGACCGCGCTGCCGAAGGAACGCGCGAAGCGGGCAACGCTGCTGGACGCTGCCGTCGGTCAGCGCCGCCGACAGTTCTGGGAACTGTCCGACCACATTGCCTACCCCGCCATCCGCAGCATTGTGGCCGACTACATCAACTCCTCGATACCGGACCCGGCGAACACCGAGAAGTACCTGTGGCAGATCAGCGCTCTGGCCGACGCACAGGACGACACCGGACCGCGACGTTTGCTGACGCTGACGTGCGGCGGCTTCGAAACCCTGCGCGTCGACGAAATCATGCACGACGACGATGCGATCGAACTGGACCTGCGCATCAACACCAACGTTCCGCGCGACCGGACCGACGAGCAGCTCGAGATCTCCAACGAGACCGTCAGCGCCGGACGCGGACCGTACCGGGACGAGCGCGTGTGGTCGTGGTCGATCGACCTCGGCGCGCTGCTGGAAGAGGACGTGGACGTCGACCTGGGTATCGACGACGACACGTTCGACGACCTCGCCTACGGCCTCAACGCACGATTGATGCGGTCCGGAAACTCAACGGGCGCAACGGCACACAACCACGATCTCGCGGCCGACCTACTCGCCGAGGCGTACCGGCAGCTGTTCGAGGCGGAATGAGCGATCGGCTGTGGTACGTCTCGTACGGGTCCAACCTGCTGCGCGAGAGGTTCCTCACCTACTTGACCGGATCCGACGAGCACTCGGAATTCGGCGCGCATCCGCCGGCACCCTCGACGGCTTCACCTGCAGAACAACGCTGGCTGTGGATCGATCATGCGCTGTATTTCGCGGGAGTGTCCCAGCGCTGGACGGGAGCAGCCGCCTTCGTGTCGACGACGGTCGATTCCGCCAATCGTTCTGTAGGGCATGGCTACCTGATCGATCGAGTTCAGTTCGCTCATCTGGCCGCGGTCGAGAACGTCGTCGCAGCCATCGACGTCGGAGCGACGGAGACGCTCGGCATCGGACAGTGGACCCGGTTGGCAGTGGATCGCGAAGGCGAGAGCTTCCGCGGGAAATACGATGCACTGCTGAGGCTTCCGGACATCGACGGAAGGCCGGCCTTCACCCTGACCAGTTCGATCGTACGAGAGCTCGGCGAACCGTCGAGCAGGTATCTTTCGACGATTCGCCGCGGGCTGCTCTCCGCCGACCTCGATCTGGACGTCGACGCCTACCTCGACGCGGCAGTCGAACGATCGGTGGAGATCACTTCAGCGCATCGAGATTCGTCTTCAGCAGCAGAACGTTGTAGTCCGACCACCGAGATGCGGTGAAGTACAGGTCTTTTCCGCTGGACATCGGATGAATGAACGGTGCGTAGATGCCGCCGGCCGTCTGGTTGGCGTCGAGGATGGTCTTCGGCGCACTCCACGGCCCCTCGGGATTCTCCGCGGTTCGCGCAACCAGCGTGCGTGAGTTCTCGTCCCCGTACATCATCACGTAGCGGCCGAGGTAGTCGTTCCATGCAACCGACATTTCGCTGACCGGGCCCTTGACGATGGCAACGGTATCGCCGATGTTCTTGGACCACTGCTTGGCCGGATCAGGATCCTGCGTCGAGTACTCGTACGCGTCGAGATTCTCGATCTGATCGGGTGCAACCCGAGATACGAACGCGTCGCCGAATCGTCCGTTGGGAGTGCCGAACTGGTACAGGTACTTACCGTCTCGACCCAACGCATAGGCGCTTTGCTGGAATTTGCCCTGGCTCTCGTGAACGTTGGTGAAACCGGGGATCGTCACGCCCTTGTTGACCCGGATCGTCTTGGGATCCGTCGTCCAATTCTGGCCGTTGTCGGTCGATTTGGCCGTCGCGGAGTAGTTCGTAATCCAGCGACCGGGTGCGCCCCAGCTCTGCACCGACATGAAGTTGATGTACTGCGTGCCGCCGATTGCAATAGCCGCTGTGGGGATGGTCGTGTCCTCGACGCTCGGCAGCTTGGCACTCGAGATGATCTCGGCGGCGTACCGCGGATTGCTCGCTCTGACAACCGCGCCCGAGGTGGTGTTCGCGGGGTCGGCGGGCCCGATCTTGATGCCCTGCGCCAAATTGGTAGACGCCTTGTCCGAACGGAACAGCGCGTTGCTGCGCCACTGCGCATTTCCGGAGGAGCAGTCACCGAACGTATCGCCGAACGCCATCAGAATCTGGCCGGAGCCGTTGTCCCAACTGATGCCCAGGTCGGTTCCCGACATCGCCAGGGAGTTGTAGGTGTCGTTCACGCTCTGCGGGCCGGTGACCCAGGCGACGCTCTGGGTGTTGCCGGTAATGCGGGGAAGAGGCCCCTGCGGACCCTGAGGGTTCTTTCCCGACATCCCTGCGCTGCCCGAGGACCCGAACAGCGGTGACGAGCCCGGCCCGCCGAGCCCGCCACACGGCTCGGCCGAGACGGTAGGCGCGGTCAGAGCGCTGAGACCGCTCACTGCCAGCGCTAGGACAGCCCCGACAGCGATCTGCCGACTACGTACACGCATGGACGAACCCACCGTTTCCCGTGTGACCCACGATACTGATGTGACTGATGGGACGAGTGTTACGCAAATCTACTGATCGCGCAACAAATGGGGCGTGTCGGTGCTTGACAAATCGCCTACTGCGGGAATGACACTCGTGTGATTAGTCGGCGATCATGCGGGCGTGCGTCGTGTCCAGAACCAGCAACGCCGCGCCTTGGATTACCACTGCCGTTCCGTGACCCAACGCCTGGTCGGCGGTGATCCGGCGGCCGAATCGAGGCTTCCTGACAGCGATGTGTGCACCGGCCGCGATGTAAAGGACGTCGAGACCGGCATTGATCCACAGCAGCTTGCTCAAACTCTTGGACGTCGGGACCGAGGAGTTCAGCGCCCCAGCCCCGGCGATCGCCACATCGATCGCGCCCCACCCGGCCGTCTGCTGACCGAACGCCCGCCAGGCGGGCGACGAGCCACGCAACGCCAACACCGTTCCGGCGAGCACACTTCCACCGCCCCAGAACGTGAGGCGACGGCCGAGTCGCTCGGCAACGATGGGAGCTTCGATTCGGGTCATGGTTTCCAGTGTGCCGTGTTCGACGGCAGCGCAGTTTCGTAACGACGGGTCGGTTGCGGTCGATCCAGTGGAGACCGAGTTTTCGTGCTCGAAACCGACGGAGCCACCATGCTGAAGAAAATTCTCACCGGACTTGCGCTGACGATCGGAGGGGCACTGCTCCTCGCGCCGACGGCATCGGCTGCACCGGACGACAACCCGTTCGGCCCCAAGGATTCGACTGCGTCCTTCGTCAGCGCATTCGATCCTGCGGCGTACGGAAGCGACAAGTCGTTGATCGTCAGCCCGTTCGGCACCGGTCAGCAGATCGACTGCTCGTCGTTCCATGGCCAGAGCTGGTGCACGCAAAACGGCCGGGTACTGACCCAGGTACAAATTCCGGCAGGGTCTTCGGAATGGGACTACCGCATGCTGTACATCTACAACCCCTTCTGATGGTCGTCGGTCGAGTAATCTGCGGACTGACGCTGCTTGCGTTGACCGGTTGCGCTGCACCACAACCCGAGCCTCGCATCACCCCCACAGTCGAGGCCTGCTAATCACCGACCGAACGGATTCGAGTCCGCCCCGGGCAGCCAGCTGTTGCCTTGGACCAACCACCCATGGGCTTTGATCATCTTCTTCGCTGCCCGCTGATTGCGGCCGATCAGACGGTCGAGATACAGATGACCGGCCAGGTGGTCGCACTCGTGCTGCAGACACCGAGCCAGGTAGCCCTCGCCCTCGACCGCCACCGGATCGCCCCGCACATCGACACCGGTGACGCGGGCCCACTCGGCGCGTCCCGTGGGATACCGCTCCCCCGGAACCGACAGGCATCCTTCGGTGTCCTCCGGGGCGGGCATCGTCTCGGGGATCGGCGACGTCTCGAGCACGGGGTTCACCACGTGGCCGCGGTGCCGAACTCCGCCGTCTCGCAGGTCGTAGACGAAAACCGAACGTGGATCACCGACTTGATTGGCGGCGAGGCCGGCTCCGTGCGCCGCGGTGTTCGTCTCGAAGAGGTCGTCCACGAACGCCGCGAGCTCCGCATCGAACTGCGTGACGGTAGTGGCTCGGGTCGTCATACGCGGGTCGCCGGCAATGAGGATGGATCGAACCGCCATGCGGCGAGGTTACTTGCGACGAGGTTACTGTCGAAGCATGGCTCACTCCCGTCGCTCCCCCACGGCGCACCCCGCGGACAAGGTCTGCGCATCGTGCGGACGGAGAATCGAATGGCGCAAGAAGTGGGAGAAGAATTGGGATGACATCAAGTACTGCAGCGACGCATGCCGGAGACACAAGGTGAGCACCACCGACAAGGAACTCGAAGACAAAATCCGCGACCTGCTCGACGCCCGATCCCGCGACGCCACGATCTGCCCCTCCGACGTCGCACGAGCACTGTCCGACGACGGATGGCGCGACTTGATGGAGCCGGTCCGCCGCGCTGCTCGCCGCATGGTCGACGCGGGAGAAGTCGAGATCACGCAGAAGGGTTCGGTCGTCGATCCTTCGACCGCGAAGGGCCCGATCCGCATTCGCTGGAAGCGCTGACGGAAACCTGTCGGTGGGTGGGTATAGCTTTCGTGGTGTGAAGACATGGGGGGATGTGTTCGAGCTCGGCGACCAGGAATCGGTCTCCGAGCTCGCCGACGTGACCTCCCTCGAAAATGCTCTCGCAGCAACCAGATTGACACTGCTGGCCGAGATCGACCGACGCGGCTTGGCGATGAAACTCGGACACTCGTCCGTCACCCGCTGGTACGCGAGATCGGTCCGGATCACCGACGGATCCGCCGGCCACCAGATGGAAGTCGGGCAGTGGCTCACTCAGTGGCCGAGCGTGCTCGACGCCCTCGCCGGCGGTGACATCCATGCCGCGCACGCCTCGGCGATCGCCGACGGCTACGCCACCGTGATGGTGGCCGATCCGACCTTGGACGAGAACCATCGCGACGCTGTCGTCGCCGAGCTACTCGAGACGGCTCTGCAGCGCACCGCCGGTCAGGTCACCTCACGCGCACAGGCACTGGCATATTCCGCGGCCGAGGACGCCCGCGCCCGACACGAGAAGGCAGAGCAGGAACGCCGCGAGCAGGAACAGGCGAGCCGAGCCGATGCCAAAGCCTCGGGTGCCGATACGAATGACCGTGCGGATTCGAACGACGATCCGGAGGGCGAAGGTGCAGAGTCGGGTGCTGTCGGCGGTAACCCGGGACCGGAACCTGCTCAGCCCGAACCTGTTCCACCGGTACCGGTGTCGGAGAACCCGGACTTGAACCGGTTCGATCTTCATCCTCTGGCCAATGGCCGCTATCAATTCGGTGGCAACGCCGACCGGTTGCTGGCAGAGAAGCTGCTGACCGCCTTGTCGGCGTTGACGGCGCCTCGGCCCGGTCCCGGTGGTGAGCGTGATCCGCGTAGCCCGTCGAAGCGCCGGGCCGATGCACTCGATCACATTCTCGATCGACACCTGCGCGGGGGTATCCGCGGGTCGGCGGGCGGGTCGCGGGCGTCGGTGCACCTGATCGTTCCACTGCGAGACTTGCTCGCCAACGGTGGAAGGAGCCAAAAACGAAGCGCAACAACGACGTCGGGTGGAACCGATGCGGCTGCCGACAGTACTTCGAGTCGCGGCACCGATCGTCACGGTGCCGGTTCTGGCGGCGACGCTGAGCGTCACGAAAACAACGACACCTGCGGTGGCACTGGCGCGCGTCCTGTTGGCGCTGCCCCAGGCGATAGTGACGCTCGCGGCACAGTAGATGCTGGTGGTGCTGTCGGGCCGAAATCTGCGTCCGAGCCGGGTGGTGGTGGTTATGGTGCCGGACAGAAGACTGTGCCAGTGCCGGGCGGCGCCGATGCTCGCGGCGAAAAAGCCGCGGGCGGTGATGGTGCCAATGATCATGTTGCTGGGCCGAAGTGTTCGCCCGAGCCGGGCGACGTCGACTGGCCGTTCCACCTCGACTGGACCGGCCCGATCAGTCGCTCCCTCGCCGAGCTCGTCACCTGCGACGCCGACCTGACCCCCGTCATCGTCGACGACAACGGTGTCCCGCTCGCGCTCGGACGGACCACCAGACTCGCCAGCGAGGACCAACGCATCGCGCTGACCATCCGCGATACCTGCTGCGTGATGTGCGGCCGACCCGCTCAGTGGTGCCAAGCCCACCACGTGAAATTCTGGGAAGACGGCGGCCACACCGATCTGAACAACCTCGCGCTGGTCTGCGGGGAATGCCACCGCCTCGTCCACCACGGCGACTGGCAGATGATCATGGGCGACGACGGACACCCCTACGTGATTCCACCCGAATCCGTCGACCCCACGAGACAACCCATCCCCAGCTACCACCGACGAAAACGGCGCGCAGCCTGAGCACAGGTCAACCGCGCAACTCTCGCTTGAGCAGCTTTCCGCTCTGGTTGCGCGGCAACTCGTCGACGAACGTGACGGTCTTGGGCACCTTGAACGGCGCGATGCGCCCCTTGACGTGGTCGATCAACTCCTCTGCCGACAAGCGCTGCCCGTCCTTCAGTACGACGACAGCCGTCACCGCCTCGATCCACCGGTCGTCCGGGGTCCCGATCACCGCGACCTCGGCAACCGCCAAATGGGTGTAGATCGCATCCTCCACTTCGCGTGACGCGACAAGAATCCCGCCGGTGTTGATCACGTCCTTGATCCGGTCGACCACTGTGATGAACCCTTCGGCATCGCGGGTCACCAGATCGCCGGAGTGAAACCACCCGTCCGAGAACGCATCTGCCGTCGCCTCCGGCTTGTCCCAGTAGCCGTCGCACAACTGAGGGGAACGGTAGAGGATTTCACCGGGCTCGCCGTCCGGCACATCGTTGCCATCGGCGTCGACGACGCGGGTCTCGACGAAGAACACGGCCCGGCCGCACGACGCCGGCCTCGCCTCGTGCTCGGAAGGCTGCAATACCGTTGCCAACGGACCGATCTCGGACTGCCCGAAGCAGTTGTAGAACTCGATGTCCGGATACCGCTCACGCAGCCGAGTGAGCACGGTGACCGGCATGATCGACGACCCGTACTGCGCCTTCTTCAACGACGAGAGATCGCGCGTCTCCAGATCGGGGTGATTGGCGAGCGGAACCCAGACGGTCGGGGCCAGGAACAGCGACTTGATCTTCTCTTCTTCGATGCGGCGCAGGATTTCCGGGACGTCGGGCCTCCGCATCAGTCGCACAGTGGCACCCACCGACAGGTACGGCAGCATGAACACGTGCATCCCCGCCGAGTGGTACATCGGCATCACGAGCAGCGGATCGTCGTCCTGAGTGAACCCGAGGGCAATGACACACGACACGTACTCGGCAACCAGCGCGCCGTGAGACATCATCGCGCCCTTGGGTTTCGACGTCGTTCCGGAGGTGTAGAGCAACTGAGCGAGGTCGCTCGAATCGGCGGCAGGCTCGAGTTCGGAACCGTCTCCGTCCGTGCTCAGCACATCGGAAAGAGACACCACGTGCTCGATGCTCGAGTTGGCCCGAACCGAATCGAGGGTGGCGGTCAACGCCGGGTCCACGAGAACCACGCGGGAGCCCGACTGTTCCAGCAGGTACTGCAGTTCCTCGCCCACGAGCGCGTAGTTGATCGGAACGTGCACCAATCCGGCTCGCGCACAGGCAAGGAACGCAACGACGTACGCGTCCGAGTTCACGCCGTACGCCGCGACACGGTCACCCTTGTTCAATCCCAACGCGATCAGTCGTCGGGCGGCGCGGGTGACAGCGGTATCGAGTTCCCTGTAGCTGTGACTACGTCCCTCGAACGTCACGGCGAGACGGTTGGGGAATTTTGCTGCCGACCGTCGCAGGACGCCGTCGACGGTGTTCACTCGTGTTCCGCTGCTCATCACCCGACGTTATAGGACGTCCAAGCGTTCCGTCGCGGGTTCTGGCGCTACGAGGGTTCGTCGAACGCTGACGGGGCATCCGGTGAGGTATGACACTGAAACAAGCACTCGACAACCTCGAATCGGCCTCGTTCCTGGACGGGCCCAGCAATGCCATCAATGGCGTTCTCGAACCGGCGCTGAACGACAGCGCAGTCGGCTCCGCGCTCCGCGGACGGTGGATCGGACACCCCATTCACCCAGCGCTGGTCAATGTCACGATCGGTAGTTGGATGAGCGCCGTGGTTCTGGACCTGCTGAATCACCAGTCCCGGGCGAGCAAGCTAGTCATCTCCGTCGGGCTGGCGTCCGCGCCGGCAGCCATTGCCACCGGTTGGGCCGACTGGTCGACGATGAACACTCGACAGCGGCGCGTAGGGATGATCCACGCGGCCTCGAACGCAACCGGCGTCTTCCTGTTCCTGGGCTCCTACCTACGACGCCGCAAGCACACCGACGGTGTCGCCAAGGTCCTCGCCGCGGCCGGTCTCGCTTCCGCCAGCATGGGTGGACTCATCGGCGGTCACCTCGCCTACAGCTCGACCGGTAGCGACGCGGAGTAGGAAGATCGGCACCGACTATCGAACTGAGCAACCCCTCAGCAGTTGCTCGGCTCCCCGATCTTCACCGCGGACAGCAGTGCATCCCCCTCACCGATGAGCGTCCCAGCGGGTGGATCCTGTGCTACGACAATCCAGTTCGAGTCGTTGACCTGCATCCGACCCGCGCCCGACGCGTCGGCGCTCCTGGAGTAGAAGACGCCGGCTGCCTGGATCGCGTTCTGCGCGGACTGCAAATTCATACACACGACCGCAGGCATCGAGACGAGGACGGGCTTCGGTGCGGGAGTCTCGGAGACGGCGCTGTCCGGTAGGACAATCCGTGGGATCGATGTCGGCGCGATCGGGGTCGTGGTCGCGGTCGCCTCCATGGTCACTGTCCGCACTTCGGTTCCAACTTCGGGTTCGGCGGAGTCCGTCGATCCGCAGCCCGCGAGGACGACGACGGGCAGAGCGAGCGCGATGACCGATCGCACGCGGACACGACTACTACGCGTCATGAATACCTCTCGAGGACGACCGACAGCCTGATGCAACCGGCACCCCTGTGAGATCGTCAGACCGGTAAGTCTGTTACGTCGATCGCTCTTCGAGCATTTCCGTACACCGTACGGTAGACTGCAGCGGCCCCGGACGAACCAGCGTCGGGGGCGGCGAAAGGCGATTCCGCGCAATGACTCCAGCCCAGCCGATGATGTCCACCCCTCCAGCGACACCTGCCCACGACCTGTCCACCATCATCGTTCGCGGCGCTCGCGAGAACAATCTCCGTAATGTCAGCCTTGACCTGCCCAAACGTTCGCTCGTCGTGTTCGCGGGCGTTTCCGGGTCCGGTAAGTCTTCCCTGGTCTTCGACACCATCGCCGCCGAAGCTCAGCGGCAGATCAATTCCACGTTCACTGCCTTCGCGCAGACGTTCCTTCCGTCCTACGGTCGCCCCGACGCGGATCTGATCGCCAACCTGTCGGCCGTCGTCATCGTCGATCAGAAGCGACTCTTCGGCGGCCCGCGTTCGACGGTCGGCACGATCACCGACATCGGTGACTGGCTCCGCATGCTCTGGTCACGGGCCGTCACGCCATCGATCGGGTACGCCAACGCATTCTCGTTCAACGACCCCGCCGGCATGTGCCCCGAATGCGAGGGGCTCGGCGAAGCAAAGATCGTCGACCTGGGTGAACTAGTGGACGAGTCGAAGTCGTTGCGAGAGGGGCCGTTCAAGCACCCGGACTTCGAGGTCGGCAAATGGCCGTACCGAGTGTTCGCAGACTCGGGTCTGTTCGACCTGGACGTACCGATCGAGCAGTACTCGGCCCGCGAGCGCCACGTCTTCTTCGACGCCAAGCCCGGCGAGGTCGAGGTGATGAACCCCGATGCCGTGATGAAGAGCTACGAGGGCATCGTCTCTCGTTTCCGACGCAGCTACCTGGCGAAGGACGCCGATGCGCTCAAGGGCAAAGCGAAAATCGCATTCGAGCGCATCGTCACCCGAGGAACATGCGAGGCCTGCGGCGGCTCCCGCTACAACGAGACCGTCAGAGGCGCCACCCTCGAAGGACTCTCCCTGCCCGACGCGTTCGCCATGCAGGTATCCGAACTCGCCGATCGCATCGACGGCTGGCAGATCACGGGCCTGGGCACCTTCACGAACGAAATCGTCACGCAGCTGCGCAGACTCGTCGATCTCGGGCTGGGATACCTCAGCTTGAACCGCGCTACGTCGTCGCTCTCCGGCGGTGAATCGCAGCGCATCAAGATGGTCCGGCACCTGGGAGCCACACTCAACGACATGCTCTACGTCTTCGACGAGCCGACCACCGGGTTGCACCCCCGCGATGTGCACCGCCTCGACGACATGCTGCTCGCCCTGCGCGACAAGGGCAACACCGTCCTCGTCGTCGAGCACGACCCCGAGGTCATGGCCATCGCCGACCGCATCGTCGAGATCGGGCCCGGTGCCGGAAAGTCGGGCGGCACAGTCGTGTTCGAGGGAACCTACGACGAGCTGCGCAACGCCGACACCCGGACCGGTGCCGCACTGCGGCGCGAGAACATCGAATTGCGGACTCCCCGTACCCCTTCCGGTTGGCTCAGCATCACCGGAGCGCGCACCCACAATCTGCGCGACGTCAGCGTCGACGTTCCGCTGGGAGTCCTGACGGCCGTCACCGGGGTCGCCGGTTCCGGCAAGTCTTCCCTCATCCACGGACACCTCTGCGAGGCCGCTCCGGACGCCGTCATCATCGACCAGGCCCCCATCCGTGGCTCGCGCCGCTCCTCCCCCGCGACGTACACCGGACTACTCGACCCGATCCGCGCGTACTTCGCCAAGAAGACCGGGCAGCCGCCGTCGCTGTTCTCACCCAACTCCGACGGCGCGTGCCCCGACTGCCAGGGCAGTGGGGTCATCTTCACCGACCTCGGTTTCACCGACCCCGTGACCAGCACGTGCGAGACGTGCCAGGGTCGGCGATTCCGGTCGGGGGCGATCCGGCACACCGTCGACGGCATCAGCATCGCGGACATCTTCGAGATGTCCGTCGAGGACGCGCAGGACTTCTTCGACGTCAAGAAGATCCGAGACATTCTGCGGCGGTGCCGGGACGTCGGACTCGGCTACCTCTCGCTGGGCCAGAACCTCTCGTCATTGTCCGGTGGCGAGCGCCAACGCCTCAAGCTCGCCACCGAGCTGGTCGGATCATCACCGGTGCTGGTACTCGACGAGCCGACGACCGGCCTGCATCCGTCGGACGTGTCTAATTTGATCGCGTTGTTGTCAGGGATGGTCGACGAGGGTAGATCGGTGATCGTCATCGAACACAACCTGGACGTCGTCGCCGCTGCCGATTGGGTCATCGACCTCGGCCCCGACGGCGGACACAACGGCGGCCTCATCACGTTCACCGGAACAGTGGACGGACTGCTCACCTCGGACACCCACACCGGGCGTTACCTGGCACGCAGCCTGAGACGGTGACCTGAGACCCGATAGTGTTGGCGCTCCAGGGACATCGGACACAGGAGTGGCAGTGCAGCGTCGATCGGCACGAATGATCTCAGCAGGGTTCGCGGTCGTCGCGCTCGTTGCAGCCGGGTGCGGCAGCGCGACGACCGACGCACCCCCCGCCACCCCGTCCGCGGCGTCGAACGGGGAGTTTCCCAAGTCGATCGCGTCGGGCTCGGACGGCGGGACCATCACCCTCGACGCGATGCCCCGCACGATCGTCTCGCTCAGCCCGACGGCGACGGAGACCCTGTTCGCCGTCGGCGCGGGTGATCAGGTTGCGGCCGTCGATGATCAGTCGGACTATCCGGCCGATGCACCCAAGACCGGCCTGTCGGCATTCACGCCGAGCCTCGAAGCGATCGTCGCCTACGACCCCGATCTGGTGATCACCTCCACCGACCTCGGCATCGTGACCTCCACCCTGGCCGAGGCGGGGGTCCCGACGCTGTTGCTGCCGGCCGCGACGAGCCTCGACGACGCTTATTCGCAGATCGAACAAGTGGCCGACGCGACCGGTCACGACGCCGAAGGCGACGCGGTGGTCGCTCAGATGCGTGACCGAATCGACGCCGCCGTCGCGAGCGTGCCGACGCGTGCAGAGCCGCTGACGTATTTTCACGAACTCGACGACACGCTGTACACCGTGTCCAGCCAGAGCTTCGTCGGCCAGATCTACGGCCTGTTCGGTCTGCAGAGCATCGCCGACGGCTCCGATGCCGGCGACTACCCGCAGCTGTCCGCCGAGACGGTGATCACTACGGACCCCGACGTGGTCTTCCTCGCCGACGCCCAATGCTGCGGCGTGACAGCCCAATCCGTTGCAGCCAGACCAGGTTGGAGTTCGATGACCGCGGTGCGAGACGGCCGAATCTTCCCGATGGACGAGGACCTGTCGAGTCGATGGGGACCCCGCATCGCAGACCAGGTCGAGGCCGTCGCCGCCGTAGTGCAGCAGATTCCGGCGTGAGTCACTCGTACCCGATCCGCACCTCGTCCACGAATTCGTCTGCTACCCAACCCGATCGAGCCCTACTCGCGTCAGGCACGGTGACCGTCAGCTGCACGAGGTACTGATCGACGATGTGGTGGACGACCACGTAACGGGTCCTGGCGAAGAGCAGATGCCCATCCCACTCGTACCGACCGGCGATCGAGACCGACGGTAGTCCGCGCAGCGGGTCTCGGTCGTGGCTGACCTCGACCCAGCCCGGCAACGCCCGTGAGTCTCCGAACCCGGACTCCAGCAACACCATCGGATCCACCGATCGCGATAGCTTTCCTACCAGCGTCACGGCGTTCGGCACGAACCCATCGACGGCGTTCACCGGTGAACACAGCACCGCGGTGGCATGCGGGAACAGGTGCTCGGGAACCACGTCCCACCCCGGCAGCGCGGGTAGCTCGAGACCGAACCTGTTGCATTCACTGCGGTGTACGGCCACGAGCTCGACACCCTGCTGCTGCAAGAAGCTCTGCATCGACCGTTCCCGAGTAGTCACTGGACGTCCCGTCGACCCGACATCGACGCCGCTCGGTCTGCTTCGATGCGATCGAGGAACCGGGGCGGGCGAAGCAATTCCCGTGCGTCGTCGTGAGCGAGCTGTTCGCGCGCCCATGGATTGTCGCGACACCATTGCAACAGAGCAAGCAACGCGTTGGGCTCGACCTTCTTCTCGCACACCATCAGCGTCAGTTCCTGATCCAATTCACTGTCGACTTCGCGATACACAACGCGGACAGTGGGGTACTGATGCGGATGGGGCACCGCCGGATTCGGATGTGTCTGCGGCTGCAGGCCGACAATCCCGTCCCACGGAACAACTGTGACATCGCTCGTCACCTTCCATACCCGACGTCGATAGATCTCCTGCACTATGCCGTCGGGATGCAGTGAAATTCTCGTCCGGTTGACGATGACGAATCCCAGAATGAACCACAGAAGGCCCACCGGGGCTCCGACGAGCGTCGAGATCTCCGCCCTGAACTGACGACGTCCAGGTTCGTCGTCCCTCCAATAGAAGTATGAAAAGCCGAGCAGAACCGCGAAGGCGAAGATGAAGCTCCGGATCAGGAAGTCTCCGCGCCCGGGCACGGACAAACCACGTCCCGCCGCAGCCACCTCGATCGGTCGCACGAAACGCGACAGCCGCGCAGACCCTACGCCGGACATCACCACAGACTGTCCGAGTGCCACGATCACCAGAAACGCGAGCCACAACACGCCCATGAGCACATCCGGGGTAAGGGGCTCGAACAGAAGGACGAGGGTCACAAGAATCGCTACGGATGCCCCAGCGAGACCGACGAACGCTGTGAGCCACCCAACATGCACACTGCGACAGGTTCGCACCCACAATGGTTTCTGCTGCCCTGCAGTGCTTTTACGCAGCGAACAGACGGCTTGCTTCGAGATGGCGCGGTTGTCTTCGTCTCGGCTCATTTCCACTTCGCCTCGAACAGCTTGGACACGCCGTAATTGACGGCACCTCCGAGAGCAATACCGATCGCCGCGCCGGCCACCGTGCCGGGTCCCGGAACGATCGAACCCGCCACGCTGCCGATGGCACCGAACACCCATGTCGTGGCGGCCCCCGCAGCGATGGGTGCTGCCTCGACGATGACGGCCTTGGCCGGGTCCATCCCGTCATCGATATTGCCGGCGATTCCGGGGATCGCTCCGGCCACGGCACCGAACGCTCCCAATCCCCGACCGATGTTCCTGGCAACGTCGTCCACAGAATCGACACCCGGCAACTCGAGTGCTCGACTCGTCACGTCGGCCATGCCTCCGATCACTGTCGACGCTATGGTCGTCGGCCAGTCGGGCATCCATGAGAACGATCCGTCGGGGTTCTCGACGAATTTCCCGGTCGGACTGGTGAGCGCCAGCTCGGTCAACAGCTTCGTGGGTCCGGCCAACTGCTCGGCAGCGTCGAGCGCAGCCTCCTCGGCCTGTTTCAGAGCACCCTGAATGTCCCGGGTCAACTGCGCTGCAGCAGAGCGTAGTTCGTCGGCCTGTCGCACCTTTTCCTCGCCCAGGCTGTCCGGTATCAGCGCAATCATCCCGTCGGGGTTGACCACACCGTCACTTGCGACGGCAAACCCACTGACCGTCGCTGCCGACACCTGCGCCTGCAGATGCGCCTTCGCGGCGTCGACCATTCCTGCTGCGGTCTCGAATGCCGCACCGAGCGAATCGATCTCACCGCACACCGAGCTCATCCGGGAGCATTCGGTCACCACGCGTTCGGCCGCTGCGACTGCTGCGTCGCCGGTCCACGTCTCGGCCAGCACGTCCTGCTCCTCCAGCACTCCGGTGCGCTGGCCGTTGACACGCTCGACGATCTCGGCCAGTTCGATCATCGTCTTGCGCATCGACTCCGGCTCCCAGCCCGCGACGTGCGGCACGGTCGGGGTCACTTCGGCTGGTCCATCGCAGCGAGGCGGCGTGCGAGTTCGTCGTCGGCGATCTCGTAGTTCTGTGCGACACCACGAGCGATGTCCGCGACGCATTCGGCCCGGCCGGCCAGTGCTGCAACAGCTCCCGCCGCCGCAGCGGCGGCTGCCGCACATGCTGCGCCGAAGTCTGTGCCCTGCAGCGCATTCTCGGATTTGCGGAACGGGTCGAGGGCATCCAACTCGGCAATAGCCTCCCCCGTTCCCCTCAGCACAGTCGAGAACTGCCGCAGGATCACTGGATCCACATTCACTGTCATGACGCTCCCCCGAGTCGTACCGAATCGACGCCCGGTCGATCGACGTCATCGGGTTTGACGCAGCGAGCCCGTGATCGGTTCCGTGCCGAAGCTAGGACCGCGACAGTTCCAGTCGCTCCCGAAGCGGTGGTGGCACCAGCAGGTCTGGTGAGTCGTAGCCGGTCATGCGAATCCGATTGACCGGGCCGTCCGTGCACCACTTCATCAATGCCAGAACGGCATTCGGCTCGGCGGCGAGCAAATGGATGCGAATCGCCATCCGGTCCGGTTGATCGAGCCGGTCGCGAGGACGTTCGATGCCGAGCCCAGCGGCCCGGATGTACAGAACGGGCTCGGTGAATCCACTCCCCCGCTTCTCTGACGTTCGGTACGTCGAGGCCTCGTACTGCTCCACATCGTCCCAGCGCACGAGGATGTCGTGAGTGCGCGGAAAGAAGAACATGCACGACCGTCTGCGTCTGACAAATCCATCCGCGAACAAACGCAGTTCGACGCTGCTGCGGAAGCCGAGCGTCGCCACCAGTACAACGATGGCAATTCCAGCAATCGGTATACCGGCCGCGCCGAACACGTCACTCTTCGACAGGGCGACCCCCATTCCTGACACCAAGATGGACGCGACCGTGATCAACCAGAGCTTGGCGGTCCGGGGCGGAATGGAGACGCCGCCACCGAGCACGTGGTCCTCGACGCGCCGAACGAATCGGACGGGGATTCCCCATCGAATCACGTTGTCGTTGATGCCGATCCAGACAAAGGCCATGAAGGCAAGTAGAGCGATCGATCCGATCGTGTACCCATTGTCGCTTCCGTGCACCTCGAGCCGTCCGCGATAGGTCGCAATGGCTACCACCGCGACAATCGCGATGACGGCCTGCCACAGTCGGCTTAACGTGTTCGGCCAGTACGGCGCCCAGATAGGTCGTTCTGCGTCGGTGTACTTCGTCTCACTCATGCGTCCCCCCACAGTCGGTATCAGGTGTTGGACGCACCGGTGGTGCGATCGGTTCCCTCCGGTCCGATTCCGGCGACGCGAATGCGACGAGTACCGTTGGCGCGGCTAATGACTTAGGAGGGTAACCGCAATGAACGGCCGTCGACTATCGTTCGCTGCCGCGGCCGGACTCGCGGCCGCGATGGGCGTCGGGCGATTCGTGTTCACGCCGCTGCTACCGATCATGGTCGATGCCGCGGAGGTGACCCCGAGCAGCGGTGCCGTCATCGCAACCGCGAACTACGCCGGCTACCTCGTCGGCGCGATCGTGTTGTCGGTGCGCCCGTCGATCAACACGACGGCGTCGTTCAGGCTGTGGACGCTCGTGCTCATCGCCAGCGAATTGGCCATGGCAGCAGTACATTCCACCGCAGCATTCTCGGCACTGAGGTTCCTGGCCGGCCTGGCCAGTGCCGCGGTGTTCATCGCCTGCGCGAGCACCGTGACCGAGCACAGGGTCGACGGTGCGTCACCCGGCATCGCGTTCGGCGGCGTCGGTGCAGGTATCGCAGCGTCGGGCATACTCACGTTGCTCGTCGGGCCGCATCTGTCGTGGCAGGCACTGTGGCTGTGCTCGGCGATACTGACTGCGGTGCTCGTCGCCCCGGCGTGGACGCTTCGGGTGCACCCCGAACCTGCAGGGCGGTCCGAGGCAGGCGAGGTGAACGTCCGGACCCGGGCAGTGTGGCAGACATTGCTCGTCGCGTACTTCCTCGAGGGCCTCGGCTACATCATCGTCGGCACGTTTCTCGTCGCGGCGGTCGGTGGCCACGGCAGCACGTCGGTGGGTCCGGTGGTGTGGATCGTCGTCGGATTCGCCGCGGTGCCGGCCACTGTGCTGTGGCAGGGCGTGGCCCGTCGAACCAGCCTGCGCAGCGCTCTGGTGGCCGCGTTCGCCTTACAGTCCGTCGCCGCAGTGCTGCCGGCCCTGACCGACAACACCATCGCGGCGGTATTGTCGGCACTGCTGTTCGGCGGAACGTTCATGGGCATCACGATGCTGACGATGACCACCGCGCAGGCGCTTCCCGTCGGCCGTACCGCGGCGACGTTGACGGCGGTCTACGGCCTCGGACAGGTGGTGGGTCCACTGATCGTGGCACCCGCGATCGGCAGCTCCTACTCGATCGCCTTCGCCATCGCGACCGGCGTGCTGATACTCGGAACTGCGGGCGCAGTGCGCGTATCGCAGTTGACCGCGCCACTCTGAGCCCCGCCGCCGCGGACCGTTCTGCCGTGCAACGGACCGATGCCGTCACGCAAGCGCCCGCCGGATCGTCCATTGGACACCGCAACCATTTCGGCGACGATCGACAGTGCGGTCTCCCCGGGGGTGCGTCCGCCGATGTCGAGACCGACAGGCGACGACAACCGCGCGAACGAGTCCTCCCCGACCCCTCTGTCGACAAGACGTTCACGTCGGTCCTCGTGCGTTCGACGGCTGCCCAGCACGCCGATGTAGCCGGCGGGGGTGCGCACTGCGACGTCGAGCAACGGGACATCGAACTTCGCATCGTGCGTCAGCACGCACAGGGCGGTGGTGCCGTCGATCAGCCCCTTGTCCCACTGGGACGTCAGATACTCGTGCGGCCAGGCAACCACCACCTCGTCGGCGTGCGGGAAGCGCTCCTCCGTGGCGAATATCGGCCGGGCATCACACACCACGGTGCGGTACCCCACGATGGTTGCTGCGTGAGCAACGGCATCGGCCAAGTCCAGTGCGCCGAAGACGATCAGCAGCGGCGGGGCCGGAAACGATCGCACGAAGACCTCGACGACACCGTCGTCGACTTCGATTTCCCGCAGTCCACTTGCGCCGTGCGCCAACATGACCCGAGCGACACTTGCAGCTCCGGCATCGAGAGTCGGGGTGCCGATGGAGCCGGACGAGTCGTCGGCACTCACCACGAGATGCCCAGCCGCGGCACCGGAGGCGACGGTCACCTCGGCAACCGGCGATCGCGATGTTATTCGGGCCAAGAGCTTTTCATAGTGCGGGCGGGTGTCCCGATCGACTCGGTCGACCACAACATCGACCGTTCCGCCGCACGTGAGACCGATGACGAACGGGTCGTCGGCCGCAACGCCGAACCTCAGGCGGTCGACGAGTCCACCCTCCGCCGCCGCCACTGCTGCGTCGAACACTGCACCTTCGACGCATCCGCCGGATACGCCGCCGAGAGCGGTACCACCGGCATCGACGGCCATGACGGCACCGACGTCCCGGACCGCGCTGCCCGAGGTGGCCACCACAGTGGCCACACCGAACGGTCGTCCGTCGACGAACCAATCGCGCAGTGTGGCAGCAAAGTCGAGCATCGTGGACCTACCGACGCCCGAAGGCTCTGGACACCAGCCAGCCCTCGAACATTCCAGCGAGAAAGATCCCCGCGACCGGCGCATACTTGCGCATCGGGTCCGGCAGCAGAGACATTGCGTTCAGTTCGCCGCCCATCGGGCTCGCAACAGCTGTTCTCGCAGCTGCCGGCGCGGTGGGATCGGCCGTGGCCGAACCGCTGAGCAGCGCACCGAGATTGACAGCGAACTGCTGCAGCACCTTGTTCGAGACCGCGACGATCGCGCCCTTGCCGAACGAGACGATCTTGCCGCTGATCACCAGGTCCGTGTTCAAGGTCAACCGCGAACGGTCGCCTATCGCCTCGACCGCAAGATCGACTTGGGCCTCGGCATCGCCGTTACCGTGCGAGTCCGCGCCCTTGGCTTCGAGGGTGAGCGTGCGGGTCTCGGCGTCGACCTCGAGGAACCGAATCGTGCCGGCGTAAGCCGCGCTGATCGGCCCGACCTTGACCTTGACTCCACCGAGGAACGTCTCACCGTCCTTGCCGGTGATAGCGGCCCCGGGTACACAGGTCGCCACTTTCTCGACGTCGTTGATCAGCCTGAAGACGTCGTCCGCAGACGCGTCGATGTCGAGGGTATTGGTCAGTATCACTGGGAAACTCCTTTCGCGCAGCCGACGCAGCGACGCTGTTCGGCGCACGAGTCGATGGCCTCGACGATGGTCTGGTATCCGGTGCAGCGGCAATAGTTCGAGGCCACCACTTCGCGGATCTGGTCCTTGGTTGCATCGGGATTGTCGGCGAGGTATCCCTCGGCCAGCATCAGAAACCCTGGTGTGCAGAATCCGCACTGCAGTCCGTGGTGGTCTGCGAACGCCCGTTGCAGATCGTTCAATTCGCCGTCGGTGCCGAGTGATTCGACGGTCCGAATCTCCGAGTTCTCCACCTGCGCGGCAAACGTCAAGCAGGCACGCGCCGGCTTACCGTCGATCAGGACAGTGCAGGCCCCGCACACGCCGTGCTCGCAACCCACATGGGTTCCGGTCAATTGCAGGTCGTGGCGTAATACGTCGACCAGGGTGCGGCGTGGTTCGCTGATCACTTCGTGCTCGGTACCGTTGACGGTCAGTTCGATCAGTTGCTTGTTGCTCATGGCTTTCCCTTCGCCAGTGCCGCTTGTACTGCGACGGGAGTGATCGGTGTATCGTTCAGTTCCACTCCGGTGGAACGCAATCCGTCGTTGACTGCATTGAGGACCGCGGCCGGTGCTCCGATCGTTCCACCCTCACCGGCCCCTTTGGCACCGGATTCGGTGAACAGGCAAGGGGTCTCGAGGTGATGGATCTCGATGTCGGGAATCTCGCATGCCGTCGGCACCTTGTAGTCGATGAAGCTGGCACACAGCGGGTTCCCGCGGTCGTCGTACGACACCTGCTCGAACAACGCGCCTGCGATCCCCTGCGCGATCCCGCCGCGGCACTGGCCCTCGACGATCTTCGGATTGATCGCGACCCCGCAGTCCTCGACACACACGTACTTCAGGATCTCCACTTGCCCGGTGCCATCGTGCAATTCGACGACGACGCCGTGGGTGGCGTTGGAGAAGGTGCCGTCGTTGAACACGTCGAAACTTGCCGTCGCGGACAATCCCGGCTCGACGCCCTTCGGTAGCAGCTGCGCCTTCAGATACGCGACGTCGGCGATGTCCCGGTAGGTGACGTACTTCGAGTGGTCGTCGCGCTGGCGAACGCGACCCGAGGCGAGCTCGACGTTGTCTTCCCGGGTCTCCATCAAGTGCGCTGCGATTTCACACAGTTTGTCTCCCAGCTTGTTCGACGCCAACGCCACCGCGCTGCCGCCGATGGTGATGGAGCGAGACGCAAACGATCCGAATCCGTACGTGATCCGGTCGGTGTCGCCCTGCACGATCTTCACCTGTTCGACGCCGATGCCGAGTCGATCTGCAACGATCTGCGCCATGGTGGTCTCGTGGCTCTGGCCGTGACTCATCGTTCCGGTCGTCACGACCACGGTTCCGGAGGTGTCCATCCTGACCTCCGAGATGTCGAATCCCGGGACCACGTTCATCTTGCGGGCCGCAAAGGCGCTGCTGCCGTAACCTGTTCGCTCGCTGAAGCACGAATATCCGATGCCGATGTGTCGGCCTTCCGCTGCGGCTCGCTGCTGGAAGTCGTACCATCCGCCGTCTCGCAGCGTCTGCTCACACAGATTCAGAGCCTCGAGGTACGAGCCGGGGTCGTAGGTGATGTTGTTGACGCCGGTGTACGGAAAGGCAGTGATGACGTTGCGGCGCCGGATCTCCACTGCATCGAGGGCCAGTTCGCGCGCTGCGCGCTCGAACAATCGCTCCATCACCATGACGTACTGCGGGCGTGACACCCCTCGGTACGGCGCGGTCGGAGCCTTGTTGCTGAACACCGACCGTCCACGTACTCGGTACGCCGGAACCTGATACACCCCCGGCATTTCCGCGGACGCCATGAGTGGCTCTATACCCGCGGTGAACGGGTAGCACGAGTACGCGCCCATGTCGCACACGACATCCGCGTCGAGGCCCAGTATGTGTCCCTCGGAGTCGAAAGCGGCCCGCACGTCGTACTGCTGCTCGCGCGCCAGGAACGAGGCCGTCAGCGCGTCCTTGCGGTCCTCGATCCACTTGACCGGACGGCCGAGTTTCAGGGCAGCCGCAGCAACCGCGATCTCCTCGCGGCCGACGACACACTTCTGCCCGAACCCGCCGCCCATATCGGGCACGACAACTCGCACCTGACGTTCGTCCAGACCGAGGCACTGCGCGGTGACGGTACGCACCTGGTGCGGGACCTGCGTGCAGATGTAGATGATCAACTGCTCGTCGCGGTCGTCCCAGTACGCGATGCATCCCCGGGTCTCGAGGGGCAGTGCGTTCTGACGTCCGGTTCTGGACTGCACGGACACCACGGTGTGCGCGTCGTCGAATATCTCGTCGATGCCCTCGGTGGCGAACATCTGCACGTCGACGACGGTGTTGTTCGGAACCGAATCATGAACCAGAGGAACGCCTTCGGACATTGCCTGATCTGCGGAGGTGACGGCCGTGACGGTCCGGTACGACACTCGTGCCGCTTCGAGCCCGTCCTCGACGCTGTAAGCATCGGCGGCGATGACGATGGCCAGCGGCTCACCGACGTAGCGCACGACGTCGTGCGCCAGTACGGGCATGTCGGTGGGCACGAATTCGCTGAGCGGACGCGACAATTCGGCGCGGATCGGCCGCAAGTCCAAGTCCGCCGAGGTGAAGACACCGCGCACCCCCTCGACTCCGGTGACATCACCGATGTCGAGTGCGGTGATCGCCCCGGCCGCGACGGTGCTGCGCACGAACTGAGCGTGCAACATTCCCGGTATCGCGATGTCGTCGACGAATCTGCCGCGGCCGGTGAGCAACCGCGGATCTTCCCGGCGCGCGACCGAGGTGCCGACGAATTTCGGCGTGAGAACCTGATCGACGCTCACGTGGGCACCCCCTGCGATACGAGTGCGTCGCTGCAGGCTTCGACGACCAACGTGCGCACCAGGGTGCGGCGGTACTCGGCGGTGAACATGCCCTCGTCCTCCAGTTCCAGTGCTTCGGTTGCGGCGTCCGCGCAGTCGGCGAACGTTCCACCGCCGGCCAGCGCGGCCTCTGCTGCCGGCGATCGCATCGGGGTCGCGCCGACCCCGGCGAGGGCGACGCGTCCGCCGACCACGGCCACGCCGTCGAGATCGAGAGACACTGCTGCGCCCACGATCGCGAAATCCCCCTGCCGCTCGGCGTATTCAGTGACTGCGGCATGCGGTGCCGGGTTCGGGAACACGATCTCCACGATCATCTCGTCGAACGCGAGATCGGTGGAGTAGTACCCGAAGAAGAACGAGTCTGCCTCGACGGTTCGCCGCCCCCGCAGGCTCTCGACGACGATGCGCGCGTCCAGCAGGATGGCGAGCAAGCACCATTCGGCGGTGGCGTCCGCGTGGGCGATGCTGCCCCCGACGGTGCCGCGGGTACGGATCGGGTAGTGCCCCACCCACCGCATGGCATCACGCAGAACCGCGAAGTCCGTTCCCACATCGCCGGATTCGACGTCGTGGTGGGTGGTGAGCGCTCCGATGTGCAGGCCGTCGGATTCTCGGCGGATGTAGCTCAGAGTGTTCAAACCACCCACGTCGACCAGGTGCCCGGGCCGAGCGAGGCGGAAGTTCATCATGGCGACCAGGGACTGGCCTCCGGCGATGATCTTCGCGTCCTCGCCCAGCTCGGCCAGCAGACGCACTGCACCCGAGACATCGCGCGCCCGGTGGTAGTCGAACTGTGCGGGCTTCATCAGACCCGAGCCTCGCCTGCGACTACCTCGGTGGGTTCGTCGACCAGGGTGTCGAGTTCGCGCCCCTTGGTCTCGGGTGCGAAGTACGCCATCCAGATCACCGCGAACAACACGAACGCGGTGACGATGCCGAAGGTCAACGGCAGGCCCAGGATCGGCCACATGACGGAGCCGAAGAGCAGTGGCGCAAAGCCCGTAGCCACCCGACTGACCGAGGACGCGTAGCCGAATCCCGAGGCCCGGATGTTGGTGGGATACAGCTCTGAGACGTAGCAGTACAGCACCGGGATGGTCAGCTGGATGACGAACCCGAAGACGCCGAGCCAGATCAGCGCCGCAGACTGGATGTCGAGCATGACGGCGAACATGACCAGGGCACTGCCGGCGATCGGGCCGGACAGTCCGATGACCCACTTGCGGCCGAAGATCTCGACGATGAACGCGGAGGTGAGCACTCCGACGATACCGACGCCGGTCATGAGCGTCGTCCCGGCGAACGCTGCGAATTCTCCGTAGCCCTCGGCGCGGAGGATGGACGGCATCCAGCTCAGTGCTGCGTAGTACAGCAGCATGATGGACACGAACAGCATCCACGCTGCAGCGGTGATCCGTGGACTGTAGCGCCACACCAACTTGAGCTGCGTCAGAGCAGCTTTCATTCCTCCGGGACCCTTCGGAGCGGTGTCGGCGACGATAACGTAGTCGACGGCCTCGGATTCGGTGCGCGTCACCATGTCGTCGATAACGGCGCGGGCCTCGGCCTCACGGCCGACCTTGGCAAGGTAGATGGGCGATTCCGGGATGCCGCGTCGGACCCAGAACAGCAGCAGCGCAGGCAGAACCATGAACAGCAGCATGTAGCGCCAGCGGACATCACCGTCGATCGGGACCAGAAGTGTTGCCACGACGCCACAGATGGTGGCACCGATCGGCCACCAGACGTCCATCGCGGACAGAATCTTGCCGCGAATGCGTCGTGGCGAGAATTCGCTGACCAACGCGTAGTCCACCGGGATGCAGCCGCCGAGGCCGAATCCTGCGAGGAACCGCAGAACGATGAAGATCTCGAAGCTCGGCGCGAAAGCACCGAGGACCGAGAACAGCGCAAAGATCAACAGCGTCAACGAGAATGCGCGTTTTCGCCCGACGCGGTCGGCGATCGTGCCCCACACGACGGCTCCGACAGCCATGCCGATCAGGTTGCCGGTGGCGACGAGACCGCGCTCGGCCTGGGAGAGATCCCAGTAACTTCCGAGCAGCGGCGTCAAGAAGCCGTTCAGCGCCACGTCCCAGGCGTCGAACATGTAACCCAGCCCGCCGATGATGAAGATCTTGCCTTGCACACCCCATTTCCAGGGGAGTTCCTGTACTACCTGATCACCAGTCTTCATCGCAGCCTCCGGCGCGGTGTTGTGGTCCGAGGTCGTCATCGGACGAACGAGTAATGGAATTTCTCGTCGTCGCTGTCGTCGAGCGGTGTACCGCTCCACAGCCAGTCGTACGAGATGTCGGACTCCCCATCGAACGACGCCAGTGTCGCGTCCCGCTTCTGCTGCTCGGGTCCATCGGGTATGTGGTAGAAGGTCTTGTTCTGCAGGCTCGCGTCCTGCACCATCCGTGCGTGCCGGGCTCGACGAAAGACGTAGCGCGCCAACGCGTCGTCGATTCCGCTCGCGGTGACCTTCGCGAGTTCCTCGGCCAGCACGGCTGCGTCCTCCATGGCCTGCGATGCGCCCTGCGCCTGGTACGGGAGCATGGCGTGACAGGCATCGCCCAGCAGCGCGACGCGGCCGTCGGTCCACCGCGGGTCGGGCCTGCGGTAGTAGAGCGCCTGGCACAGTACGTTCTCGTCGGCCTTGGACAGCATCGCGTGGGCGCGGTCGTCCCAGTCCGGGAACGTCGCCATCAGTTCCTCGGGCCCGACGAGCCGTGGTCCCCCGTCGCGAACCTCGTCGGTACACGGTGCCAGCGCAACGACATTGAGGTATTCACCGTTACGGATCATGTAATGCACCAGGTGTCGGTCGGGTCCGTACCAGATGGTGCTCTGGTATCGGTCGACGAGCCAACGGGTGGCCGGGTCCTTGACGATGCGATCGCCCGGAATCAAAGCGCGGTAGGCCATTTCACCGGAGAACACCAGCGTATCGGGTAGGCCGATGAGATCGCGCACGGTCGACCGAATACCGTCGGCTCCGATGAGCAGATCCGACTCGTAGCGTTGTCCGGTTCCGGTGACCGCGACCGGCCGCATCGGGTCGGTGCGGTCGACCTCGACGACCTTCGCGTCGGTCTCGAACACCACCATCGGGCCCGGACCATCGGGGTCGAGGCACTGGGCATGAATGGCCGAATGCAGATCCGCGCGGTGGTAGTGCCAGTACGGCGCGTTGAACGTCTTCTTGCAGTACTCGCCGAGGGCGGTGAGCGCGATGACCTTGCCGTTCTCCCACCGCCTCCGCACCTGATCCATCGGCTCGGTCTTGATCGCTTCGAGCGTGTCCCGCATCCCGAGGGCGATGAGGATCCGGCTTGCGTTGGGAGCAGTCTGAATTCCTGCACCGACCTCGCCCAGTTCGGCTGCGGCTTCGAGCACCGTCACCTGAATACTTCTGTGCCGCAACGAGAGCGCCGCGGTCAACCCGCCCAGACCGCCGCCCGCGATGACTACTTCGATCGGTGCCATGTCAGTTCCCCACCAATCGGCCTTCGGTGACGACATCGATGCCGTCGATGGATACGGTGCAGGCGCGCATTCCGATGTCGAGGTGTGCGTAGGAGTCTCGGCCGAGGACGGGGTGCGGGCCGGTGGACCACAGGAAGCTGCCGGCGAACGCGCGGGCGTCCATGCCCATGATGTCGTCCTTGCCGTACATCGCGGCCGCGAACCAGTCGCCGGTCTTCATCAATCCCCAGCCCATGTGGGACAGGTAGCGCGCCCACTTGTCGTTGGAGTCGGCGAAGAACATGTTGAGCAGTGCTGCTTCACCGCCGCCGGTCACCTCGTCGATGTGGCCGTTGGTAACCGTCAGCGTGGTTTCGTCCCGGACGTATTCCTTGAACGGCAACAAGATATCGCCTTCGGACAGCACGATCTTGCCATTCGAGATCTCCGGCCAACACAGCACCATGGTGGACGGCCAGTGATCCCAGCGTCCCTTGTCGTCGGCGAAGCCCACCTGGAACTCGGGCTGCGAATTGCTCAGTTGCACGGTGAGATCGGTGCCGGCCTCGTTGGTGATGCGCATGGTCGAACCGTTGCGGATCAGATCGACGCCTGCCTGGACCCGTTCCTTGTCACCGTCCTGCGGCATGTTCCTGATGAGCACGTCCGGGGCGTCGCACACGAAGATGATGCGCGTTCCGGCGGCCAGGATCTCCTGCTGGATGGGGGCGTGGATGAAGCCCTCGCTGGTCAGATCGACCACAAGATCGGCTCCCTTGAGCAGGTCTTGAGCGACCGAACTGTTCATGACCGACACCAGACCGGGCCCCGCACCGGTGTGGGTGCTCGGCATCGGTGCCGGACTGCCGCCGGGAACGGTGGCCGAGAGTACCTGTGCGCCCAGACTCTGAGCCGCCCCGAACGCAGCCGAGACGTAATCCCCGCGGCTCGACGGTTCCGCGAGTATCACCACCTGCTCTCCTGGCTGTACTTTGCACAGCTCGAGCTGACGGGTGAACGCGCGCAGGAGATCAGCTGATCGCAGATCGAACATCTCGGTTCCTCTCGTGAGGGTTCTCGGTTGAATCGTTGTCGGTGATTCCGCCCAGGCGGGCAAGGTCTTTCAGATAAGGCACTTCGTCACGTGCATCGAGCAACTCGCGGCGAGTCACCGTTGCCGATACCGATCCGACGCTCTCGTCCATCTCGACGATGGTGCGCCCCTGCGGTCCGACGATGACGCTGTGGCCCGCGAACCGTGGGCCGTCGCCGGTCTGTCCGGTGAGTCCGGCGGCCGCGACGACGACGCCGTTCTCGAGTGCGCGGGAGCGGGTGAGCAGCTTCCACACGTGCAAACGGACGTGTCCGAAGGCCGACGGTACGGCGATCACATCGGCTCCTCGCTGGACGAGATCGCGGACCGTCTCGGGGAACCCTGCCTCGTAGCAGATCACGACGCCGATGGTTCCGAACGGTGTGCTCACCAGCAGACCGCTCTCCGCTGCGGGAGTGAACACCGATTTCTCTCGGTCCCACAGAAACCGCTTGTGACCCAACGCGATCAGACCGTCCGGCCCTACCACGAGCGAGCTGTCGAAGATGACTCCGTCGGCATCACGAAACACGATGGCCGTCACCAGAACCGTATCGGTCTCGGCGGCGAGCGCTCCGAGCGCGGTCGACGTTCGACCGGGAATCGACTCGGCCATCGTCTCGATACTGTCGAGATCGTAACCACTGGCGAACAATTCGGGTAGAACGATCACCTTCGATCCGCCCGCGGCGAGAGCCTGCACCTCCGAGCGCACCGCGTCGATGTTCTGCTGCCACGCTCCGACCCGCGAACCGGTCTGCACCACAGCGATGTCGAAGGTATCGACAACCGACTCGGTGTCGACTTCGTGCAGACGGGCCGAGGCGGTCACTGCGCCACCCGATTCATGTCGGTGGTGTAGAACGGGCCCGCCAGTCTGCCGAGGAAACGGTGTTCGAGAGTATCGACGTGAAGGTCGGCGGTGAGCAGGCCAGGCCTGCTGGTCACCGCCGTCACGGTCCCCAACACCAGGGTGTCCGTGCCGAGTGCAATTTCCTGCATCGTGCGGCATTCGAGAGACACCAGGGATTCGAGCACCGACGGGGCCGCGACCGACACAGACGGCACTGCGGTCATGCGCGAGAGCTCGAACTCGTCGACATCGGCGTCGACGGTGGCGAAGCTCGCGGTCACCGCATCCACGGTGTCCGCCGACGGGATGTTGACAACGAATTCGCCGGTGTTGCGAATGTTGACCAGTGTGTCCTTGAACTCTCCGGGGAATCCGATGCGTTCGCCGATGGAGATCATCAGAGTCGCCGGGTTCCGCGACGCAACATTGAAGAAGCTGAACGGTGCCAGGTTACGGACGCCGTCGCCGGAGACGGTCGAGATCCAGGCGATCGGACGAGGCTGCACCGCGCAGGACAGCAGTTTGTACACATCCCCCGGCGACATCGAATCGACGTCGTGGCGGGTGCGATCCGTGAGCTCCAGAGAGTCGCCTACCTGGGAAGTCATCGAAACGATCCTTCTTTCGCTTGCTGTGCAACCGGTCGTGCAACCGATTGCGTTGCTCTGACGATAGAGGGGTTTCTCGGACGGTGTCGAGCTTTGGGCGACAAATCCGGAACCAATTAATGGCACCGTTACACGGGCACCGGCCCCGTAACCTCCGCCTTACTCGCCGCGCAGACCGGCTCGCGCAGAATCGGTTGCACTGCCGGGCCGACGCGGGGGTCCGTACCCCTCCGAAGTCCCGTCGACGATGCGAACCTCGTCCTCCCACGGCACCCGGTAGGTGCCGTCGGCGAGATCACGGACATAGGTGTACGGGCAATCGCGCGCCCCTCCGTCGAGCGCGGTGTACCCACGGTGACCCAGTTGATAGATGTTGTTCTCCACTCCCCACTCGCGACGTGCCGCATCGGCCCTCGCGGGCTCGATCGACACGGTCACCACCCGATCGGGTGTGGAATCGCCGCGCTCGATGATCGTTCCTTCGTAGTCGCACACCATCGCCTCACCCATGGACGGGATGCCGTTGCCGTCCTCCCCCGCCAGGCACACCGACGCCGTGTACGCCAGATTGTGAAAGGCATTGGCTTCGTTGGTGATACGCCAGGACTGCCGCAGCGGAAACTTGTACCCGGCCGTCCGCAGCAATACGTTGGCGCCGCGGTAGCTCGCCTCACGCGCCATCTCGGGGAACATTCCGTCGTGGCAGATCAACAGTGACAGCACCGACCCCTTGGGCCCCGGGCAGACCGGCAGACCGATGTCGCCCGGTTCCCATGGCTCCTTGGGCGTCCAGGGGTGAAGTTTGCGGACATACAGGACTATGTCGCCCTTGTCGTCGACGACGATTCCGGAGTTGAACGGCGCTCCACCGGGATTGCGTTCCATGATGCTGAAGCAGCCCCACACCGTCGACTCACGGCACGCGTCCCGCAATCGCTCCACCTGCGGACCGTCGATGTCGCACATCACCTCGTCCGACGCCCACGACGACTTGCGTAGACCGTGCAGCGAGTACTCCGGAAACACCACGAGGTCGAGCGCCCCGAACCCGGCCTTCGCCTCGCGCAACTGTCTGCATACGCGATCGGTCGTCGCGTCCACATCGTCCATGCTCGTGATCAGCGGAACCTGCTGCTGAACCAGGCCGAGCGTGAGCGACGTCGGCGACGGATTGAGACCACCCAAACCTGTCATCGAATGTCCGTTCCTCGAGGGCAACTTGTTGCGCAAACGATTGCGCACGGTGCTAGCTTAGGGGTCATCAGGGGTCGGGGCAGCGCCGACGGAGAATCGAGGGGAACCGCCAGTGGACAGCACTACGTCGGGAAGCGTCACACTCAAAACGGTCGCAACTGCTGCAGGAGTGCATGTCTCGACCGTCTCCCGAGCTCTTCGACGCGTTGCACTCGACCCGGCCGGTGCCAGCGCCGGAGATCTGCGATTGTTCGAGCTGGCCCGCGAGATGGACTACGTCCCCAACCCCAACGCGGCGAGCTTGACCACCAAGAAGTCCACTGCGTTCGGAGTACTCGTCCCGCGATTGACCGATGTGGTGCTCTCGGCGATGTACGACGCCATCGAGGAAACAGCGAACCGGGCAGGCTACGAGACCTTCGTCGCCAACACCCACGACGACCCGATTCAGCAGCGTCGACGTATCGATCTGTTGCTCGGCCGCAACGTCGACGGCCTCATCTTCGGAGACGCTCGCCTCGACAGCGACAACCTCGACAACCTCCAACGCCGAGGCATCAAGTTCGTGCTCATCAGCCGTCGGTACCCGGGGATGACCTCGGTGACGTGCGACGACCATCGGGGAGGCTACCTCGCCGGTGAGCACTTGGCCGGACTCGGCCACACCCGAGTGGGGATCGTGTCCGGCCCGGCGTGGGCCAGTACCGGAATCGACCGATTGGAGGGCTGCCGAGCCGCCCTCCGTGATGCAGGCATCGACGTTCCGGACGAGTACGTCCGAGAAGAGGGATTCGATCCCGACGCTGGAAGGCGCGGGGCGAGCGCCCTGCTGGCACTGCCGACTCCCCCGACGGCCATCTTCGCCACCAACGACTTCAGCGCAATCGGAGTACTCGGCGTGCTGCGTGAATCGGGGCTGCAGCCAGGACGCGACGTCGCCGTCGTCGGCTACAACGACATCTCGATCTGCAGCGAGCTGACCGTTCCCCTGACCACGATCCACAGCCCACACCGCGAAATCGGCACGCGTGCAGCCGAAATGCTGCTGGCCGTCACCCACGGACTTCCGGTGTCCTCGATGGCGTTGACACCGACGCTCGTCGTGCGCGACTCGACGGTTCCGGGGCGAACCGCACACGCTCGCCCCTCACCCATCGAGAGGACGACCACGGATCAACGCATCGGTACGTGACCGAGACGGAGCCGTCGCAGGTCCCCGCTCGGTCACCGCAAGTGCTGCAGCAGCATTGGCCCGCAGCGCCGCGTCGTACAGACCGAGTCCACGGGAGAGTCCCGCCAACAACACCCCGGCGTGAGCATCGCCCGCACCGTTCGAGTCCACCGCGTGCACCTCGAACCCGGGCACCGACTGCGGCGTTCGTTCACCGCCCGCGATCCGACAACCGTCCGGACCGGTACGCAGTACCACCGAGGCATCGGGCCGCAGTCGTCTCGCCAATTCGGCTGCGATGGAGTCGATGTCGACCTCACCCGTCATGAGCATTCCCTCGCGCAGATTGACGCTCACGACGTCGGCACGGGCGAGAACGACGTCCACCACGTCGCGTTCGAGCGTGGCGATCAAAGGGGACGGATCGAACAACACCGTGGTATCCGAGGGCAGCGTCGGTAGCCACGTGGTCAGCGCCGCAGCGTTGCTCTCGTGCGCCAACCCGTATCCGGTGACGTACACCAAGTCTGCACTCCGCACCCCTGCCGCCTCGAGGTCCCCGATTCTCAGTTCCGCCTCGGCCCCCGGGTAGGTGACGAACGTACGCTCGGTATTCGCATCGACGAGGGCGATGCAGAATCCCGAGTCCCGTTCCGCTGGTGCGGTATTGACGATGAGCGCACCGCTGGAAGACAGAGCTTCGCGGACGATCGAACCGTAGTGGCCGGAGCCGTGTCTGCCGGCGAAGATCACCGGAAGATCGTCACGAATCGCGGCGACCATCACATTGAGTCCACCGCCCGCGGTCTCGTTCAGTGACGTTGCCACGACGTCTCCACCCGGTTGCGGGACCTCGGGAACGGCCATCACGACGTCGACGATGACCTGGCCGGTGTGGATCAGTCGCGGACTCACCGCGCTGCGGTCTCGGTCCGGCGGGCTCCCCCGGTGGCGAGATACAGACCCGCGGCAACCACGAACGACGCCACCCAGCCGAGACCGTTGTCACCGATCCAGCTGCCCGACAGCGGCCCGGTGTAGATGACGTCGCCATCCACGGCGATGGCAGTGAACAGGAACCCCACGACGATGCCCGCTGCCCAGCTCACGAAGGCGTACCAATTGACTCCGCCGGTGTACCAGTAGCGACTGCTGTTGCCCACGTTCATGATCGAGGCCGAATCATACGTCTTTCGTTTGATCATGTCGGACATGAACACACCGAGCCACGCCGTCAGTGGTACCGCGAGTACCGAGATGAACGTGATGAACGGCCCATAGAAGCCGTCGGAGATCAGCATGAAGTAGATGGCACCGACGAACGTGACGAAGACGTCGACTCCGACCGCATAGACCCGCTTGATCCGGAAGCCGAGGGTCAACGTGGTGAGACTGGCCGAATAGACCGAAAGATGGTTGGACAGCAGCAATCCGCCGAATGCGGTGATCAGGTAAGGAACAGCCATCCAGGCCGGAAGAATTTCTCTGATTGCCGCAACCGGATCCGATGCGGACGCGAGGCTGTTGTCGCCTGCCGAGAGCAGCGCGCCGAGTCCGATCAGCAGAACGAGCGGGATTCCGGCTCCGGCAGCGCTGGAGAGCACCAGCGAGCCGGCTCCCACACTCTTCCGCTGATATCGCGACATGTCGGCTCCGGCATTTGCCCAACCGATACCTGTTCCTGCGGCGATGGTTCCGACACCGATGACCATCGCACTGATGGAACCGGCCGGGGTACTGGTCACTGCAGTCCAGTCGACGGTGGCGATCAGAAAGATCGCGACGAAGATGTTCAGCGCGCCGAAGATCCACGTCGACCAGCGTTGGATGACGAGGATGGCCGCATGCCCCAGGCCGCTGACCACCAGTGTCAGCACGATGAAGACGACGATGGAGACGATCGTGACGACGGCGTGATCCTTCGCGACGCCGGATCCACCGAAGATCAGTGTGAAGATCGACAGCAACACGAATGCCGCGGTAGTGGTGTTGACAGTTTCCCAGCCGAGCCGCGACATCAGCGAGACCAGCGTGGGGCCGATGTTTCCGCGAACCCCGAAGGTGGCCCGCGACAACGTGAGACTGGGGGCCCCGCCACGTTTACCGGCAATCGACACGATTCCGACGATGGCGAACGAACCCGCCGCGCCCACCAACGCAACGATCAACGCTTGCCAGATGTTCAGACCGGTGAAGACCACCAAGGTTGCCCCGAGCGGTAGACCGAGGATGGAGATGTTCGCGGCGAACCACACCCAGAACAACTGCAACGGGTTACCGTTGCGCTCGTCGTCCGGGACGGGTTCGATCCCCCGAGTTTCCAGCGACAGTGCGTCGACTGCCGTATCCGATGCAGACGTGGAAGCGGAAAAGGTCATGGTTGTGCTCCAAAGGTGAGTCGAACTGTGTCAGTCCGTATTACGGAGAGCGAGAAGTCGATCGACGAGGGGCTCCAGATCGAGTTTGTTCACGTCGGTGACCGTTCGTATCGCTTCGCCGGGCCACGCTGCCAGGCCGCCGACGGCACCTCGAACTGCGCCGGCTATTGCTGCGATCGTGTCGGTGTCGCCGCCGATGGTGGCGGCTGCCAGTACGACGTCCCAAGGGTCGTCGTGCGCAACGGCCAAAGCGAAGGCCGCTACCACTGATTCCTGTGACGCGACGGAAGTACCGATGACGTCTGCCACTGTGTCAGTAATCTGTCTGTCGGCGGATGTGCCGACCAGGTCGACCGCCCAACGAATACGGGCTGCGATGTTTCCGCCGGCGACCCAATATCCACGGGTGGCCCCCTCGGCGGCGGCGGCGACACCGATGTCGACCGCCTCGTGCAAGTCCGCACCGGCGATCCCGGCGCTGATGGCTCCGGCAACCGCTGCGGCGGAGGCGATTCCGAGAGACGTGTTGTGGGTGACGAAGCTGCAACTGTAGATGGCGTCGACGAACGGCGCGATTCCGCCGTCCAACGATGCCGCGATTGCCGCAGGTGTGATGCGCATGGCCGCACCGTTGGTGCTGCCGAACTTGCCCGCCTCGTTGGGGTCCGAGCCGTCGAGTATCCGTTCCACAGCTCGCTTCGTGGACGGTCCGAGCAGATCCAGCGATCCGCGCGCGGACATCTCCGACTCCCACGCGATCAAGGCGCGGGCGAATGCGGAGGGATCGACCACGCCGTCGCCGTCGATGATCAACTGAGCCAACATGATCGCCTGCTCGGTGTCGTCGGTGATCGAGCCTGCCGACATACCGTGCGCGATGAGCTGACGGGGACCGGCGGCGACGAAGCCGCGCAACTGTCCGTAGTCCTCGACGATGTCCTCACGGCGCATCGATTGCGTGGGCATTCCCAGGGCATCACCCAGCGCCAGTCCGTAGAAGGCCCCGAGGGCGCGATCACGTGAAGTGAACATGTACACAATCCTTGCCGGTGCAGTGGTGAGACAGATCAGGAATTGAACGTGAGATGGAGCCGAAAGCGTTCGGGTGCAAGGAGGCTGACGACTTTCTCGACGAATCGACCCGATGCGTCCCGACTGACCCGGATGCTGTGCAGGTACGGGGTGCCTACCGGCACTTCGAGAACAGCCGCATCGGCCGAGTCCACCGGAACCACCGACACCCATTGCTCACCGGACGCAGCAGTCATCCCGGCTGATTCGAGAGTTGCCGTGAGCGACTCCCGGACCAATCCGGTCTCGGGCAGTTCTGCGAGCGGTCCGAATGCCGGAATGCGGCTGCGCTCCAACGACACCGGACGACCGTCGACCACATGTCGCACTCGATCGACGGCAACGAAGTTCAGGGTCGGAGTTCCAGCCTCGGCAGCGAGTTCCGGATCCACGATGCGCTCGATGCGCAGAGTGCGGGTGTGCATCTCCACACCTGCAGACGACAGCGCCCGCGCCCAACCTTCGGCGGTCTCGATCTGGTGGCCGTCGAAGGTGACGAGCGATCCGATACCGCTTCGCTTTTGGATCAGTTTTTGTTCTTCCAGCTCGCTGAGCGCAGAACGAATGGTTCCGCGGCTGACCGAGAACTCGCGGGCGAGTTCGTTCTCGCCCGGCAAGAACGAGCCGGAGGGGATGTCACCGGACTCGATGGTGCTCTTCAACGACGCGAGCACCTGATGACGCTTGTGGCGAGCACGCTCCGATGTGCGCTGAGTCATAGCGGGCTCGTTCATGTCGATACCGTACATCCAGAAACCGAACCTGTACAGAGCCTGTTCAATTTGCCGACCCTCTCCGCTGGAGCGCATATCGGGACAGCCCCAGTCTTCGATGGGTGCTGGCAGGAATATCGCCACGTGACGGAGATCGCGCCGGGCCTCTACCTGGGCTTTCCTGTTGCGGTACGGATCGCGCTGCACTTCTATGTTTGATACGCCCTCGGCACAGGGAAGGCGTCCAACCGGCGCACGTGAGGCACATCGATCCGAACGCGCCACTACATCCGAGGAGAATTGCACATGTCCACCACCGTGGCCGATCAGCTCGTTCGAGGACTCGTCGACGCCGGCGTACAGCGCATCTACGGCATCGTCGGCGACAGTCTCAATCCGGTGGTCGACGCTGTGCGTCGCACCGGCGGATCGGCCAAGGGCGGTATCGACTGGATTCACGTACGCCACGAGGAGGCCGCGGCGTTCGCAGCATCGGCCGACGCGCAGACCACCGGCACGCTGGCGGTGTGTGCAGGTTCGTGCGGCCCGGGCAACCTGCATCTGATCAACGGATTGTTCGACGCACACCGTTCCGGCGCACCGGTTCTGGCGATCGCGTCGCACATTCCCAGCAGTGAGATCGGCTCGGGGTACTTCCAGGAGACGCACCCCGACCGCCTCTTCGGCGAGTGCTCGCTCTACAACGAGTTCGTCTCCACCGCCGAGCAGGCACCTCGGGTTTTCCGCGCGGCAATCAATGCCGCCGTCACCGGCGGCGGGGTGTCGGTGCTGACCATTCCCGGCGACATCGCCGAGCTGTCGGCCGCCGGATCGATGGACCCGATCGCCATTCCCTCGGTACCGGTCGTCACACCGCCCGCGGCGGACATCCAGAAATTGGCCGACTCCATCAACAGTGCCGAGAAGGTTGCCATCTTCGCGGGCTACGGCGTCAAGGGCGCTCACGACGAGGTAGTGGCCTTCGCCGACACCATCGGCGCTCCCGTCGGACATTCGTTGCGCGGCAAGGAATTCATCCAGTACGACAACCCTTACGACGTCGGCATGACGGGGCTGCTCGGTTACGGGGCTGCGCACGCCGGAATCCACGACGCCGATCTGCTCATCCTGCTCGGCACGGACTTTCCGTATCAGCAGTTCTTGCCGGAGAACGTCACGACCGCGCAGATCGACATCGATCCGACCAAGCTCGGACGCCGGACGTCGGTGCAGTACCCGATTCACGGAGATGTTCGTGCGACGCTGAATGCGCTGCAGCCGTTAGTGACTCGTAAGACCGACCGCCGCTACGTGGAGAAGTGGGTGGACAAGCACAACGACCTGATGGGCAAGACCGTCGGCGCGTACACCCGCAACGCTGAGAAGCTCGTCCCGATCCATCCCGAGTACGCCGCGTCGGTACTCGACGACCTCGCCGACGACGATGCCGTGTTCACCACCGACACCGGCATGTGCAACGTGTGGACCGCGCGCTACATCAACCCCACCGGCAAAAGGGCTTTCGTCGCGTCGATGCTGCACGGCTCCATGGCCAACGCGTTGCCGCACGCCATCGGTGCGCAGTTCGCCAACCCGGGTCGCCAGGTGGTCTCGATCTCCGGCGACGGCGGCTTCTCGATGCTGCTCTCCGAACTCTTGACCGTCGCGATGTACAAGCTGCCCGTCAAGATCGTGCTGTTCGACAATTCGACATTGGGCATGGTGAAGGCCGAGATGCTCGTCGACGGACTGCCCGACTTCGGCGTCGACGTGCCCCCGGTCGACTACACGGGCATCGCTGCCGCAGCAGGTCTTCACGCGCAACGCGTCGAGAAGCCACAGGACATCCGCGGCGCACTCGAAGCCGCCTTTGCTGTCGACGGTCCTGCGCTGGTCCAACTGATCACCGATCCGCTGGCGCTGTCCGTACCGCCCACCATCACGGGGGAGCAGATCAAGGGCTTTGCGCTGGCGATGAGCAAGGTCGTACTCAACGGCGGCGTCGGCGAAGCCGTTCGGATGGCGAAGTCGAATCTGCGTAACGTGCCGCGTCCGTAGATCTGATCGAAGCCAAGAATATCGGCGCGACGGGACTCACCCGTCGCGCCGATATTCTTGTCGGTACCTCGATCTACCCTTCGACGATCAACCGGCACCGAGGAGACGTCCATGCCCGCATTCGTCGAACACGACACCCTGTCCATCGCCTGCCCCGAGGTCCATCACGAGGCGACCATGCGTATGACGTTTCAGCGAACCCTGCGCGTGCCCGACGACGGCACGGAGTACAACTTGCCGCCTGGACTGGGCTCGTTTCCCCTGCGGCAGAACGATTCTGCCGACGGCGCTCTGTTACCGATGTGGCAGTCCGAAGCGTGTTGGATCGATTTCTCCGGGAACTACCCATTCCTGGTCACGGTCGCAGCGGGATCGATCAACGTGGTCACCGGCTCCCCGTGGTCCGCGCGACCGAACTTCGAGGAAGAGGACTACTTCGAGGTCCCCGAGCAGCCGTGGCTGGACGGATTCAACGTCGGCGAGGGCACGGTGCGGCAATTCGTCGCGATGCCACTCGGTGCCGGGTACACGGTGGAAGAACAACTCTCGACCGAGCCCGCCATCGGCGGGATCCGCATCGCCGCCTACCCGCTGAAGGCAACCGTGTGGGATGCCCGGCCACCCAGCCCCCCACTGCCGGACTTCATCGTCTGCGCCGCGCCGGCATCGGACATGGGTCTCGGCGGCGGAGGTTCGATCCGGCAGACCATCGCATCGCCCCTTCGCCAGCACGACGACTGGGATCTGGACCACGGAATCGAGTTCACCGTCGATATCGCCAACAGCGATGAGTGGCAACAACTGACCGGCGAGGTGCCGCCGACCATGCCGCCCTCGGCCGCGGATTACACGCGGGCCGGATTGCCGTGGTTCCTCTGGTACAACGACTTCGCCGGAGCACGCCGCGGATCGGCAGAGCTCGCGAACACGAAGTCGGTGAAAGATCTGGGCACCGCACACGGCGCGAAACCACTGTCGGAGAACGAGAGCTTCGACGAACCGATGCCCACCGTCCTCGGCGGGCCCTACACACCGAAGGGGTGATCGAGCGATCGGTATTCACAGTGCCGACGCGCCTACGACGCTCCCGGCCGGTGTTGTTCGTCGGAACAGCGGTTATTGTCGACGGACCGCCCAAACCGGACATCGCGATCCGGTACCCGACCGTTCGGAAGGCACCACCATGGCCATCGACTACACCCGCAAGCCCACGACCGGGCAATCCTCGGCGTCGCAGGCCGGCGCGCCCGTCAGTCTGAGCAAGGTGACGCTGTCCAAGGCGTCGCCGACCATCAGTCTGACCAAGTCCGGCGAGAAGCAGGGCTCGATGCGGGTGAACCTCAACTGGTCCTCCGGCGCACCTGCAGCACAGCCGAAGAAGAAGGGCTTTCTGGCCAAGTTGGCGGCCGCGTCGTACGGCTCCGGCGGAGTCGATCTCGACCTCGGGTGCCTCTACGAATTGCGTGACGGCTCCAAGGGCGTCGTACAGGCGCTCGGAAACAGCTTCGGTTCGCTGCAGGACGCGCCGTTCATCGCACTCGACGGCGACGACCGTTCCGGCTCGGTCAGCGGCGGCGAGAACATGCACATCAATCTCGCCCACCCCGAGAAGTTTGCTCGCATCCTGATCTTCGCGATGATCTACGACGGCGCACCGAACTGGGCTGCGGTCGACGGAGTGGTGACGCTGTACCCCACCAGCGGGCCGCAGGTGGAGGTGCGACTGGACTCGGCCGAGAACTCGGCGCGGATCTGCTCGATCGCATTGTTGGAGAACACTTCTGCCGGCATCACCGTCACCCGCGAGGTCGAGTACATCCAGGGCAGCCAGGCCGACCTCGACAAGAAATACGGCTGGGGACTGCGCTGGGCAGCGGGCCGAAAGTAGTCAGAGAGGTTGCGGCGGAGTCATTTCCAGCCGGACGCCGATCAGCCTGACCTCTCGATTGTGGTCGAGGCGATCGACGAGAGCCACCGCAGCCGAGGTCAGGATCTCCTGGTCGAAGGTCGGCGCACCGACGATCGGCGCGCTGACGGTATGCGTCTCGAACGGCGCGTAACGGATCTTCAGCGCGGCTCGTACGGCCGGCCGGTTCTCGGCTTCGATGTTTGCCAACACCTTCGACGTCAACGCCGCGACCTCGTGGCGAATCACGGCCCAATCGGCGACGTTGGTCTGGAACGTGACCTCACGGCTGTGCGACCGTGCAACCCACGGCTCGGACGTCACAGGTGCCAGGTCTGTCCCCCGCCCCTTCGTTCCGAGCCACGGACCGATCTTCGGTCCGAACGCCGCGGCCAGGTCCGCGTCGTCGGCGTCGGCCAGTTCTCGTACCGTCGTGATGCCCAGTGCAGTCAGCCTCTTCGAGATCTTCTTGCCGATTCCCCACAGCGCCTCGGTACCGCGCTCACCCATCACCTCGAACCAATTGTCCTGGGTCAGGCGATAAATCCCCTGTGGCTTGTCGAAGTCGGTAGCGATCTTGGCTCGTAACTTGTTGTCCCCGATGCCGACCGAGCAATGCAATCCGGTCGCGTCGAACACCGAGTCGTGCACTGTCTTGGCAAAGCGCTCCGGGTCATCGGTCTCGACACCGAGAAATGCCTCGTCCCAACCGATCACCTCGACGACGACCCCTAACGTCCGCAGCGTGTCCATCACCATCACCGACGCCTCGTCGTATGCCGGCTTGTCGACCGGGAGAAAGACCGCGTCGGGGATCTTCTTGGCGGCGATGCGCAGCGGCATCCCGGAACCGACGCCCTTGGCTCTCGCCTCGTACGAGGCCGTCGAGACCACCCCGCGTTCGGTGGGATCTCCCCTGCCGCCGACCACCACGGCCTTGCCCGCAAGATCGGGGTTGCGCAGTACTTCGACGGCTGCGATGAACTGGTCCAGGTCGACGTGCAGTACCCATCGTCGACGCCCTGGGTCGGTTGGGGTGCTCCCGGTCATGGTGCCCAGTGTGCCCGTGGTGTCTCATGACGCAATGACGAAATCGATATCTCGCACCATCGGGCGAGTCGTACTGGGCGCATTCCTCGTCTTCGCCGGCCTCAGCCACCTGTTCTGGGCGCGCAGCACTTTCGCGGCCCAGGTGCCCGGGTGGGTGCCGCTGAGCACCGACTTCGTCGTACTGGCGTCAGGCGTCGTAGAGATCGTGCTCGGGCTGGCATTGCTGTTCTGGACCGCCCGCGCGGCGCTCGTCGGCTGGGTCGTCGCGGCCTTCTTCCTCGCGGTGTTTCCCGGCAACATCTCGCAGTTCGTCACGCACACCGACGCGTTCGGCCTCGACTCCGATGCAGCACGAGGAATCCGGTTGCTGTTTCAGCCGCTGCTGATCCTGTGGGCGCTGTGGTGCACCGGCGCGTGGGCGCAGTACCGGGCGTCGCGCCGGGGCCGCAGTCGGAGTCAGTAGGTGGACCGCTGCCCGACCGGAACGATGCCGTGGTGCAACTGCGCCACGTCGGGGTGTGCACGCGTGCGCGACTTCCATGCATTCTCGCCGTAGGTGCTGTAGATGGGGTTGTCGGGATCGTTCTCGACGCCTCGTGAATGCTGCGCCAATTCGGCCGGCAGCTCGATCACCGGTACGACGGCATCGAGAGCAGGGCTCAGAAAGTGTGGCACCGATATCCGGTCGATGCCGGGCCCCGGCGCGACCACCCGGTGCCGCGTGGCCCGCAGATAGCCGCCGGTCGCCACTTCCAACAACTCGCCGATGTTGACGATGAAGGCCCCCGCCAAGGGCGGCACATCGATCCAGGTATCGGGAGTCGTCTCCACCTGGAGTCCGGACGACTCCGGTTCGACGAGGAGCAGCGTCAGCACCCCGGAATCCTTGTGCGCACCGACGCCCTGTGACTGATCGGGGGTACCCGGATAGCGAACGACCTTCATGAGGGTTGCGGGCGCGGTGGCGAACGCATCGTCGAACACATTCTCGTGGGCTCCGAGGGATTGCGCCCAGTGTCGTAGCAGGCGAAGTCCGAGACCGGACACCGTGCGCTCCCAGTCCTCGAACGTCTCTCTGAACCCTGTGGGCTGTGAGGGCCACAGATTGGGACCCTGCAGATTCCAATACCCCTCGGCCCCTTCGATGGCCGGGCGCTCGGGTCCGATATCGATCTGCTCCCGCCAATCAACCCTGCCGTTCGTCAGCTCTCCACCCACCCGTGAGTAGCCGCGAAAGTGCGGGCTCTTCAGCTGACTGATCTCGTCCTTGACATGGTCCGGCACGGCAAAGAACTGACGAGCGAGACGCAGCACCTCCTGCATTCGTTCGGTCTCGATCCCGTGTCCGATGAGATAGAAGAAGCCGGACCCGTGAGCTGCTTCGCGCAGCGACAGCTGAAAAGCGCGTGGGTCGTTTTCGGCCAGATCGAGATCGAGAACGGGAAGCATGTTCGCGATTGTCCTCCTCACTCGGCTCGTCGGCCAGCACTGTCGAACTCGGTGAACATCGGTGCGCGGATGCGAGACTGGACGACATGAGCCCCGAAGCACTCGACATCACAGTCGTCGGTCACGGCGCAGCCACCTACCCGCCCGAGCAGTGCACGCTGTCGCTGACGGTTCGTACCGACGGCCGAACGGCAGAGTCGGCGTCCGAGCCGGCCCAGCAGCTCGTTCGAGAGTTGACGCGTCTGGTCGAGCCGCTCTACAACAGCGCCGGTGGCCCCATCGATCGGTGGTCGGTCGATCAGGTGCGGCACTCGCGGAACCGGCCGTTCAATCACGACGGCGAACAACTGCCGTACGTCTACCAGGCGGAGGCGTCGGTCGAAGTACAGTTCAGCCAGCTCGATGTCGTCGACGCCTTCGTGTACGCCGCCTCTGCGCTCGACGGGGTCTCGATCGATCACTTCGATTGGGACCTGACCGAATCGAGCCGGATCGCGCGGACGCTGGCAGTACGGGAACTTGCCGTTCGGGACGCGGTGGCCAAAGCAGAGGCATACGCGTCGAGCCTGGGGAGAACAGGCGTGTATGCCGTCGCGATAGCCGATCCAGGTCTGCTGCCCGGCACCGCCGAGCACGGCGGCCCAGACGCCTCTCCTCGTATGTTCGCCGCGAAGTCCGCCCCGGCCGGGTTCGCGCTCAAGCCCGAGAACATCACGCTCACTGCGAGTGTGCACGCCCGATTCACCGCAACCTGACACCGCGCGCATACTCTCGAATCATGAACCGAGACGATGCCCGACGCCTCTGGCCGCGGCCACCGCTGTTGCCTCGTCCGATCCTCATGGATCAGCGCTGGGAACGGCTGGTCTTCCTGCATTGGCAAGTCCCGAGTTCGGCCGTCGCTCCGTTGCTTCCCGACGGATGTGAACCCGACGAGTTCGACGGCTCCACGTGGGTCGGTCTGATCGGCTTCCACATGGTCGGTGCCGGGCTCGGATATCGGCATCCGGTTCCGTACTTCGGCACGTTTGGCGAGATCAACGTCCGGCTGTACTCCGTCGACGCAGAAGGTCGACGCGGCGTCGTGTTCCGGTCACTGGAGGCTTCGAGACTGGCAGTCGTGTTGGGCACCAACGTTGCTCGCATTCCGTATCGCTGGGCATCGATCGACATCGACGACGACACCACCACGATCGGTTACCGAGGCAAGCGGCTCGCTCCCCCGCATCGCGGTGCCACGACCGATTTCGGGATCGTCCGAGGAACACGCGACATGTCAGAAGACTCACTTGCAGTCTTCCTCACCGCGCGATGGGGGCTGCATACCTCGCTGGCCGGTCGGCTTCTGTATGTGCCGAACGTGCACCGACATTGGCAGCTGGTCGACGCGGAACTGACCCACTGCTCCGACGAGCTCGTGGCCGCCGCAGGTCTGCCCGGCGTCAGCACACGCCCGCCGGACTCCGTGCTGTATTCACCAGGTGTCGAAACCCAATTCGGAAAGCCCTATACGGTTCGCGGGCGATAGAAGATCACATGACCCGAGGACAGCTCGATCACCCAATCCCCGTGGGCCTCATCGCTTTCTTCCGAGCTGGAGCTCGATATGACGCTCTCCCGCAGGACGAGATAGCCGCAGTCGAGCGGAAGATCGAACTGCAGCTCGGTTCCGTCGGAGAATTCGACGGTCGGCTCGTCACCCGTCGACAACCGCACGACAGTGGAACCGATCGACGGAAGACCCTCGGCAGTCGGAACGTCCGTGCTGGGCTGCTCCGGAGCCGGCCATGATTCCACGACTCCACTCGGTCCGCACAGGGTCGTAGACCCGTCTGCAGCGCAGAACTCCCAGGATTCCACTTCGTCGCGGGGACGAGCAACCACTGTGTGCCCACCGGCGAATGCCATTCGCAGCACGCCCGACCGGTCGTAGTCGGCGTCCTCGCACTCGAGGCCGTGCAGGGCCGCGAAAGCTCGCAGACCCTCGAATTGATTCTCTTCGTCGACCGTGAGGTCATCGACAGTCACTTCACTGAAAGAAATGGTGGCTCCGCCGTCGAATGCGATGGTCAGATCGAAATCGAGCAGTATTTTGCTGACACGGTGCTGATCGACGTCGAGCTTCATGGTGTACGACTGTGCCACAGAAGCTGGTTCCGGGGTGCAACCAAGCGCAGTGTGCACGACGAGTCGGGCCCAAGAACCTCAGTGGTCGTGGAGTCTGGAGTTCCCTTGTCCGAGGGATGGTTTCGAAATGCAGACAACCCCCGACCGTGATGGTCGGAGGTTGTCCGGTTCAAGTTGTGTTCGGCGGTGTCCTACTCTCCCACACCCTGTCGA
>NZ_JCAJWY010000007.1:0-211943 GCF_059489205.1 Rhodococcoides sp. S146-33
GTCCGTTCCCCGCGTTCACGCCGACTGTCTCACGATCAGCCTGGCAAAGAACGGAATCCGCTCGCACTTGACGAACGCGCGCGCGTTTGCGGCTCCGATTCGGCTGCGGCCGCGTTCGCCCGGTCACCGATGCAGCCGACTGTCTCAGGGTGTGTGTCATCCGAAAGGATGATGCGATCGGAGACTGTAGGTCGATGTGCGGACGCTCTCGATCGGGGAAGGTTGACCCCATGATCGAAGTGACAGGACTGACCAAGCAATACGGCGCGGTGACGGCGGTCGACAACCTCACCTTCACCATCAAACCCGGCATCGTGACCGGCTTCCTCGGCCCCAACGGCGCAGGCAAGTCGACCACCATGCGGATGATCCTCGGGCTCGACCGACCCACCTCGGGTACGGCGACCATCGAGGGCAAGAGTTACGGCCACCTGAAGCAGCCGCTGCGTACCGTCGGCGCTCTGCTCGACGCCAAGTGGGTGCACCCCAATCGTTCGGCACGCGCGCATCTCGAGTGGATGGCTGCGTCCAACGGCATCCCCAAGTCGCGAGTGGACGAGGTGCTGCGTCTGGTCGGGCTGTCCGACGTCGCGAAGAAGAATGCGGGCGGCTTCTCGCTCGGCATGTCGCAGCGGCTCGGCCTCGCCGGCGCTCTGCTGGGCGATCCCAAGGTGTTGCTGTTCGACGAGCCGGTCAACGGTCTCGACCCCGAGGGCATCGTCTGGATCCGAAAGTTCATGCAGCGCTTGGCAGCCGAGGGTCGCACGGTGCTGGTCTCGAGCCACCTCCTCTCGGAGATGGCCCAGACTGCCGAGCACCTCATCGTCATCGGACGCGGCAAGCTGATCTCGGATTCCTCGGTGCAGGAATTCATCGACCACGCCTCCGAGGCGTCGGTGCGCGTGCGCAGCCCTCAGCTGGCCGGTCTCCGACAGGCACTGACGACCGCTGGTCTCACCGTGCGCGAGCCGGACAAGGCCGATGAGCTTCAGCCCTCGCTCGTGGTGCTGAACTCCACGACCGACACGATCGGCGATATAGCCGGGCGTGCCGGAATCACCCTGCACGAGTTGGCCTCTCAGCGAGGCTCGCTAGAGGAAGCATTCATGAAACTCACCGGAGACACAGTGCAGTATCACGGCGCAGGAGCCGAAGACAAGAACACTCAGCAAGCGATGGGCGGGTCACTCTGATGGGCGTCTTGGCAGCAGAAAGAATCAAGTTCACCTCCACCAAATCGCCGTGGTGGTGCAGTGCGATCGTGGTGGTGTTCGGCCTCGGCTTCGGAGCCATCCTCGGTTGGGCCGCAAAGACAGCCATCGGCCCGGATGCTCCGGAAGGGCTTCCGCCGACCACCGCGTACGACGTCGTCGGCAGCGGTGTGGGCGGACTCGGGATCATGGTGCTGATGATCTTGGCGGCCCTCACCGTCACCAGCGAATACCGCTTCGGCCTGATCCGAACCACATTTCAGGCCGTCACCAACCGGGCCTCGGTGCTCGGTGCCAAGGCGCTGATCGTCGGCGTCTACGGCGCAGTGCTGTCGTTGATCCTGGCATTCGGCGCGTTCTTCCTGGCGAAGTCGATTGCGGGCGAAGAAGCGGGCGCGCTCCTTAGCTTCGATGTCGACGGCACGTGGCGTGTCATCTACGGCACTGCCGTACTGGCCTTCGTGCAGATCGTTCTCGCCGTTGCGGTGGGCGCGCTCATCCGGCAGTCCGCCGGTGCCATCGCCGTCCTGCTGTTGTGGCCGTTGCTGATCGAGAGCCTCGTCGGTGTCATCCCGAAGGTCGGCGAGAAGATTCAGCCGTTCCTGCCGTTCCAGAACGCCGACCATTTCCTGGGCGGCGCGGCGGGCACCGACTTCCATTGGGGTCCGATCGGCAGCCTGATCTACTTCGTGGTGTTCACCGCGGTGATCTTCGGCTTGGCAGTGTTCGTGGTCAATCGTCGGGACGCCTGACACCCTGCGATTTGTCTGGGTAGGGTGTCCGCTATGCGGATTTCCTTGCTTGCAGGTAGCGCCGTCACCGTGTTGATTCTGGCCGGTTGCTCGTCCACCCCGGACGAGGAACCGGCCAGAGTTTTCGCGACACCCGACGGGCCGGGACTGTCGGCCGCGGTCACCGAGGACGCTCTCGTCGGGCACCTCCAAGAACTGGAGAACATCGCCACCGCGCACGACGGAAACCGGGCCGCTGGTACCGCCGGATACGACGCGAGTGTCGATTACGTTGTCTCACAACTGGAATCGGCCGGTTTCGACGTCACCACGCCGGAGTTCGAGTTCGAGACCTTCGAGGCGACGACCCAAACCCTCCTCCTCGCAGGCACGGAGATCCCCGTGTTCGCGCTCAGCTATTCCCCGACCACGCCTGCCGAGGGAATCACCGCACGCGTCGTCGGGGCCCCCGCCGGTGCGGATGGATGCGAGGCAACGGATTACGCGGGTCTCGACCTGGCTGGTGCCGTCGCCGTCGTGCCACGTGGCGTGTGCCCGTTCGGTGCGAAGCAGACCGTCGCCGCCGAATTGGGTGCGGCCGCCGCGATCATTGTCAACAACGAACCGGGACCGCTGGATTCGGGGACACTCGGCGATCCCGAGACCGCGAAGATTCCGACCGGCGGCGTCAGCCAGGAGGACGGCGCAGCTGTCCTCGCGGCACCCGAGGTCACGTTGACGCTCGTCACGACGACCGACACGACGACGAGCCGAAACATCGTCGCCCAGACCACCACCGGCTCGACCGAGAACGTAGTGATGGCGGGTGCTCACCTCGACAGCGTGCCCGAGGGCCCCGGCATCAACGACAACGGCACCGGCACATCGGCGGTGCTCGAAACGGCCCTGCAGATGGGTAGTGCACCCGAAGTGACCAACGCGGTCCGCTTCGCATTCTGGGGTGCCGAAGAGGACGGGCTCGTCGGCTCCACCAAGTACGTCGAGGGCCTGTCCGACGACGACAAGCGAAACATCGCCCTGTACTTGAACTTCGACATGATCGGCTCGCACAACGCCGGCTACCTCGCGTACGACGGCGACGACTCCGACAAGGTCGGCGAGCCCGCTGGACCGGCCGGATCCGACGCCATCGAGCGCACCTTCGTGGAGCGCTTGGCGGCCGACGGTGTCGCCGTCGACGGCACCGATTTCGACGGTCGATCCGATTACGGCCCGTTCATCGAGGTCGGCATTCCGGCGGGCGGCGTGTTCAGCGGTGCGGACGAGAACAAGACCGCCGAGCAGGCCGAGAAGTGGGGCGGCACCGCAGACCAGACCTTCGACGAGAATTACCACACCGATCAGGACACCCTGGCGAACGTCGACCGCGCCGCACTGGCGAAGAACGGTGCTGCCGTCGCCTACGGAATCGGCGTCTACGCGCAGTCGGTGGAGGGTCCCAACGGAGTGCCGGTCGGGGCTGCGCGCGAGGCCGCACGCGCCGAAGGGTGAGGTCAAGTATGTGTAACCGTGGGTTACGCTCGATGCTGTGAACGCAGTCGTCTCCTCGGTGGTGCAGTGGGTCCGCACCACCAACCGAGCGCCCACGGTGGTCGGGGCGGTTCGGCGTGTGCGTCGCGCACTACCTGGCGACCCCACGTTCGGCGATCCGATGTCGATCGACGGCCCTGGACGGGCTCTGGCCGTCGCCCGCGTTGCGGACCGGTTTCTGGCCGCCAACGGACTCGACGACGAGCCGGGTGCCTCCCGTGAAGTCGGCCTCGGTGCGCTGCAGGTATGGCAGGCGATCCTCGAGCGGGCCGGCCGCGGCCGCGGCGAAGCGGACGTCACGATCGTGTTCACCGACCTCGTCGGATTTTCGTCGTGGTCGCTTCGTGCCGGCGATACCGCGACCCTGACTTTGCTTCGCAAGGTCTCCAAAGCCGTCGAACCCGAGGTCGCGTTCCGCGGCGGCCACGTCGTGAAAAGACTGGGCGACGGGATCATGGCCGTGTTCTCCGATGCGGACAAAGCCGTCGAGGCCGTGTTCGCTGCCCGCAGTGCTCTCAGCAGCGTGAATGTCGACGGATACACCCCGACCATGCGGGTCGGTATCCACACCGGTAGCCCGCGTCAGGTGGGGTCGGACTGGCTCGGCGTCGACGTCACCGTCGCCGCCCGCGTGATGCAGACCGGTGGAAACGGCAACGTCATGATCTCCGCAGCGGCTCTCGCGGCGGTCCCGCCGGAGGTGCTCGACGCCCTACACGTGGTCGCCAAGCCCTATCGCCGTAGTTTTTTCGCTCCGAAGATCAAGGGCGCGCCCGACGATCTACGCATCCTCCGCCTCGTGCAGTCGCCACAGCGGTGACACCGGGCCGTGGCCCGCGCCCAGGTCGTAGGACGCGGCCAGGCATCGGGTGACCCACTCCTTGCCGAACGCCACCGCGTCGGGCATCGAGTATCCGTGTGCGAGCGCCGACGCGATCGACGCAGCGAGGGTATCGCCGCCGCCGTGATCGTTGCCGGTGTCGATGCGCTCGCTGGTGAACTCCAGGAATGTGTCGCCGTCGAACAGCAGGTCGGTGCTGTGGGTGGACGTGCGCAGATGACCGCCCTTGACCAGCGCCCACTGCGCACCCAGGCCGTGCAGGGCCTCCGCGGCGCGGTGGGCGGACGCGTCGTCGATCACGTCGATGCCGGTGATCAACCGGACCTCGTCGAGATTGGGGGTCACCAGAGACGCGATAGGAAACAGGGTGTGGCGGATGGCGTCGAGCGCTTCCGCGTGCAGCAGTGGGTCGCCGTGCATGGACGCGCACACCGGGTCGACGACCAGGGGAACGGGCCGGTCGCGGCCGATGCCCACCTCGGTGCACACGGCCGTGACCGCCTCGATGATGGCGGTCGACGCGAGCATGCCGGTCTTCGCTGCGCCGACGCCGATGTCCGAGACCACCGAGCGAACCTGCGCTGCGACGATCTCGGGCGGGATCTCGTGAAAGCCGGTCACGCCGACAGTGTTCTGGACCGTCACCGCCGCGACGGCAACACACGCGTGGACGCCCAACATGGCCATCGTGCGGCTGTCCGCCTGGATTCCGGCGCCGCCGCCGGAGTCGGTTCCGGCGATCGTCAGCGCGCGGACGGGAGTCTCGCCGTTGGGCGTGAGCGGTAGGAACTTCACGAGAGACGACAGTACCGGCGGGGCGGTGACGACCGTCTCGGCGGCCGAATCCGCACCTGTGAATATCCGGTGAAAATGCGACCTGACTTCGAATGTTGTTGTATCACAACGTCGAACAGGGCGACTTATGACCGATACCAGCATTCGAGTCGGGATGGACGGACAAACCTACGCATCCGAAGGTTTGTTGGTAGAAAAGGTGACAGAGCCACTGCACGCATGTTTAATAGTGGTGCACGTCACATCGGATTCATTCGTTCACCACCTCATACACAGCGAAGGAGGCGTCCCATGCTTGCGAGTTCTCCTAGCGCTGATGTCTCGATCAACAAAGATCAGAACCGGTTCGAGCTTCGATTGAACGGCGATCTCGTCGGGATCGTCGGATTCTTCGAGGTGGAGGGAAACGGCACCCGCGCCACGCGCACACACGTCGTGTCCTTCATGCACACCGTCGTCACCGAGGACTTCGGTCATCAGGGTCTGGCCGGAATCCTGGTACGTCGCGCGCTCGACAGTGCTCGTTCCTACGGGTGGAAGGTCAGGCCGGTCTGCACCTATGTGCAGCGATTCGCCGCCGCGAACCCGGAGTACAACGACATGCTCGTCGCCCTCTGACCACTGCGTCACCCGGTTTCGCCTGTTACCTCAGGGCTGGTCACAGTAGAGACTCGACTCGGCGACGATCCAGACACTCGCCTCGCGTCACACGAGCAACACTGGTGTCATAAGTGACATGAGTCACATCATTTCTCGTCGCTCGACCCCAGCGACGCCTGTCGAGCGACCCGTCGTCCGCATCGAGGACGACGTCGATCACAACAGATTCGATCTATTCGTCGACGACGAGCTCGTCGGTATTCTCGGCTACCGTTTCGGTGACGGAGACGTGGGCGAAGGCTGCGTCGTGGCGCTCATGCACACCGTCGTCAAGGAGGAGTTCGGCGATCGTGGGTGGGCCGGTGTGCTGGTGCGCGCCTCGCTCAACACCGCGCGTGATCGTCGGTGGCGCATCGTCCCGATCTGCACGTACGTCCAACGGTATCTGGCGCAGCACGAGGAATTTCTGGACCTGATCGCCGAGTAGAGAGCACTGCTCTTGCCTGGAGTGCATCGTGGGTGAATACTGCTTCCTGTAGAGAGCGCCGCTCTCGAAAGGTTGGTACTCCCGATGCGTGCAGCTCTGTACCTCTTCATCGGCCTCATGTTCGCCCTCTACCCCGCATTGCGGCCCTACTCGGACGAGGTGGGGAGCGCAGGAGCGGACGCCTTCGCATCCTCGAGCTGGGTGCCGGCCCACACCTTCGCGATGCTCGGCTTCATTGCACTCGGCCTGGCCGTGCTCTACACCGGTCGACGGTCCGATCTTGCGGTCGTGACCACCTGGATCGGCGTCGGGCTCGTTCTGCCGTACTACGGCGCAGAGACGTTCGCCCTGCATGCTCTGGGTGTCGACGCCGTAGCGAACTCCAACCCGGACCTGATCGATCTTGCCGATCCGATCCGCTACTCGCCTGTGCAGTCTGTGATGTTCGGCCTCGGGCTCGTCTCGATTGCTGTCGGGCTGGTGATCTTCGCTCTACGGAACCGCTACGCGGTGGTGTTGGCCGCCGGATTCATCCTGTTTCTCCCGCAGTTCTACGCACCGCCGGCCCTGCGGATCGCCCACGGATTACTGATCGCCGTAGGGGCGATAATCGCCGCGCGAGCGGTGGCAGGCGGCTCGGTCCGGTCTGCTCAGCCGATCTCGACGATGACCGGAGCGTGATCGCTGGCTCCCTTGCCCTTGCGTTCCTCTCGGTCGATCGAGGCACCGGTGATCCGGGCCGAGAGCGCAGGCGAGGTCAGCGCCATGTCGATGCGCAGGCCCTGCTTCTTGGGAAACCGCAGCTGCGTGTAATCCCAGTAGGTATACGTTCGGGGCTCGGGAGTGAACTGCCGCGTCACCTCGGTGAATCCAGCGTCGGCGAATGCGGCAAATGCATCACGCTCGGCCTGGGAGGTGTGGGTCTTGCCCTCGAACAGCGCAGGATCCCAGACGTCGTCGTCGGTGGGCGCGATGTTCCAGTCGCCCACGAGCGCGATCTGGGCCTCCGGATCGGCCGCAACCCACGCCTGAGCGTCGGCCTTCAGAGCGGCGAGCCACTCGAGTTTGTAGGTGTAGTGCGGGTCGGCGAGCTCGCGGCCGTTCGGCACGTAGAGGCTCCAGACGCGCACACCGTCACACGTGGCTCCGATGGCTCGGGCTTCCTGCGCGGGATCGATCTCGGGATCCTTGCTGAACCCGGGCTGATCCTCGAACCCGATCTGCACGTCGTCGAGACCGACTCGGGACGCGATGGCGACGCCGTTCCACTGACTCAGTCCGACGTGGGCCACCTCGTATCCGATATCGGTGAACCGCTCATACGGAAACTGTGCGTCCTTGCACTTGGTTTCCTGCATCGCGAGTACATCGACATCGGATCGCTGCAACCAATCGACGATTCGATCCTGACGAGAGCGGACGGAGTTCACATTCCAGGTAGCCAAGCGCACGGAGAGGAACCCTATAGAACGCCGCCGACACGGTGTCCGACCGATCGCCTCAGTGTGAATCCGGTCGCGCGTAGCGATAGTGGTGATGGTCGACGAAGCCCAGGTCTCGGTACAGGGCGAGCGCGACGGTGTTGTCCACAGCCACCTGCAGGTAGGCGTGGGTTGCGCCGTGCTCGTGTCCCCAACGGACCAATTCGCCGCACATCAAGGTGCCGAGTCCGTTGCGCCGATGCTCGGGGGAGACCCAGAGTGAGGTCAGCCCCACCCAACGACGACCGTCCGGGGCGGTGGTGACCGCCGCTCGTCCGACTGCGATCGCGCCTGATCCGACTGCGCCTGCCCCGAGCGTGCCGAACCCGAGGGTGCCCTCGTGGATCGCCGACGCCACTTCTGCAGCGCCGTGAGGTGCTGCGCGGCCCTGGTAGTGCAGTGACGTCAACCAGTCGGCGGTCGGCTCCGAAGTGACGGTGATGGCCGAGTTGCCTTCGCGCAGAACGAGGTTCGAGATGTCCGCGGCCATGACGGCGGTTTCGTTGTACGACGTCCATCCGGCCGGAGCGGTGCCCAGCCGATCGGGAAGCGACAGTGTCGGCGTCAATCCCCGTGCGGTGTATCGATCGCAGATTCTCGCCAGCGTCTCGGGCGTCGTCGACGCCCCGGGTTCGAGGGGTGCCGCCGAATTGGCGCGACCGGTGAAGCCGTGACCGAAGCGCAGCTGCCACCCGTCGATCCATTCTCGCTCGACGCCCGGCCATCCGTCCGCGGCGGCAGCTTCGAGAGCCCTGATCTCCGACGTCCGAATGGGCCTCGGACCCAGGGGTTTCAAGGCCACGATGCGCTCGGTGGCCACCTGTACCAACGATCCGTCCCGGCCGCGCACCGAGACGGCAGCGGCGTCGAGCGTGACCAGTTCGCCGATCACGTCCGTCATCGGATGGGTGTGCCCGGGCGGCAGCCGATACCGGAGCATCACCCGGGTACCGACAGGAATGCTCACTGGTCGAGAATCATCGGGGCGATCAGTCTTCGTCTTCGTCGTCGTCGTCGTGCCCGAACGGATCGTCGACGGTGCCGGGCGTCCAGCTCAGCCCCGGCACGCCCCAGCCGGCGCGCTTGATGGCCTTCTTGGCTGCCCGTGCGTGTCGTCCGATGAGTACGTCGGTGTACAGGAAACCGTCGAGATGGCCTACCTCGTGTTGGAGCATCCGGGCGAAGAAGCCTCGGCCCTCGATGTCGACGGGATCGCCCTTCGCATCGGTGCCGGTCACCCGAGCCCAATCGGCGCGGCCGGTGGGGTGCTGCTCGCCGGGAACCGACAGGCAGCCCTCGTCGTCGTCGTCGGGATCGGGCATGGTCTCGGGAATCTCGGACGTCTCGAGGACAGGGTTGACGACCTCTCCGCGACGACGGAAAACCTTGCCGTCCGCGCCTTGGTCGGGGCAGTCGTAGATGAACAGACGTTTGCCGACGCCCACCTGATTCGCTGCGAGACCGACGCCGTTCGCGGCGGCCAGGGTCTCGTACATGTCGGCGATCAACTCGGCGAGCTCGGCGGGTGACTCGGTGACCGGAGCGGTTGCGGTGTGGAGCACCGGATCGCCGACGATCCGGATGGGAAGAATTGCCATGGTCGACAAGGATACCGGGAGTGGAGCCTGCGGAATGACCCAGCGGTGGGGAGTGGAGCCTGCGGAATGACTCAGAGTTGTAGGTGGCGCATGTGGTCAGGTTCGCTGCCGGTGTTCGCCGAACACGCCACGCGCCGGTACCTCGCGGGAGCCGTTCCCCGGGCGTCGAGCGTGGTTGAATGATTCCCGAAACACAACTGTGTAATTCGGTCGGTGCGCGTACGGGTGCCGGCAGTACCGGGGGAAGCAGATTTCCCCAGGGTCTGTGGTCTCACGAGTCGGTGATCGCACAGGCCCAGGGAGTCGAGAAGTCGAGGAGTGGGATGGACGGCGCAGCAGCGCGTGACTCGAACCAGGCTCAGCAACCGGGAAGTTCGGACGGCTCGCAGGATCCGAACGAAGTCGGTGCAGACGGCCTGAGTCGACGAGAGCACGACATCCTGTCCTTCGAGCGGCAGTGGTGGAAGTACGCCGGAGCGAAGGAAGAGGCCATCAAGGAACTCTTCTCCATGTCGGCCACCCGCTACTACCAGATTTTGAACGCATTGGTCGATCGGCCGGAATCGCTCGCCGCGGATCCGATGCTGGTCAAGCGTCTGCGCCGCCTGCGGGCAAGTAGGCAGAAGGCTCGCGCAGCTCGTCGGCTCGGTTTCGACGTCTGAGCAGGGCCGACCAGCGGCGTGTTCCGAGTCGACGTCGACGGTCGGCTAGGGTCGAGTACGTGAGCAGCCCCAACCCGGAACAGACCGGGCCACCACTCCGCGCTCTGGCCATGGTGTTGATTTCGCTCGCGATCCTGTTCGCGGCGATCGGTGCACTCTCGCTCACCGGTTCCGATTCCGACGAGGCGGCTGCTGAGCCCGCCGCCGCCGAGACGACAAGCGCACCGGCCGCGGTCGCACCGACGACGCAGGCCCCAGCAGCGCAGGTTCCGGCAGCTGATGCGTCGACCAGCTCCGCAGCCCCCACCACCTCTGGCACCTCCGGCGATGTCGAAGTGCGGGTGCTCAACAACTCGAACGTCTCCGGCCTCGCGGCCGGCACAGCGAGCACGCTGACCGCCGGGGGATGGAACGTTGCCGAGACAGGCAACTTCAGCGAGGCCCAGTTCGCCCAGACCGCGGTGTACTACGGGACCGCTGCTGGTGAGGAACAGGCTGCGCAGTCGATCGCCACGGAACTCGGTGTTCCGGCCGAGCCCAAGCCGACCTCGCTCGAATCCACGGTCGGTGTCGTCGTCATCGTCACCCAGTAGTTCTGGGAGACCCGAGAGTTCAGCACGTCGACGACGTGCCCGGTTCGGTCGAATCGGGCGGCACGTTATTATTTTCGAGCCCGGCGAAACTGCCTGAAAGAGGAGCGATTTCCGATGGACATGTTCAAGCGACGCACTGCTGCGACCCGATCGTTGCGATATGCGGTGCCGGTCCTCGCGATCGCAGCGCTCGGCCTTTCTGCCTGCAGCAACGGCGAGGTCGCGTCCGATACCCCTGGCACCGTTCCGCCGGTCTGGACCGGTGAGTCCGATCCGTCGGCGGCCGCTACGGCAGGCGACGGCCGGGCCGAGTCCGAGTCGGGCTCCGATGAGACCGTCGAGGGCACCCTCCGCAACGCGTCCGGTGCCGAGGTGGGCACGGTGATGTTCGCGGCCGAGGGTGAGAAGCTCACCGTCACGGCCGAGGTCGAGAACATGACTCCCGGATTCCACGGCTTCCACGTTCACACCGTCGGCGTCTGCGAGCCCAACTCCGTGGCACCCACGGGCGGCGAACCGGGTGCCTTCCTGTCCTCGGGCGGACACCTGCAGGTCGACGGTCGTACCGAGCACCCCTCCAGCGGCGACCTGTCGTCCCTTCAGGTAGGCGAGGACGGCACCGGGCGACTCGTCACCACCACGGACACGATCACGCTGGACGATTTGCGCGCGGGCGGTGCGGGAACCTCGGTGATCGTGCACGAGGGTGCCGACAACTTCGCGAACATTCCGCCGCGGTACACACTTCCCGACGGTGCCGCTGTGCCCGACATGACGACCCTGATGACCGGCGACGCCGGTGCTCGGGCTGCGTGCGCGGTCCTGCAGTAGTTTGAGCGCTCCCCGGATCGACTTCGCAAGTTCACCTCGCCCGACGCTCGGCGTCGAGTGGGAGATCGCACTCGTCGACAAGAACACGCGAGACCTGGTCAACTCCGCCGAAGCGGTCATGGACGGCGTACACGATCTCGTCGGGGACACCCCGCGGGTGACGAAGGAACTGCTGCGCAACACCGTCGAGCTCGTCACCGGAGTGTGCGAGAACGTCGGTGAGGCCATGGACGACCTCGGCGGATCGTTGGACCTGGTGCGCCGCGCCGCGGATCCATTGGGAATCGATCTGTTCTCGGCGGGCACGCACCCGTTCGCCGAATGGTCGACCCAGCAGCTCACCAGCTCGCCGAGCTACGACGAGCTGATTGCGCGCACCCAGTGGTGGGGTCGACAGATGCTCATCTGGGGAGTGCACGTGCACGTGGGAGTCTCGTCGCCCCACAAGGTCTTTCCCATTCTCAACTCGCTGCTCCTGCAGTACCCACACCTGTTGGCGTTGTCCGCCTCCTCGCCGATCTGGGCCGGAAACGACACCGGATATGCCAGCAACCGTGCGCTGATGTTCCAGCAACTGCCGACCGCCGGTCTGCCGTTCCAGTTCGAGGACTGGTCGCAGTTCGAGGGGTTCGTTCGCGATCAGCTCAAAACGGGCGTCATCGAGCAACTGGGCGGCATGCACTGGGACATCCGGCCGGCCCCGAAGTGGGGAACCATCGAGGTCCGCGTGTGCGACGGGGCGTCGAGCAAGCGGGAGCTGGCTGCCCTCGTCGCGTTGACACACTGCCTCATCGTCCACCTCGACGAGCGACTCGAAGCGGGGGAGACACTGCCGTCGATCCCGCCGTGGCACGTGCAGGAGAACAAGTGGCGAGCGGCCCGGTACGGCCTCGACGCCGAGATCATCCTGGACTCGAGCAGCAACGAGCGGCTGGTCACCGACGATTTGCACGACCTGCTCGAAAAGTTGACTCCGACGGCAAAGCGGTTGAACTGCGTCGACGAGTTGGCCGCGGTGGCCGACATTCCCCGGCTCGGGGCGTCGTACCAACGCCAGCGTGCGGTGGCTGCGCAGTCCGGCGGTGATCTGCGAGCGGTCGTGGAGTCGTTGGTCACCGAGCTCCAATTGTGACCGTTTGTATTTAACTTTGTGTTCACTCACCGTTTACGATCAACGGCGTGCTGCAGGGGGACGTCGGGAGCGTCGAGGTCGATTCGACACGTGAGAACTCTGTTCGTCCTCTGATCATCGGCGCTGCCCTCGTTGCCGCGTTCTTGGTATTGCTGCAGATCGTCGCGACGGTCTGGAATTTTCCCGGCCCGTTGCCGAGCGTGTGGAACGACCTGTTCGGAATGCCGAAGTCGACGTCGCTGCCGTGGGCGGCCCTGACCCTGGCCACCGTCGGTCTCGCCAACGGTCTTCGCCTGCGCGCCCTGGCTCTGGCCGCGCTGATCGATGCTGCGCTGCTCGGTCTCCGCTTCGTGTTCGACGCCACCCTGACTGTCGGCAACGGCCCGTCCCTCGTGTTGGTCGGGCTGGGGGTTCTAGTTGCCCGGCGGGGTGAGACACGGGCGATGCACGGTGTTGCTCTCGGAGCGCTGCTGTTGCTCGCGACCAAGGCGGGCGACGCCTGGTTGCACATCACCACCATTGCCCGGCCGTACGTTCTCGACGAATACGCCTACGCCGCCGATCGTGCACTGGGGAATCCGTCCTGGGTGTTCGGCAACATCCTGGAGCGCCTCGGCCCGGTCGCCGAGGGAACGCTGCACTGGATCTACATCCAGTTACCCGTCGCGGCGATCATCGTTGCGCTGTACCAGCTGCGCGGAGTTGCCGCGGGGGCCGCCTGGCCGAGGCACTTCCTGGTTCGGACGTTCCTGCTGATCGGGCTCGTCGGACCGGTGTTCTATCTACTGTTCCCGGTGGTGGGGCCTATGTTCGCGTTCGATTCGTGGCCGTCGCAGGTGTTGCCCATCTCGGGCGCGCTCAGCGAGATCCCGTTCGACTCGGAGACTCCGCGAAACTGTATGCCGAGCCTGCACACGGCATGGGCGCTGAGCATCTTCATCCATTCCCGACGCGGCCCGTGGTGGCTGCGGGCCGGCGGCACCCTGTGGTTGCTCGGCACCCTCGCCGCCACTCTCGGGTTCGGCTACCACTACGGCGTCGATCTGGTCGCTGGTGCAGTGCTGTGCCTGACCCTCGAATCCGTTCTCCGTGATCCCGAGCGCGGCTGGGATCGGGCTCGAATCACGCTGGTGGCCTACGGCTGCACCGCGATGGGTGCGCTATTGGTGGCCTACCGCTACCTGGCCGGCGCATTCGCGTCGAACCCTCAGGTCTTCGGGCCCCTCGTTCTCGGCGTACTGGCCGCCATGGCGTTCGGCTTCCGCGCGGTGTTCTTCGCCGACTCGCCCAGAGCTACCGATCGGGCTCGTCCGGTTCCATCTCGTTGACGATCAACAGGCCGTCGCGACCCCGCTGCTCCCGGTAGGCCACGCGGCCGACGGTATGCGCGATGACCGGGGCGGTTACCAAGGTGAAGATGCCCACCAGCAACAGCATCCAGATGTCCACGTTTCCGCGCAGGCTGATGATGGCCCCGATCAACACCATGATCAGACCCACCACCTGCGGCTTGGTAGCCGCGTGCATCCGCGAGAGAGTATCGGGGAAGCGCACGATGCCGACGGCTGCGGTGAACGCCAGCAGCGCTCCGAGCAAAATGAAGATAGAGGCGATGACCTGCGCAACGGTGCTCATTCGTCCCTCACTGGGTTATCAGGTTCGTCCCTCACCGGAATGCTCATTCGTCCCTCACCCGGAATCGTGCGATGCTGACCGACCCGACGAAGCTGACCAGCGACAGCGCGACGATGGCCGGTACCAGCGTGGTGTCGCGGCTGTAGACGGCCCAGACGGCGAGGCCACACATGGAGACGGCAAGAATCGTGTCCATCGCGACGAGTCGGTCGAGCGTGCTGGGGCCGTCGAGCAGTCGGAACGCGGTGAGGATCGCGGCGGCGATCAGGAGGACGCCGGCTATTGCGAGAACAACGGTCACGACCAGTCCCCCTTCCTCTTGTCATCGGTCTTCTTGTCGTCCCGAGGAGCGTCCGAATCGGCCTCGACGGGGTCGTCACCGAGCACCCCGTGGTACCGCTCGTACTCCTGGTAGTGCAGGGGGCTGGGCTTCCAGTCGGAATCACGCTCGAAGCCGGCGATGAACAGCTTCTCCAGATGCCGGACGTAGGCGTAGAAGCCGTCGACTGCCTTCTGGGTACCCATGTCCAGCACGTGCACGTACAACAGGCGTCGGGTTCGATCGATCTCGAGCACCATCGTGCCGGGCACCAGGTTCATCGCATCGACGAACAGCGTGAGCACCAGATCGGACTTGATCGCGATGCGGCAGCGCAGCACTCCGGTGACCGGCGGGGCCTTGGGCCTGATCGCCAACCAGGCGACACTGACGCTGGATTCGATTGCGTAGTAGAGGAATACGACGGCGAGTTTGACGAGCGAGAACACGTGGATGCGGCCCTCGACCGGAACCCGCGGCAACGGCAGCAGCACCATGATGAGTAGTCCCACCGCGATACCGCCGAGGATGTTCGCGGCAGAAACGTTGCCCCACAACAGGACCCAGATAGCCGTCAACCAGGCGAGGGTCCATAGACGCAGCAGAATCGAGCGGTCCATCTTCATCTTCATCGGGTGCCCTCCTCGTCTGCACGAGCCTGCTCGTAAGCCTGATCGCCGACGAATTCCGCACCGCGCACCGCGTCGATATACACCGAGCGATCGCGGAGGTCCGCTGCGGCGCGGTCACTGATGTCTATGATGCGGCCGGCGAACACCGTCATCGCCAGGCCGACGACGACGAGGCCGATGGTCGGGATCAACATGAACGCCGGCATCCGGCCGACGTCCTCGCGGTCACCGAACTGAATGTCCGACGAGTCGTCGAGTAGAGCGGACGGGCTGTTGTCCGCCAGATCGCCCTCGGGGGCGTCGGCGCGAGCCCGCCAGAACGCCTTGGTCCACACGCGCGCCACCACGTACAGCGTCAGCAGGCTGGTGACGGTGCCGCCAGCGACGAGCAACCAGGCCAACACGCTGCCCTGTTCGCTGCCGGCCTGCAGCAGTGCAACCTTGCCGATGAAGCCCGAGAACGGTGGAATGCCACCGAGATTGAGGGCCGGCACCAGGAAGACGATTGCCAGCACGGGGCTGGCCGCGGCCAAACCGCCGAGCCGCCGCAGCGACGACGAACCGGCCTGACGCTCGATCAGACCGACGACGAGGAACAGCGTCGTCTGCACCAGAATGTGGTGCGCGACGTAATAGATGGAGCCCGACAGTCCTGACTGCGTCGACAGCGCGACACCGAAGATCATGTAGCCGATGTGGCTGACGAGGGTGAACGAGAGCAGTCGTTTGATGTCGCTCTGCGCGATGGAGCCGAGGATGCCGACGAGCATCGTCAGCAGACCACAGACCATCAGCACGTTGTCGAGTGAGCCGTCCGGGAACAGCAGGGTGTGTGCGCGAATGATCGCGTACACACCGACTTTGGTGAGCAAACCGGCGAACACCGCGGTGACCGGGGCCGGTGCGGTGGGGTAGGAGTCGGGAAGCCACGTCGACAGCGGGAACACCGCGGCCTTGATCCCGAACGCAACCAGCAGCACGGCGAAGATCGCGGTTCTCGTGCCCGACGGGATGTCGTCCATCCGCACCGCGATATGGGCCAGGTTCAGCGTTCCGGTGGCGCCGTAGACCAGCGCGATACCGATCAGGAAGATCAGCGACGAGACCATCGACACCATCACGTACGACACGCCTGCACGCACGCGGTCGGCACTCGCACCCAGAGTGAGGAGCACGAACGAGGCCGCCAGCAGGACCTCGAAGCCGACGAACAGATTGAACAGGTCGCCGGCCAGGAACGCGTTGCACACACCTGCGGTCAACGCGAGATACGTCGGCAGGAAGATCGAGACCGGCTGATTCTCACTGCCGTCGCGGATACCCTGACCGATCGAGTACACCATGACCGCAAGTAACACGACCGAGGAGACGACAAGCATCATCGCCGAAAGTCGGTCCACCACAAGCGAAATGCCGAGCGGTGAATCCCAACCGCCGACCTGAAGCGCGCTGGTGCCGTCGCGATCGGCGAGGTAGAGCATCATCGACGAGATCGCGACCACGGCGGTCAGCGCGACGATGGTGATGAATCGTTGAGCCCGCGGTTTGCGGCCCAGCACCAGTGTCAGAGCTGCGGCGAGCATCGGAATGAGCACGGGCAGGGGCGTCAGGGCGTCGATCACGCCCGGGGAGATCGTCACTTGTCGTCTCCCTTCGTGTCGTCGGTGCTGCGGTCCTCGGGGCGGCTGTCGTCCTTCTCGGCCGTATCGAGCCCGTCGAGCCCGCGGAGCTGGGGGTTGTCGTCGTCGTTGTCGAAGTCGCCGTCGTGCAGATCCTCGTAGCACTCGAGGTCTTCCAGATTCTTGATCTGCTCGATCGGAATCGGGTTGCCCTTCGAGTCGAAGGCATCGCCGCCGAAGCTCGGTTCGCCCGTCACCGGGTCGTCGGAGCGGTCGCGGTCGGGTGCCTCGGCCATCGACCTGCGCAGCGAGACCTTGGTGTCCTCGGGGTCGTTCTCGATGTCGTCCTTGGTGTTGAGCGTGAACGATCGGTAGGCGAGTGCGAGCACGAAGGCCGCGATACCCATGGTGATGACGATCGCGGTCAGGATCATCGCCTGCGCCAACGGATCCGCCATGCCCTGGCCCAGGGAATTGTCCCGGCCCACGATGGGCGGCGTACCGGCCGGCCCACCGACGGTGAGCAACAGCAGATTGACGCCGTTTCCGAACAGCAACAGGCCGAGCAGCATCTTGGTGATGCTTCGTTCGAGAAGCAGGTAGACACCGGCGGCGACGAGCACGCCGACGATGACGAGCATGCCGAGATCAGCGGTCATGGGGCGCTCACTCGGCCTTGGCTTTGCATTTCCACCTGTGCGTCGAGACGTGCGCCGAGACTGCGCAGCACGTCGAGTACCAACCCGACCACGATGAGATACACACCGAGGTCGAAGAACAATGCGGTGACGAGCTTGATGTCACCGAGAATCGGCAGCGTCACTTCGAGCGTCGCCGAGGACAGCGCCGGTGCGCCGAGGAACATCGACGCCACCGCCGTGCCGGCCGCGAAGATCAACCCGAGACCGAGGATCTTTCCGGCGTCGATCGGCACCGCCTCGCCGAGCTCGTAGCGGCCACCCGCGAGATACCGCAGTACCAACGCCAAGCCGGCCGTCAGACCACCGGCGAAACCGCCGCCGGGGGCGTTGTGGCCGGAGAAGAAGAAGTAGATCGAGAGCACCATGATCGTCGGGAAGATCAACCGCGTGGTGACCTCGAGAATCAACGAACGGTGTCGTGGATCGATCAGATCGCCGCCGAGGAGCCACGTCGTCTCCGCCGTGTCGTTCGCATCCGAGCTCGATGCGGGGGCGTCGGACACCCGCGGAGCGCTGCCGAACCGCCGGTTGCGGAAGACCAGGCTGGCCACGCCCGTTGCGGCCACGAGCAGGACACAGATTTCGCCGAGGGTGTCCCAGGCACGGATGTCGACGAGGATCACGTTGACGATGTTCTTCCCGTCGCCCAGCTCGTAGGCGGCCTCGGGGAACTGCAGGGATACCGGAGCTGCGCTGCGCGCGTTCATCGCGAATGCGCCGAGCACACTGACGGTGGCACCGACGGCGACGGCGAGCGCGGCACGCGGTCCGCGAGATCCGGCCGAGCCCCGGTCGTCGACCTCGGCCGGTAGTTTGCGCAGCACCAGCACGAAGACCACCAGGGTCAGGGTTTCGACGAGGAACTGAGTCAGGGCGAGGTCGGGAGCACCGTGGATGGCGAAGATGACGCCACAGCCGTAGCCGGTGAGTCCGACGAGGATGACGCTGGCCAGGCGGTTGCGCATGACGGTTGCGCCGAGGCCGCCGGCGATCATGATCACTCCGATGACCAGCTGCAGCGGGGTGTTCCACAGGGTGTAGTCCAGACCCGGTTCCTGCCCGACGATCAACACGATGATCGGCAGGAGAACCAGGGTCAGCAAGATGGTGCCCTGGGTGAGGGGAAGTGAACCGCGCTGGGTGGTGCCGGTGAGCCGGATGGACAGGGTGTCCATGAACTTGAGGACGTTGTCGTAGATGCGGTCGGCGTTACCGAGCGGTGGGTGCTCGAACTTGAGTCGGTTAACCACGCGATGGGCGACGAACAGTCCGACGCCGCCGGTGACGACGACGACGGTCAACGCCAGCGGCAGGTTGAACCCGTGCCAGAGCGCCAGGTGGTACGGCTCCTGCCCGTACGACGGCAGGGTGCGTGCGTAGGGGCTGACGATGCGGTCGACGACCGATGAGGCGAAGCCGGCGACCACACCGAGGACGGCCAGAAATGCCGGCGCGGCCAGGAACAGTGCGGACGGTGCGTGCATGTTTTTCACCGATGGGCTCGGTCGTTTGAGCTGCTTGCGGCCGAACGCGCCCCACACGAATCGGATGCTGTAGGTGACCGTGAGGATCGACCCGATGACCAACCCGGCGACGACGACGGCGGCGACCGTGGGATTCAGCGTCGGAGTGCTGATCACCGCGGACAGGGCTGTTTCCTTGCCGACGAAACCGATCATCGGCGGTAAGCCGGCCATGCTGGCGGCGGCGAGCGCTGCGACGGCGGCGAGCCACGGTGCCTTCTTGCCCAGGTGAGCGAGCCTGCGGATGTCGCGCGTACCAGTGGTGTGATCGACGATGCCCACGACCATGAACAGCGTTGCCTTGAACATCGCGTGCGCGATCACCATCGTCAGGCCCGCCAGCATGGCTTTTTCGGAGCCGATGCCGACCAACACCATCAGGAAGCCGAGCTGGCTGACGGTGCCGAACGCCAGGATGAGCTTGAGGTCGAAGGCTCGGAGTGCTCGCCACCCGGCCAGGATCATCGACAGCAGTCCCAAGCTGATGATGGTCGCGCGCCACGGGCCCGAGTCTGCGAAACCCGGTGCGAGGCGAGCCACCAGGTAGATGCCGGCCTTCACCATGGCCGCCGCGTGTAGATAGCCACTGACCGGTGTGGGGGCGGCCATCGCACCCGGGAGCCAGAAGTGCATCGGCACGATCGCCGATTTGCTCAGTGCGCCGATCAGAATGAGCACGATCGCCACGCCGGGGAGCCAGCCGCCGGGGGCGTTCGTGACGACCTCGGACAGGTTGTACGTCCCGGCGGCCTGGCCGAGGACGATGATGCCGACCAGCATCGCCAATCCGCCTGCGGTGGTGACGAGCAGAGCCTGGGTGGCCGCGCGCCTGCTCGACGCCCGTTCGGCGTAGTGACCGACGAGCAGGAACGACAGGACGGTGGTGATTTCCCAGAAGATGTAGAGCACCAGCATGTTGTCGCTGGTGATCAGGCCGAACATGGCCCCGGAGAATGCGACCATCTCGGCGGCGAACAGGCCGAGCCGTGGCTCGTCGTCCTCGAAGTAGCGGGCGCAGTACAGCAGAATCAACGCGCCTATGCCCAGCACCAGCAACGACATGATGGCGGCGAGTGAGTCGAAGCGCATATCGATGTTCATGGACAGGCCGGGAACCCACTCGATGCTCAGCTTCTGCTCTGTGTTCCAGTTGCTGAACACCCAGATCAGACTCAGCAGGGGAACGAGTGCGAGCGGGAAGAACGCACTGCGACCCCACCACCGGACGAGAAGCGGCGCAAGCAGCGCGGCTGCGGTGTGCGCAAGAAGAATGGCGAGCAAAAATCACTCCGTCGTCTCGGGTCGCATCGGCGGCGAGGCCGGGGCGGTGGTCGTAGGGCGGCGATGAGTAGGGTCTTGAAATCTGTGTGAAATTCGACCTATGGCTTTGAGAAAAAACGAACCGGCCACCGAACGGTGGCACCTGACGTTGTCGGTTTCCATCCTACTTTGCGTGGTCGGCGGCGGACCCAGCGGTACAAATCGGACGTACGCGGGAAAGGGGAGCAGTGCCCGTGAACGAGAAGAGGCTCATTCGGACGGCCGGGTTGGCCTTCGTTCGGGACCGTCGAATGATTCAGACGCGATCGGTGGGCAAATCCGCTTTCTACATGGCCGGCGGCAAAATCGACCCGGGTGAGACTGCAGAGCAGGCATTGCACCGGGAGATCAGAGAAGAACTCGACGCGGAAGTGATCGGTGCTCGACTCCTCGGAGTGTTCGAGTGCGAGGCCTGGGGGCATCCGGCGGGTACACCGCTCGAAATCACATGCTTTCTGGCCGATCTGGTCGGCGAACCGTCGCCGACGAGCGAAATAGCCGAGATCAGGTACTTCACCCGGGACGAGTACGCGGCGATGCCCGACGTCGCTCCGGGATCTCTGATGGTGTTCGACCGGATGAAAGCACTCGATTTAGTCGACTGAATCGCGTACGTTGGTGACCGAGAGAACGTACGTTCTCCACAACCACCGCGAAGGAGTCTTCGATGACGAACCTGTCCCAGAAAGCCACCACCCTGCTCGAGCTGCACAAGCCGGGCAACCCGGTCGTGCTGCCGACGGTGTGGGACGCCTGGTCCGCCAACCTCGCCGTCTCCGCAGGATTCACCGCGCTGACCGTCGGCAGTCACCCCGTCTCGGACTCCATCGGCAAGCCGGACAACGAGGGCATCACCTTCGACGAACTCCTCGCCCGCATCTCGCAGATCTCCGCAGCCGTCGACGCGCCGCTCTCGGTCGACATCGAATCCGGCTACGGCGAGGACCCCAAGCGCCTGATCGACGGCCTCATCTCGGCCGGAGCCGTCGGCCTCAACATCGAGGACACCGTGCACAGCGAGGGCGGACGGCTCCGTGAAGCACAGGAGCACGCCGACTTCGTCGGAGCTCTGCGCGCAGCATCCGACGCCACCGACGTCCACGTCGTCATCAACGCCCGCACCGACCTGTTCGTCAAGGAGATCGGCGACGAGAACGATCGCGTCGACCGCGCCATCGCCCGCCTGAAGCTGGCCGCCGCAGCCGGAGCCGACTCGCTCTACCCCGTCGGCTTCCACAACGACGCCGACTACAAGCGTCTGGCCGAGGAACTCCCGCTCCCGATCAATGCCATCGCCAACCCCGCCGAGGGCGATCTGTCGCACTTCGCATCCCTCGGTGTCGGTCGTATCAGCTTCGGACCGATCTTCCAGATGGTGCTCGCCAAGCGCGCCGAAGAGGTCCTCGCCCGCTGGAAGTGAGAGCGGCTTCGCCGCACGTGCACGGAACTTCGTAGCCCACTACGAATTTCCGTTCACGACCCGTAGGCCCGCAGATGCGCCACCTGCTCGGGATCGAGTGACGGCTTGACCGTCGCCCGAGCGGTGGCGACATCGGCGGCCGTGACGTCGGCGGCATCCATCGACCGACGCATCGCCGTCAGCGCGGCCTCGCGCAACAGCGCCGCGCAATCGGCGGCGGAGTAGCCGTCGAGATCGCGCGCCAACGCCTCCAGATCCACGTCCGCGGCGAGCGGAATGGATTTGCCCGACGCCTTCAGGATGTCCACTCGGGCATCGGAATCCGGCGGCGGCACGAACACCAGACGCTCGAGTCGGCCGGGCCGCAGCAGGGCCGGGTCGATCAGATCGGGTCGGTTGGTCGCACCGAGTACCACGACGTCGCGCAACGGTTCGACGCCGTCGAGTTCGGTCAGTAGTGCCGCTACCACCCGATCGCCGACGCCTGAATCCGAGCTCTGCCCGCGCCGAGGTACCAGGGCATCCACCTCGTCGAGGAAGATCAGCGAGGGCGCAGAGTCCCTGGCGCGCTGAAACAGTTCTCGGACAGCCTTTTCCGAGGAGCCGACCCACTTGTCCATCAGCTCCGCGCCCTTGACCGAGTGCACGCTGAGCTGACCGGAACTGGCCAGTGCCCGCACCAGAAACGTCTTGCCGCAGCCGGGCGGACCGTAGAGCAGCACCCCGCGTGGCGGCTCGATTCCCAAACGCGCAAACGAATCCGGATGTCGAAGCGGCCACAGGACCGCCTCGGTGAGTGCCTGTTTGGTCTCCACCATGTCGCCGACGTCCTCGAGCGTGAGGCTACCGATGGCCAACTCCTCGCTCCCCGAACGCGAGAGTGGGCGGATCACCTGCAGAGCGCCCACCAGATCGTCCTGCGTCAACGAGGCCGCGGCCGAATCGTTCGACGCGCGCGCAGCCGCCCGCAGCGCCGCCTCCCGCGTCAAAGCGGCCAGGTCTGCGACCACGAAACCCGGTGTTCGCGAAGCTATCTCACCCAGATCCACGTCGCCCTGCGGCACCTTCTTCAGCAGGTGTTCGAGCAGTCCCTTACGACCGGCGGCGTCGGGCAGGGTGAGGGTGAGCTCGCGATCGCACAGGTCCTGACCCCGGAGCCGTGCGTCGGTGGCCTCGGGATGCGCGGTCGTTGCGATGAGCGCCAGACCGGGAGTGTCGACGGCCCGGCGCAGTACGTCGAGCACGAAGGTGGACGCCGGTTCGGGATCGGACGGCAACAGGGCGTCGACGTCGGTGATCAGCAGAACGCCCGAGCCGGCGAGTTCGTCCACCGCCGCGGTGACCCGCTCGACGCGAGCGGCCGCCTCGAGTGCGCCGATCGACGGACCGTCCAGTGCAACGCACGCTCGCTCACCGATCACCGCGCGGGCCAGCGTGGCCTTGCCCACTCCGCCCGGCCCGGTGATCAGCACTCCCAGATGCGGCGATGCACCGAGTGTGGCCAGTAGTTCCGATTCGTCCAGAGCCAACCGCAGCCACTCGGTGAGCTTGGCCGACTGTGCGCTCACGCCCACCAGATCGGCAGCGCTCACGCGTGGGAGAGCGGCCCTTTTCACGGAATCTCGTCCAGGGTGTATCGCCGCGGATGGTGTTGCGCCGGAGGCGGTCACGGTGCCGGTGCCCCAGCCGACCGCCGAGTTGGGCTGAACGCTCACCGGCCCACCCGACGGGTCGACGGCGGAAACCGTCAACAGTTCGGTGGTCCACGCCACTCCAAACGTTCTCGACAGTGCCTGCGTCGCCGAACTCGTCGACGTGCCGGGGCCCAGATCGCGGGGGAGTAGCGACACCGTGTCGCCCACCGTCAGCACCTTGCCGAGCAACGCTTGTCGCAGGGTGGCGTCGGAGATGGAGCCGGTGGCGAGCGCAGAGCCGGTCACCGTGACGGTCTTGGCCCCGTAGACGGTGACGGGCGCGACTGCGACAGTGGCATTTTCGCGCAAACCGGCATTGGAGAGCGTGACGTCGTCCAGTAGTGCGGTGCCCTGCGGCGAACCCTCGGGAGCCGCTGCGACAACGGCGGCAGTGCGTCGAGATCCGATGAGCGACAGCGCATCCCATTCCCGTAGCCCGAGGGCCGCGAGTACCTCCGGATGCAGTCGCACCACTCCGCGCCTGGCATCGGCCGCCGAGGTGTTGAGGCGTGCAGTGAGAACGAGCTCGGGAGTTCGGGATGCGGTCACACGTCCAACCTAATGCGGTTGTCAGCTACGTGGCCGACGCAGTCCCAGTCGTGCCTGGGACCGGCGGTTGTTACCCGGGGCGCGGCGGATGGCCCGTCGCTCCGCTCGACGCTCCGCAGGCTTGGCGTCCCACGTGTACGGGCGCGCGGCAGTCCAGCGCTGTGACCGCACCGCGAACGGGATGTGGATGAGATAGGCCAGCACCAATCCCATCAGCAGAACCAGCGGGAAAGTGATGAGCGCGGCGGCGAGCAGAGCCACCAGAACCAGCAGGATGGCCGCCAGCCTCGGCGGAACCGAGACGGTCTTGAGCGCGAGGGTGGGAATGCGGCTGACGATCAGAGCGGCGGTCACGATCGACCATCCGGCCACGACATAGAACGACGCCCACCAGCCGTCGCCGAATTCCTCGAACGCGGCGATCGGGGCCAGCGCGATGAGTGCACCGGCGGGTGCGGGAACGCCAGTGAAGTATTCGCGGGCGTACGCGGGGGTGTCGTCCTCGTCGAGCAACGTGTTGAAGCGGGCGAGCCGAAGCACGATGCTCACCGCGTAGACCAGTGCGACGATCCAGCCGCCGCTACTGCCCTCGAGCAACGTGACGTACAGGACCAGTGCCGGGGCGACGCCGAACGAAATGGCGTCGGACAGTGAGTCCAGCTCGGCACCGATCTTGCTGGTGGCGTCGAGCAGCCGCGCGATTCGCCCGTCCAACGCGTCGAGAATTGCGGCGGCACCGATCATGGCGAGTGCCGTGCCGAGCTGACCGTCGAGGGCGAACTTGACCGCGGACAGGCCGGAGCACAGCGCGAGAATCGTGACGACGGACGGGAGCAGACGGATGGCAGCAGGCGGCTTGGCGCGTCTGGTGATCATGTCGGTGTCTACTGCGAGAGCTCGGCGAGGACCGTCTCGGCACCGACTGCGCGTTGGCCGCGTTCGACCAGGAGCGTGGTGCCCGCGGGGAAGTAGGTGTCGACGCGTGAGCCGAAGCGGATCAGGCCGTACGTGTCGCCGATCGAGAGAGTGTCGCCCACCTTGGCGTTGTTGATGATGCGTCGCGCGATGAGACCGGCGATCTGCACAACGGCGACGTCCTGACCTGAGTCGGTCCTGATGTGCATGCTGTTGCGTTCGTTGACTTCGCTGGCCTCGGCGAGATCGGCCGATTTGAACTGGCCGCGGCGATGAACGACCTCCAGCACTCGGCCGCCGACGGGAACACGCTGAACGTGAACGTCCAGGACCGAGAGGAAGATGCTCACGCGTGGGACCGGCTCGGAGCCGAGATCGAGCTCGGCCGGCGGTACTGCAGTATCGACGAGTGTGACGAGGCCGTCGGCCGGGGCAACGACGACGCCGGGGCGATTGGGTGGCACCCGTGACGGGTGGCGGAAGAAGGTGGCACAGGCTCCAGCAGCGACGAGGCCGGCGTTGCGCACCCACTTGGAGCGGCGGCCGAGCACTGCGACGGCGAGCGGACCACCCACGAAGGTAAGTCCCGCGGGGTGTAGTGGTGGAACCGTTTCACGAACCAAATCGACGATGTGAGCCACTCCCGTGCGGGGCGGTTGACCAATCGGGGCGGGACGGCGTGCCACGGTCTCCTCTAACTTTTTTGTCGTTCAGGTGTCGGCAGGTCGTGTTGCGTGCAGCAGTCGACGTGCAGATGCACGACTGCCGAGGCCCTCACAGCGTACGTGAGGTGCCCCGGCAGTCGGGAGCTGCGAGTCGATCAGACGCGGCTGCTGCGACCTGTCACGAGCTTGACCAGGAAGAGCAGGATGCATGCGCCGAGGATGCAGGTGATGAAGCTGAAGATCAGTCCGCCACCTTCGACGTCGACGCCGAAGACCTTGAGCAGGTATCCACCGATGAGGCCACCGATGATGCCGACGACGATGTTCAGGATGATGCCCATCTGAGCATCGGTCTTCATGATCTTGCTGCCGATCCAACCTGCGAGTCCGCCGATGATGATCCAGCCGATGATTCCGAGACCCAACATAAGTTGCCCCCACTTTCCGTTCGTGTCGTTTGCTTGTCGAAACGCCGGATGCCCGAGAGAAACAAACCTGAAACATTCCTGAGAATATTTATTTTCGGCCCAACTTTTCGCTTTCGGCCTTCATGCGACGCAGTGTGCTGTTCATGCCCTCGACCAGTTCGACGTCGAACTCGTCGATCCCACCCAGGATGCGCTTGACCAGCAGCGACGAGACCGCGGACGTGCCGCTGGGTGCCTGACGCTTCTCGACGACGGTCGTCCCGGTGGCCGTGGGCGTCAGGGTGTACGACCAGATCGTCTTGTTCTCCACGACCCGGAACGCGAGTTCACAGTTGGGCTCGAAGGTGACGACCTTCGCCGACGTCGGCCAGACGAGCAGACCCTTGCGGTTGACGTTGAGCGTCCTGGTGCCCTTGCCGACCGGTCCGCCGAAGACCTTCATCTTCTTGCACTGCGGGCTCCACTCACCCATGCGTTGGAGGTCGGAGACGATCGACCAGACGGTCTCCGGGCTCGCGGCGATATCGATCGTGGCTTCGAGAGTCTTGCTCAACGTGGCACTCCTGGTAATGAGGTAAGTGCAACCGACTGTCACACTCAATCGTGCGCATCCTATGTGTCAGCGAACACAGTTGACCACCCAGGTGAGCGGTAATTCGTAGCCCGCTACGAACTTTCGTTCACATGCGAGCGAAGCGAGCCAGCACGAATGCGTACACCCCATAGAGCGCGATTCCCACCCCGGCGAGGATCAGCAGCACCTGGCCGTAGGGCTGGGCACCCAGTGTCTTGACGGCCCCATCGATTCCGGTGGCCTTGGACGGATCGGACTGCAGAACTGCCACGCCGACGAGGATTCCGGCCCCGACCAGCGCTGTGCCCTTGGCTGCGTATCCGGCGATGCCGAGCTTGACGACGGCTCCACCCTGGTGGCCCTCGAGATCGTCCAGGAAATTCTTCGAGACGCCCTTGTAGACGTGGTAGCCGCCCACACCGATGACAACGAGAGCGACGACGATCAGCACCAGCTTGCCGCCGCCGGATTCCATCAACCGGGCCGAGTAGCCGGCGTTCTGCTGGCCGCTGGATTTCCCGGAACCGGTCGCGAAGCCGTAGGTCGAGAACGCGAACGCTATGTAGACGACGGCCAGTGCAGCGGCCTTGAGTCGATCGAGAGCACTACCCTCGTCGGCGTCGGACTTCTTGCCGACGATCGCCTCGACTATGCGCCACAGGGCCAGCGCCACGAAGGCGACGACGGCAACCCACAGTGCGATTTTGCCGCCAGGCTTCTCGGCCAGTTCGGCCAGTGCACCGGATTGGTCGGCGTTACCGCCCTGGCCGAAGGCCAACCGGATGGCGATGTAACCGATGAGGATGTGCAGCACTCCGCTGACGAAGTGGCCGGCCCGGGCCGCCTTCTCGAATGCACCGTTGTTCTGGACCGAATCGGCCATCGATTTTCCGGATTGCGCATGTCCTGAAGTGGATTTGCCCGACGTGTTCACTAACGTTCCCCGATCAGTTGATTTGAGGAGATGTTTACCCCGAGAAGGGGCCCGAGAAACTGTGTTTCACCACGAAACGCCGAACGAGATCCCACCGCGGCGTTAACACCGAGCGGACACTGATCGATGTAGCAAGCGGAGTGTCGGGACCAACGAAGAAATTGTTCGGAGTGATCCACCGTGAAATTACAGTCGATAATGCGTCGTACCAGCAGTGATCTACCCCTGTTGAAGACCGCCAGGATGAGCGGGAGCCCGCGCACCTGGCCGGCCGAGAAGCTCGAACGACTCCTCACCCCCCACGAACTCGATCTGATCAGACGCGGCCGAGTCTGACCCCGCTGTTTCCAGGCCCGCTTGCCTCCCATTCGGGGCGAGCCGGTGGCATGCTCATGACGTTGGTGAGCACCACTTCTGGAGGGTCATGAAACCGGTCATTCTCAGTGTCGACGACGATCCCGGAGTATCGAGATCGGTTGCCCGCGACCTGCGCCGCCGCTACGGCGAGCAGTACCGCATCGTGCGCGCCGAATCCGGTGCCGGGGCACTCGACGCACTCAAGGAACTCACGCTGCGCGGCACTCCGGTCGCCATTCTGTTGGCCGATTACCGCATGCCCCTGATGAGCGGCATGGAATTCCTCGAACAAGCGATGGACCTCTTCCCGACGGCCCGCCGCATTCTTCTCACTGCCTACGCGGACACCGACGCGGCGATCGACGCCATCAACGTCATCGATCTCGACTACTACCTGCTCAAGCCGTGGGATCCGCCCGAGGAAAAGCTCTACCCCGTGCTCGACGCTCAACTCGAGGCCTGGTGCGCCTATGACCACCGAGCCGTCGAGGACACCAAGATCGTCGGCCATCGCTGGTCTGCTCGGTCGTCGGAGATTCGCGAGTTCCTCGCCCGCAATCAGCTGCCCTACCGCTGGTACATGTCCGACGAGTCCGAGGGCGCTCGACTGTTGGCTGCGGCAGGCGTGGCGGACGACCGTCTGCCGGTGGTCATCACCACCGAGGGTGATGCGCTGATCGAACCGTCCGATGCCGAGCTGGGCAACCGGCTCGGCCTGACCGTGTCGCCGTCCGAGGAGTTCTACGATCTCGTCGTGATCGGCGGTGGCCCTGCTGGACTTGGAGCGGCACTGTACGGCGCGTCCGAAGGTTTACGAACGACGCTGATCGAGCGGACCGCGACCGGTGGTCAGGCCGGACAGAGCTCTCGCATCGAGAATTATCTGGGATTTCCCGACGGGGTTTCGGGCGCTCAGTTGGCCGAACGAGCCCGGCGGCAGGCGTTGAAGTTCGGTGCCGAGGTCGTCACCACTCAGGACGTGGTGGGTCTGGACGTCAACGGTGCCGCGCGTACCGTGCGGTTCGCGGACGGCCGCAGCATCAGTGCGCAGACGATCATTCTGTCCACCGGCGTCGCCTATCGCAGGCTGGACGCACCCGGAATAGACGACTTCACCGGCCGGGGCGTGTTCTACGGCTCGGCGATGACCGAGGCCGCGCGCTGCGCCGAGCAGGACGTCTACATCGTGGGCGGCGCTAACTCGGCCGGGCAGGCAGCGGTGTACCTCTCGCGCGGGGCCAGGTCGGTCACCATTTTGATCCGGGCAACCTCGCTCGAAGCGTCGATGTCGTACTACCTGATCAAGCAGATCGAGGAGAATCCGAAAATCAGCGTGCGGCCGTGTACCGAGGTCGCGGGCGTGGCAGGCGACGGTCACCTCGAGTCGATCACGCTTCGCGACCGGGCCACCGACGAGACCTCGACCGTCGACGCGCAGTACCTGTTCTTGTTCATCGGGGCTGCCCCGCGTACCGAGTGGCTCGACGGAGTGCTCGTTCGGGACGACCATGGATTCGTTGTGACCGGGCCGGACCTCGTCGTGGACGGACGCGGACCTGCCGGGTGGACGCGGGATCGTCTGCCGCATCACCTCGAGACCAGTGTGCCCGGGGTGTTCGCGGCAGGCGACGTTCGATCCGACTCGGCCAAACGCGTCGCGTCGGCAGTGGGAGAAGGAGCGATGGCCGTGATGCTGGTGCACAGATATCTGGCGAACCCATGAACACGCCCGCGTGTGATCCAGAGGAGCTGCGGACGCTGTTTCTGTTCGAGCATCTCACCGACTCTCAGTTGGCTGAGCTGTGTCGGGACGGGCGCATCGAGACCATCGAACCGGGGCCGGTGTACGCCGAAGGCGACCCGGCAACGTGCTTCTACGTCTTGATGGACGGTGCCGTGGTGCTGTCGAAACTCTCGGGCGGCGAGGATCTGGTGATCAACAGAACCTCGCAACGCGGGGTGTATGCCGGTGCGTGGCAGGCGTATCTGGGTGATCGGGTGCCGCAGACGTATCAGGGTTCGATGCGGGTGAGTGAGCCCTCGCGCTTCTTCGTGCTCGACGCAGACTGTTTCGCGTCCATAGTGCGGGAATGGTTCCCGATGGCTCTGCATCTGCTCGAAGGATTGTTCTTCGGAAATCAGAACACCAAGCAAGTGGTGGAACAGCGAGAGCGCTTGCTGGCGTTGGGTTCTCTGTCGGCAGGGTTGACGCACGAGCTCAACAATCCGGCCGCGGCCGCGGTGCGGGCGACGTCCGCGTTGCGCAATCGGGTGGCGCACATGCGGCAGAAGTTGGCGATGATCGCCGGCGGCACCCTCGACCGTGCGAGCCTGGCGCGTCTGGTCGAACTGCAGAACGAGGCCGTGGAGTTGGTGGCCAAGGCGCCCAAGTTGACGGCCATGGAGGCGTCGGACCGCGAGGACGAACTCGGAGAATGGTTCGAGGACAAAGATATTCGGGACGGATGGGATCTGGCCCCCACTTTCGTCTCCGCGGGACTCGATGTGCCGTGGCTCGATCGGGTATCGGCGACCGTCGACGATCCGGCCATGCTCGAGGGCGCGATCAGGTGGCTCAACTACACGGTCGAAACAGAGCTGCTGATGAACGAGATTGCGGATTCGACCACGAGAATCACCACGCTCGTCGGTGCCGCGAAGCAGTACTCACAGATGGACCGTGCGCCGTACCAGACCGTGGATGTGCGGGAACTGCTCGACAGCACACTGATCATGTTGGGCCGCAAGATCGGCGACGACATCGCGGTGGTCAAAGAATACGATCCGGCGGTGCCGCCCATCCCTGCCTACGCTGCCGAACTCAATCAGGTGTGGACGAACCTGATCGACAATGCCGTGCAGGCGATGGATGGGTCGGGGGTTTTGACGGTGCGCACGTCGTTGGACGAGGATCAGGTGCAGATCGAGATCTGCGACACCGGACCCGGTGTGCCGCAGGATATTCGGTCCCGCATCTTCGAGCCGTTCTTCACCACCAAGGCCGTGGGCGAGGGTACGGGTCTCGGCTTGGACATCTCGTGGCGCATCGTGGTGAAGAAACATCAGGGTGATCTGCAAGTGGTGTCCGAACCTGGAAACACGCGCTTCATCGTGAGACTGCCCGTCCAACCCGCTGTCGAGGAGGCATCATGACCATCGAAGGTATCGACCCTGCCGTTCCGCCGTCGGGGCCCGGCTGTGTCGAGTGCACGCAGACGGAGGGCTGGTGGGTACACCTGCGTCGGTGTGCGCAGTGCGGTCATATCGGTTGCTGTGATTCATCGCCCTCGCAGCACGCCAGCAAGCATGCCGAGTCCACCCGGCATCAATTCGTGCGGAGCTTCGAACCCGGTGAAGAATGGTTCTACAACTACGCGGACGAGCAGATGTACGACGGCCCCGAACTTGCTCCGCCGCAGCATCATCCACTCGACCAGACGGTTCCCGGACCGCGGGAACGGGTGCCGTCGAACTGGCAGAGTTTGATCAACTGATCCGTTCCGCACTGGTGGAACACTGGGTATCGAGGAGATGAACACCGCCAATCGGGTGCGTGTTATGGGTAATCTCGCCCCATGACCTTGATTGCGGAGGATTTGCTGCTGTTGTTGCTCGCCGACGACACGGGCAAGCCGTTGGCCGACAGCACGAAGTTGCCGCGGGTGCTGGCCGGTGCGTTGGTCGTCGAGCTCGCACTGAGTGGATCGCTGCGCATCACCGGTCCCGACGAACAGGTCAAGAAGGATCACGTGGTCGTCTCGGGGGAGCCACCCGAAGACGAACTGCTGCGCCGTGTGTTCGATCTCGTGGCAACGGCGTCGCGGCCGATGAAGCCGCAGAAAGTGATCGAGAAGTCGCAAAAGAACCTGGTCCAGGAACTGGCCGCCCGGCTGGCGTCCCGGGGTTTCGTCACGGAGAAGAAAGACAAGGTGCTGGGGTTGTTTCCCACTACGACCTGGCCGGCGAGCGACACCTCACGCGAGAAGGTGCTGCGAGATGCGCTCCGGAGCGCGCTCGTCGACGGCACGACGCCCACGCCGCATTCGGCTGCCCTGATCTCACTCGTTTCGGCCGTCGATCTCACGCACAAGGTCATTGCAGACGCCGACAAGAAATTGGTGAAGACGCGAGCCAAAGAGATAGCCGAGGGCGAATGGGCAGGAGAGGCAGTGCGCAAGGCGGTCTCCGACGTCAACACCGCGGTGATGGCTGCGGTCATGGTGCCCGTCATCGTCTCGACCACGACCAGCTGAGGCGACATGAGAAGCATCGCGATTCTGTTGTTCGACGACGTAGAGGTGCTCGACGCCTGTGGGCCGTTCGAGGTGTTCTCGGTGGCCAATCGGGTGGCCGAACGTGCCGGTAGCGCAGCGCCTTTCGAGGTGACGCTCGTCGGGCTCGACGACGGAGCGGTACGCGCGCGAGGTGGCATGAGGATCGGCGTCGACACCACGATCGACGATCCGCGGACCTACGACGTCGTCGTGGTTCCCGGCGGTGTCGTCGACGCGGTCGAAGCCGAGGGCCGAGTTCTGGAGTGGCTGCGGCGAATTCGACCCACAGCAGAAGTTGTCGCGTCGGTGTGCACCGGTGCGTTCGTGCTCGCCGCAGCGGGACTGCTCGACGCGAGGCCGGTCACGACGCACTGGGAGGATCTGGAGCTGCTGCGCGATCGGTGGCCTGCGCTCGTGGTGCACGAGGGCGTTCGGTACATCGACCACGGCGATCTGGCGACGTCGGCCGGAATCAGTGCCGGCCTCGATCTGGCGCTCCATCTGGTCGCGCGGTGGGCCGGAGCGGATCACGCCCTCGCCACCGCGGGCCAGATGGACTACGACTGGTCAGGCGCTGAGCACCCGTAGGACAAGCGCGAGAATGGCGAACACGGCGAGTCCGGCGGCTGGGGCGAAGTCCTTGTCCTTGGCGCGAAGGTGCGCGGCAACCGCACCGACGAAGTAGAGGACGACGCCGACAGCAGCTGCTACGCCGATCGGCCAGACCACCAGGCCGACCAGGAGGCCGATGGCACCGAGTATCTCCGCGTAGGCCAACCACGGAATCTTGTCGGCGGGGACGCCCACCTGCTCGAGCATCGGGATGACGGAGGGATTTTTCGTCAGTTTGCCGATCGCCGAGAACGTGAGTGCAACGGCGAGCAGTACCGAGACGACGAGGGTTGCGATGAACATGATCCCTGCTTTCATTTCTGAGGCTACTAGTAAATGAGAAGTAGCAAGGCGGACTGTAGCACCTCGGTAGGGTGGAGGCATGGTCACGAACGAGCAGCCACATGAACCGCGTGCATGTGACGGAGCACTGACCAAAGCCTTCGGATTCCTCGGCAAGCGATGGAACGGCATTCTGCTGGCGACGCTGATGAACGGGCCGATGGGATTCTCCGACCTGCGCCGCGCCGTCGGCGGCATCAGTGACTCGGTGCTGTCGGAGCGTCTCGGAGAACTCGGCAAAGCAGGACTGGTGGCGCGCGCCGTCACCGACGGGCCCCCCATCTCGGTGGAGTACAGCCTGACGACGTCGGGTGAGGCACTGCTGCCGTCACTCGAGGCGCTCACCGATTGGGCTTCGAAAAACCTCTGACCCCCGCAACAATGTCGCGAGGGCCAGAGCTGGATCGATCTTTCAGCCGGGGTTGTTGCTGTCTTTCTGTCCCTCGGCCGAGTCGGCGAACTCCTGAGTGTCGAACACCTCGCCGCCCAGTGGATCGACGGGAGCGTTGTCGCCGGAGTACTCGACTGCACCCGTGTCGGGATGAATTTCGAGTTGCTCGGTGGGGACCTCGTGGACCGCCAGGACGACACTGCCGCCGGCACGCGCAGGCGTCACGCCCTCCTGCGAGGGTGTCAGTCCGGAAAACGTCGTCGATATTCCGGCGGTTGCTCGCTTGCGTTGTACCGGTGACGTGGGCGCGGCAGGCTCGTCCTCTGCGACATCGGGCGTCGCGGTCACTCGCAGATAGCGAGGAGTGGTCGCAACGTCGTAGCGGAACGCTTTCAGCATCGACACACAGGCGAGCACGAGTACCACCGAGAACGGCACCGCCGTGGCGATCGACATCGTTTGCAACGCCGTCAGAGAGCTGGTGCCACCGACGAGCAGCAGTACCGCAGCGGCAACACCCTGCAGCACAGCCCAGTAGACGCGGGTGATCTTCGGGGTTTCCAGCTCACCACCGGTCGAGAGAATATCGATCACGAGCGAGCCCGAATCGGAGGATGTCACGAAGAAGAACACGATGACCGCAATCGCGATCACGCTGGTGATCGCGGCGATCGGGAGCCCGTCGAGTACCTGGAACAGGCTCGTGTTTGTGTTCACGGCCCCTTCGGTGTCCAGCAGATCTCCCTCGTTGCGCTGCCGCAGGATGCCGGTGTCACCGAAGATCGTGAACCACAGCGAGCCGACGATCGTCGGTGCCAGCAGCACTCCGAACACGAATTCACGGATGGTACGGCCGCGCGAGATGCGCGCGATGAACATGCCGACGAAGGGTGCCCAGCTCATCCACCAGCCCCAGTAGAAGATGGTCCAGCCGCCGGCCCACCCGTCGTCGGAGAACGGTGAGGTACGCAAGGCCAGCTCGGGCAGGGCCTGGACGTATCCGCCGAGATTCTGTACCCAGGACTGCATCAGGAACAGTGTCGGTCCGAGGACCAGTACGAACAGCGCGAGCGCGGCAGCCAGTCCCATGTTGATGTTCGAGAGCCACTTGAGGCCCTTGGACACTCCGCTGACCACTGAGAAGGTGGCAATGCCGGTGATGGCGGCGATGAGCAGGATCACGAACCAGTTGGTGGTCTCCACCCAGCCGAGGTACTCGAGGCCGGCGGAGATCTGCTGGACACCGAAGCCGAGTGAGGTCGCGACGCCGAACAAGGTGCCCACGATCGCGACCGTGTCGATGGTGTGCCCGATCGGGCCCTCGATGCGCTTACGCCCGAGCAGCGGCTCGAGCAACCAGCGGACGGTCAGCGGCCGACCCTTGCGGTAGGTCATGTACGCCATGCCGAGGCCCACGACGACGTAGATGGCCCACGCATGCAGGCCCCAGTGGAAGAGCGTCAGCTCCATCGCTTGACGTGCGGACGCGTCGGTGCTGCCGGAAATGCCCCCGGCTTCGGGTGGCGTGACGTAGTGCGAAAGGGGCTCGGCGACGCCGTAGAACACCAGGCCGATGCCCATGCCGGCGCTGAACAGCATGGCGAACCAGGACAGGACGCCGAACTCGGGCTTCTCGTCGTCGCGACCGAGGCGGATGTTACCCACTCGGCTCAAGCCGCAGTACAGGGCGAACAGCACGAAGCCGGTTGCGGCCAGGATGTACCACCAGCCGACGCCCGACGTGATGGCCTGGTTGAGTTTGTCGAACGAATCCGCCGCCGTGCTGGCATAGATCACGGAGAAGGCGATCATCACGAAGATGATGATCGATGCGGGGACGAAAACCGGCTTGAGCAGGCCTCCCCAGGCTTCTTTGACTGCTTTCACTTACTTGACTTCCTTACAGCTCGAGTCGCGGCCGACCACTATCGGTTTGCCGTTCTTTTTCTCTTGTTTTGGTCAAGTACCGGTAATCACCTTAAACGAGAATGCCCTGGTGACGAAACTGCCGAGTCGCCGCGAACACCCGAACGGACTACAGTTCTGTCGATGTTGCGAGCTCGCGCTGCCGTCCATCTGGGAAGTCGATGTGCTGCGAGCAGGCTTATCGCACAGGCGATTCCGTGACTCCCGGTCGGTTGCAGCCGGGCACTGAATTCGCGGGCTTTCGAGTCCAGCGCCGCCTCGGGGTCGGCGGCATGAGTGAGGTGTACCTCGTCCACGGTCGCGGACACGATCGGCTCGAAGCGCTGAAGATTCTCGACCGTGACGCATCACGGTCTCCGCGACTCCGCACCAAGTTTCGGACCGAAGCGACCGTTGCCGCGCTGCTGGTGCATCCGAACATCGTGTCGGTGCACGAACACGGTGAGTTCGAGCATCAGCTGTGGATGTCGATGCACTACGTCGACGGTTACAGCGCGGCGCGTCTGGTCGCTCGTGGCCAGATTCCCCTCGACGTCTCCCGGGTGGCGCGCATCGTCGCCGAGGTGGCCAAGGGGCTCGACTACGCCCACTCGAACGGCGTCCTGCACCGGGACGTCAAGCCGTCGAACATCCTCATCTCCACCGAGCGGGTGGACGGCTACGAGCAGGTGTTGTTGTCCGACTGGGGAATTGCGCGTCTGGTCGACGACTCGGCGCCGCTGGTCGTCGGTGGAACGGTGCTGGCGTCCATCCACTATGCGGCCCCGGAACTGCTCCGCGGGGGAGTGCTGAGCGCGCAGACCGATGTCTACGCATTGGGGGCGACCCTGGTCGAATTGCTCACCGGGCGAACGCCGTACCCCTTGGCTACTCCACTGGCGATCACTGCAGCTCATCTGTCGGCCGACCCGCCTGCCGTGACGCGGCGGCGGCGATCACTACCGCGGGGACTCGACGCGGTCGTCGCACGCGCATTGGCGAAAAACCCAGCCGATCGTTTCGAGACCTGCGTGGACCTGGCCGACGCCGTTGCTGCCGCCATTGCCGCAGGAATTCCGGAACCACCCTTGCGACGCTCGCCGTTCACTCGGTCGAGATGGCTCAGGTTTTCTTGACTGCATGAGCTGGGCCCCGCATCGGTTCGATGCGGGGCCCAGTTCCTCGGGATGTGTAAGGGTCACTCCTCCGGTTCGGTCGGGCGGTTGGCCACGACCGGGTACTGACCGGTGTAGCCGAGGCGTTCCTCGGCGACGGTGAGCACCTTGGTACGTACCAGGAACCAGCCGCCGATCAGGGCGGGGATGATGACCACCAGGGTCGCGATGGTCCACGACCCGATCGGAGCGTCGAAGGCCATCAGTACCAGCACGCCGAACAGGAACACCAGCGTCGCGTAGCTGGTGTACGGCGCGCCGAAGAGACGGAACTTGGGCCGCTCCACGATGCCCTTCTTGGACCAGCGATACAGCTGGATCTGGCACAGGACAATAGTTGCCCAGCTGGCGATGATGCCCAGTGCAGACATGTTCAGCACGATCTCGAACGCCTCGCCGGGGGCGATCGCGTTGAGGGCGACACCGAACAGGGTGATGAAGCAGGTGAGCAGAATGCCGCCGAACGGCACTCCGCCCTTGGTCATCTTCTTGGTGAACTCCGGCGCGCTGCCGTTCATCGCCATCGATCGCAGGATGCGCCCGGTCGAGTACAGGCCGGCGTTCAGGGACGACAGTGCCGCTGTGAGCACCACTATGTTCATGATGGTGCCCGCGCCGCCGAGGCCGATGCTCGAGAAGAAGGTCACGAACGGTGAGGTGCCGGACTGGTACGCGGTGTACGGCATCAGCAGTGCGAGCAGTACGAGCGAGCCGACGTAGAACAGTGCGATACGTGCGATGACCGAGTTGATCGCCCGCGGCATGATCTTCTCCGGATTCTCCGTCTCACCCGCGGCAGTGCCCACCAATTCGACTGCGGCGTAAGCGAATACGACGCCTGAGATGACGATCACCAACGGCCACGCGCCCGACGGGAACAGGCCGCCGTTGTCGGTGATGAGACTGATGCCCGGCATCTGGGTACCGACCGGGATGCGGCCTGCGAGGAACACGACGCCCACGATCAGGAATGTCACCAGGGCGATGACCTTGATGATGGCGGCCCAGAATTCCATCTCGCCGAACCACTTGACCGAGACGAGGTTCAGGCTCATGACGATGACCAGCGCGATCAGCGCGATGACCCACTGCGGAATCACCTCGAAACTGCCCCAGTAATGCATGTACGTCGCGATGGCTGTGACGTCGACGATGGCCGTCATCGCCCAGTTCAGGAAGTACATCCACCCGGCGACGAAAGCGGCCTTCTCGCCGAAGAACTCACGCGCGTAGGAGACGAAACTGCCCGACGACGGACGGTGCAGCACCAGCTCGCCCAGGGCGCGCAGAATGAAGAAGACGAAAATTCCACAGAGGGCGTAGGCGAGGAACAGGCCGGGCCCGGCACTGGCGAGGCGTCCGCCCGCGCCGAGAAACAGGCCGGTGCCGATTGCGCCGCCGATCGCGATCATCTGCAACTGTCGAGGTTTCAGGCCCTTGTGGTAGCCCTCCTCCTCGTGGTCCATCGCCGAGTTGTCGTACGAAGTATCGACCGTATCGGACATGTTCGATCCTCACTTGTCGCTTTTGCGGGGTTTTGTCCGAATTTTCCGGCGTCGAAGCCGTTGTCACCCAACGGTATTGGCGTCGAGGGTCCGACGCACAGTATTCGGATGTAAACAATGCGTACGGGTGTGAACAGTGCGTGACGAATATCGGCTCGACTGAGCATCTGCTCGAGGCCTGCCTCGCGCGGTGGCGTCGGGCACGGGGGTTGCGGCGGTTCGCTGGCGGCGGACGACCTTGCACTCGCCATGGTCGAGTGCTAGAAATGCAGTTGGCACTCTCGACACGTGAGTGCCAGGTCGGGACACGGTGAGGCCGGGGAATCAACGACACCCCTGGTCGTCCGTCGCGGGCACCGAGCTCGGCCAGCAATGTGTCACCCCCAATCCGGAGGATCACTTCGCAATGGCCAAGATCATCGCGTTCGACGAAGAGGCACGCCGTGGCCTCGAGCGCGGGCTGAACGCCCTCGCCGACGCAGTAAAGGTGACGTTGGGCCCCAAGGGTCGCAACGTCGTACTCGAGAAGAAGTGGGGAGCTCCCACGATCACCAACGATGGTGTTTCCATCGCCAAGGAGATCGAGCTCGAAGATCCCTACGAGAAGATCGGTGCCGAGCTCGTCAAGGAGGTCGCCAAGAAGACCGACGACGTCGCAGGCGACGGCACCACCACCGCTACCGTTCTCGCTCAGGCACTCGTCCGTGAAGGCCTGCGCAACGTCGCAGCCGGCGCGAACCCGCTCGGCCTCAAGCGCGGCATCGAGAAGGCTGTTGCAGCCGTCACCGAAGCCCTGCTCGCGTCCGCCAAGGAGATCGACACCAAGGAGCAGATCGCTGCTACCGCTGGCATCTCCGCAGGCGACCCGTCCATCGGCGAGCTCATCGCCGAGGCCATGGACAAGGTCGGCAAGGAAGGCGTCATCACGGTCGAGGAGTCCAACACCTTCGGCCTGCAGCTCGAGCTCACCGAGGGCATGCGCTTCGACAAGGGCTACATCTCGGCGTACTTCGCCACCGATGCAGAGCGTCAGGAAGCCGTCCTCGAAGACGCGTACATCCTGCTCGTCAGCTCCAAGATCAGCACCGTCAAGGACCTGCTGCCGCTGCTGGAGAAGGTCATCCAGTCCGGCAAGCCGCTCGTCATCATCGCCGAGGACGTCGAGGGCGAAGCTCTCTCCACCCTCGTGGTGAACAAGATCCGTGGCACCTTCAAGTCCGTTGCCGTCAAGGCTCCCGGATTCGGTGACCGTCGCAAGGCGCAGCTCGCCGACATCGCCATCCTCACGGGTGGCGAGGTCATCAGCGAAGAGGTCGGCCTCTCCCTGGAGACCGCCGGACTCGAGCTGCTCGGTCAGGCACGCAAGGTCGTCATCACCAAGGACGAGACCACCATCGTCGAGGGCTCGGGAGATTCCGACGCCATCGCCGGTCGCGTCAACCAGATCCGCGCCGAGATCGAGAACTCCGATTCCGACTACGACCGCGAGAAGCTGCAGGAGCGCCTGGCCAAGCTGGCCGGTGGCGTTGCGGTCATCAAGGCCGGAGCCGCAACCGAGGTCGAGCTCAAGGAGCGCAAGCACCGCATCGAAGATGCCGTGCGTAACGCCAAGGCAGCCGTCGAAGAAGGCATCGTCGCCGGTGGCGGCGTGGCACTTCTCCAGGCAGCGCCCGCACTCGACAACCTCAAGCTCGACGGTGACGAGGCAACCGGCGTGAACATCGTTCGCGTCGCACTGTCCGCGCCGCTCAAGCAGATCGCATTCAACGCAGGCCTCGAGCCCGGCGTCGTTGCGGACAAGGTTGCCAACCTGCCCGCTGGTCACGGCCTCAACGCCGCGACCAACGAGTACGAGGACCTGCTCGCTGCAGGCATCAACGACCCGGTCAAGGTCACCCGCTCGGCACTGCAGAACGCAGCGTCCATCGCGGCTCTGTTCCTCACCACCGAGGCCGTCGTCGCCGACAAGCCCGAGAAGGCCGGAGCGCCCGCAGGCGATCCGACCGGTGGCATGGGCGGCATGGACTTCTGAGTCCAGCCCCTAGCTGAAAAAGCCCGACTCCCTTTCGAGGGGGTCGGGCTTTTTCGTGCTGCGGGGCTTCGAATCGGGTGCACTGGGCCGCGCTCAGCGCGGTCGGCTGCACCCGATTCACAGTGCTGCCCGTCAGATTGTGGTTAGTGTGGGTAATGGCTCGAATTCGCTCGATGACGGTCGCACTTGCCGTGGCAGCGGCCCTCGCAGGTTGCTCCACCTCGGGGACCGCCACGCCGGCGTCGGCACCGACGACCACAGAAGTCACGTTCACCACCGAGAGCGTCGAGCCGACGACAACAACGCCGACCACCACCTCGAGTGCCGCCGAGCTGTACGTCGTCGGCAGCACTCGGGTCACCGGATCTACGGAACGGGCCACCTACGATGTTGCAATTCCGCAGCTCAGCGGCGGGAATCCCGCCGTGACGGCCGAGTTCAACGAGTCGATGCGCGCGGCGCTGCAGGATCAGATCGACCGCGACTACGGATACGACTTCGCCCTCAGTGACGGTTACTCGACAGGTGCGACGTACGTCGGGCGGCGAGTGATCAGTGCCGAGCAGATCACGGATTGGATCGCCGTGCCGCCCGGAGCGCACGGTAATTCACTGATTGCGACCGTGACGATCGACGCCGACACCGCGCAACCGATCTCCCTCGGCGACGCCTTCACCGACCTCGATACCGGCCTGTCGCGGCTGTCCGAACGAGCGGCGGAAATTCTGCCGACGACCCGCGCAGGGGAGAGCTTCGAGCGCTCGGGCATCGAGCCGACGGTGGCCAACTTCGGCAACTGGACGGCATCGCCGGAGGGGATGAACATCCACTTCGGGGACTACCAGGTCGGGGCGTACGGAATCGGGCTCGTCACCATCACCGTCCCATGGTCCGACCTGTCCGACGTCCTCGCTCCCGGCATGCAGGACGTGCTGAGCAGCTGACCTTCGGCGCGACAATGCGAACATGGACCGATGATGATTCGCGCAGGGGTGCTGGATGTGTCGTTCGACCGCTTCGGTGATCCGGCGGGCCGCTCGGTGGTGCTGTTGCACGGATTTCCCTACGACACCAGGTCCTACGACGACGTCGCCCGGCTGCTCGCCGACTCCGGCTACGACGTGGTGGTGCCCTACCTGCGCGGCTTCGGACCGACCCGGTTCGTCGATGCGGACACGATGCGCTCCGGTGAACAGGCCGCCATCGGCCATGATCTCCGTGAGTTGATCATCGCGCTGGAACTGAACAGACCCATCGTGGCCGGCTACGACTGGGGTGGGCGCGCCGCGTGCGTCGTCGCCGCGGTGTGGCCGGAGCTGGTGTCGGGCCTGGTGAGTGTCTCCGGCTATCTGGTTCAGGACATCGCGGCGGCAGTGTCAACGCCGGTCCTTCCGCACCTGGAGAAGCGGTACTGGTACCAGTACTACCTCCACTCCGAGCGGGGCCGCGCCGGGCTGGCGGCGTATCGCGCGGAGATCGCGCAGACACTGTGGACGGATTGGTCGCCGACCTGGCGGTTCGGTGACTCCGAGTTCGCGGCCACCGCGCCCTCGTTCGACAACCCCGACTTCGTGGACGTGTCCGTACATTCCTACCGGCACCGATACGGCATCGAGGCCGGGGATGCGGCCTATGCAGCAACGCAGGAGTTGCTGACACAGCAGCCGAGGATCACGGTGCCCACGGTGCCCACGGTCGTGATCGATCCGACCGAGGACACCGTCGCCTCTCTGTACGGCAGCCCGGACCACGCGGCGCATTTCACCGATCTGATCGACGTTCGTCAGGTCGATTGCGGCCACAATCCGCCTCAGGAATTGCCGGGGCAGTTCGCCGACGCGATCGTGACGCTGGGCCAGGTGGTCCGGGATCGCGATTCGAGCTAGTTGACCGCGAGCTCACCCAGTTCGTTCCAGTCGGTGCCGTCCACCTCTTGGCTGATGATCTTCGGGGTCTCCTGCAGGTACGGCGGGAGATCCTTCTGAGCCTGCTTGAAGTGGTCCGAGTTCACGTGCGCGCCGCCGGCATCCGGGTCCTTGAACGCCTCCACGAGGACGTACTCGGTGGGGTCGTCGAGGGTGCGCGACCAGAAGTACCAGAGGCACCCTTCTTCGGCCTGGCATGCTTCGGTGAAATCGCGTGAGATCTCGGGCCAGTTGTCGGCGTGCTCGGGCTTGACCTTGAACTTGGCGGTGATGAAGATCAACGTTGCTCCTCTTAGTCGGTGTGATGCTGGTGGGTACTACCCGGTTTCACGGTACGAGAATCGCGCGACCGCGAACCCGTCCGTTGTCGAGGTCGTCGATAGCGCTCTGGAAGTCGTCCAGTGCGTAGGTCTGCGTGTGCAGGTTGACGGCACCGCGTGCGGCGAGCGACATCAGATCGCAGAGGTCGTTGTAGGACCCGACGAGATTGCCGACGATGTTCTTCTCCGCCGACACCAGGTCGATGGTCGGCACGTCGACGTTCTCGCCGTATCCGATGACGTGATAATCGCCGGCCCGTCGGGTCATCGCCAATCCTTCTGCAGTGGAGCCGTTCTCGCCTACGAAGTCGAGCACCACCTCGGCACCGAATCCGCCGGTCAGTTCCATGACTTGATCGACCTGGCTGCCGTCGGCGACCACCGCATGGTCGGCCCCCAGAGTGAGCGCCAGTTTCACGGCGTCGGCGTTGCGGTCGATGACGATCAACTCGGCCGGGGACAGCGCCTCGAGTACCTGAATACCGATGTGCCCGAGTCCGCCTGCACCGATGACGACGCACTTGTCTCGCGGTGTCAGACGCCGGGCCGCCTTCGCCGCCGCGTGGTACGCCGTCAAACCGGCGTCGGCCAGCGCGGCCACCGCGGACGGTTCGAGTGAATCGTCGATCTTGACGACTGTCCTGGCGTTGGTGCGCAGGTAGTCCGCATACCCGCCGTTGGTGTCGATGCCGGGGAAGTCACTCGTCTCGCAGTGCACGTCGTCACCCGAGCGGCAGGCTCGGCACAACCCGCACGTCACGAGTGGATGCAGAATCACCTTGTCGCCCTCGCGCACGTTGGTGACGGCCGAGCCGACGGCATGGACCCAGCCCGCGTTCTCGTGCCCAATGGTGTAAGGCAGTGTGACGCCCGACTTTTCGGCCCACTGTCCTTCGAGGATGTGCAAATCGGTACGGCACACGCCTGCGCCGCCGATCTTGACGATGACGTCGAGTGGGCCCTGTACCTCCGGAATCGGAACCTCGGCCATCTCCAGATTCTTGTGATAACCGACGACCTGGACGGCGCGCATCGTGCTCATGAAACGTGCTCCTGTGTAATACGAAGGGGGACAGTGAGTGTGGTGATCGGAACGAACGCACCTTCCTCGCGGGGGACTTGCTGCTCCTCCGCTCCGGGGTAGCGAGTCTGCAGCAATCCGCGGCAGAAATGCGCGTTGCCGTCGATCGAGACGCGGGTGGCGCGGGCTCGCCGCATCACCATCGTCAGATCTCCGGTGTGCGGGCGACCGGTGTGATCGACCAGAGCCGGGGCGGCCGGGTCGACCCTCAGCCCGAGGGCCTCACGGCGGCGAAGCAGCGCGGTCGAAGTGCGATCATCCGGAAGGTCTCCGAGAACCACTGCGGCCAAGTCGTTCTCGTTCGAGTCGGGATTGGCGCGCAACCATGCCATGAGCGACCGTTCCATCGCTGCCACATATGCCTTGCGGCGGAACGTTGCTCGCAGTTCCTCGAGGTCCTCCTCGGCCTCGTGTCCGAAGGTGCCCCGGTAGCCCGCGTCGGCGGCGAGGCCGGCATTGATCTTGTCCGAGTCGTGGTGATCGTCGAGTTCGACCAGTACCCGCTCGGTCCACGGCAACGCCGTCAGCACGTCCTTGGAGTCCCCTGCCATCAGATACGCGAAGTTCGGCGAGCAGAACGACGTGGGCAACCGCAGATGAACGTGCACTGTGCCGTCGTCGACCTCGAGCGACCGGACGAAGCCGAGATCGGTGATGGGCTCGTCCAACTCGGGATCCAGGACGACACCGAGGGCGGCGTACGCCTCGTCTTTCCTGGTGGTCATAGCGGTCGTCATCTCACACCGCCGCGAGGTCGGCGCGTTCGGGCTGACGCGGCCCGGTCTCGGTCTCGTCGGCGTCGGGCAGCTGCAGCTCGGCGGGCACCGGGATGTCGTACAGCTTGGCGGCGTTGAGTCCGAGCACCTTCTTCTTCTGCTCGAGCGTGATGGGCGCGTACTCGTCGAGGGACTCGTGGATCTGGAAGTCGACGAATCCTTCGACCAACCACTTGGGTGTCCACAGCGCGTAGTCGGAAGAGAAGAAGATGCGGTCCTCGCCCAGCCAGTACAGCAGCTCGCCCATGATCTGACCGAAGTACTTCGGGCGCGTGTGCATGAACGGAATGGCAACGGCGAGGCCGGCATACACGTTGGGCTCCTGGGTGGCGATCCAGCAGAAATCCTCGAGCCGGGGCAAACCGCAGTGTTCGACGACGAAGTTCAGATCGGTGAAGTCGGTGGCCACGTGGTCGACGTCCGCAACGTCGAACGCATCGCGATCGAGCGGACGGATGGTCGGCCCCTTGTGCACGTGAATGTTCTTGATGCCGACCTCGCGGCACACCTCGAGGTAGCGCCGCGTCCAGTCGTCGTCGAGCTTGTATCCGCGTGAGTCACCGTGCCACTCGGCGGTGTAGAGCTTGACGCCCTTGAGCCCGAAGCGTTCTGCATCGGCGCGCAGCTGGTCGAGGCCGCGCTCGCCGTTGCGCGGGTCGAAGTGGTGGTTGTAGGTCAGTTTGTCCGGGTGCGCCGCGGCCAGCGCCGACGCTTCCTCGGTCTGCCCGAACCCGGTCTTGTAGAACTCCCCGAGGTGCGCCGGCTGGAAGATGGCGTGATCGACGTACCCGATCTCGAACAGGTCGTGCATCAACCGCTCGCCGCCCTGGTAGAGGTACTCGTCGTATGTCCACAGTTCGCTCTCGGGTGAGAGGTTGCGGTGGTAGTCGTAGAAGCAGTCGATGAACTGCTTGCCGTGGATGTTGCGTTGGTTCTCTTGTCGCGCGTCCCACAGAGCGACGTGAGCGTCGACGATGAAGAAGTTTTCGCCGTTCTTGGTGTACATGCGTGAGCCTCCCGAAGTGCGGTTCGTGACGTGGGTCACGTTTGTCTGTGCACGACGGTAAAGCGGCGGGGTCGTCTCGAGGGCTTCTTGTTGTCTCAATTCGAGACGATCGACAGACGGGTATTGCGACAAGCGAATGTAACGTGGGTCACATGGCTGAATCGGAGGGTCTCGCGCGAGCCCGACTCCACTCGGAGCCCCTCGCTGCCGTCTCACACCGTCTTCTCGCATCCTGGCACCGCAGTCAGCGGTACGGCGTCTCGCTGGACGAGGTTGCTCCCGTCTTCTCGGGCACCTACGACGGTGAATCCCTGTTCTACCGGTGCGGTCGGGAAGTGCTCGACGGCCTGCGCGACACGTTGGCGAACGAGCCGGTATCGATGATGCTCACCGATGCCGACGGTCTCGTGCTGGATCGGGTGAGTGCCGACCGCGAGTTGCTCGCCGCCCTCGATCGGGTCCATCTGGCACCCGGGTTCTCGTATGCCGAGGATCAGACGGGGACCAACGGACTCGCGCTGGCGCTGGCGGATCGGGTGCCCGCGGTGGTCAGAGCCGACGAACACTATTCACTGTCGCTGGCCGGGTACACCTGTGCGGCTGCTCCGGTGCTCGATCCACTGACCGGCCGGGTCGAGGGGTGCGTCAATCTCACGACGTGGTCGCAGTCGTCGTCGGATCTGCTTCTGGCCCTTGCTCAATCGGCTGCCGGGAACACTTCGGCCATGATGCTCGCCCGGTCGCAGGGACAGCAGCCTCGGCCGGCCCCGCGCGGTGAGGTCTTTCGGGTCGAGACCGCGCACAGTGGAGCGGGATCCGGCATCGTCGACGACCTCTCGCCGGCGTGGCGCAGCGCGTTCGCCACCGCGAAATCGGCTCTCGCCGATCATGGTTCGGTATTGATGGTCGGCGAGGCAGGATCCGGTCGAGCCACCGTCCTGGCCCGGGCGCTGCGGGCAGCTCGGCCCCGTGGCCGAATCCTCAGTGCCGGTGCGCCCGCTGCCCGTGACGTCGAAGCCTGGCTCGACCTGTGGACTCCCGAATTGCCGAAACCCGATACCGCCGTGGTCATTCGTGACGTCGACCGGCTGCCCGCCCGCGCGGCGGACACGTTGGCCGAGCTTCTGCGCCGCGCGGGAGCAGGTGTGCCGGTGACCGTGACGGCATCGAATTACGACGACGTGCCGCATGCACTCGCGGGATTGCTGCGCACGGTCGTCGAATTGCCTGCACTTCGGCACCGACCCGACGACATCGCGCCGCTCGCGCTGCATCTGGCGGGCCGGGTGCGTGGCCGGGCAGTCACGCTGACCGGTGCCGCCGAGCGGGCGCTTCGTGAATACGCGTGGCCGGGCAATGTGGCCGAAGTGGCGACGGTGATGCACCACGCGGCGATCCGCGCCGACGTCATCGGCATCGAACACCTTCCGCCGGAGGTGCTCTCACACACCACCCATCGGCTCACCCGTATCGAGACGTTCGAGCGCGACGAGATGATCCGCGTGCTCACTCGCCCCGGAGTCACGATGAACGAGGCGGCGGAGGAACTGGGCATGAGCCGCGCGACCATCTATCGCAAAAGGGACCGTTACGGCATCACGCTTCGATCCTGATCGCTTACGCTCGACCGCATGGCCAGTAGCTCTCCGTCGATCGAGTTACCGGTCGGTGACCGCATCGTCCGCATCTCCAATCCCGATCGGGTGTACTTCCCCGAGAGCGGGGCCACCAAGCTGGATCTGGTGAACTACTACCTGAGCGTGGGCGACGGCATCGTGCGTGCGCTGCGGGAGCGCCCGTGCATGATGCACCGCTTTCCCAAGGGCCTCGCCGGCGACAAGGTGCACCAGAAGCGCGTGCCCAACGGAGCGCCGCCGTGGCTCGAGACCGTGCAGGTGACGTTTCCCCGCTACAACCGCACCGCCGACGAACTGTGCGTGACGGAGTTGGCGCACGTGGCCTGGGCCGTGCAGATGTCCACCGTCGAATTCCACCCGTGGAACAGTCGCCGCGCCGACGTCGAGATGCCCGACGAGTGGCGCATCGACCTCGACCCGATGCCCGACTGCCCTTTCGATCGGGTTCGGCGTGTGGCGGGGGTGGTGCAGGAAGTGCTGAGTGATCTCGGTGCCGTCGGCTGGCCCAAGACCTCCGGCGGCCATGGTCTGCACATCTACGTTCGGATCGATCCGGCCTATGGCTTCAAGGACTTACGAAGGGCGGCATTGGCTTTCGCGCGAGAAGTAGAGCGTCGCGCACCGGAGGACGTGACCACGACGTGGTGGCGCAAGGACCGCGACCCGTCGAAACTGTTCGTCGATTACAACCAGAATGCCCGCGATCACACCATCGCCAGTGCATATTCGGTGCGGGGAAATCAGCAGGCGACGGTGTCGACGCCGATCTCGTGGGACGAAGTAGCGAGCGTGGATCCTCGCGAGTTCACGATGTTCACGGTGCCGGCCAGGTTTGCCGAATTGGGTGACCTGCATGACGGCATCGACGACGCAGTGTTCGCGATCGACGAGCTACTCGAATGGGCCGAGCGCGACGAGCATCAGGGTTTGACGGCGCCCGAAGAGTGATGCGCCGAACTCGCAGTTATGTACGGAAATCCGTACAAATCCGTACACAACTGCGAGTTCGGCGGCAAAAATTAGTCGGTGCCGGACTCGATGGCGGCGTTGTCGAGGGCCGAGGAATCCACCGAACTATCGGGGCTGCTCGCGGCGATCGCGTCGGCTCCGCCTGCGGGCAGTTCGCCGATCAGATCGCCCCAGGCCGTGAGCTGATTCTGCGCGGCGTACTGCTCGAGTTTGCTGCGTGAATCGGCGATGTCGAGGTTGCGCATCGTCAACTGTCCGATGCGGTCGCCGGGGAAGAACGCCTGGCCCTGGCTGCGTTCCATGGACAGCTTCTCGGGGTGGTAGCTGAAGTTGCTGCCCTGGGTGTCGACGATCGTGAAGTCCTGGCCGCGGCGCAATCGCAGTGTCACGCTGCCGCTAACGACGTTACCGACCCAGCGCTGCAGGCCCTCGCGCAGCATCAGTGCCTGCGGATCGAACCAGCGGCCCTCGTACAGCAGGCGTCCGAGTCGACGGCCCTCGTTGTGGTACGACGCGACGGTGTCCTCGTTGTGGATGGCGTTGACGAGACGCTCGTAGGTGATGTGCAGCAGCGCCATTCCGGGGGCCTCGTAGATGCCCCGGCTCTTGGCTTCGATGATGCGGTTCTCGATCTGGTCGCTCATGCCGAGCCCGTGGCGTCCCCCGATGGCGTTGGCTTCCATGACGAGGTCGACGGGGCTGTCGAAACTCTGTCCATTGATCCGCACCGGGCGGCCGCGCTCGAACTCGACGGTGACCTCCTCGGGAGCGATCTCCACCTCGGGATCCCAGAACCTGACGCCCATGATGGGGCTGACGATCTCGAGGGACGTATCGAGGTATTCGAGCTTCTTCGCTTCGTGGGTGGCACCCCAGATGTTGGCGTCGGTGGAGTACGCCTTCTCCGCGGAGTCGCGGTAGGGAAGCGTGCGCTGCGTGAGCCACTGCGACATTTCGTGGCGGCCGCCGAGCTCGGCGACGAACGCCTCGTCGAGCCAGGGCTTGTAGATGCGCAGCTCCGGGTTGGCGAGCAGGCCGTAACGGTAGAACCGCTCGATGTCGTTGCCCTTGTACGTCGAACCGTCGCCCCAGATCGAGACGCCGTCCTCCTGCATCGCTTTGACCAACATCGTGCCGGTCACCGCGCGGCCGAGCGGAGTGGTGTTGAAGTACGTCTGCAGCGACGAGCGGATGTGGAACGCGCCGCAGGTCAGCGCGGCCAGGCCCTCCTCGACGAGCGGTTCGCGACAGTCGATGAGCCGCGCCTGCTCGGCCCCATAGGCCAAGCCGCGTTCGGGCACATCCGACAGATCCGGTTCGTCGTACTGGCCGATGTCGGCGGTGTACGCGTACGGGACCGCGCCGTGCTCGCGCATCCATGCCACGGCCACCGAGGTGTCGAGACCGCCGGAGAATGCAATGCCGATTCGTTCGCCGACCGGGAGGGAGTTCAGTACCTTCGTCACGGCCCGCAGCTTAGTAGGGGTCGTTCCGCAGGCTGCACTCCCGGCCCACCGTGCGGTCCACAACCGTCACCGGCGCAGTGACTCCACAGCTCCGCGGACAGCGCTGAGGTGGTCGGTCATGGCCTGAGCAGCAGCGGAGTAACTACCCGAGCGGATTCCTTCGACGATGGCGTCGTGCTCGATGTTGGATTGCTGCTGGCGATGCGCGACGAGGTTGAGGGTTTCGGATTGGCGGGTCAACGCGCCGCGGATATCGACGATGATCGCCTCGAACACACGGTTCTTGCTGGCCCTGGCGATGGCGGTGTGGAATTGGCCGTCGAGCGTGACCCAGCTCTGCTGGTCGTCCTCCTCGCGCATCTCCTCGGTGAGCCCGAGCAGGATCTGCAGATCCTCCTCGGTGTGCCTTTCGGCTGCCCAGCCTGCGGCGGGAATTTCGACGTGTGGCCTGGCCTCCATCAGCTCGCGCGCTGCGTAGTTGCCGATGTCGAGATCGCCCGTGACCCGATCGGCGATGACGAACGTCCCTCGGCCGGTCTTGGTTTCGGTCAGACCCAGGGCCGTGCACGATCTGAGGGCCTCACGGATGACGGAGCGGCTGACGCTGTGTCGGGCGGCCAGCGAGGCCTCGGACGGCAATTTCTGTCCGACGGGGAGATCGCCCGACGAGATCGCGGCTCGTAGGTCTGCGAACACCGCCTCGGCTGCGCTCATGCGGGCATTGGTGGGCGCACTGACTGCCCAGCTGTCCGACAGGTTCATGCAGTGATCCTATCCCGGGGTTGACCTACGAGGTGTTCTGCGCCACACTCTACCTGTCAGACAGCCGGACAGCTAGACACCCCCACCTAGGAGCGCAACTGTGGCCGATACCCGTATCGAGAAGGATCTTCTCGGGGAACGTGACATCCCGACGAGCGTGTATTGGGGAATCCACACTCTGCGAGCCCTCGAGAACTTCCCCATCACCGGGCGTCCGATCTCCACCAATGCGCACCTCGTTCGTGGACTCGCGGCGGTGAAGTGGGCGGCCGCATCGGCCAATCAGGACCTCGGGATTCTCGACGCCACCCGCGGGGAGGCGATCCGCACGGCGTGCCAGGAAATTCTCGACGGCCAGTGGCACGAGCAGTTCGTCGTCGACGTCATTCAGGGCGGCGCGGGCACCTCGACCAACATGAACGCCAACGAGGTCATCGCGAACCGTGCCCTGGAGATCCTCGGGCATCCGCACGGCGACTACAGCATGCTGCACCCCAACGAGCACGTGAACGCCTCGCAGTCCACCAACGACGTGTACCCGACGTCGGTCAACATCGCGACCATCTTCGCCGTACACGAGCTCATCGCCTCGATGAAGGTGCTGCGAGATTCGTTCTCCCGCAAAGCAAGCGAGTTCGCGACCGTCGTCAAGATGGGCCGCACCCAGCTGCAGGACGCGGTGCCGATGACCCTCGGGCAGGAGTTCGGTACCTATGCGATCATGATCGACGAGGACTGCTCACGGCTCGAAGAAGCCGCACTGCTCGTCCACGAGATCAATCTCGGAGCCACCGCTATCGGCACCGGCCTCAACGCACCCGCCGGCTACACCGAGTCGGCCGTCGCGCACCTGCGCACCATCACCGGCTTGCCGCTCGTCACCGCGACGGATCTCATCGAGGCGACTCAGGACGTCGGACAGTTCGTACACCTGTCCGGTGTGCTCAAGCGTGTGGCAGTGAAGCTGTCGAAGATCTGCAACGACCTGCGGCTGCTGTCGTCCGGTCCGCGGGCCGGATTCAACGAGATCAATCTGCCGCCGATGCAGGCGGGTTCGTCGATCATGCCCGGCAAGGTGAATCCCGTCATTCCCGAGGTTCTCAACCAGGTTGCCTACGAGGTGATCGGGCACGACGTCACCATCACGATGGCCGCCGAGGCGGGGCAGCTGCAGCTCAACGCATTCGAGCCGATCATCGTCAAATCCCTGTCGGACGGTATGGCGCATCTCAGTGCCGCCTGCCGCACCGTCGCGCATCGGTGCGTCGACGGCATCACTGCCAACGTGGATCTGTTGCGCGAGCGCGTCGAGAACTCGATCGGTCTGGTCACCGCTCTCAGCCCGTATCTCGGATACGTCGAATCCACCGCCATTGCCCAGGAAGCACTGGTCAGTGGTCGCAATGTCGTCGATCTTGTGCTCGAGAAAGGGTTGCTGGCGCGCGAGGAGCTGGATCGACTGCTGAGCCCCGAGCATCTCGCGAACCTGCGGGTCGCTCCCACCGAGCATGCCGTTGCTCCCGAGACATCGACGAGGTGACGCGATGAGCACAGAGAACCCGACCCAGAAGCAGTCCTTCGACGAAGAGGATCTGGGATATCGAAAAGAGCTGGCCCCGCGCCAGATTCAGATGATCGCCATCGGCGGCGCGATCGGCACGGGCCTCTTCATGGGTGCCGGCGGCCGACTGCGCGACGCCGGTCCCGCGTTGGTTCTGGTGTACGCGCTGTGTGGATTCTTCGCATTCCTGATCCTGCGCGCGCTGGGCGAGCTGGTGATGCACCGACCGTCATCAGGATCGTTCGTGTCGTACTCGCGCGAATTCTTCGGGGAGAAAGTCGCTTTCGCAGCCGGCTGGCTCTACTGGATGAACTGGGCGATGACGGCGGTTGTCGATGTCACCGCCGTGGCGCTGTACATGAATTTCTTCAAGAAGTACTGGGCGCCACTGGGCGACGTCGACCAATGGGTGTTCGCGCTCGCAGGCCTGGTGCTCGTGCTCGGTTTGAATCTGGTGTCGGTCAAGGTCTTCGGCGAGCTCGAATTCTGGTTCGCGCTCATCAAAGTCGTTGCGCTGGTGACTTTCTTGGCGATCGGCACCTACTACGTCATCTTCGGCACACCCATCGACGGGCAGGAGCCGGGTCTGAGTGTGCTCACCGACAACGGGGGTCTCATCCCCAACGGACTGCTACCTGCGATCGTCGTGATCCAGGGCGTCGTATTCGCGTACGCCTCGATCGAGCTGGTCGGCACGGCAGCCGGGGAGACGCAGCACCCGGAGAAGGTTATTCCCAAGGCGATCAACACCGTCATCGTCCGCATCGTCGTGTTCTACGTCGGTTCGGTGCTGTTGCTCTCACTTCTGCTGCCGCACACCGCATATCAGGCCGGTGAGAGTCCGTTCGTGACGTTCTTCGGAGCCATCGACGTCGACGGCGCCGACGCGATCATGAATCTTGTGGTCCTCACCGCGGCGCTGTCCTCACTCAACGCCGGGCTGTATTCCACCGGACGCATCCTGCATTCGATGGCCGTCGCCGGCTCGGCTCCGAAATTTGCGGCCCGGATGAACAAGTCGGGGGTGCCGTACGGCGGCATCGCACTGACGTCGGTGGTGACGTTGCTCGGCGTCGTGCTCAATGCCGTCGTGCCGGCGCAGGCATTCGAGATCGTGCTCAACCTCGCTGCGCTCGGCATCATCAGCGCATGGGCCGTGATCGTGGCGTGCCAACTGAAGTTCTGGTCGCTGTCCAAGACCGGCGCGGTCACCCGACCTGCATTCCGACTGTTCGGTGCGCCGTACACCGGATACGCAACGCTAGGCTTCCTGGCGTGTGTACTCGTGCTGATGGCCTTCGACAAACCCGTGGGAACCTGGACGGTGGCGTCGATCCTGCTCATCGCGCCGATGCTCATCGGAGGTTGGTACTTGTGCCGCAACAGAATTCGAGAGGTAGCAGCGCGAAGTGAGTGAGCATGTCGCCTTGTTGACCACCGGTGGAACGATCGCCAGTAGTCGCGACGAGCACGGGGTGTCTCGGCCGGTGGCCGGTGCAGGGATAGATCTCGAGGGTGTGCGGGTGCGTGAGGTGATGTCGAAGGACAGCTCCGCTCTGGACTTCGCGGATCTCGACACCATTCGCACTGCAGTGACGGATGCCCTGGCCGAGGACGGCTGCGTCGGAGCGGTGGTGCTGCACGGAACCGACACGATGGAGGAGTCGGTCCTCTACGTCGATCTGTTCCACGACGACGAGCGTCCGGTGGTGTTCACCGGTGCCCAGCGCACGGCCGATCACCCAGACCCCGACGGGCCGAGCAATATCGCCGCAGCGGTGGCGGCAGCGCAGTCCGAACGCGGTGTCTTGATCGCCTTCGGTGGACGGTTGCTGCCGGCGCGCGGTGCGATCAAGATGCACACCACCGAGCTCGACGCGTTCCGCTCTGCCGCGCTCCTTCGGCCGAAACCCTTGCAGTGGAAGCCCGTTGCCGGGATCAGGGTCGACGTCGTCGCGTTGTATCCGGGTGCCGACGGCGTCCAGATCGATGCCTGCGTCGACGCCGGGGCGTCGGGCATCGTGCTCGAGGCACTGGGCTCGGGGAACACAAACGCCAGTGTCGTCCGCGCGGTGAAGCATGCGGTGGACGCCGGGGTGCACGTGGTCGTCACGACGCGGGTGCCGTTCGGTGAGACCTCGCCGACGTACGGCGGCGGCGGAGGTGGGCACGATCTGCTGAATGCGGGTGCGGTGTTCTCACGGGAACTGCGCGCGGGGCAGGCACGTATTCAGTTGGCGGCGCTCATTGCATCGGAAGCAAGTGCGATGGTTGTCCACAATTCGTTCTCGTAGGCGGAAAACCGTCTGCGGACGCAAATAGTGGACACTCAGCGCACTACAGCTCCGACGCGCCCCAGGACTCGACGCGTAGTTCGTCACCGATCGAGACGGTGCCTTCTTCGATCACCGAGAACTTGGAACCGAACGCGACGCCCTTCTGCCGACCTCGGCGGTAGTCACCCAGGGTGCGCAGCGGTTCCGGCCCGCCCCGCTCACCGGTGGTCTGCTCGACCGTGGTGACGGCGCAGCGGATGGCCAGTTTGGTGTAGGCGAGGCGAGCGGACCCGATCGCGACTTCCCGGATCTCGTCCTCCCGGTGCGGTTCTTCCCATCCGTCGAGAACGATGTTGGGGCGAAATCGATCCATCGGCAGTGCGACGTCGAGTCGGGAGTTGAGACCGGCCAGTGTGGCGGTCGAGAGGATGTGTACCGCAGCGCTGTCGGCGAATTGTGCTGTCCCGGGGGAGATTCCATCGGTGACACGGCCGTGGTCGCGTGGGGCAACAACCAGCCTGGACGGTTCTCCGATCACCTCGGCGAGCCAGTCGGCGACCTCGTCGCCCTGGTCGATACCGTGCATCGGTGCGCGAAACATCGTGATGTCCCGCGCCTCGGAGTCCCGGTCCACCGGCACGGTCACCGAACCGGTCGTCGCATGCGAGAGGGTCAACGTTCCGTCACCCACCGAGCATCGAACGACCGCGAGAACGGGATCGGTGCGTTGACTGCGAAAAGCGCCGTCTTCGTCGACGATCATGAATGCTCGATCGTGTTCGAGACCGGTGGCACTCACGTGGGCCGAATCCAGTGCGACACCTGCGCATCCCTTGACGGGGTAGGTGACGAGAGACGATATGCGCACGCGTCGAGGATACTGGGCTCCATGACACGTGCTCTGTTGATAGTGGATGTGCAGAACGATTTCACCGAGGGCGGCGCGCTCGCGGTGAGCGGCGGCGCGGAGGTCGCCCGCAAGGTGAGCGCTTACCTTGCGCGCCACGGTGACGAGTACGACCTCGTGGTGTCCTCGCGCGATTGGCACGATGCGGAGGGCGACAACGGTGGACACTTCGCGACCGATGCCGCCCCGGATTTCGTCACCACGTGGCCGGTGCACTGCGTAGCGGGCACGGTCGGCGCCGAGTATCACCCGGACTACGCAACCGGTTCGGTCGACGTGCACGTCTACAAGGGGCAGGGGAAACCGTCGTACTCGGCGTTCGAGGGTGTCACCGAGGACGGGACACCCCTCGCCGAGATATTCACCGCCAACGAGGTCACTGCCATCGACGTCGTCGGACTTGCAACCGACTACTGCGTGCTGGCGTCCGCGAAAGACGCTGTGGCCGAGAAGCTCGACGTCCGCGTTCTCACCGATCTCGTTGCGGGCGTTGCGCCCGAGACGTCCGCCACGGCCCTCGACGATCTGCGAAAGTCCGGCGCGGTGGTGGTCTAACTGTCGATCGTGGTGGTGATGGCGGTGACCGACGGTGCCGCCGGGGTGCTGCCGAAACCGAAGGTCACCGGGGGAGTGACGGGGGTGAGCGATCCGAGGTCCTTGCCCTGCCACGATGCCGAGACGTCGGTGACCCGATGTTGGCCGCGCGCACCGTAATACTCGCGTCGGCCCCCACCGGCGCTGCCGCGGGTGCGTACGCCGCGCAGTATCACTCGTGCGATGGGATCGCTGATCGCGCAGAACCACGGTGCCGTCGACACTGCATCGGGGACGAGGCGCAACGCGCGGCCGAGCATGGTGGGCCCGGCAACGCGAATTCTCACCGACAGATCACCGGCCCGCACCGAGCGCCAATTGTCGGGTTCCGCCGCGAACGTCACCGGTACCAGCTCGGTGGAGTCGAAGGTGTATGTCGCGGTGACGAATTCCCTGACGTCCTCGTTGGGCGCTATCAGCAGACGCTGCCCGTCGGCGAATTGGACCATGACGTCGGTGAACTCGCCGAGCGGCGACCGCGTCCAATGCCCAACGACGATTCGCACACCTGACGCCGTGCCTACCCCGTAGATCTCCCCGTGAAACCGTGATCTGGTCATCATCCACCCTCATCGTCGGCACTGTGCGCTCCCAAACTCTGCGGTGCATAGTGGAGGTCATGGCGTCCTCGCAACCCACTGTATTCGTCCTGTTCGGCGCAACCGGAGACCTCGCGAAGCGAATGGTCCTGCCGTCGTTCTACCAACTTCACCTCGAGGGCCTACTGCCCGAGAAATGGGTCCTGATCGGCAACGGTCGCAAGGACTCGTCCGACGACGAGTTCCGCGATCATGTCCGTAGCGTTCTCGACGAGTTCGCCGAGAACGTGGCCGAGGACGATTGGTCTGCGTTTTCCGAGCGAATCCGCTTTGCGGGCAACGGCTTCACCGTCGATGATCCCGGTAAGTTGCCCGACGTCGTCGCCGAGGTGAAGAAGGACATCGGTGACGACGCCCAGTTGGTGCACTACATCGCATTGCCGCCGAGCACCTTCGTCGATTACACGAAGGCCCTCGGGGCACACGATCTCGCCGATGGTGCCCGGGTTGTGTATGAGAAGCCCTTCGGCACCTCGCAGAAGAACTTCGAGGAACTCGACAAGGCCGTCCACGAGGTCGTCGACGAAAAACAGGTCTATCGAATCGATCACTTCCTCGGCAAGGAAGCGACGCAGAACCTGCACGTGGCGCGGTTCGCCAACGGAATGATCAGTGGCATCTGGAGCGCCGAGCACGTGGCGCAGGTGCAGATCGACGTGCCCGAGACCCTCGACATCGACGATCGCGCCGAGTTCTACGACGCCACCGGCGCAGTGCTGGACATGCTCGTCACCCACCTGTTCCAGGTTGCGGCCGAGGTGGCGATGGAGCCGCCGGCATCGTTGAAGGCAGATGATCTGCAAGCCGCTCGCGAGACCGTGATCGGTCGGTTCCGGCCGCTCGACACCGCCGAGGTGGTTCTCGGTCAGTACGACGGTTACCGCGACGTCGAGGGCGTCGACGATAATTCGTCCGTCGACACGTTCGTGGCGGCGAAGTTGTGGGTCGATACCGACCGCTGGCGTGGGGTTCCGTTTCTGCTCCGCACCGGAAAGATGTTGGGGGTGAGCCAACAGCGCGTCTCGTTGGTGTTCCGCAAGCCGGCCGACAGTCCGCTGGGCGAGCTGCCGGAGGACGGCGCGGTGCTCTCGTTCGACCTCTCCGGCGACGGCAGCATCGACATCGCCATGACGGTCAAGGAGCCGGGTCCCGATTTCGACCTGTCGGTCGGACACCTGGCGCTCCCACTCGAGTCGGTGCCCGATGCCGAGCCGCTCAGCCCGTACGCGCGCCTGATTCTCGACGTGCTCAGCGGCGATCGTTCGCTGTTCACTCGGCCCGACGGCTTGGCACACGTGTGGGACGTGGCCGCACCGTTGTTGGACAATCCGCCGACGGTGCAGAGTTACGCACCCGGTTCGATGGGACCCGCCGCGGCCGACGACCTTGCGGCACCATGCGGTTGGTTGATCACAGGGAAGAACGAGGACTGACTGGGCGTCGCGTTCGAGGGCTCAAACAGTCGGTAGGTCCTTTTTGTCCGAAACTGTGGACCGGGCCGTATTCGGAACGTTATGTTTCTGCGGCCTGGTCACACTTGCGACTCAGGTCATGGCCACGCCCTCGAAAGGTTCTCCCTCATGTTTCTTGATCTCATCCTCGGTCTGCTCGGCGGCGGCGAAGACGGCGGTGTCACGGACATCATCACCGGCGACCTGCTCGACGGGCTGCTCGAAGGACTCCTCGGCGGCAGCACCGGCAGCTTCGGCTCCAGCTAAATTCGGTACAGACCGGCCCCGCGTCTCTGATCAGAGGCGACGGGGCCTTTTCTGTGTCCGCCGCCGGATCACGGCCGGCGCGGCATCAACATCAGCGCCGCAAGGTAGATCAGTACGACGGTGCCGCCGGTGAGGACTGCTCCGGCTACGGTGGCGAGTCGGACGATGTTGACGTCCCAGCCGAAATACTCGGCAATTCCGCCACACACACCTCCCACCATGTTCTGTGTACTCGACCGGGTGAATTCTCTGGGTGAACCGCTCTCGAATGTCATGGTGAAAAGTCTGCGTCATCAACGGCTTTCGGCGCATCGGGGGTTTCACCCATATCGACCCCGATAAACGGACGGTCCGGCACACGCTGCTGGAACAATATCCTCGACTTTTCCGCGCCGAGGCCTGGACCGAAACCTTCGGTGAGGGCTACGGTCGCATTCGATCGGCCGTGCGGGCGTCGCCCCGGCCCGTCCCCCTTGCGGGCCGGGAGCGACGTGCAGCGGCCGAAGGCGTGCGGTGTTCACCGAATCGCCATGGATTGGTCACCGATGAGCACTAACTTTCGGCACATGACCGACAACGATCTCCGCAACGGTGAGGCTTCACGTACGAACCTGAGCGATCTGCTCGACATCACCAAGGCAGTTGATCTTGCCGACACATCGGGCTACACCGTCGACGACTCCGACGACGACGATCCGGTTCTGCTGACGGTCCCCGACGGGCACGTCGTCGATACCTGGCGGGAGAACTACCCGTACGACGAACGCATGACTCGGGCGGAGTACGACCTCGAGAAGCGACTGCTGCAGATCGAGCTTCTGAAGCTGCAGATGTGGACCAAGGAGACCGGTCGACGCCACGTCATCATTTTCGAGGGCCGGGACGCCGCCGGTAAGGGTGGCACGATCAAGCGCTTCATGGAGCACCTGAACCCCCGCGGTGCCAGCGTCGTCGCCCTCGAGAAGCCGTCGGTCCGTGAGTCGACGGAGTGGTACTTCCAGCGCTACATCGCGCATCTGCCTGCCGCCGGCGAGATCGTCATGTTCGACAGGTCCTGGTACAACCGGGCAGGTGTGGAACGCGTGATGGGCTTCTGCACTGACGAGCAACACGCCCAGTTCGTCCGGCAGGCTCCGTTGTTCGAGCAGATGCTCGTGGACGAGGGCATCAGCCTGACCAAGTTCTGGTTCTCGGTCTCGCAACACGAGCAGCGCACCCGCTTCGCTATTCGGCAGGTCGACCCGGTGCGGCAATGGAAACTTTCGCCCATGGACCTCGCATCGTTGGACAAATGGGATGCGTACACCGCGGCGAAGGAAGAGAACTTTCGCGCCACCGACACCGACGTCGCACCGTGGACGATCGTCAAGAGCAACGACAAGAAGCGCGCCCGCATCAATGCAATGCGTTTTGTGCTCAACAAATTCGACTATGCCAACAAGGACCCCGAAATAGTCGGAGAAACAGACCCACTGCTTGTCGGTCGCGCCAAAGACGTGATCGGCGAATAGTTTTCGGCGAATTCGCGGTGTGCTTTCCGGTACTCGGTTGCGGTAACGCCTTGTCGGCATCTCGAGTTGGTACCGGGTGCTGCGCCAAACCTTAGCGTGCGGTAAGAACGAAGAAGGTCGTATTACCTACGGCTGTACGTACACACGAGCATCAGGAGTTCTCATGGGTTCAGCAGCGCAGTTCTTCACCGACATCGCCACCGGAGTCTACGACGGCATCGTCGATGCGATCGTCGACCAGATCGTCGGCGTGCTGACGTCCGGTAGCGCCGCTTAAGCAGTCGGATAATGTCGCGGTCGCCGTCGGGGGCGGCCGCGGCATCGGCGACACCGTGACCGTTTTGTGATGGCTCACTAAGATTTTCGACTTTTAGTCTCGAATGCGTATACAGAACGTAATCCGATCGGGTACAAATCTTCTTGCAGAGGTAATCGAGTGACGACCGTCACGTTCGATCTGCATCCCCCTCTATCAAGGAGCCTGTCGCATGTCCGCTGAACTCGGTGACCTCTTCGCAATTCTCCTCCAGCTCTTCTCGGGTATCAGTTCTTCTTCCGACTGACATTCCTGGCTCCACGCCGTCGGCCCCTGGCCGTGACGCCCGATCGGAGCCGCTGTCTTTCGGCCCCACGTTCTTCCACGATGCTGTCGCAGCATCGAATCCCGCTTTCCTGAAGGAGTTTTCAATGGAATTGCTCGCAATCCTGCTGCAGTTGCTCGCTCTCGGTAGCTCGGAGGGCAGCGGCTCGGGCGTGCTCGAAATCCCCGGCGCGCTTCCCAGCTGAACCGCGACCGAAAGCCGGGCCCGACATGCTGTCGGACCCGGCTTTCGTGGTTTCGAAGTGTCATTCGTTCGACCGAAAAGCTCTGCATCAGTCGATGATTCGCCGCCGATCCGGTAGACCTGAGTAGATCGCCGGTGCGTCGGGCATCGACGGGAACTCCGGGGGGCATCATGCTCGAATCCATCGTCGGCTTCATCAACAGTCAGCTGTTCTGGTTCAGCTGGTCTACGGGTAGCTTCCACCCGATCATCCTCTAGTCGGCTGCACGGGCCCACGTCATAAGGTGGGCCGATGCAGACGGTTCCTATTCAGATGCCCGACGGTTCGACGGTGCCGGTGACACTGTTTCCGGGCGAGGGTCGAGACGATGCGCCCGTCATCGTGATTCTCCCGGGTCTCGGGATCCCCGGCGGCTACTACCGGCTGTTTGCCGAGGCGCTCGTCGCGCGCGGCTTTCATGCTGCGATAGGCGATCTTCGCGGTCAGGGCGACAGTAAGCCGAAGCCGAGCTCGTCGAGCAGATACGGGTATCAGGAGCTGGTGTCGGTCGACTTTCCCGCGATCTTCGAGGTGGTTCGGGAGCAGTTCCCGGAAGCGACCCCCTACCTTCTCGGTCACAGCATGGGTGGGCAGCTCGGGTCGATGTACGCCGCCCGTATCCGAGGCAGGCTCGGCGGATTGATTCTGGTGGCGTCCGGCTCGCCGTATCACCGTGGCTTCGGTACGACCCGCGGCGTCCCGCTGTACGTGGGCGCTGCCGCTATGGCGATCACCAGTAGCATCGCCGGCTTCTGGCCGGGTGACCGAATCGGTATCGGCGGCTTCGGTCGTCAGTCACGCGTCCTGATCGACGATTGGTCCCGGTTCGCACGCACCGGATCGATCGAGCCGGCGGGGGCGGACATGGACTACGAGGAACGCATGGGTCGGCTGACGCTTCCGGTGCTTGCGGTCACCATCGAAGGTGACGACCTCGCACCGCGCGGGTCGATGGAGAACCTCGTCCGCAAGCTCGTTCATGCGGACGTCACCTCGAAGCACGTGGACGAGCCTCTCGGTCACAACGGCTGGATCCGTAACCCCACCGTGGTCGCCGACCTCGTGGCCGAGTGGATGCGCAGGTAGTCCACTTGAATTAACTTTTGGTTTTTAGCACACTATTCGTCATTTCAGCATACTTCCGGTTCGTTTTGGTGTAGAAAGCTTTTGAACCAACAATTGTTCGACGACGTTAGTGGGCACGACTATGAACGGCGTGGGGGATTCGATTCGTCGACGAAGGGGTGGGGTCGGGTTCGCTCGTTCGACCGGACGCGGAATGGCCGTACTGTGCGCGGTTGCCTGCATGACGGCTGCGATGCAGCCACTCGCACTCGCGGCGCCTGTCGACTCGCTGCCGATTCGCTCGACGTCGTCCTACGTGGTGCGCACCGAGGCTGCCGACGACGTTGCCATGACCGCGTTCGTCCACTCTGCCGCGATGGATCGAACGATTCCGCTGAAGATCCTGCGTTCACCCGACCGGACGGCACCGAGCCCCACGCTGTATCTGCTCAACGGTGCGGGCGGCGGACTCGACGGAATGGACTGGTACACCCAAACCGATGTCGTGTCCTTCTTCGCCGACAAGAACGTCAACGTGGTGACTCCGGTCGGTGGGGCGTACTCCTACTACACGGATTGGCAGCGCGACGATCCCGCCCAGGGCCGTAACAAGTGGGCGACGTTCCTGGCGGACGAACTGCCCCCGCTCATCGATGACCTGTTGAAGACCAACGGTCGCAACGTAATTGCCGGTATCTCGATGGCGGCGACATCGGTGCTGAATCTGGCGATTCGGAATCCGGGGCTCTACAGGGCAGTCGGCTCGTACAGCGGCTGTGCTTCGACAACCGATCCGTTGGGCAAGGCGTACGTCAAGACCGTCGCGTCGTTGGCTCTCGGAACAGACGTGACCAACATGTGGGGCCCCGACGGTGATCCCGACTGGATTCGCAACGACGCGGTCGTCAACGCCGAGAAGTTGCGCGGAACCGCGCTGTACATCTCCAACGGCAGCGGTCTGGCGGGAGCATCGGACACTCTGGACGGTACCAATCCCAACGGACCGGGCTTCGTACTGCTCAACCAGATGATCGTGGGCGGCGCTATCGAGGTGGCAACGGGGGACTGCACGCGGCGTCTGCAGACTGCTCTTGGCCGGCTCGATATTCCGGCCCACTTCGAGCTTCGTGATCGGGGGACCCATTCGTGGGGTTACTGGGAGACCGATCTGCACAACTCGTGGCCGATGTTCGAGGACGCTCTCGCCGGCTGACCGTCAGCTGCGAGTGAGGTGCCGCCACAGAAACTCGTAGGTCAGCGCCGTCTTGAAGGCCAATTGCGCATTGTCCGATGCCCCGCCGTGTCCGCCCTCGATGTTCTCGTAGTAGTTCACATCGTGACCGAGTTCGGCCAACCGAGCCGCCATCTTGCGAGCATGTCCGGGGTGGACCCGGTCGTCCCTCGTCGAGGTCGCGATCAGGATCGGTGGATACCGCCGCTCCGACGCGGCCACCACGTTCTGATAGGGGGAGTACTGCGAGATGAACTCCCACTCGTCGGGGTTGTCCGGATCGCCGTACTCGGCTACCCAGGACGCGCCTGCGAGCAGCAGGTGGTAACGCTTCATGTCCAACAGCGGTACCTGACATACCAACGCGCCGAACAGTTCCGGGTACTTCGTCACCATGATGCCCATCAACAGGCCGCCGTTGCTACCGCCCTGAGCTGCCAGCTGCTCGGTGGTGGTGATGCCCCGGGTGACGAGATCACGCGCCACCGCTGCGAAGTCCTCGTGCACCAGATGACGTCCCGCACGCAGTACCTGGGTATGCCAGGACGGCCCGTACTCGCCGCCGCCGCGGATGTTGGCGACGACGTAGGTGCCGCCACGTTCGAGCCATGCTCGTCCGGTTGCGCCGCTGTAGCCGGGAGTCATCGAGATCTCGAAGCCGCCGTAGCCGTACAGCAGCGTGGGGCCGGGACCGGCGTCGACGCGGCGGACGACGAAGTAGGGGATCTGTGTTCCGTCGTCCGAGCGGGCGAAGAACTGCTCCACCGTCATGCCGTCGGCGTCGAAGAACGCCGGGGCCTGCTTGAGGATCTCCAGTTCGCCCCCGACCGTGCCGAGCAGCAGTGTCGCCGGAGTGAGATAGCCGGAGGACGACAGGAAGAACTCGTCGCCGTTCTCCTCGGCGTCCGTACCGATGATCTCGGTGGACGTCAGGTCGGACAACCCGTCGACGGTGGCCGTGTCCCACTCCGTCGTGCGCGTTTTGCGCCCCTCCAGGTACGCAAAACGCGCACGAGGGGTGAGGACGTGCAACTGCGTTCGCACGTCCTGCAGTGTCACCAGCAGCAGATGATTCTCGGTCCACGCGTACTGATGCAGGGATGTGTGCTCGTCCGGCGCGAACAACACCGTCAAAGATGTTGTACCGGAAATGAACTCGTCGAAGTCCGCAGCGAGCAGTGCGCCGGCCGGGTAAGTGGTGTCGCCGACGGTCCACGGCGTCATCGTCCGAACCAGCAGCCAGTTCTCGTGAACCGAGGTCGACGCGTCGGTGGGCGTCGGGATCAGGGTCAACGCGGACCCGTCGAGTAGGTAGGTCTCGGAGTTGTAGAAGTCGGTGGCCCGCTGAACGAAGTCACGCTCGAAGCCGGGGGTGCGATCGTGCCAGGCGGAGATCGAGATGTCCTGTGCTTGTCCCTCGAAGACGGTCTCGGCCTCGACGAGGTCGGTGCCGCGCCGCCACCGCTTGGTGATCCGCGGGTAGCCCGATTCGGTGAGTGAACCGTCCCCGAAGTCCGTTCCGACGAAGACGGTGTCGGCATCGATCCAGCCGATGTCGGTCTTGGCCTCGGGTAGTGCGAATCCGCCGTCCTCCGGCGCGCGGAACGTGCGGGAGTCGAGGTCGAACTCACGAACCACCGTCGCGTCGGCTCCGCCGCGGGACAGAGTGACCAGCGCCAGTCTCTGGTCGGGACGCAGCACCTGGGCACCGCCCCACACCCAATTCTCGCCCTCGCTCTCGGCCAGCGCGTCCAGATCGAGCAGCACGTCCCACGCCGGATTCTCGGTTCGGTACTCGTCCATCGTGGTTCGACGCCAGAGGCCGCGGACGTGCTCGCCGTCGCGCCAGAAGTTGTACAGAAACTGCCCACGGCGGCGGGCGTACGGAATGCGGGCATCGGTGTCGAGGATCTCTCGGATGCTCGCCTCGGTGGCGTCGAAGGCCGTGGCGCTCAGCGCCTCGACCGTCACCTCGTTCTTCTCGCGCACCCACGCGAGCGCAGCGTCGCCGGTGACGTCTTCGAGCCAGAGGTACGGGTCGTCCGAAATTGCCATTCCACAGTTCTAGCAGCAGACGCGTCCTCGGGTCGGTCGGCCGACCGGAGGCTACCGGCGGGTAACGAAGACCAGGTCGAGACAGTGCGGCAGAGCACGACTACGCTGGGGCCTCGTGACCTCACACTATGACGTCGTTGTCCTCGGAGCCGGTCCCGGTGGGTACGTCGCTGCTATCCGCGCGGCACAACTCGGACTCAGCACTGCCATCATCGAGAAGAAGTACTGGGGCGGTGTGTGCCTGAACGTCGGCTGCATCCCGTCCAAGGCCCTTCTCCGTAACGCCGAGTTGGCGCATCTCTTCACCAAAGAGGCCAAGCTGTTCGGCATTTCGGGTGAAGCGTCCTTCGGCTTCGGCGCGGCATTCGACCGCAGCCGCAAGGTCGCGGACGGACGCGTCAAGGGCATCCACTTCCTGATGAAGAAGAACAAGATCCCCGAGTACGACGGCCAGGGCACGTTCACCGACGCCAACACCATCGAGGTCGAGCTGACCAAGGGTGGCACCGAGACGATCACGTTCGACAACGCGATCATCGCGACCGGCAGTACCACCAAGCTGCTCCCGGGAACCGAGCTGAGCAAGAACGTCGTCACGTACGAAGAGCAGATCATGACCAAGGAGCTGCCGGGGTCGATCCTCATCGTCGGTGCCGGCGCGATCGGCATGGAGTTCGGCTACGTGCTCAAGAACTACGGCGTCGACGTGACCATCGTCGAGTACCTCGATCGCGCGCTTCCGAACGAGGACAAGGACGTCTCGAAGGAAATCGAGAAGCAGTACAAGAAGCTCGGCGTCAAGGTCATCACCGGCGCAGGCGTGCAGAGCATCGACGACGACGGCTCCAAGGTCACCGTCGAGATCAAGCACAACAAGTCCGGTGAGAGCGAGACGTTCACCGTCGACAAGGTGATGCAGTCCGTCGGGTTCTCGCCGCGCGTCGAAGGATTCGGCCTCGAGAAGACCGGCGTCGAACTCACCGATCGCGGTGCCATCGGCATCACGAACACGATGCAGACCAACGTCCCGCACATTTACGCCATCGGCGACGTCACAGCCAAGCTTCAGCTCGCCCACGTCGCGGAGGCGCAGGCCGTGGTGGCTGCCGAAACCATCGGCGGCGCAGAGACATTGCCGATCGACGACTACCGCATGATGCCCCGCGCCACGTTCTGCCAGCCGCAGGTCGCCAGCTTCGGGCTCACCGAGGATCAGGCCCGCGAGGAGGCACAGGCTCGCGGATCGGACATCAAGGTCGCGAACTTCCCGTTCGCCGCCAACGGCAAGGCACACGGCCTGGGCGACGCCACCGGCTTCGTCAAGCTCATCGCCGACACCGAGCACGGCGAGCTTCTGGGTGGCCACCTCATCGGACCGGATGTCTCGGAGCTGCTGCCCGAGCTGACCCTGGCCCAGAAGTGGGACCTGACGGTCAACGAGCTGGCCCGCAACGTCCACACGCACCCGACTCTGTCGGAGGCGCTGCAGGAAGCGATCCACGGCCTCGCAGGCCACATGATCAACTTCTGATCCTCTCCCCGAACACGACGGCGGCGACCACTTCGGTGGTCGCCGCCGTTCGTTGTGACGGCGCTCAGTTCTGATGGTGAACTCGGATCATGAAGCAGTGCTATCGATTCTGTGAACAGTCATAGGTCGATAGGTGATGAAAACGTCACCTGCCCGGAGACCAGCTGATACTTTCCCTTTCGCGACGCTCCGAGGGGTTCGGTGCGCGCTGCGGAAGCACCCACAAGTGCTTCGCAACATCACCAGGGGGGTGAGTCGAGTTGGCGATCCGATCGAACGTCAGCGGAGCCGGGCGCTCGCGCGTGTCCACCGGATTTCGTACCTTCGGTCGCGCGCTCGAGCTGGCCCTCGACGCCTTCGTTCACCTCGTTGCCGACATCGTCCGACTGCGCCATCCATGGCGTGATTCGGTCGATCAAGCCTGGTTCGTCGTCACCGTCACTGCAGTTCCCGCCATCCTCGTCTCCATCCCGTTCGGGGTCATCGTCTCGGTCCAGGTAGGTTCGCTCACCGACCAGATCGGGGCCACGTCGATCGCCGGCGCCGCGGGCGGTCTCGGGGTGATCCGGCAGGGCGCGCCGATCGTCGCCGCTCTGCTTCTCGGTGGGGCCGCGGGTTCGGCCATCGCGGCAGATCTGGGATCGCGCACGATCCGCGACGAGATCGATGCGCTGAAGACCATGGGCATCGACCCGGTCCGACGCCTCGTCGTACCCCGGCTCGCGGCGATTCTGTTCGTGGCACCGCTGTTGTGCATCCTGATCATCTTCATGGGGATCGCCGCCGGGTACATGATCAATGTCGGATTTCAGGGCGGCACACCGGGAAGCTACATCTCGTCGTTTGCATCCTTCGCGTCGGTCGGCGATCTGGTGGTCGCCCTGATCAAGACGGAGATCTTCGGGGTGATCGTGGTCATCGTCGCCTGTCAGCGCGGCTTTGCCGCCGTGGACGGGCCCCGCGGCGTAGCCAATGCCGTCAATGCTGCTGTTGTCGTCGGAGTGATCTCGGCCTTCACCGTCAATGTGGTCATCACTCAGTTGGTGGCCATGTTCATGCCGCAGAAGCTGGGATAGGGAGTCCAATCGATGGCAACACCATCTCGCTACTCGCCGCACGGCACCGTCCAGGTCGGCCGGTACGTCCAGCGCCTCGGGCGCGGTCCCGGTTCGATGCTGCAGGCGCTCGGTCATCAATTGACCTTCTGCGTGCAGGTGCTCACCGCTATTCCGCATACCGTGCGTACCTACCGTCGGCAGATGATGCTGATTCTCAGCGACATCACCTGGGGCAGTGGGGCATTGGTGGTCGGTGGGGGCACCGTCTCGGTGCTCGTCGTACTGGGTGTCGCGGTGGGGGCCTCCATCGGCATCGAGGGATTCAACACGCTGGGAATGGTGGGCATGGAACCGCTCACCGGGTTCGTCTCCGCCTATGCCAGCACCCGTGAGCTGGCACCGATGGTCGCGGCCATCGGCTTCGCCGCGCAGGCCGGGTGTCGCATGACCGCAGAGATCGGCGCAATGCGAATCTCCGAGGAAATCGATGCCCTCGAGGCGCAGGGAATTCGTTCGATCCCGTTCGTCGTCACCACGCGAGTGATCGCGGGCATCATCACCATCGTTCCGCTCTACCTGCTGACGTTGATTCTCAGTTACGTTGCGTGCCAGGTGGTCGTCAACGTGTTCAACGGCCAGTCCTCGGGTACCTACGATCACTACTTCACGGCATTCCTGCAGCCGATGGACGTCGTCTGGTCGCTGCTCAAGGCGACGATATTCGTCATCACCATCATCCTGATCCACGGTTACCAGGGCTACTACGCATCCGGCGGACCCGAGGGTGTGGGGCGGGCATCGGGGCGCGCGATCAGGGCGAGTCTGATCGCCGTCGTCGTTCTGGACATGATCCTGACGATCGTGCTGTGGGGATTCGATTCGGGCATAAGGATTTCGGGCTGATGGCAGTTTTCGAGGATTTGTCCGGACGGTCTGCCGGGCCGGCTGCGCTCAGAACGCGTGGGCTGGTCGTCGTCGCGATCGTCGCAGTGGTGGCGGTGCTGCTCACCGCCTACGCCAAGGGATATTTCGAGTCGAAGTTCCCGTTGACCATCGATGCGGCAACCGTTGGCGATGGTCTTGCCCCGGGGGCCGAGGTCAAGTTCAGGGGACTTGCGATCGGTACCGTCGACCGGATCGACACACTCGGATTCGGTCGCCAGCGAATCGAATTGTCCATCGACGGAGCTCAATCGGCAGAATTGACCGATACGCTGCAGGCCCAGTTCACGTCGTCCAACGTCTTCGGTTCGACGGCCATCGAGCTGATCTCCGACGGTAAAGGCGGAGCCCTTCCGGAGAACTCGACGCTCACCATTGCACCGGATAGTGCCAATGTCACTGTCACCAGCGTCTTTCGGCGGGTCGCGGCATTGACCGAGGTGCTCGATACCGACCAGGTGCAACACCTGAGGGATCTGCTGGCTCGGATCTCCTCGGACGTGTCGGAAAGCCTGAAGCCTTACTTCGACACCGCCCGCATGCTCACCGAGAATCAGATCGATCCGCTGTCGCTCAAGTTGCATCGCGGCGGCGAACTGGGACAGGGCATCGACGATCTGATACCGCCGCTGCTGGATCTGGTGGTGGGAGTGGTGGACAACAGCGCCTACTACGAGCCGATGGACAACCGGACCCGCACCCTCGACGCCATCGACGGCCTGAGTAACGAATTGCTTGTTCCGTTGGGCAAGTTGCTCGAGACGAACAACCCGAACCTGACGAAGTTGCTCTCGACCACTCTGGACCTGTTGGTGCCGATCACCGCCTCGCTCGGAACATTGGCCCCGGCATACGACCGGGTGCCGACGGTCATCGACGGTGTGTCCGATGCGTTCCCGATGGTCGACGGTGCGCCGCAACTGCAGCTCGACGTCATCGTGCGCACGATGCCGAACATGACGAGCGCAGTGTCCGCATACGAAAGTCGGGGGGAGCGGTGATCAAAGTGAGCGGGACCGTCGTCAAATTGGTGGTGTTCACCGTGGTGATCGTGCTGTGCGCATACGTGATCGTCGCAGCGTTGCGAACTCCTGTGAGCGGTGAGAAGTCTTATTACACAGCGACCTTCGACGATGTATCGGGATTGTACGAGGGCGACGATGTTCGCATGTCGGGAGTGCAGATCGGCAAGGTCGAGTCGATCGAGCTCGACGGCTCACTGGCGACGGTGTCGGTGGAGGTCGAGTCCTCTCGGTCGGTGTACGAGACAACGCAGGCAGCCGTCAGATACCAGAACCTGCTCGGTCAGCGGTACGTCGAACTGGTGCAATCGGGATCCGATTCCGGGCTGCTACTTCCTGCCGGTTCCACCATCTCGCTCGAGAACACGGTGCCTTCCTTCGACATCACCGAGCTGTTCAACGGGTTCGAGCCGATCTTCGACACATTGGACACCGATCAGCTGAACCTGTTCGCGCAGAACATTCTTCGGATGGTGCAGGGCGACGGCAGCGGAATAGCGCCGGTGTTGAGAGACATCGACACGATCACCACCTTCGCCACCCAACGTGAGGCGATCATCGCCCTGCTGATCGACAACCTGGGCCGCATCTCCTCGACCATCGGCGGAAAGTCGGCATCGGTGGCGAGCCTCGTCGAGCAGTTGACCTCGCTGGTATCGCGCTTGAGTACCGAGATGGACAGCGTCCTGTCGTCCCTCGATCAAACCAACTACGGCTTCGGCCCACTGGTCGGACTGGGCGAGCAACTGCGCGACGCCTACGACGGCGGATACGCACCGGTGGACGGCATGCTTCGGCGGCTGATCCCGCAAACCGATCAGGTGACGGAGGTGCTGGCATTGGCCCCGTCGTTGTTGACCGGATTGAACCGGAGTATCCCCGAACCGGGGCAGACCTACACGTGTAGTCAAGGACAGCAGGATATTCCGGGAATCGGTCGGATCGTTCTCGGTAATCAGAATTTGGTGGTGTGCCGATGAACAGAACTGTCCGCAAGGGCGTTCGCGACGAGCAGTCCGAGAACCGCAAGCATCTGACGTGGGGTCTGCTCGGCGCGCTCGTGGCTGCAGCGCTGCTGCTGGGAGCAGGCGCGGTGTACGCCGTGCCGTTCGGCGAGAAGACATACGTCGCGCATTTCGGCTCGTCCGGTGGCCTGGCGGCCGGGGACGAGATCCGAATTGCCGGCATCGCAGTCGGCGCAGTGCGCACGGTGGCTCTCGCGGGCGATCACGTCGATGTCACATTCGGAGTGGATCGCGATGTCTTCGTCGGTGATACCTCGAGTCTCTCGGTGCAATTGCTGACTCCGATCGGTGGGCACTACGTCAAGCTCGTGTCCGCCGGCGAGGCACCTCTCGGCGATACCCCCATTCCGACGGAGCGCACCAAGACCCCGTTCGACCTCTCGAAGACACTCGAGCAAGTGACACCGTTGGTCCGCGACATCGACGGCTCGACACTGCGCGCGACCATCGCCGAGGTGGACGCGGCGTTGACCGTCCAGCCGGAGTCGACTCGCCGGGTGGTCGACAATCTCACCCAGCTCACCGATGTGATCGCTCAGCGCTCCGATCAACTCGAAAGGGGTTTGGCGGTGTCCGACGAGTACACCGCGGCTCTGTCGTCCGATGACCTCATGCTGGACGAGTTGGTGCGGCAGCTGGGGACTCTGACCAAAGGCTTCGGTGACAAGCGCACGGATGTGGTCAGCGCCTTCGATCTTTTGAAGCGCCTGTTCGCGCTGTTGCACCGGCCCCTGATGGCATACGAGGAGGGCATCGAGCCTTCGGTGGTGCAGCTGGAGGAGATAGTGCAGAAGGTCTTCGCGCAATTCGGCGACTTCGATGCGGCGCTGACCCAGGTCAAGACCGCCTCCGACCAGATCGGCGCATTGGTGGCATACGGAGACGCCGATGGAGCGGTCGTCGATCAGTCGCAGAGCGTCGTCACCGGCGCGGCCGTGTGTATTCCGCTTCCGGGGAGGGCGTGCTGATGGCTCCACAGTGGAAGCGACCGGTCGTGGTCGCAGTATCGCTGGTGGCAGTGGCCGCACTGACCGGTACCGTTGCGTCCGCGAGTGGTTCGCTCGATGTGGTGGGCCGAACCTCCAGTGTCTGTGCGGAATTCACCGACACGGTAGGCCTGTACGAGGGCAACTCGGTCTCCATGCTCGGCGTCGAGGTGGGAACGGTGACGTCCATCGCCACCGACGAGGACGTTCCCGACGGCGTCTTGGTGACCATGGAGGTGGACGAGAACCTCGCCTTACCGGCCGATGTGGGCGCGGTGACATTGTCCAGTTCCATTGTTACCGACCGGCGCGTGGAATTCACCGAGCCGTACACCGACGGGCCCGGTTTCGACCGAACCGAGTGCATTCCGCTGGCGCGCACGCGGACTCCTCTCGGTGCGAGCGAGACCTTCGATGCCGTTTCGAAGCTCGCCACGGATCTGCTCGGTCCGGCCGATGCAGACGGCAATCGACCGGAGATACTCGGCAACACCCTTCGATCGCTCGACGATGCCCTCGACGGATCTGGGCCACAGCTCAATTCGGCCATCCAGCAGCTCTCGGTGCTGGTGGGTGAGCCCACCGATCGGGACGCCACCGTGCGACGTCTGATCGACAACATCGACAAGCTCGTCGACGTGTTCGCGGTCAACTGGCCCGACGTCGCCAAGCTGCTGGACAACCTGAAGGCGGGCATGATCACGCTGTCCGAGTTCACCAACGAGTTCTCCGACGCAGTGGGGTTGGCGGTGGAGCTCATTCCCGTCCTGGAACGACAACTCGACAAGTACAGCGACAAGATCTATGCATTTTTGGACCAGTTGATACCCATCGTGGACGTGGGGCTGGGCCGAATCGGCGATATCAAGGACATTCTCGAACAGGTCCCCGCCGTGACCGATTCGTTGGTGACGCTCTACGACGAGGATCTGCGTGCGGGCCGATTGACCTACCACCCGCCGCAATTCGAGATCGACACCAATTCTCCGAACGAGATCTGTGCGGTGATCAACAAGTACCGCCCCACCTGTTCGGCCGACCAGCAGCGAGGCGATGTCATCGACGTCGGACTGGTGCAGTTGATTCTCGGATCGGCGGGATGGCGATGACGCGAACACGATTCCGGGCCGCAACGATTCTGGTGATCGGAACGGTGATCGCCGGGTGCAGCGTGAACCCGGCCGATCTGCCGATCCCCGGCAGCTACGTCGACGGCGACAAGTACACCGTGGGCATCGAGTTCGCCAGCGTGCTGAATCTGCCGGCCAAAGCCAAGGTGGTCGTCGACGGCGTCGATGCCGGGGTTCTGGACCACGTGACGCTCGAAGACGACAAAGCGGTTGCGACGGTCGATCTGGCGGCCGCGGTCCGCCTACCCGAGAACACGATCGCCGAGCTTCGGCAGAGCACAATTCTGGGCGAGATCTACATCTCGCTCCAGCCGCCCGAGAATGATTCCGGTGGTGGCGAATTGGCGGACGGGGATCTCATTCCTCTCGAACGGACCGTGCCGGCCGACAACGTCGAGGACGTATTGCGCGGGTTGTCGAATGTGGTGACCGGAGGACACGTGGTCCAACTGCAGGAGGCGGTGAACAACGTCAACGCGGCGGTGCCGCAGGATCCACAGATGTTCGATCGGGTGAACACTGCGGCCCGTGCGGCCATTACCGATCTCGGAGCCAACACCGTCGACATCGACCGTATTCTCGCTGCAGCAGAGGGAGTTTCGAATACGCTGATACAGCAGGAGGCGGGACTGACGCGGGTGTTGGACCTGGGCCCATCACGGGCGCAGGGACTTTCCGAGGTGCTCTTCAGTGTGGTTAATTTGATCCTCGCCCTCGGTTACGGGACGCAGCACGTCGGTGACGTACTCGCTCCGCCCTATCAGGAATTGAGCGGCGCGATCGCCGTGATACTGCCCGCGATCATGACCATCTCGTCGGCCGACACCACCGTCCCGATGAACGCCGAGAAGGTGAATACTCTGCTGAGAGAGCGCCTCGTGCCCTTCTTCTCCACGACGCCGAACATCGCGATCGACTCCGTTCGAGCCGAAGAGGCACCGGACGCAGGGGCCAGGGCGGACGAAATGATCGGCGTCCTGAGATCGATCGGAATAGTGCGATGAAATTCTCCACGGTGTTCTCACTCGTCGCGCTGTTGATACTCACCGTGGCCGGCATCGGCTACATGAGTGTCGGTGTTCTCGGCATGGACCCGCGCCGCGACCACAACACGGTCATCGTGGAACTGGCGAGCTCAGGCGGTCTGATGACGACCTCACAGGTCACCTCACGCGGAATGAAGATCGGCGAGGTCGACGACATCGCCGTCACCGCCGACGGACTGAGTGTGACGATCAATCTTGATGCGAGCCATCGCATTCCGGTCGATTCCGATGCCGTCGTGGCCAACCTGTCGGTGGCGGGGGAGCAGTACCTCGATATCCGACCGCGCCACGCAGGCGCGCCGTACCTGCACGACGGGTCGGTGATCCCGATGGATCGGACGCTCGTCTCGGCCACCGTCAGCGACACCCTCGGGAAAGTCGATGCGCTCGTGGCGCAGATCGACACCGGTGCGCTCTCGGGACTGGCGGAGACCGCGAACACCGCGGTGGTGGGCCGTGACCCGGAGATCGACAACCTCGTCGACACTTTCAGGCTGCTCGCTCTGACACTGCGGGACAAGAACGAGGAGATCCGGCATCTCTACGACAATGCCCAGCAGCTCGGCCGACAGGCCTACGGTTACGGTCCGGTACTCACCGACGCCGGTCCGTGGGTGGGGTCCACCGGCCAGGGAGTGTCGAGTCTTCTGCAAGCGTTCGAGCAGTACTCGTATGTGGCCTCGGACGTGTGGGACGACGAGGTCGGTCCACTCGTCGCCAAGATCGACAGCTACCTGACACCGACGTCCCCCGACCTGGCGTTGATCGCCACGTTGTTGAAGCCGTACACGGCACCGATCAAGCCGTTGCGGGTCGACGCCGGGAAGATCATCGACATGTTGGGCGGAATCTTCCCGGAGGGAGGGCCCGCGCGTGTAGCCGTGACCATCCCGAACTGACCGATTTCTCTATCCCACACTGGAGTGACCCTCATGACCGATACCGCGCCCCCTCAGGAACACGACACCCCGGCCGAGAGCTCGTCGACGGCCTCGGATTCCACTGCGCCCCAGGCGTCGACGACCTCCACTCCCCGCGGGTCCGGTCGCTCGACCTACACGGTTGTCGCAGCGGCACTGGCGGTGGTTGCCGTCGTGGTGGCAGCGGTGTTCGGCTACCTGTGGCACACCGCGGCAGGCGATCTCGCCGCTGCGCGGCAGCAGGAGACCGATCGGCAGATCGCATTGAACACAGCCCGGGACTACACGACCAGATCGCTGACGTACGACTACAACGACCTGGATGCATTCTTCGCCAGTGTCAAGGACGGTGCCGCGCAACCGTTGCAGGACCGGTACGACGGCGTGAAGGATGCACTGACGGCGATCATGACCGAGTCGCAGGTGGTCGCCTCGGGCGAGGCGCTCTCGGCAGCAGTCGATTCCGAGAGCGACGGGGTGTACAAGATCTCGGTGTACGCGCAGCAGCAGACCCGTAACGTGCAGTCGCCCGACGGCGGTACGGTGGCCAACATTCTCGCCGTGACCGTTTCCGATCACGACGGGCGATGGATCGTAGACGATTACGGACCCAAGAACTAGAAGACCGTCCCAGCCGTCTATTGCTTGGTGGCACTGACGAACTGGGCCAGTCCGCGAATCTCCTGCTCGATATCGGTCATACCTGCCCGGTCGAAGATATCGGTGAACTGATTCTTCGGGAACATCCTGACGCCCGCCAGGCCGGTTCCGAAGCCCACCACCGAACCGAGCGGTGCCGGGCGTGGCTCGCAGCTGGTCATGATGGCGATGCGTCCACCCGGCCGTAGGACGCGAATCAACTCGTCCAGCACCGTCATCGGCTGCGGAACGAGATAGAGCGCGGCGTAGCAACAGACGGCGTCGAATGTCGCGTCCGCATACGGCAGATGCGCTGCATCCCCGCGTACGTATGCCGCACGTGGGCCTCGGTTGTCGCGTACTGCCCGGGCAATCATCGCCTCGGAGATGTCGAACCCCACTGCGAGCCCGTCACCGGTGAGAGCCTCGGACAGGAACCTCGTGAAATTGCCTGGGCCACACGCAACGTCGAGTACACGCTGCGGGCCGCTCAATCGAAGGTCGGCGACGGCTTTGGCGCGCTCGGCCGACATCGACATGCCGGCGATCCCCATCAGGGACACTCCGAACGGGCGCCACAGCTTTTCGTATATCGCTGCCACCACACGATTGTTCATCGCGATACTCGCCGGCGACGGGTTCGGGGCCGGAACGTCCGGCAACAATTCGACGTAACCGCCGTCTGTGCGTGCCAGTCCGCGCAGCATCTCCGGCTCGATCATCTCGAGGGCGCGGCGCAGTGCCGTCTCGGTCGACTCGCTCATCGTCGTGGTGGCCGGTCGCCGTAGTCACGTTCGACGCGCAGGGTGCCGAGAGTCGTTGCCAGGCCGTCGTATTGGGTGACCAGAAGCAAGAATTCGATGAGCCGACGTTCGTCGAATTGCGTTGCGAGCTCGGCCCACGTGGTGTCGGTGAGCGATTTGGTACCGATGAGCTCGTCGACGGCGGTCAGAATGGTGCGGTAACGCGCCGACAGTCCCGGCGCGTCCGGTCCGGTCATGATCGACTCGAGTAGATCCCGGTCGATACCCGCGCGCCGGCCGAGCCGAATGTGGTGGTCCATTTCGTATGCGGAATCGCGTAGGTGGGCCACGCGCAGGATCACCATTTCCGATTCCTTGCGCGAGATCTTGCCGCCGGGCATCAGGTGCCCGCTGTAGAACAGCCATGCTCGAAACAGGCCGCCGGTGCGACCGAGGGTGGTGAACAGATGGGGATTCGGCACGCCCGCACCCTTGGCGATCACCTTGCAGATGACCCAGTTGACGGGCCCGAGAGTCTTGGCGGTTCCGGACGGAATACGTGGAGTGGTCACAGTCACACCGTACCGACTGGCGTCCGGATCGTCATCGGGTCATTGAAGGCTAGGCTAACCTCTTTATGAACAGGCACAACTCACCCTCGGAGGACCCATGACGAAGTTCAAGGCTCGCGGAGCCGGGCTCGCGCTCGTCGTCGTAGCGCTCGCTGTGACCGCGTGCTCGTCCACTGCGGCCACGACCGAGAGCGGTGCCGCCAGATCGATCGAGACCGTTCGGGGAACCGTCGACGTTCCGGAAACCCCACTGCGCGTGGTCACTCTCGAACCGGTCGAGCTCGACACCACCGTCGCCCTCGGCGTCGTACCTGTCGGCACCGCGGTGCTCAGCGAGGTGAGCGGTGTGCCGTCGTATCTCGGCACCGAAGCGGCAGGCATCGCGACCGTCGGCACCGTGGCCGAACCGACCATCGAGGACATTGCGGCCTTGCAACCCGACCTCGTTCTCGGCACCGAAACCCGGCACGCCGAGTACTACGACCAACTCTCCGCCATTGCACCGACGGTGTTCATCGCCTCCCAATCCGATCCGTGGCGCGACAGTGTCCGGTTCGTCGGACGCGTACTCGGCAGGGAGGCACAGGCGGAGGAACTGCTCGACGCATACGACGACCGGTGCGGCAAGATTGCCGAGAAGTTCGGAACCGAAGGAAAGACAGCGCAACTCATCCGGCCTCGCAACGGTGAGCTGACCTTGTACGGGCCGTCTTCGTTCGCCGGCAGCACCCTCGAGTGCGCAGGGTTCACCACTCCGCCGCGGCCGGAATGGGCCGACGAGATCTCGGTCGACCTTTCGCCCGAACTGGCTGCCCAGGCGGCAGCGGACCTGATCGTCGTCACCGCTACCGATCCGTCGGACCCGGAAGCGATCCCGGCGTCGATCACCGCCAACACGGCCGTGCTGCCGAATCCGCACGCGGTGGATCAGTCCTACTGGATCACCGGCGTCGGACCCAAGGGTGGACAGGCCGTGCTCGACGACATCGATCGAATTCTCTCGGACTAGTTGGGGCGTTCCGCAGGCTCCACTCCTGGCGGGCTAGTCGGGTCGTTCCGCAGGCTCCACTCCTGGCGGCTCGCGTCTGACGCGTCAGATTCGGACGGCACCCGCCAGAGCCGCGGCGTGCTGGGCACGCTCGACCACTCGATCGCGCGAGGATTCGATGTGGGCGAGAAGTAGTTCCAGAGCGGTATCGAGGGTTCCGGCCAACACGTGCTCGACGATGTCGATGTGCTGATCGATCGCCGAGACGACGGCCGATGCATCGAGTCCACCGAGTATCCGTACCGGCCGTACCTTGGCATTGACCGTGCACAGGGCATCGGTGAGTGCCGAATTACCCGACGCTGCAAGCAATGTCACGTGAAAGCTTTCGTCGAGAGCCACCAGGTCGTCGGTGGTGTCGGGCGGGTCGGTGCGGAGCGCGACCCAGGTGGCCGACAGGTTCGACAGTGCGGCCCGATCGAAGGACTGCGACGTCGAACGCGTGATGCCGCGGGCCTCGAGGGTGGCCCGCAGCTCGTAGAGATCGGGCAGGTCGGTCAGTCGAGGGCGGTAGGCGTGCAGGCCGGCCTCGTCACGGGTGACGAGACCGTCGGCCTGCAACCGTGCCAGTGCCTCCCGCACGGGAGTGCGTGAGACCCCGTACAGCTCCGCGAGACGCTCCTCGCCGAGCCGTTCCGTGGAGCTGATGGCACCGGAGACAAGATCCCGGCGCAGCGACGAGTAGACCTTCTCGCGAAGGTCCTTGCGCGGCATCATTCGTCCGGTCAGATTGCCATGGCTGCGCGTACGTCGGCCTCGGACTCGGCTCCGCCCACGCCGGTGGACGTGATGCGGCCGGCCTCGAGGATGTAGTAGTTCTGCGCAGACTCGAGTGCGAAGCCGATGTGCTGTTCCACCAACAACACGCCGAGTCCGCCGTGACGGGTGAGCTCGAGGATGGTGCGTTCGATCTCGGCGACCACCGACGGCTGGATGCCCTCGGTCGGCTCGTCCAGGATCAGCATCCGAGGTTCGGTGATCAGTGCGCGGGCGATGGCCAGTTGTTGGCGTTGACCACCCGAGAGCAATCCTGCTCTGCGACCGAGCAATTCCTTCAGCGCCGGAAAGAGATCGAGTGCCTCGTCGACGAGAGCCTTGCCGCGCTTGCGTCCGTCGGCGACCACCTGCAGGTTCTCGGCCGTCGTCAACTGGCCGAACGACTGCTGACCCTGTGGCACGTAGGCGAGTCCGCGGGCGACGCGCGCGCTGGGACGCAACGCACTTACATCCTCACCGTCGAACATGACCTTGCCGGAGTTCACCTTCAACAATCCGACCGCTGCGCGCAACAGCGTGGTCTTGCCTGCACCGTTGTGGCCCATCACCGCAGCCACACCGTCGGCCGGAACCGTCAGCGACGCACCGTGAATCACTTCGCTGCGGCCGTAACCGGTACGCACATCCACCAGTTCAAGCATGACCGGCTCCCTCTTCTGCGATCTGTTCGAGTTCCTCGCCCGCCGCGGCGGTGCCGAGATAGACCTCTTGGACTTTCGGATCGGCCTGGACCTCGGCCACGGTGCCCTCGGCCAGAACGCGTCCGGCAGCCAACACCGTCACCGAGGTGGCGAACATCCGCATGAAGTCCATGTCGTGCTCCACCACCACGACGGTCCGCTCACCGCCGATACGTTGCAGCAGCTGACCCGTCTCCTCGCGTTCCTCGTGGCTCATTCCGGCGACCGGCTCGTCGAGTAGGAGCACATCGGCGTTCTGTACCAACAACATTCCGATCTCGAGCCATTGCTTCTGGCCGTGCGCCAGGATTCCTGCAGCCTTGTCCCGCTCGGCTGTCAGCCCGATGGTCTCGAGGGCCTCCTCGATGGCAGGCAGCACCGATCCGCGTCGACGCAACATCGTCAGCACCGATCGTCCGGATCCGGCGGCGATGTCCAGGTTCTGCAACACCGTCAGATTCTCGAAGATGCTGGCGGTCTGGAAGGTTCGACCGATGCCCAGGCGAGCGATCTGATGCACCTTCTTGCCCAGCAGTTCCACCCCGGATTTGGTGACCGATCCGGTGGCTGGAACGAGACCGGTGATGGCGTCGATCAGCGTGGTCTTGCCGGCACCGTTGGGTCCGATGAGAAAGCGCAGATCGCCCTGCATCAGCGTCAGATCGACGTTCGTGTTGGCCTTGAAACCGTCGAAACTGACCGTGAGATCTCGGACTTCGAGGTATTGACTCGACATGCCGGCGTTGCCGCCGAACGTGGGCTGTGGGCCTTCGACATGAATCATCGTGCGAGTTCCTTCTCTGGTTCTGCGCTCGATTCGGGGACCGATTCGGCTTCCTGCTTTCGCTTGCGCAAGGCAAAGAGTCCGGCAATGCCGGCGGGGAAGAATCCGACGACCACCACGAACAGCAGCCCCTGCGCGTACGTCCAGCCGGACGGGAACTGCTCGGACAGCGTGGTCTGAGCCCACGCGACTCCGAGGGCACCGAGGACCGGGCCGAGAAGGGTGGTGCGGCCGCCGATGGCGACGCCGATGAGGAACGCGATGGACGGGACGATGCCGACGTCGTTGGGGGAGATGATGCCGACGATCGGAACGAACAGTGCCCCGGCCAGACCGGCGAAGAAGGCCGCGGCGACGTACGCCACGATCTTGACGTTGGCCGGGTCGTAACCGAGGAAGCGCACGCGCTCCTCTTGATCACGCACCGCCACCAGCAGCTCGCCGTAACGCGAGTACATCAGCTGGCGGGTGATGGCGACGACGGCGAGCAGCACGCCTGCGGCGATGAAGAAGAGCATCTGCTTGTTCGCGGGGTCGTTGAGGTTGAACCCGAAGAACGTGCGGAACCTGTTGAGCCCGTTGGAACCCCCGGTACTCTGCTGTCCGATGAGCAGGATGGCGAAGGCGGCGGCCAGGGCCTGACTGAGGATCGCGAAGTACGCGCCCTTGACCCGGCGCTTGAACACACCGAGTCCGAGAACCAGAGCCACCAGGGCAGGCACGAACAGGATGCCAAGGATCGTCGTGATGGGTGAGGTGAACGGCAGCCAGTACGAGGGCAATTCACGGATACCGGCGATGGACATGAAGTCCGGAACGGCGTCACCACGAAGATCGGCGTCGGAGATCTTCAGGTGCATGGCCATGATGTAGGCACCGATCCCGAAGAACACGCCCTGGCCGAGAGTGAGCATTCCGCCACGACCCCACGCCAATCCGATTCCCACGGCCACGATCGCGTAGCAGATGAACTTGCCCAGCAAATTCAACCGGAAGTCGCTGAGGACGGCCGGAGCGACGGCGAACAGCAGGATCGCGGCGAGCGCGAATCCCAGTAGAGCGCCGCGCTTGGCGATGAACTCGCTCATACCAGGCTCCTTGTCTTGACGGCGAACAAGCCCTGCGGGCGGGCCTGCAGGAAGATCACGATGAGGACGAACACGATGACCTTGGCGATCGAGGCCGTGGTGCTGTACTCGATGAACGAATTCAGGATTCCGAGAGCGAAAGCGGCGATCACCGCACCCTTGATCTGGCCGAGTCCGCCGACGACGACCACGAGGAAGGCGTCGATCAGATAGCTCTGTCCCACAGTGGAACTGGTGGATCCGATCAGAGTCAGTGCCACGCCCGCGACACCCGCCAAACCGGAGCCGAGGAAGAACGTCGAGATGTCGGTCCTGCGGCTCGAGATGCCCGAGGTCTCCGCGAGATCGCGGTTCTGCACCACCGCGCGGATGCGTCGACCCATTGCCGTCTTCTTCAGCGCGATCGACAGTGCGACGACGGCGACGACCGCGAGGACGAGGATGAAGATTCTGGTCTTGGGGACCACCGCACCGAGGATGTCGACGCCGCCGCTCAGCCATTCCGGGGAGACGACGTTGACCGCCGGAGCGCCGAAGATGTCGCGTGCGAGCTGCTGCAGGATGAGCCCGACGCCGAACGTCACGAGCAGGGTGTCGAGTGGGCGGTGGTACATGCGCTGGATCAGCGTCACCTCGAGCAGCACACCCATCGCGCCGCCGACGAGGAAGCCGACGATCAGCGAGATGAACAGTGAGGCGCCGCCGGTCGAGACGATCTGCTGCACAACGTAGGCCGTGTAGGAGCCGGCCATGATGAACTCGCCGTGCGCCATGTTGATGACGCCCATCTGACCGAACGTCAGTGAGAGCCCGAGGGCGGCGAGCAAGAGAATGGATCCGATCGACAGGCCGGTGAACAACTGTCCGATCACGACGTCCATGGGGGAGCTCCTTCGGAGCTCGTGCGCGTTTTGCGTAGCCAGGGCTACGCAAAACGCGCACGAGGGGATGGTCAGTTGAGGTCGGAGGCCCAGTCGTAGGTCTCGAGGAACGGGTCGGGTGCAATCGCTTCGGGGGACTCCCACACCGTGTAGATCAGCCCGTCGGCGCGGATCTCACCGATGCGGGCGGTCTTGGAGATGTGGTGGTTGTCGCCGTCGATGACGACCTCACCCTCGGGAGCGGCGAAGCTGACGCCATCGGCCGCGGCCTGAATGTCCGCCACCGCAAAGGAATCGGCCTTCTCGACCGTGTTCTTCCAGAGGTAGACCGAGGTGTAGGCAGCCTCCATGGGATCCGAGGTGGGCTTGTCGGCACCGTACTTCGCCTTGTAGTCGGCAACGAACTTGGTGTTCTCCGGAGAGTCGACGGTTTGGTAGTAGTTCCAGGCGGTCAGCTGGCCCTCGATGTTCGCAGCTCCGATGCCCGCCACCTCCTCCTCGGCGATGGACACCGAGATGACCGGCATGTCAGCAGCTTTGAGGCCGGCGTTGGTGTACTCGCGGAAGAATGCGACGTTCGAGTCGCCGTTGAGGGTATTGAACACCGCATCGGCGTCGGCGGAGCGCACCTTGTTGACGATGGTGGAGAAGTCGGTCGAGCCGAGCGGGGTGTAGTCCTCGCCCTTGATCTCGATGCCGTTGGCCGCGGCGTAGGCCTTGATCTCGCGGTTGGCCGTCTGCGGGAAGACGTAGTCGCTACCGACCAGGTAGAGCGACTTGACGCCCTGTTCCTTCAGGTAGTCCAGGGCCGGAATGATCTGCTGGTTGGTGGTGGCACCGGTGTAGAAGATGTTGTCCGACGCCTCGAGGCCCTCGTACTGCACGGGGTAGTAGAGCAGAGCGTCGTTGTCCTCGAACACGGGCAGCATCGCCTTGCGGCTCGACGAGGTCCAACCGCCGAAAACTGCTGCAACACAATCGCTGCTGATGAGCTTCTCTGCCTTCTCGGCGAACACGGTGGGCTCGGACGCGCCGTCCTCGGCGACGACCTCGATCTGCTTGCCGTTGACGCCGCCCGCTGCGTTGATCTGTTCGACGGCCAGTGCGATCGAATCACGCACTGTCACTTCGCTGATCGCCATGGTGCCGGACAGGGAATTGAGCGAGCCCACCTTGATGGTGTCACCCGAGGTGTCCACGCACGAGGTGGCGGTGGCGCCGCCCTCGGCGGAGGTGGTGTCGCCGGCCTTGCTGCCGCAGGCGGTGGCGACCAGGCTCAATGCAGCCAGAGCTGCGGGAACGACCATGACGCGCTTGACGGACATGCGCTTCGAGACAGCAGGCATCTACGGCCCTTTCGGAGTTTGTATACAGAGGTGTATTCGCGATTGCGAACAGTAAAGGGAAGTTATTGCGACGGTATGTTCCGCGGTGACGAGTCTGTTTCCCGCGTTACGTCGACGTAAAAGCAGGCCAATGACAATCACCCTTGACATTTTATGACAAGCAGAGTTGACTTTTACCTAGTCCATAGCCCAAAGGAAAGGTCGATCATGAGTGCATTCGTCACAGCATCCCGATTCGTCGGCGACCTCGACGACGAGTTCTACGCCGACGAGCTCCAACGCGACATCTGGAACGAGGCCTCTGCCGTCGGATTTCAGTCCTTGCTGTGGATCGGACTGATCAGTGGCGCAGTGCTGCCCTTCGCGGCGGGTGTCGCCGGGGCGTGGATTGCGCTCGGGCTGTTCCTCGTGCTGATGTCCGTGTCCTTGGTGGTATCGGGATACGCCAGGGTGCGAGGGGTCGACATGTACGCCGCGCAGAAACTTCGACGCTCGCGGATAGCGTTCGCCGGACTGCTCTTCTTTCTCGCCGGTGCAGGAGCGGCGCTCCGACTCCTGGCTCACTACGGTGGCGGCAATCTCCAGTCTCTGTGGATCGGGGCGGCGATCGCAGCGCCGGTTGGGCTCGCGGCCGGTCTGGTGGGTGTCAGGAATCGGCGGCGTCAAGTGCGCGAAGCCGAGCTTGCCGCCGACAAAGCCGAACTGCTCGGGTTCGACCCAAGCAAATGACCGGCATCGTGTGGATTGTCCCAGACCTGGGGTGACACGTTGCAAAGATACGTAAAGGTCTCGGTTTCGATCAGTCCGTTCGCAGATCTGCCGTCCGGGAGGTATGTTCTGTCCGATGACATCACGTTTGTCCGGTGTCAGCGGCTGTTGCAGGGCTGGTCGGGCGCGGGTTCGTAACGTGGTCGAGCGTGCGCCCGATGATAAGAGAGGCTCGGTTCGAGGCCGATGACGATGTGCACTACCAATCCGCCCTTCGTCGCGCCACGAAGTACCAACGAGACCGCGTCGGACGTTCACCTCACGGTGGAGCACGCTAACAGGGAAGTCGAGGCCGTGCGCAGAGACAAGAGCTACCTCAGACTCGTTGGATCGAGCACGCCGCAGCCCACCATCGAGGCTCACGGCGGACCCAAGACCATCACCGTTCACGTCGACAATGTCCTGCCGGGACAGATGTGCGAGATTCTGCACAACGGCATGCTGTCGCTGAGCCACCGCGTCACCGTCGGCGAGAACATCTCGAGCATCGACATCGTCACTTTCGCCCTCAAGCCGGGCGAGTACAACGTGTCACTGCGTCTCGACGGACGCTTGGACTGCGTGACCGAGGCTCAGACCGTCGTCGTCGGCGAGCAGCTGGAAGTTCGACGCAGCTCGTAAGACCCGACTATCGGCCGAGATCGCGCGCCGACGGCTGGTGCTGGGTGATGCAGTGGATGCCACCGCCTCTCTCGAACAGCGGCCGCGCGTCCACGCTCACCACCTTTCTCCCCGGATAGGCGTCGCGCAGGATCGCCGCTGCCTCGCTGTCGGCAGGATCGTCGTAGCTGCAGGCAATCACGCCGCCGTTGACGACGAGATGATTGATGTAGCTGTAGTCGACGAATCCGTCCGAATCCCGCAACGTCTGCGGAGCCGGCACCTCGACGATGTGCCAGTCTTCGCCCGAGCCACTGTGTGTGGCGCGCAAGGTATCGATGATCAGTGCGCTGACCGCGTGATCAGGGTGAGCCTGGTCTCGTTGACTGTGCACCAGAACCGTTCCCGGTGATGGAATGGCTGCAACGATGTCGACGTGGCCACGAGTGCCGAACCGCATGGAATCACGCGTCAGCCCGCGTGGCAGCCAGATGACGTGCTGCGCACCGATGGTCCGCGCCAGCTCGGCCTCGATATCTGCTTTCGTCAGGCTCGGATTGCGACCGGGATCGAGTTGCACGGTTTCGGTGACCAGAACCGTGCCTGCGCCGTCGACCGCAATGCCGCCGCCCTCGTTGACCATGGGAGAGGTAATCCGCTGCACCGCAGCCTGATCGGCGACGAATTCGCCGATGAGACAATCTTTGTCCCACTGCGCCCAGTCCTGTGCGCCCCAGCCGTTGAAGATCCAGTCGACGGCAGCAACCGAACCGTCATCCGAATGAACGAATGTCGGGCCGATGTCGCGCATCCATGCGTCGTTCAGCGGGGCCTCGACGATGTCTATATCGCGCGAAAGGTAGGTCGCGGCCACCGCACGCTCGGCCGGGTCGACGACAACGGTCACCGGCTCGAACTCCGCTACCGCATGCGCGACGGCCGCCCAGGTGGAGCGGGCCTCGTGCTTGGCCGCCGGGTCGTCGCCGAGGGAATAGCCTTCGCACGGGAACGCCATCCAGACCTTGTCCTGCGGTGCCGTCTCGGACGGCATCGTGTATTGCTTTGCGGTCGTGGTCATTTGATCACCGGCGTCGCAGCGTGTCCGTCACCGTAGGGAGCGTCCGAGCGCACGGGCTCGGTCAGGCGCGAGTAGGTGTCCGGTCTGCGAGTGAGCAGAAACGGGAAGAGCTCCAACCATTCTCGCCGCTGATCGAGATCGAGATCTGCGACGAGCACAGCTGGTTCGTCGCGCGGTGCCTGGACCAGGATGCGGCCGTAAGGATCCGAGATGAACGACGACCCGTAGAACGTGATCGCGCCTTCGTCGCCGCACCGGTTGGGCACCACCATGAACAGGCCGTTGGAAATTCCGTGTCCGACGATCACGTGCTGCCACAACGGCTGGGTGTCGAACGCCGGGAACGACGGCTCGGACCCGATGGCCGTCGGATACGCGAGTATCTCTGCGCCACCGAGTGCATAGCTACGCGCGACCTCGGGAAACCACTCGTCCCAGCAGGTGGGTAGACCCACTCGGGCACCGCCGAGTTGCTCCGGTGAATAGACGGGGTACGGGTCCTCGGCCGGGCCGGGGCGGAAGTAGGTGTCCTCGTAATATCCAGCCGAGATGGGGATGTGCAGCTTGCGGGTTCTGGCCAGCAGTTCGCCGGAGGGCGAGACCATGATGGAGGTGTTGAAGCCCAATCCGTCTGCCGCCTCGGACTTCTCGTACAGCGAGGCATGGACCACGATGCCGTTGGCGGCGGCGGCCTCGGCGGCCAGGCCGAAGGTGGGCCCGGTCAGCAGATCCTCGGCCGCGCTGCCGGGATTTGCGCCGGCGGGGGTGTCGGCCGGGTAGCGCAGCAGAGTGATCTCGGGCAGGAAGACGACCTGCGCCCCGAGGCCGGCGGCTGTGGAAATGGCTTCGAGCAGTTCGCTTTTCGATCCTGCGGCGTCGGGATTCCAGCGATGTTGCACCAGGCCGACCCGCAGTGGCGGCCGATCGGTCGGGGTGGTCCGAATCGGTGCCTCGGGAGGTGTGAGCTTGGTGATGGTCAGCATGCCGGTCTCCTGCTAAAACGAATGTGATTCGTTAAGTATCGTTGATGTCTGCCTCGAACGCAACGGATACGGGAGAATTGCTGTGGGAAGACCGCCGGCACCGCTTCTCGACGTCGATCGCATCACGACGGCAGCCCTGGCTCTCGTCGAGGAGTCGGGCGGATTCACCATGCCTCAGCTGGCCAAGAAGCTGAAAGTCAGCCCGTCCTCGCTCTACAACCACGTGTCCGGACGCGACGAGATCATCGAGTTGCTGCGGGGTCGCGCGATGTCCGAGGTGGAGATGCCGGAGGCTGGTACGCCGTGGCGCGAGGCGCTCGCCTGGATCGCGCGCGGGTATCGAAACAGTTACGGGCGCTACCCACGACTGATTCCCTTGCTGACGGCTCAGGCCGTGAACAGCAGCGCTGCGTTCGGGATGTACAACACGTTGGCGCGGGTGCTGGCAGATGCCGGCTTCGAGCCTGCCGACGTGCTCCGCATCATCACCGTGCTCGACAGTTACGTGCTCGGTTCGGCCCTGGATCTGGCGGCTCCCGAGGCGCCGTGGCGCAGCGGCCGCGCCGTGGAGCCGGAACTGAAAGCTGCACTGGACGCTGCGGGAGATCTGCACGAGCGATCCGAGGATGCCTTCGAGTTCGGGCTGCAGGCGCTCCTGAGGGGACTCGATCCGCGGTAGCGGATGTTATTGCATCGACGTCGACGGACCGACTTCAGTCGACGATCGATGACAAGAAGGGTTGACATTTTCTGACAAGTCGGCTTGACTTTTGTTATGAACAACGCGCTGAGGACCAACGCGGTGCGTGAACACCGGAAAGCGGCGCGGCTGACCCAGGCGGAGCTCGGAAAGGCCTGCGGAGTGTCCAGGCAGAGCATCGTCTCCGTCGAAGGCGGCGACTACGCACCGAGCGTCTACCTGGCACTGAAGCTGGCCGCGGCGTTGGACACCACTGTCGAGACATTGTTCGGAAACGAGGAGTGACATGAGTGCATTCATCAAGACCATGCGAATCATCGGCGATCTGGACGACGAGTTCTACGACGACGAACGCCAGCGGGACGTGTGGAACGAGGCCTCCGCCATCGGTTTTCAGCTGTTCCTCTGGGCTGCGCTCATCGGCGGTGCAATTCTGCCCTGGGCGGCGAACACGACCGGAGCGTGGATAGCGCTGGGCATTCTCGTCGTCTTTACGCTGATCAGCTGTGCAACGATCGGCTATTCGGCGGTCCGCGGAGTGAACATCTACACCGCAGCAAAGGCCGGACGACTCCGAGGGATCATCGTCGGTGTGATCGCAGCAGCCGGTTACGTCGGAGTCCCCGTCAGGCTGCAGCCTGACGTCTACTCGCAGGTGAGCTCGTGGGCAGGCGCAGTAGTGGGCGCCGTGATCGGGGGCGGCGTTGTTGCACTGATCATCCGGCAGATGCGCAAGCGCGACGCGCGCTTCGAGGCAGAGGAGATCTGAGAGGTGCGGCAGCTCTGAACAAGGGCACCGCGTCAGTCTTCGACGATGAGCGACGGAGTGTCGCGGCGGAGAATGTCGCCCGTGAAGAATTCCGGCTTGCGTAGCGCCACCACCAACATGATGGCGATGCCGAGAAGGATGATCCCCACGCCGATGAGGAAGACCATTCCGATGCCGAACAACGATGAGCCGCTGCCGAACTCGGGATCCCACGCATCGACCGAGGTCTGTACGAACACCACGGCCATCCCGACCCCGCCGAGGAGCGGCGCGAGGAACTTGAAGAACACGTTGCGCGTGCTGGTGAACAATTCCTCGCGGAAGTACCAGACGCAGGCGAACGCCGTGATGCCGTAATAGAAACAGATCATCAGGCCGAGTGCGGCGATGGTATCGGTGAGTACGTTGTCGCTCACCACTCGCATCACGGCGTAGAAGCCGGCCGACGCCCCGCCCGCCACGAGCGTCGCGAAGCCCGGTGTGCTGAATCGCGGTGTGATGGAGGCGAACCGCTTCGGCAGTGCCTGGTAATGGCCCATCGCGAGCAAAGTACGCGCCGGCGAGATGAACGTGGCCTGCAGTGAACTGGCGGAGCTACTCAACACGGCCAGGGACAGCAGGATCGCGAACGGTCCCATCACCGGCCCGGCGAGGGCGGCGAACACATTGTCGGTGGTGTCCGGATTCTGCAGTCCGTTTCCGGTCTCTCCGGTGCCGGCGAACAGCAGGGTGGCGACCGCGGTGAGCAAGTACAACACGATGATGAAGAACACGGTCACCAGGGCTGCACGGCCGGGAATCTTTGCGCTACCGGCCGTTTCCTCGTTGACCGTCAGGCAGACGTCCCAGCCCCAGTACATGAAGATCGACAACGACAGGCCGGCAGTGAATGCCGAGAAGCTCGGAATGCCGAACGGGTCGAACCAATCCAGGCCGAACGAGATGTCGTCGGCCCCGTCGCCCGCCCCGATCTTGACGAAGGCGGCGACGATGAACCACGCCATCACCAGCAACTGGAACCCGAGCATCGTGTACTGAACGCGCTTGGTCTCCTGCATGCCGCGGTAGCACAGCCACGCGGACAGAGCCATGAACACCAGACAGGTGACGATGTTGACGAGCTTGTTGCCGGTGAGGTCGGCCACCGAATCGTTGCTGGTGACCTGCGCGAGAAAGAGGTAGAAGAAGTCGACGGCCACCCCGGCCAGGTTCGAGAGCACGATGATGGTGGCCGCGATCAGACCCCACCCGCCCATCCAGCCGACGTACGGTCCGAAGGCCTTCGACGCCCACGTGAACGACGTGCCGCTGTCGGGTTCGGCTGCGTTGAGCTCTCGATAGCCCAACGCCACCAACAACATCGGGATGAAGCCGACGATGAAGATTGCGGGCAGATGGACCCCGACCTCGGTGACCGTCGGCCCGAGCGACGCGGTGAGCGCGTACGCGGGTGCAATGGTCGAGATGCCCAGGACCACACTTGCGAGCAACCCGAGCTGGCCGGCGGACAGGCCCTTGGACTCGACGTCCACTACCTTGTGCTCATTCATCGCCGGCCTCTCTCGGAACAACGATCATCGGAACGGGAACGACCCGAAGCATCTTGGCGGCAACCGATCCCAGGAAGAGACGGTGAGGCTGGGCGAGTCGAGACGACCCCACCATCAACACATCGCCGTCGTGCCAGTCGAGCGAAGAAGCGGCCTTCTCGATGCCGGAGCCCTCCGCCACCTTCAACTGCACGTCCGATCCCGCGGGCAATTCCGCTTGCACGGTGCGCAGCACCTCCTCGGCCTTGGCGAGACCGCCCTGTCCCTGCGCCGATTGCTCGTCCGCGGAAACGAGGGAGAGCAGGCGCAACGGCAACTCTGCGGTGACGGACAGGTCGGTGGCTGCCTCGATCAGTTCTGCTGCCCCCGGCCTGTTTCCGATGGCGCAGGTGATCTCCCTGATGCGCTGCGGCGGAGAATGCCGATACCCCCGCGGAGCCAGCGCGAGCGGCACGTGTGCCACGTGCAGCAGATCGCTGGTGACGGTACCGATCGAATGGCGTCCGAGCAGACCGTCACCGGCCGCCCCGACGACGATCATGTACGCATCGGACTCGTCGTCACCCTCGGTCGTTCCGCAGGCTCCACTCCTGGCTGCGTCGAGCAGACCCTGCGCGAATGACTCGTCGAACAGCAGGTGAGTACGAGCCTCGACGTCCTCGGGCACCAATTTCAGTGCCTCGTCCAGCCAGCTCGTGGCCTGGTCGATCAAGATGTCGTCGTAGGCGGTCTCGACCGGCGCCTTGGACGGCACCGGACGCTCCTGCGGCAGCACCACGCAGATGTCCAGCGATGCCTGCAAGGAACGCGCGAGCGTTGCCCCCAGGGCTATTCCGTCCGCTCCACTCGATGTTGCCTGGTACCCCACGATCAGACGCATGGGCGGACCTTCCCTGAGGGTTGGGCGAGCTAATGACAGGTGCTACCGGGATCGGTATGGCACGACTTCGGCTCCGACGCCACAACGTCGAGAGAGGGATTGCGATCGAAGAATCCGAACGGTTTGAGCCAGAACGAGACGGTGTCCGCGGGCATCACCGGCCAGTCCTCCGGCCGCGTGATGTGGTGGATACCGAAGGTGTACCAGACGACGACATCGGTGTTCTCGATGCTTCGATCCTTTTCGGTCCACTCCGGCAGGCCGTGGTCGATCCCGCTCTGGTTGACGAATTCACCACTGGGCCAACGCTCGTCGGGTGAATTGGGGGTAACCCACACGGTATGTCCGATCACCTGGGCGCGCTGAAAGATCGGCGACGCAGGATCGAACATCGACGGAATTGCCGCTCCCGGCACCAACTTGTAGGCGGGACGAGTGCCGAGACCGTTGGTGACGTTGTCGTTGACGACCTTCCACGCCTTCTGGGTGTTCCAGTCGTAATCCTGCTTGCCCTCCGACTCGGTGGTCAGGGGAGTGTTCACCTGAGTGAGGGCGAGGCCGTACGGATTGTCGGGACCCATCGGAACCCGTTGCGTCTCACTGGAATACACAGTGTTCTCGGTGCCGTCGATGTCCAGATCGAGCCGGGCGACGAGGAAGTGCTGGTGATACGGCGCGTACGTCCGATTGTCGACCAGCGTGCCGGACGGGTGAGTGCTGCCTTCGTCGAAGTGAGTGACGACCATGATGCCCGTGGCGCGAACCTCGCACTCGATGTTGCCGTCCTGGTAGAACCGCCAGTAGACGAGATACTCGTAGTTCGCGACGGTCGCGTGGAAGCTGACCGTGAGGCGACGCATGCGCCGCACTTCGGCCCCGGCGTCGTGATCGACGTGCTTCCACAGCACGGCGTTGTCTTCCTCGTGGATACAGATCGCGTTGGTGATCGTGTACGGCTCGCCCTTGCTGTTGTGCAGTACCGCGTCGAGGTAGCGGATCTCGCCGAGGCAGTCGCAGCCCAGCTCGAGTGAGGTGGTCATGAAACCGAGACCCCACTCGCCGATGTCGAACGCGGTGCGCCGATAGTGATCCTCGGTGTGATCGCGATACGGAACGACCATCTCCGCGAACGACATTCGATTCGCGACCGACCGCACGTTTCCGTTGTCGTTGTAGCTGACGGCGTGCAGCGTCATGCCCTCGCGGTAGTTGAATCCCACGCGCAGCGACCAGTTCTGCCACGTCAACTTGTTGCCGTCGAGCTCGAACGACGGCCCGTCGGATTGAGTGATCTCGAGGGGCTTCAGCGGCGGACGCGTGCTCGCGTTCCTGATCCGCTCCGGGATGTGGCGAGGGACGTACTCGCCCATGATCTCCGGCCGCTCGACGCGATACGTGTCCTCGATCTCGAGCAATTCCATCGTGTTCACGTCGATGACGCAGTGAAATCCGCCCACCGGCCCGGCATAGGGATTGGCACCCTCCGCGGCCTTGACCCACGTATCGGACCAGCCGAGGCGTCGACCCTTGTACTTCTCGGGCGTCACCGCCTCGCCGTAGGTCCAGGTGTCCATGAACACCAGATCCAGATCGGTGAAACCTCGATCGGCGAGGGCGGCAATCACATCGGGGTGGGCACGCAAGGCCGCGTCGGCCTCCTCCCACTCGTCGACGGTGAAGTTGGGTTGCACGTCCGGAATGTTCGTCCACGTTTCGGTGGTGCGATCGTCCAGTGACACCACGGCCTTGAAGGTGCTGTTCTCGGCGCGGTTCAATACCACCGAGACTGCTCGACGGGCAGGTACGGTCCCGTCCGCGTCGAACGCGGCGATTTCGGGCTTGGACGGTTCGATCATCTCGATGGAGGCGTAGCGCCAACCGTCGCCGACGCCGTGATCGCGGCCGAGAACCTCGGCTACGGCGGCGAATTCGTCGCTGGACAGTGGGTCGAGGGGATGAGAAGTCATGCGATGGTCTCCGTCGAGCTCATGACGTGCTTGATTCGGGTGTAGTCCTCGACGCCGTACGCCGAGAGGTCCTTGCCGTAACCGGAGTACTTGAATCCGCCGTGCGGCATCTCCGCGACCAACGGGATGTGGCAGTTGACCCAGACGGCACCGAAGTCGAGAGCTGCCGAGACCCGAAGTGTGCGTGCGTGATCGGATGTCCACACGCTCGATGCAAGACCGAAGTCGACGTCGTTGGCAAGAGCGATCGCCTCGGCCTCGTCGGAGAACTTCTGGACCGTGAGAACCGGCCCGAATGTCTCCTCCTGCACGATGGGATCGGACTGCTGCACGCCCGTGATGATGGTGGGCTCGAAGAAGAAACCCTTGTCGCCGATGCGCTTGCCGCCGGTGACGATGGTGGCATGGGCGCCGATCCCGTCGACCTTGGCGCTCACCTGCCCGAAGTGGTTGATGTTGTTGAGTGGTCCGAGGAAGGTGTCGGGATCGTCGGGGAGGCCGACTTTCAGCGTCTTTGCCTTGGCGACAAGCGCATCGACGAGGGTGTCGTGGACCGACTCATGTACCAGAACGCGGGTGACGGCGGTGCAGTCCTGACCGGCATTGAAGAACGCGGCCTCGGCGATACCGTCGGCGGCCTTGGCAATGTCGACGTCGTCGAAGACGATTGCCGGTGCCTTGCCACCGAGTTCGAGGTGCGCGCGCTTGAGTTGCTTGGCGGCGGCCACTGCCACCGCGATGCCGGCGCGTACGGATCCGGTGATCGACACCAGGCCTGGAGTCTTGTGCTCGACGATCGCGGCACCGGTGCCGCCATTGCCGAGGACAACGTTGAGTACGCCGTCGGGAACGATCCCCTTCGAGAGCTTCGCCAACACCAACGTGCTTTCGGGAGTGGTGTCACTGGGCTTGAGCACGATCGTGTTGCCGGCGGCCAAGGCGGGCCCGATCTTCCAGATCGCCATCATGAACGGGTAGTTCCACGGGGTCACCTGGCCGACCACACCGATCGGTTCGCGGCGCACGTACGAAGTGAAGCCGTCCATGTACTCGCCCGCGGACTTACCCTCGAGCATCCGGGCGGCACCGGCGAAGAATCGAATCTGATCCGCCCCGACCGTGACTTCCTCGGCGGCGATGGTGGCCTTGGGCTGACCGGTGTTGCGGCTCTGCGCCTCGACGATCTGGTCGCTTTGCGCCTCGATGGCGTCGGCGAGCTTCAGAAGCACCTTCTGCCGCTCACTCGGCGTCGTCTTGCCCCAGGTCTCGAATGCGCTGGCGGCGGCCGACATTGCGGCTTCGACGTCGGCCGCATCGGAGATGGGGGAGTGCGCGACGACTGTCTCGTCCACCGGGCTGATCACATCGAGCATCTCGGTCCCCGAGGGCGTCACGAACGCCCCGTCGATGTAGTTCTGCAGGACAGGCACCGTCATCACTGAACCCCTAGCGTCGACTGTTTTCGGTTCTGCAAAGCCTGCACCCACGGACGACAGTTCGCCACCTGACGACATGTCCAGCGTGTCGCGATCGATCAGGACGAAACGTCAGGGGTGTCGGCGAGTGCTCTGACGCCGGCGATATACGTGTCGAGCCCGAGCTTCTCGAATGCCGGACGGGAGGTTGGATCGCCGAGGTGTTCGGCCGACGCCAGAATGTTCGGGAATCTGACGGGATCGAGTGATTCCATCGTCGAGGCCACCTCCCGCTCGACGTGTGCCCGACGCTCGGGCTCGACCTCGACACCGGTGAACAAGGGCTCGGTGACGAGCGAGATGGCGACCCGGACGCCGTGGCGGGCCAGATGGGTGGCGTCGGGAAGGGAGAAACCGGCCTCGCCGAGAGCCTTCAACGCCAACTCCATGGCCTCTCTGCTGTTGGGGGAAAACAACATTCGAGGAACAACTATGTCGGCTGCGCCCGGGTGGGCTCGCAAGGCCTGCATGAAGTCTGCGAGCACGGTGCGTAGCTGCTGCCACCACGGGGCGGTGGGATCAAAGGTGAGTTCGAGGTCCTGGCAGACGCGGTCACCCATGGCATCGAGCAGCTCGTCCTTGTTCTTCACATGCCAGTAGATCGCCATCGGTGAGACGCCGAGTTCGGTGGCGATCTTGCGGATGGTGAGCGAGTCCAGGCCATGGCGATATGCGACGTCGAGAGCGGCGTCGACGACCGCAGTCCTGCTCAGGCGTGGCATCGGCAGAACTATACAGGTGTACGAGTCGGTGCTAGCGTGACTCGTACTTAGTACGAGAAAGTGGGGGCGGACGGTGGACGACGTCATTCTTGTGGGCGGCGGAATCATGAGCGCAACACTCGGGACGCTGCTGCAGAAATTGGAACCGACCTGGTCGATTCGGGTGCTCGAGCGCCTTCCTCGGGTGGCGGCGGAAGCAACCGATGGGTGGAACAACGCCGGAACCGGGCATGCCGGTCTGTGCGAAACCAACTACACAACAATGCGATCCGACGGTTCTGTCGACATCGACCGGGCAGTGGGTATCGCCGAGCAGTTCACAACGACCCGGCGTTTCTGGTCGGCGTTGCCCCAGGCCGAGTTTGTACGTCCTGTGCCGCACATGACTCTCGTCCAGGGTTCCGGCAACGTCGAATTCCTCCGCGCAAGGCATCGTGCGCTGCGAACGCACCCGTTGTTCGAGGCGATGGAGTACACCGAAGACGCTGCAGTCCTGCAGCAATGGTCACCGCTGGTGGCCGAGGGCCGCACCGGTAGCTGGGCTGCGACCCGAGACGTAACGGGTACCGACGTCGACTTCGGCGCAGCGACGCGACAGATGTTCGACGCCATGACAATGGCAGGGGCAAGCGTGGAAACCGGACGGGAAGTACGTGACCTTTCGCAGAATCGAGATGGATCTTGGCGACTCGACGTTCGAGGTGGTCGACCGGTGGAGCGCGCCCGATTCGTGTTCCTCGGTGCCGGGGGTTGGGCCCTGAAGTTACTGCGCAGAGCCGGAATTCCCGATGCGCACGGCTTCGGGCTGTTGCCGATCAGTGGGCAATTTCTGCGCTGCGACCGGAGCGAGGTGGTCGATCGCCACAACGCCAAGGTGTATGGGACGCCGCCCATCGGCGCGCCACCGATGTCGGTTCCGCATCTGGACACTCGCATAGTCGACGGGCAGCGCTCCATTCTTTTCGGCCCGTACGCAGGAGCGAATCCCAAATTCCTGAAACACGGATCGCTGCTGGACCTTCCGCGTTCGATCAGCCGAGACAATGTTGGATCGCTGGTGTCGATGGCCCGGGCCAACACGCCATTGATCAGGCTGCTGCTCTCCGAGTTGACCGCCACCCGAGCGAAGAAAATTGCCGCACTACGTGAGTTCGCGCCGAGTGCCGATTCGGAAGACTGGTCGATCGTCAGTGCCGGTCAGCGTGCCCAGATCGTCAAGAACGGCGAACTGCGGTTCGGCACCGAAGTGGTTGTCTCACAGGACGGCAGCATCGCATCCGTCCTCGGTGCATCCCCTGGGGCATCGACGGCCGTGCCGATCATGATCGAGGTACTGAACAGATGCTTCCCGGAGCGAAGATGGGACTCGCGCGTGCACGAGTTGCTCACCGGCTAGCCTGGGGCAGTGACGGACACAGAGGTTGGATACCGGCAGATCGCCGACGGGACCTGGGCTTTCATGCGGCCGCCGGGCAGTTGGGGACAGACCAACACCGGACTCATCGTGGCGCCCGGCTCCGCGTCGATGCTGATCGACACCGTCTGGGACACGAATTGGGCAGCGCGCGTGGCCGCCGATACGGCAGACCTGGTCGCAGACGCGCCGATCACCGAAGTGCTCAACACCCACTCCGACGGCGATCATTGGTGGGGAAACGACTCGGTTCCCGCCTCTGCGCGCATCACCACCAGCGCCGCGTCGCTGCACGCCATGAAGGAGGAGACACCACCGAAAGGGGTGGACGCGTTCGCGTCCTTCGGCGGCAAGGTCGGGTGGGTGCCGGGACCGCTCGGAGCAATGGGCTCGTACATGAACCGAGTCCGAGGAGGTGCCACCTTCCCCAGCGCACTGCCGCGGCTACCCGACCACACCTTCGAAACCACCGAAACAATCGACGTCGCAGGGCGATCCGTCCACTTGCGCTATCTGGGACCGGCGCACACCGAGGGCGACCTCATCGCTCACCTACCCGACGTCGGAGTCGTGTTCGCCGGTGACCTGCTGTTCATCGAGGCCACCCCGGTGCTCTGGCACGGGCCGCTGCAGAACTGGATCGATGCCCTCGACCACCTCCTCGAACTCGATGCAGACGTCTACGTTCCCGGCCACGGACCGCTGTGCGGCACCGACGAGATTCGCGCTGTCCGTCAATACTGGAGCTGGGTGGCAGAGGCGGGACGGAGCTGCTTCGACGCCGGGCTCGGATCGACCGAGGCCGCCCTGAACCTACTGAAATCACGCGAATTCGGGCAGTACGCCCACTGGGACTCACCGGAACGACTCATCCTCAGCATGAGCACGCTCTACCGCCTGTGGCGAGGTGAGCCGCCAGCGCCACCCACGCTGACGCGTCGAGCACGGGCGTTCGCGGATGCGGGTCGGTTCTTGCGCGAGCAGTAGGTGTGCTCACTGCGAGTTCAGCGTCGCTACGAGCCGAATCGGGCCGTCGCAGACGCCGCCTGTGCGAACAACGAGGTCGGATCGGCCGCGTCCGCAGAGGGTTCGAGCACCACGGTGGTGGCTCCTGCGTCGAGCCAGCGTTGGATGTCGACCGGATCGGATCCGGCCGACACATAGACGACCACGTCGTGTTCGGGCCCACCGTCGATGTGCTCGATGGCCGAGCGAAGCTGCTCCGGTGATGTCTCGCTCGTCAGGATCGTTCCCACACTGCAGCGGCCGCTCAGGGCGAGGGTCTTCGGCCCGGTCGCACCGACGAGGAGCGGCGGTGGCTGCAGCGGCGGCCAATTCAACTTCACCTCGTCGAGCGAGACGTAACGGCCCTGCACGTTAACCGTCTCGCCTGCAAGCAGACTGGTCAGCGCAGCCATCTGTTCGCTCAGCAACGTCAGCGGCGACTGCGCTCGCGCACCGATCTGAGCCATCCACGACTGAACGCCGTGACCGAGTCCCACCCGAAGCCGCCCCGGATGAACCCGGGCAATGGTGGCAATCTCCATGGCCGTCGACGCCACGTTCCGCATCGGAGTGGGCAATACCCCGATGCCGACGTTCACGCGATCGGTGCTCGCGAGAATCAGTGCAGCAGTGGACAGTCCACCGGAGAAGAAGCAGTCTTCCCACAGCCACACCTCGTCGACGCCTGCGGCGTCGGCCGCGCGCGCCGCTTCGACGATTGCTTCCGGGGCGAGCTCGGGCCTGAGTACAACGCCGATTCGCGTCATTGCAATTCTCCTATTCGTCAGCGAACTAGGTACGGGGACACCGAACTTCGGTGCTCGTCTATGTCGAGGTCCTTGCCCAAAGGAGGAAAGGCGCGTTGTGGGCAGTTCGAGCGTTCGCAGACCCGGCAGCCCGCTCCGATCGGCGTAGCAGCCGCCGAGCCCTGCACATCCAGGCCATCGGCGTACACCAGCCTCCCGGCATGACGGAGTTCGCAACCGAGGCCGATTGCAAAGGTTTTGCCCGGCTGACCGTAACGCGCTGCTCGACGCTCCACGGTGCGCGCGATCCACAGATAGCTGCGGCCGTCGGGCATCTCGGCGATCTGCGTCATGATCTTACCGGGGTAGGCGAACGTCTCGTACACATTCCACAGTGGGCACGTGCCGCCGCTCGACGAGAAGTGAAAGCCGGTGGCGGACTGTCGTTTCGACATGTTGCCCGCGCGATCCACGCGGACGAACGAGAAGGGCACGCCCCGCAACTCGGGTCTCTGCAGGGTGGAGAGTCGATGGCAGATGGTCTCGTAACTGACCGAGAAGAAGGCCGAAAGCCGCTCGATGTCGTAGCGGAAATCCTCGGCTACGTCGTGAAAGTGGTGATACGGCAACACTGTTGCGGCAGCGAAGTAATTGGCGAAGCCGAGTACCGCCAGCTTCTTCGACGACTCGCTGGAAAAATTGCCTTCGTCGGCCATCTTGTTCAGAAGATCTCCGCATTCGAGGTAGGCCAGTTCGGCGGCGTACCGGAACACCTTCTGCCCGCCGGACAGGTGTGGAGAAATCTCCAACACTCGTGTCTGCGGGTCGAAACGGTGCAGCACGTTCTCGCCGAGGTCGATGCGATTGACGATCTGCACGTCGTGCACCGTTCGGAGTCGCTTGGCGATCTCACCGCCCACGTCGGCGCGATGGAATCGGATCCTCGACGTCAGTGCTTCCGCCGCAGTGTCCAGCTCGTGCAGGTAGTTCTGTCGCTGATAGAAGTAGTCGCGCACTTCTTCGTGCGGCTTGCTGATCGAACCACTGCCACTGCCGTCGGAGAATCGTTCCTCGGTCGCGGCCAGCAGCTGAGCCGTCGTATTGCGGTATCGGCGGTGCATGTTGACCATCGCTCGCGCCAATTGTGGGTGAGAGCTGACCATCTGGGCGATCTCGTGTGCATCGGCGTCGATACCCATGTCCTGATCGAGCGCCACTTCGCGGAGTTCGGCAACCAACCTGGTGTCGTCCTCGGAGGAGAAGAACGAGGTGTCGACGCCGAACACTTCGGAGATGCGGAGCAGCACCGGCACCGTCAGCGGTCGCACGTCGTGCTCGATCTGGTTGAGGTAGCTGGCGGAGATCCCGAGCTTCTGTGCCAGCGATACCTGACTCATGCTGCGTTCGCTGCGGAGCTGCCGTAGCCGCACGCCGACGAAGGTCTTGGACACATCGCCAGGCTACGCCTGCGAAGAAATGCCTTAACACCGTTCACAACTAGCTGCTGGATCACAATTCGGTGATCATCGGGAACATTAGCTGAAGTAAGGGCGTATACCGGTATACGAGCTATTCACCACGCACCTCGAGGAGCGGTCATGTACAACCGTCAACGCACATCGGAAATCGTCAGGGACCTCGTCGTCTTCGTCACCGGAGCTGTCCTCGTTGCAGCCACCGTCTGGCTCCCCGTTCAGGGAGACCAAGAAGTCACCGGTGCCATCCTCGTACTCGGCATCCTCGCCGCCTCGTCCGCTCTGTGGGCCATCGGATCCTCGTCGAGGCAGAGTCACTGGACCCACGTGGGCCTGGGTCTCTTGCTCGCGGTATCGCCCGCGTTGATGGTGTTCCCGTCCGGACTGCTGGCCGCGGACCTGTTCGCCATCGTCGGCGGACTCGTGATCGCTGCCATGGGCGCGCTCGGAGTGGTCGCGTCGCGTCGGGCCCCGATCGCCTCAAGGGTGGTTGCGTCCAGCGACGAGCACACCGGCGTCCGAATCTGATCTCTCCCTGCAATTGACGCTCCACTCCCCGGGTTGTCTGCGATGAACGTCGCACTCAGCCCCGGGGAGTGGTGCTTTATGTGCAGTCTTTGCCGTAGCCCATCTGATGCAACTGCTGCTCCACTCGTTGCTGCGGATCCGGTGAACTCCGCTTGTGGCCCGGCGAGTGGAGCATCGTGTGCAGTCATCGCCGCGATTCCCGACGCCGCCTGACAACGGACGCGATTTCGGCAGCTACGGCGTCCGGCGCGGCGAGCACATCGAACGCCGAGTAGCGCAGTACCAACCAGCCATCGAGCACCAGGGCGTTCTGCCTGCGTCGATCTCTGCTGAACACCTCTGCTGCACTGTGGAATTCGCGTCCGTCCACTTCGATGATGGTTCGACTGCGGCGGTCGACGAGATCGCAGACGTACGGGCCGACCGCCGCGTTCATCTCCAGACGAAGTCCTATCCGGTGCAGCGCTCGTCCCAAAGCGCGCTCCGGCTCCGAGGCGAACCTTGTCACTGCCAGCCGGACCTGACGAGCCAACTCTGCGTTGCCGCGTCGACCCGGGAATTGCTCGAGTAGGCAGATGAGCGACGCGGGGTCGAGTCCGAATTTCAGGCGTTCGTCGATCAGCAACTCGGCCTCTGGGCGGGGGAGTACCGCTAGGCAATCGAGCATCGTCTGCGCAGGAGTGGTGCAGGGCAGAGACCCGACCTCGTCGACGAGATGTGAATCGAGTGCGCGACGGTGCAGCCGCAGCCACGGCGGTGGTCGAAGCCGAGCCGAGCGAGGGACGGTCGCGTCGAGCGTGGTCGGCTCGGTAGTCCAACCGCGCAGGTACGCGGCCGACCGGTGACTGAGTACGGCGTCGGGTCGCCACAGCGTGATGGCCTGACACCGATCCATCGTCGACGGGTCCCCGGAGATATGGACCTCCGGGAGTACGCGAGTGAAGCGACGCGAGATCGTGCTCGGATGCAGGCCGGAGGCGAGAAGCTCCCGAAGATGGGTGGGAGTGGAGCCTGCGGAATGACCTGTTCGGGTGGGAGTGGAGCCTGCGGAATGACCTGTTCGGGTGGGAGTGGAGCCTGCGGAATGACCTGTTCTGGTGGGGGTGGGGTTTGCGGGTGTCATGACGGCAGCGTCGGGGATGGCTCGGATGGTCTCCGGCGCTCCACCTGGGGAAATCGAATGCCCTGTGGACAGGTGCCTACCTGTGGATGAGTGCAACTTCTGCTCCACTCGGTGACGTCGGTCGGGGGATCCCGGCGAAAGTGGTGTCGAGTGGAGCAACCCGTGCCATGCTCACATCGTGGGATCAGATGGCTGTGATGTCGATCACATCATGCCGTGATTCTGACTCGATTCAGACGCCGTCGCCAAACCGTACAAGCGTCCTGTATGAGTTTTTGTGCATTGCGTTCATCAACTGGGGATTCGTCCCTACCGGCGAGTAACACGGCCGTCCGATCGGCGAGGTTTGCCGGTGTCAAAAATTTGCAAACTTAGCAAGGGCGCTGGGAAAGCTAGCCAAGATTGGCACTAACAACTGGTAGACGCATGTTTTGGGTTGTGCCATTGTTTTGGAGTACACCAGAAGGGCCTGGCAACGATGTGAAGATTCGTCTCGAGGCAGGCCGAGAAGCAGAAGAGACTGGAGCTGAAGATGTCGACCACCGGCACCCCGAAGACCACCGCCGAGATCCAGCAGGATTGGGACACCAATCCCCGCTGGAAGGGCGTCACCCGTAACTTCACCGCACAGCAGGTCTCCGACCTCCAGGGCACCGTCGTCGAAGAAGCGACACTGGCTCGCCGCGGCAGTGAGATCCTGTGGGACCTCGTGAACAACGAGGACTACATCAACTCGCTCGGTGCCCTCACCGGCAACCAGGCCGTGCAGCAGATTCGCGCCGGCCTCCAGGCGATCTACCTCTCCGGCTGGCAGGTCGCCGGCGATGCGAACCTCTCGGGCCACACCTACCCGGACCAGAGCCTCTACCCGGCCAACTCGGTGCCGTCGGTTGTCCGTCGCATCAACAACGCACTTCTGCGCGCCGACGAGATCGCCAAGATCGAGGGCGACACGTCCGTCAAGAACTGGCTCGCTCCCGTCGTCGCCGACGCCGAAGCCGGCTTCGGTGGCGCACTGAACGCCTACGAGCTGCAGAAGGCCATGATCGTGGCCGGCGCTGCGGGCGTGCACTGGGAAGATCAGCTCGCATCGGAGAAGAAGTGCGGCCACCTCGGCGGCAAGGTGCTCATCCCCACCCAGCAGCACATCCGCACCCTGACCTCCGCACGTCTGGCATCGGACGTCGCCGACGTGCCGTCGGTCATCATCGCCCGCACCGACGCCGAGGCAGCCACGCTGATCACCTCCGACGTCGACGAGCGCGACCGTGAGTTCCTCGACGGAACCCGCACCGCAGAAGGCTTCTTCGGCGTGAAGAACGGCATCGAGCCCTGCATCGCTCGCGCCAAGGCCTACGCACCGTACGCAGACCTCATCTGGATGGAGACCGGCGTGCCGGATCTCGAGGTCGCCAAGAAGTTCTCCGAGTCGGTTCGCAGCGAATTCCCGGATCAGCTCCTCGCCTACAACTGCTCGCCTTCGTTCAACTGGAAGGCGCACCTGGACGACGCCACCATCGCGAAGTTCCAGAAGGAGCTCGGCGCAATGGGCTTCAAGTTCCAGTTCATCACCCTCGCCGGCTTCCACTCGCTCAACTACGGCATGTTCGACCTGGCACACGGCTACGCCCGCGAAGGCATGACCGCGTTCGTCGACCTGCAGGAGCGCGAGTTCAAGGCCGCCGAAGAGCGTGGCTTCACCGCCATCAAGCACCAGCGTGAGGTCGGCGCGGGCTACTTCGACCGCATCGCCACCACCGTCGACCCCAACACCTCGACGGCAGCACTGAAGGGCTCCACCGAAGAAGGCCAGTTTCATTAACCGCCTCTCCTGACTTTCAGCGCACCAGTCAGGCGGTCCGCAACTTTTGTTGCGGGCCGCCTGTTCTGTATCACGAAGGTCTTGGGCGTACCCGGCAAGAGTTACCCCTATCTCGCGTCAAAGCTGTTGTTGTGCAATGCATTTCAAAGGAGTTTGCTGTGACGGTCGAGAGGGTGGGGATCGTCGGAGCGGGGCAGATGGGGGCAGGAATCGCGGAGGTCTGCGCCCGCGCACACGTCGACGTGTTGGTGCACGAACAGACTCGCGAATTGGCCACGGCCGGTCGCAGCCGCATCCTTCGATCACTCGACCGCGGCGTCAGCAGCGGCAAGATCACCGAACGTGAACGCGAGCAGGCAGCATGCAAGCTGCGCTTCACCTCCGATCTCTCAGACTTCGCCGACCGTCAACTCGTCGTCGAAGCGGTGCTCGAAGACGAGAAGATCAAGGCCGACATCTTCGCCGAGCTCGACGCCGTCGTGGTGGACCCCGGTGCCGTCCTTGCCTCCAACACCTCATCGATTCCCATCACGACGCTCGGATCCGCCACCACGGCCCCGAACCGAATCGTCGGACTGCATTTCTTCAACCCGGTACCGGTACTGCCACTCGTCGAGCTCGTCACCACCGATGCGACCTCCGAGGCAGTTGCCGATCGCGCCGAGAAATTCGCCGGCGACGTTCTCGGCAAGCAGGTGGTGCGCTCCGCAGACCGGTCGGGTTTCGTCGTCAACGCGCTGCTCGTGCCGTATCTGCTCTCGGCCATTCGCATGGTCGAATCCGGATTCGCCACCAAGGAAGATGTCGACAAGGCAACCGTGCTGGGACTCGCGCACCCGATGGGTCCACTCGCACTCGCCGATCTGATCGGTCTCGACACCGTGAAAGCCATTGCAGATTCGATGCACTCCGAGTTCGCGGAGCCCTTGTTCGCCGCCCCACCGTTGCTGTTGCGCATGGTGGAGGCCGGGCAGGTGGGCAAGAAGACCGGAGCCGGGTTCTACCGCTACGAAAACGGCCGGGTCGCAAAGTAACCGGCGTCTCGTAGCGCTATTGTCGTTTTGCCAGTTCAACCACGTCGATCGCAGGGAGCGCGTCAGTGAGCAAGTCCAAGAAGTCGAACGGTCTGGTCACCAAGGCATTCGGAATCGGATTGGCCGCCACCGGCGCCGCCCACTTCGTGGTCCCCGAGGCCTTCGAGGGAATCACCAAGCTCCCGTTCCCGAAGGACACGCGAACCTGGATCAGTCGCAACGGGGCCACCGAATTGGCAGTCGGCGTCGCGATCGCGTACCCCAAGACACGCAAGATCGGACTGGTCGGTCTGGTGGCGTACGTTGGATGGCTGGGCGTCAACATCGCCAAGAACGGCTGACGTTACTGTTGCGAAAGACTCGTTTAGCTAAGGAATAGCCTGGTCGAAGCGGTAGCTGTGTTGCGCTTACACAGATGCGTAGGTAGCAATGTAGTTATGACTTCAGCTACCGCTTACCAGGCCACCGCTCCGGACGCCCCGCTCGAGAAGGCGACTATCGAACGCCGCGCAGTCGGACCGAACGACATCCTCATCGACGTCAAGTTCGCCGGCATCTGCCACTCCGACATCCACACCGCCCGAAACGAGTGGGGCGGCACCACCTACCCAGTCGTTCCAGGACACGAGATCGCCGGCATCGTGGCCGAGGTCGGCTCCGATGTGACCACTCGCAAGGTGGGCGACCGCGTCGGCGTCGGCTGCTTCGTCGACTCCTGCGGCAAGTGCGAGGCGTGCCTCGACGGCGACGAGCAGTACTGCACCAAGGGCGTCGTCCAGACCTACAACTCGGAGACGTACGAGGGTGAGTTCACCAACGGTGGCTACTCCACCCAGATCGTCGTCACGGAGAAGTTCGTGCTCGGCATCCCCGAGGGCGTCGAGCTCGACGTAGCGGCACCACTGCTGTGCGCAGGCATCACGCTGTACTCGCCGCTGAAGCACTGGGGAGCGGGCCCCGACAAGAAGGTCGCCATCATCGGCATGGGCGGCCTCGGCCACATCGGCGTGAAGATCGCCCACGCCATGGGTGCACACGTCACCGTGCTCAGCCAGACGGACGCGAAGGAAGCCGACGGCAAGGCCTACGGTGCCGACGAGTACTACGCCACCAAGGACACTTCCGCGCTCAAGGATCTGCAGGGCAAGTTCGACCTGATCCTCAACACCGTCTCCGCGAACCTGCCCATGGGCAAGTACCTCGGCCTGCTGGCCCGCAACGGCACCCTCGTCGAGCTCGGTGTTCCCGAGAAGCCACTCGAGGTGCCGGCCTTCAACCTGCTGGCCAACCGCCGGTCGTTCGCAGGCTCCATGGTCGGCGGCATCGCCGAGACCCAGGAAATGCTGGACTTCTGCGCCGAGCACCACATCGGTGCCGAGATCGAGCTCATCCCGGCCGAGAAGATCAACGAGGCCTACGACCGCGTCGTCAAGTCCGACGTGCGCTACCGCTTCGTGATCGACGCAGCGACGTTCTGATCTCCACCCAGATCTGACCGAGGGCCCGCGACATGACGTCGCGGGCCCTTCTCGTCAGCTTTCGGCGAGTCGCTGCTTCTCGTGCTCGACGTCGAAATCGGCTGCGGGCCAATCGAGATCGAGCTTTTCGAGCGCGTCGATCAGAATCTCGGTAACTGCCAATCTGCTGTACCACTTACGGTCGGCGGGCACGACGTACCAGGGTGCGTGATCGGAATCCGTGCGATCGAGAACTCGCTGATACGCCGTCCGGTACTGCGGTAGGAAACCGCGCTCGGTGACATCACCCGGGTTGTACTTCCAATGCTTCTCGGGGCGATCGAGCCGCTCCTGCAAGCGCTTCTTCTGCTCGTCCGACGAGACGAACAGAGCAACTTTGACGACGACGGTGTCCTCGTCGACCAATTCCTTCTCGAAGGCGTTGATCTCGTCGAATCGCTTCTCCCACACCTGTCGTGGCACCAGATCGTGCACGGCAACGACGAGTACATCCTCGTAGTGCGAGCGATCGAACACCCCGATCCGACCGGCTCGCGGAAGTGCCTTGCGGATACGCCACAGATAGTGGTGTTGCTTCTCCTCCTGCGTCGGAACCCCGAACGACGCCAAATCGACGCCTTGTGGATCCACCATCCCGATGACGTGCTTGACCATGCCGCCCTTGCCTGCAGTGTCCATCCCCTGCAGCACGAGCAGGACGGATTTGGTACCCCCGGCGCGTCCGTGGGCATACAGCTTCTCCTGAAGCGCGGCCAGGACCGCGCCGCGCTGCTCGAGGACGTCGTTGCCGTGTGCTTTCTTGCCGTCGAAACCCGGAGTAGCAGTGAAATCGATGTCCTCCACCCGTGGAGAGGAACCGGCGCGCAGCACGTCGACGGGAGACAGCGTCCACAAATTCGAGTTGTCGGCCATGGTTGAGGAGACTACTTCTCTACGATGGAACGCATGGCCCCTACGATTGCAAAAGCTGAATCCGCAACGCGTGAGCAGCTACTCGAGTTCGTCTCTCCGCGACATCACCACACGTTGATCACCCGCAAACGCGACGACGGTTTGCAGGTCTCGCCGGTGTCCGCGGGAGTGGACTCCGAGGGCCGCATAGTGATCGCCACGTATCCGGAGCGCGCAAAAGTGCTGAACATTCGCCGGAATTCGGCCGTCACGGTGCTGGTGCACAGCGACGATTGGAACGGCGACTACGTGCAGGTAGACGGAACGGCCGAGATCATCGATCTCCCCGACGCCGTCGAGCCTCTGGTGGAGTACTTCCGTAGCATCGCCGGCGAGCACTCGGATTGGGACGAGTACCGCGCGGCGATGGTGAAGCAGGGAAAGTCGTTGATACGCATAGTGATCGACAGCTGGGGCCCGATCGCCGCGGGTGGCTTCCCCCCGGGGAGGGTGTAACAAGCCCTCCGGGAAGAGTGTGACAAGCCCCCGGGAAGAGCGTGACAAGCCCACCGGGACGAGTGTGATCTAGCCCTTCAGCGGTGCTGCGAACAGTGGCACTGCGTTCTCCAGCGCGTATCGGGTACCCGCGACCGAGGCGGCCGAGAATGCGTTGGACAGGTTCGTGTCACCGAGCACCACGAGGCGTCCGTCGCGTGCCGACGGCAGACCCTGGATCGACGGGTTGTCGGTGATCACCTCGGGTCCGGTGCCGATGGGGAACATGACCGTCAGGTCGGCGTCGAGCGCGGCGATGTTCTCTTCCGACAGTTCGATGATGAACGCTCCGGGTTCGGCGAGATCCTGGACGGCCGGGGTGTTCGTCAGGCCGAGTGATTCGAGGAAGTCGACGCGGGTGTCGCCCTGCACGTAGGCACCGACCTGTCCGCTGTAGAGCGTGCCGACGGCGACTGTCTTGCCTGCGAACTCCGGGTTGGCGGCGACGGTCTCTTCGACCTGATCCTTGGTGTCGTCGACGAGTTTCTTGCCCTCGTCGACTTTGCCGAGAGCCTGCGCGACGATCTCGGTCTGGCCGTCCCAGGTGGTGCCGTAGGCGACGTCGGTTCCCGGCGGTGCCGCGACGGTGGGCGCGATGTCGGACAGATCGTCGTAGACGGCTTTGTCGTTGGTGCTTCGCGTCCACAGAATCAGGTCCGGTGCCAGAGCCGCGACCGATTCCAGGTCGACGTCGAAGGTCCCGACGATCGTGGGATCGGTGTCGTAGGACTCGTCGACCCACGGGCCCAATCCGTTTCCGCCGACGCCGAGCCAGTCACTGGCACCGACGGGTTGAACGCCCAGGGCCAGCGCTGTCTCGGCATCGGACCAGCCGAGTGCCACCACGCGCTGGGGGTTCGAGGGCACTTCCACCTCGCCGAACATGTCGGTAACGACGATGCCACCCGACTCGGCGGGATCGGAGTTGCCGCCGTCACCGGCGTCGGAGCTGCATGCGGTCAGGGCGAGAGCGAAGGCGAGGGCTGCCGCAGGCAACGTCAGGGAACGAGAAATGCGCATAGGGCACGCTAACCTATCAAGCGGCGAAATGCTCCACGATCTTCGCGCAGAAGGCCGGCAGGTCGTCCGGGTTGCGGCTCGAGACCAGGTTGCCGTCCACTACTACTTCCTCGTCGACGACGGTCCCGCCTGCATTGCGGATGTCGGTCCGGATGCTCGGGTAGGACGTCAGCGTTCGGCCCTTCAGGACGTCGGCTTCCGCGAGGGTCCAGGCACCGTGGCAGATGACGGCCACAGCTTTTCGGGAGTCCATGAACGCGCGAACGAACTCGACAGCGTCCGCATCGACGCGGAGTTGGTCGGGATTGGTGGTTCCGCCGGGCAGGATCAACGCGTCGAAGTCCTTGACCGAGACGTCTGCGACGACGCGATCGACCGTGAAGGTGTCGGCGGCATGAACGTCGCTCTCCATGGCTTGGATGTCACCGTGGTCGAGTGAAACCAATGTGACTGTGGCTCCGGCGTTTTCGACAGCTTCGCGGGGCTGCACCAGCTCCACTTGCTCGACACCGTCGGTGGCGAGAATGGCGACGCGGCGTCCGGACAATGTTTGTGTGGTCATGGAATTTCGGATTACCGGCATGCTCGAGTTTCAAACGAGAACGGGTGCACTGCGATGGTACGAATGGAGACATGAGCGAATCACCCATCGAAACTCCGACCGAGGACCGCGTCGAGCAGAATCTGCCGATCATGGACGAGCCCGACGAACCGAGTGCGGATGATCTACCCACCGAGGCCGATGCCTCGGACGTGTTGGATCAGCGCGCAGAAGTGCCTCTGGACGACGACGATCGGGACGGGCGTTAAGGTTTGGGCTCGTCGTCGACCAGCGGATGCGGCTGCGATTTGAACTTCGCGGGCGACCCGTCGGCCATCGCGACACCGTGGATGCCGCCCCACATCATCATGCACAGGTAATCGATCAGGTCGTCTGCCGACATGGACTTGTTGGAGATCCACCAGTGGGTGGCCAGTTGGACCGCGCCCACGATGGCGAAGGCCCACGGCACCGATCCGCCGGAATCCATCTCACGTTGACGGAGGCGCTCACCGAGGACGGTCGAGAGCAACTCGGCAATCATTCGCTCGGACTCGGCGACGACATCGCGGTTGTTGCCCGCGTTGTTCGCCATGACGTAGAGGTACACCTCGGGATCGGTGGCAACGGTCTCGACATAGGCGGTCACCACCACACGGGTGAGCTCGTACTCGTCGAGTTCGTGTGAGATGGCGGAGTAGATCCGTGGGGCAAGTGTCGTTTCGACGTACCGCGACATGGTGGCGCTGGTCAGATCGTTCTTGTCGGTGAAGTAGCGGTAGAGCACCGTCTTCGAGATACCGATCTCCGACGCGATCTCGTCCATTCCGATCTCGCGGCCACGCAACCGAATCGCGGCCAACGTGCCGTCGACCAGTTCCTCGCGTCGAGCGATCTTGTGCTCGCGCCACCGACGTTTGCGGCCGTCCGGCTTCTCGGCCTTGGGCTTGTCCTCGCTCGGCTCGGACTCGTCCAGCTTTGCCTCCGTCGTATTTCTCGCCACATCTCCACCCTATGCGCCTGCTCCGACACCATTGCAGGCTGCGTCCGGTTGATCCGTCACATTTCTGGGCACAATGTCGGTTGTGCAGCTCATGAACTTCGACGACGACACCAAGCGCCGCGACCTCCGCAAGATGAAAACGGTCGCGACGGGCTTCCTCGTCTTCGCATCGGTCGTCTACCTGTTCTGTCGGTGGCAGGAGTCGACGGGTGCGGGGGCCTGGGTGGGCTACGTACGCGCCGCGTCGGAGGCGGGCATGGTCGGCGCGCTCGCGGACTGGTTCGCGGTGACCGCGCTGTTCAAGCATCCGTTGGGCATCCCGATTCCCCACACGGCGCTGATCAAGAAGAAGAAGGATCAGCTCGGGGCGAGCCTGAGCTCGTTCGTCGGCAGTAACTTCCTTGCGCCCGAGGTGGTGTCGGAAAAGGTTGCGTCGGCGCAGGTTCCGTTGCGGTTGGGTACCTGGCTCGCTCAGCCCGACAACGCCGAACGCGTTGCAGCCGAAGCGGCGACCGTGTTGCACGGTGTGGTCGACGTGCTCAACGACGAGGACATCACCGCGGTGATCGACAGCACCATCGTGCGCCGACTCGCCGATCCGCAGTGGGGGCCGCCCATCGGCCGCATCCTCGACGAGTTGCTCCGTGAGAACCGTCAATTGCCGCTGATCGACATGCTTGCCGAGAGGGCTCATCAGTGGGCACTGGGCAGTCAGGAAATGATCGATCGCGTCGTGGCCCGGGACTCCCCGAACTGGTCGCCGAAGTTCGTCGACACCCTGCTCGGCGAGAAGGTCTACAAGGAGCTCGTCGAGTTCACCTGGAAGATCCGATCCAACCCCGAGCACGACGTTCGTCTTGCCGCCAACAAGTTCCTCATCGATTACGCCAACGATCTGCAGCACGACCCCACCACCATCGAGAAGGCCGAGAAGCTCAAGGCGCAGATCATGGGGCGCGAGGAGATCACCGGCCTGGCTGCCGCCACCTGGAAGGTCGCCAAGCGTCTGATCACCGAGTCGGTCGACGATCCGACGAGCACGCTGCGTACCAAGATCAAAGAGAACACGGTCAACTTCGGCATTCGTCTGCGCGACGACGACGAGTTGCGCGCCAAGGCCGACGGTTGGTTGCTGGGCGGGGCCCGTTACATCGCTGCCAACTATGCCGACGAGATCACCACGATCATCGGCGACACCGTCGCTCGTTGGGACGCCGAGGAAGCGAGCAAGAAGATCGAACTGCAGGTCGGACGCGATCTGCAGTTCATTCGGATCAACGGAACCGTCGTCGGATCCATCGCCGGACTGGCCATCTACACGGTCTCGGATCTGATCTTCGGACACTAGTGCTAGCAGGGTGCTTGCAATAGTTAGCACCCTTCGGTACTGTCCAGTAGGACACCGAAAACAGGAGGCCGAGATGGCCGAGAACGAGGGGGATCTGGTCGCCAAGGCGACCGAGGCGACGCAGGTGGTCGCCGAGGCAGGGGATCTGGTCGCTGCCGTCGTGACGACAGCAGCCCAGGACATCGGAAGCTACATCCGGTCGCAACGGGAAGCCGCGCAGGTATCGATGCGGCAACTCGCCAGTCGGGCCGGAGTGAGCAACCCCTACCTGAGCCAGATCGAACGCGGACTGCGAAACCCGTCCGCGGAAGTACTAGCGCAGATAGCCAAGGGTCTGCGTGTCTCCTCGGAGGTGCTGTACGTCCGGGCCGGGATCTTGGAAGCGCGTCCCCACGGTCCGGTGCGCGAAGCTCTGCTCGGCGATGAGCACATCACCGAACGGCAGAAGCAAGTGCTGATCGAGATCTACGACTCGTTCTGTCGTGAGAACGAGTCGACGCAAGAGCCCGAACCCGACGAACAGGAGACACCCGATGTCTGATTCCAAGAACTTCGAGAACGTCAAGACCCCTATCTTTGCAGCTGTCGGTGCCGGCGACGCTGTCGTCCAGGCCGTAGCGGACGTCGTCGCTCAGGTGCGCTCGCGCGCCGAGAACCGCACCAACGAGGTCAACGCTCGACTCGCCGACATCTCCGAAGAGGTCACCGAGGGCGTGGAGAACCTGCGCGAGCGCCTTGCCGCCCTGCCCGCGGAACTCCCCGACGAGATCGCCGAACTGCGTGAGCGCTTCACCCCGGAAGAGCTGCGCAAGGTTGCCGAGGCCTACCTCAAGGTTGCCTCCGACCTCTACACCTCTCTCGCCGAGCGCGGCGAAGAGGCCGTCGAGCGCATCCGCCGCACGCCCGCCGTCGAAGAGGGCCTCGAGCGCGCCAACACTGCAGCCAACGACGTCGTCGACCTCACCGAGCAGGCTCTCGGAACCGTTGCTTCGCAGACTCGCGCAGTCGGCGAGCGCGCCGCAGCTCTCGCCGGCATCGCGTCGGACAAGGTTCGTGAAGGTGCCGAGGAGATCTCCGACGCAGCCGACGAGCTCGCCGAGAACATCGACGAAGCAGGCGACGAGGCCAAGGACAAGGCCATCAAGACTTCCGACAAGGTGAGCGGCGTGGCGGGCACGGTCGAGGCCAAGACCCGCAGCAACGCGAACTCGCCGATCAAGAAGACGCCGGCACCGGCCAAGAAGACGGCACCGGCACCGGCCGCGAAGAAGGCCACCCCGGCTCCGGCCAAGAAGGCTCCGGCGAAGAAGACCACTCGCTAAAGCATTCGTAAAGAATACGACCCCTGCGCCGCGCGGTGCGGGGGTCGTTTCTCGTACACTGACCGCGTGAGCATCGCCGGCAGCTTCAGCTACTACATCCTTACCTTCCTGCAGATCCTCGGAGTGGTAGGTGCAGGATTCGCGATCTTCCACGCACTGCGTCAGCGCGCGGACGCTTTTCCTGCCGTGGACAAGCTGACCAAGAACGCCTGGCTGGCCATTCTGTTCGTAGGTCTGTTACTGATCCTGGTCTCCGGAGTGATCGGATTCCTGGGCATCATCGGCGTCGTCGCTGTGTGCGTGTATCTCGTCGACGTCCGACCCAAGATCGACAGCATTCAACGCGGACCCCGCTGGTAGGCAGGCGCATCGACGCCCACGAGATCGTGGGCGTACCGTCTACCGCACCCGCCAGGGGGTCGAGGTAGAGGGGATTTTTCTGTGGTTTCTCGCAAGGTAGTCGAACGTGTGCTGCTCGGAATCGGCGGCGCGGCCGCGGCTGCGTCGGTCGGTGCCTTCGTCGTCCGACGGCGTCGCCTGCATTCGTTTACCAAGACGACCGACGTGCGTCCCGACGAGCTTCTGCAGCACCCCACGATCGAGCCGCACATCACCGAGGTGGTCACCGACGACGGAGCTCATCTGCACGTCCGTAGCTACGGTGAAGCAGATGCCGAACCGATCGTCTTCAGTCACGGCTGGACGTGCTCGGCCGACTACTGGTTTCCACAGGTCAACGCCCTCGCCGATCGATACCGCGTCATCACGTACGACCAGCGTGGCCACGGCCGCAGCGATGTCGGAACGCGGCCGCTGAGCCCGGACGTGCTGGCCGACGACCTCGCCGCAGTGCTCGCCGCGACCGTCGTCGAAGACAACAAGGCCGTCCTGGTGGGGCACAGCATGGGCGGTATGTCGATCATGGCGTGGGCCGGAAACTACCCCGAACAGGTCGATCGACTCGTCAGTGCCGTGCTCCTCGCCAGCACCGCCACCGACTCTCTGGTCCGCGAGACCACCGTCATCCCGTTGCCGCAGCGCTTCCCGCGCGTTCCGGCACCGGTCGGTCGAGCCGTATTGAGCTCGGCGTTACCGCTGCGGCCGTCGCCGGTGACGCGTCAAGCCATCAAATACATCTCGATGGCCCCCGGAGCCACGGCAGCCGAGGTGGCGTTCTGCGAGAAGATCGTGCTCGAATGCGCCCCGCGCACACGGGGCATCTGGGGCGCGGCGATCAGCGACCTCGACATCCGCGAGGCGCTGGCGAACATGTCCGTACCCACCAGCGTCCTCGTCGGATCTGCCGACCGGCTCACCCCGCCGGTGCACGCCCGCAAACTGGCCCGCGCGCTGGACGATCACGACCACCTGAGCCGATTGATCGTGATCCCCGGCATCGGTCACATGAGCTCGGTGGAAGCGATAGACGAATTCAACACCGAAGTGGTGCGGCTGAGAAATCTCTAGCTGAACACCACGGTCTTGCGGCCGTGGACCAGCACCCGATCCTCCAGGTGCCAACGCAGACCACGGGAGAGCACCAGCTTCTCGATGTCGCGGCCCTGACGCACCATGTCGGTGGTCTCGTCGGAATGGTCGACCCGGATGACGTCCTGCTCGATGATCGGGCCCGCGTCGAGTTCGGCGGTGACGTAATGGCACGTCGCACCGATCAGTTTGACGCCCCGGGCAAAGGCTTGGTGGTAGGGCCGAGCACCGACGAACGACGGCAGGAAGCTGTGGTGGATGTTGATCGCCCGCCCCGCCCAGTGTTCGCACAGTGATTCCGGCAGCACCTGCATGAAGCGCGCCAGCACCACTGCGTGGGGGTCGTAGGAGTCGACCAGCGAGCGCACCTTCTCGAAGGCAGGCCCGCGCTCGGCCGGATCCTTGGCGAACTCGACGTGATGGAACGGTGTGCCGTGCGCGGCAGCGATCGGCTCGAGCGACTGGTGGTTGCCGATCACCGCGGAGATCTGCGCAGGCAGTTCGCCGCCCGCCGCTCGTCCGAGCAGATCGTGCAGGCAGTGCGCTTCCTTGCTGACGAGCAGTACCACGCGCTTCGGTTCGCCCGAATCATGCAGTGTCCATTCGGTTTCCGGCCCGAGCTCGGCGGCTACCTCGGCGAACCGTGCGCGTAGATCCTCGATGCTCATATCCACCGACGACGCCCGCACGGCCTGCCGGGTGAAGAACCAACCGGTGTCTGGATCGGCGTGATACGCGGCCTCGACGATCCAACCGCCGACGTCGGCGAGGAAGGTCGAGATGCGGGCGACGATGCCCGTCTTGTCGGGGCAACCGAGAGACAGAACGTAGCGGCGGTCCTCGGACACGGAAGAACTCATGCCGACGATTCTCTCAGGGCGTGCGGACTCCGGTTGCCACCAGTGTCCCGAGATCGATCGAATCGATCCCGCGCTCGGTCAGTAGCGCCGAGAACTCGGCCCTTATCTGCGTGCGCGTTCCGTCGTCGAACGGAGTGAGCGCACCGCGCAGGGCGGTGCCCAGCACGAAATCCCACACGAACGACGGGGTCGCCGGTACGTGGTTCGACAGCTCGACGATCCGGACGTCGGATGCGCCGGCTGCGGTGAGCCAGGCACCGAGGAGATCCGGTGTCTCCATCCTGCGGATCGGGTGATCGTCGAATCCCGCCGCCGGATCGGGTGCGCTGCCCGCGCTCGACGGCCAGTGTCTGCCGACCACGTCGAAGAATGCGGCCGAGTAATCCCGGACCGAGCCCTCGCGCCACACCGTCACTCCGACACGCCCGCCCGGGCGAACCAACGAGACGAGTCGCGCAAAATCCTGCTCGGGATCGGGAAGGAAGAAGATGCCGTACGAGCAGGCCAGCGCGTCGTATCCGGCATCCGGAACCGTCGACGGCGGCTCCCACTCGGTGGCGTCGGCGACGACGAAGTCGATGTTGCGCAACGCCCGATCGGTGGCCTTCCTGCGGCCCACCTCCAACAGATCGTCGGCGAGGTCGATGGCATGCACGACGCCGTCGGGTCCGACGGCGGCCGCTGCGGGAATTGCCGACGCCCCGGTGCCGGAGCACACGTCCAGAACGGCGTCGCCGGTAGCCAACTCGAGGGCGAAAGCGAGCGATTGCCCGGCCGGCCCCCAGACCTGCGGCGTCACCGCGTCGAATTCCCTGCTGGTGGCATTGAACGTGGCGGCGAGCGACTCTGCGGTCATGACCGAAAATCGTAGACCGACAGGGCTGCGATCGGCAGAGCTGTGAAAAGCTGGACCGTATGACACTCACCCGCGCCGCCCTCGCCGGAATGGTCGACCACACCCTGCTCAAGCCCGAGGCCACGACCGCCGACGTGAACGCTCTCATCGAGGAGGGCCGTGCGCTCGGAGTGCTCGCAGTGTGCGTCTCGCCGTCGATGCTGCCGATTCGCGCCGAGGGAATGCTCACCGCCGTTGTCGCCGGATTCCCGTCGGGTAAGCATCATTCGTTGATCAAGGGATCCGAGGCGCGCCTCGCGGTGCAGCAGGGTGCCGACGAGGTCGACATGGTGATCGATGTCGGAGCGGCCATTGCGGGCGACTACAACGCCGTTCTGGCCGACATCGTGACCGTCCGTGAAGGCATCGGCAACGCAGTACTGAAGGTGATCATCGAATCGGCAGCGCTGTCAGACGAAGCGATCGTCGAGGTGTGCCGCGCAGCAGAAACTGCGGGCGCGAACTTCGTCAAGACATCCACCGGATTCCATCCGGCAGGCGGCGCAAGCGTCGAGGCCGTGCGTCTGATGGCGGAAACCGTCGGCGGTCGGCTGGGCGTCAAGGCCAGCGGCGGCATCCGTACGACGGAGGCCGCCCTGGCGATGATCGACGCGGGCGCAACACGATTGGGGCTGTCGGGTACCCGTGCGGTGCTGGACGGGTTGAACTAGAGCGACTGCGTGCACATGGGGGCTAGGCGACGAGCGAGCAGCCCTCGGGGGTCTGCTGATTCTGGTTCTGTTGAGTCGCGGGGATCGTGTACTGCCCGCCCTCGAGTGTGAGCTCGATGCCGGAGTCGGTGACGGTCAACGACGTCGGCGTCATGTCCAACGGGTACGCCTGCAGGCTGTCGGTCAGCACTCCGACGACGGAGTCGACCAGGTCGGTGGGGATACCGAGACCCAGGATCGACGCGTCGACGGTCTGGAAGTCGACGCGGCCGTCGGCGACCTGCGGCTTGACGGTCAGGTTCGCGAGAGCGCCGACGGCGAATTGGAGGGTGCCCGCCGATGCGTCCGAGGTGACGCCCGAGACGATGGCACCGATTCCTTGGCTCTGCAGGGTGCGGGTGATGCCGTCGGTGGACCACGCGATGTCGGCACTCGAGCTGCCGATGGTGCCGCCGGAGTCTGCGGACTGGGTGAGGTTCAGATCCCGTGCCTCGGCGTGCACGACCATGCCCTCCGCCGGCCCGAATCGCGCGTCGTCGCTGTCGACGGTGACCGACGAGACCTTCTTGTCCACCAAGGAGAGCAGAACCGGCTTGAGGCCGAGACCGACCTCGACCTGGCTGCCGAGCTCGGATTCGAGTTGGCCGGCGAGGCACGATTTGATCTGCTGACGCACGAACAGCTCGCCACCGATGACGGCGACGAGGAGGACTACAACGACGGAGACCGCAATCAACGGCACGCTGCTGCGCTTGGCTGTGGAGGACATTCCCGGCAGTCTTCCCGATGATTCTGAGCAAGCTCTGTGAAACTCGCCGAACAGATGTCTCCGATACCAAAGTTTGTGATCTGTAACACATTTTGACGTAGGCTTGCGGCATGGGTACGACAGGACCGAGTGTGCAGGAACTGCACTCGCTCGCCACTCGCCAGGACGGCTATTTCACCGCCGAGCAGGCCGGGGAGCTGGGCTTCGATCCGGCTATGGTGCGCGTCAACCTGGCCACGAACACCTGGACCCGCGTCGAGCGCAACCTGTTCCGGCTGGGTCAGTGGCCCCACAGCGAGCTCGAGGTGTTCGCGATGTGGTGCGCCTGGTTCGGCGGCGAGGCAGTGATCTCGCACCAGAGCGCCGCCGAGCTGCACGGATTCGGTCACCTGCACCCACAATTTGTGCACTTGTGCGCGTTCGGAGACCTACGCCTGAGCGATACCCGACTGGCGGTTCACCGTCTGCGGCTCGAGCCTCGAGACGTCGAATCGGCCGGCACGTTCAACATCACCACGCCGGTACGGACGGTGCTCGATCTCGCCGCCGGGGGAATCTCGCAGCTGACCCTCGACGAGGTGGTGTGCGACGCCGTGGCGATCGGTCGCGTCGACCCGCAGGCGCTGTACTCCGAGGCCGCCAGCAGCACCGACCGAGTGGCCGAACGCGTCGAGCTGGCATTGTCTGCCTGTACGTGATCGCTAGCCCGCGTGCACGATCCGGGTGCGAGTGACGGTGAAACCTGCGCGCTCGAAGGCTGCTCTCATGGGTAGATTCGGCGCGTCGGTGGTCCCCACTATCTTCTGTTCCCCGGCGTCGTGATGGATGCGGACCATCTGCGAAAGCAAATCATGAACGTAGCCGTTGCCGCGGTGTTCGGGTAGCACGCCGAGATAGCTGATGGCGGCGTCGTATGCGTTTCGGGTCGGCACGATGAAGCCGACCGTGGTGCCGTCCGTCCGGCTCGCGATCTGCCAGGCTTCCCGATGCCCCGGTAGGGAGCTGTAGAAGGCGAGGTCGTCTGCCGCGAGTGCGGCTACCCCGTGTTCGGCGACCATGGCGCGGGTATGGGAATCGAGACTCCCGGCTGCGACGGCCTCGAACACCTCGAGGAACTGGGCGTCGGTGCCCGCCGAGAAGTGCAGACGAGTCGAGGCCGCGGGCACCGGATCGTCAGCGGATCGGGCGAAGGAAACACGTTCGGTCGTGCGGGTGAAACCGCCTCGGCGTGCGGCCGATTCACGCCACGCCAATGCCGACGGTAATGAGGCGTCTCGTGAATTACTCACCGCCACATCGACATTGAATTCGAGAGCGGCGGTGTGCTCGAAGGCTGTCCGAGAAGTGCTGATGAGGGCGGCACCGACGTCGGACGGTTGCTTCTCGGCAGGCAGGACCGACAAGCAGTCGAGGGTGACGGGGCTGGTTGCGCCCGGTCGGCCCCACCACACAGCGCGCCCGACCGGACGGCCCGCGCGCTCGGCAAGCCAGGTCCACTCGTAGCGGTAATTGCCCGACGCCATTTCCTCGCGGAGACGAGCTCGATCGACCCAGTCGACCGGTTCCTCGCAGGACCACTGATCGAGTGCAGGGAGGTCGGCGGGCGTGCTGGGTCGGACCGTCAGCGAATCAGATCCGTCCATTCCGGCCTCCTTCGTGATCCTCGATCATCTCGGTGCAACCGTCGCCCAGGGCACCGTGAGCACGTTGTCTCGCATCCGTCGGCGGGGGAGTGCGATCGGAAGCCCCTGTTCGGCAAGTATTTTTAGGGCCGCACGCCAACGTAGGCGGGGTCCGAACGGGGCCAGTGGTGCCGAGACCGACCATGCTCGATCAGCGCGCTGCAGTAGTTCGTGGATCAGCTCGCCCTCGATGTTGCGGTGTATCAACACCTTCGGAAGCCGCTCCGCGATGTCCGACGGCATCTCGACGTCGAAAGGATCCCAGGCCAGAGTTAGAGACCGCGGGCCGTCGGCGTCGAGCAATACCCACGCGCAGCGTCGACCCAACTCGTCGCAGGTGCCGTCCACCAGCAGGCCGCCGGGTGCCAGGCGGGACTGAATGCGTTGCCACGCAGCAGGAACCGCGTCTTCCGGATATTGCCGCAGCACGTTGAACGCGCGTACCAGGTTCGGGCTCAGACCGGCCAACTCGAAGCCACCGCGAGCGAACTCCACGCCGTCACTCCCCGGAACGACGCGAGCGGGGTCGATCTCGAGGCCCGTCACGCGGATATCGGGTCTGATGGTGCGCAGTCGACCGGCCAGCTCGAGCGTCGTGTTCGGCATCGCCCCGTAGCCGAGGTCGACGACGAGTGGATTCGGCGACTCGAGCAGAACGCGTCGAACATCGGGGTTGTGCATCAGCCACCGGTCACTGCGACGCAACCGATTGATGCCGGTGGTGCCGCGAGTGATGACGCCTTCAGGCCCCTTCAGTGGGCTAGGCGTTCTTCTCGAGCCAGTCGGCGGTCACTTCGCCCTCACCGCGCCACAGGTCGATGAGGTTGACGAGCATGAGCTGCTCGAGCTTGCCGCCGATGAACGGCAGGAACACCTTGGCCTCCGAGGAGGTGCGCAGGGTCGAACCGCCGTTGGTGGGGAAGAGCGAGGTGGTGCCCTTCAGTGAGCCGGGTCCGGCCGGAATCGACGCGTCGTAGTGCCCCGCCGTGGTTTCCCCGTACGCGTCGAAATGCACGTTGCGGGTGATGACCATGTCTTTCTTCATCACCGTCTGCGCGATGTCGGGCAGTTCGGTGCGTGGGATGACGTGGTGCATCACGATGTCGATTCCGGCGTCGGACACCTCGAAGCTCTTCAGCTCGTTCTCCGAGTACTTACGCATCTCCTCGATGCGCGCGTCCCAGTGATCACGACTGGACAGCGCTGCATAGACCTGCTGCGTCGAGTGGGTGAACCGGGCGGAGTAGTTCATTCGGCGAGCCATAGTGCGCCAGATTAGCCGTTCGTGTTCGCGGCAATCCAGTTACCGGTGAAGTCCTGCTCGTTGTCGATCAACGCCAGTACCTGCTCGCTGATCATCGATTCGATTTTCCCGCCGAAGATGGGGACCTTGACCTCGGTGGTTCCGGCCAGCGCGACGGTCGTGTTGTCGCCCTTGGCGTCGAGGGTGGTGGTGCCGGTGATGCGTGCCGGTGCCCCTTCGACGGTGGCACCGAAGGTGCCCGCGGCGTGCTTACCGTCGAACGGTCCCCAACTCTCGGTGCGCTCGATGATGAGGTCGCCCTTCTTGAAGGCGGTGACCGCGGATGGCAGCTCTTCTTCGGGAACCGACTGGGTCAGGACGACATCGATGGTGCCGTCGCCGACGGTGATGCTTTTCACGCTCGCACCGGGGCCGCCGATCTGCTCGATGCGGTCCTTCCAGTACTGCTCGGAAGTGAGTGCGGCGTGGACCTTGTCGGCGGAGGCGGGCACAGTCGAGCTGTGCTCAATGGGGCGAGGCATCCCCGGAGATTACCGGGTGACCCTTCACACACGTGCACGACCGGTAGCGTCAGAGTCCGTGCCTACTGCAATTTCGGAGCTCACCACTATTCGAGTGGGCGGCCCGGCCCGTGAATTCTGTGTCTCGGCGACGGGTGACGAGTTGGTTTCGCTGGTACGCGACGCAGATCGGGCCGGAACGGACGTGTTGGTCGTCGGCGGTGGATCCAACCTGGTCGTCGGCGACGACGGGTTCGACGGCCGGGTGATCCAGGTGACCGGCTCGCGGCTGGACATCGACGGCGAGATCGTGACGGTCGACGCGGGCGTCGAATGGGATGCCGTCGTGCAGGCGACGATCGATGCGGGTCTGTCCGGGATGGAAGCGCTCTCGGGGATCCCGGGCACCACCGGCGCGACGCCTATTCAGAATGTCGGGGCCTACGGTGCGTCGACGTCGGAGTTGCTGCACAGTCTCACCGTCTACGACCGGCAGACGCAGGAGACGGCGGTGTGGACGCCCGAGCAGTGCGGTTTCGGGACGCACCGGTCGTCGGTGTTCAAGCGGTCCTCGCGATACGTGATTCTGGACGTGACGTTCGCGCTGAAGAAGACGACCGAGTCGCTACCGGTGCGCTACGCGGCACTGTCGGAGCGGCTCGATGTGCAGATCGGCGACGTCGTGCCGGTGCCGGACGTACGTGCCGCAGTACTGGCGCTGCGCGGCGAGCGGGGCATGGTGCTCGACGCGAGCGATCACGACACGTGGAGCGTCGGATCGTTCTTTCTCAACCCCGTACTGCCGGAGGTGCCCGAGCAGGCTGCCCACGCGCCGAACTTCCCCGACCCCGCAGGCACCAAGATTCCCGCGGCCTGGCTGATTCAGAACTCGGGCTTTCCCCGCGGGTACGGCACCGAATTCGGCCGCGGGACCGCGGCCCTGTCGTCCAAACACGTACTCGCCATCACCAACAGGGGCGGGGCCACGGCGTCGGACATCATGGCGCTCGCCGCGCACGTCCGAGACGGTGTGCGGGAGAAGTTCGGTGTCACGCTGACCCCCGAGTGTGACCTCGTCAACTGCGCGCTGGGTTAGAGCCGCCCGAAACGGCGCATACGATGGAGCTTTGAAAAGTCCGGCTCGTAGGAGGTAAATCAGTGCAGGTCACCAGCGTGGGACATGCAGGATTCCATATTCGGACCGACGCCGGGAGCATCCTGTGCGATCCGTGGGTGAACCCGTCGTTCTACGCATCGTGGTTCCCGTTCCCCGACAACTCGGGCCTGGACTGGGACGAACTCGGTGATTGCGATTACCTGTACGTCTCGCACCTGCACAAGGATCACTTCGACCCACGCAACCTGGCCGAACACGTCAACAAGGACGCGACGGTGCTGTTGCCGGACTACCCGGTACTCGACCTCAAGCACGAGCTCGAGAAGCTCGGCTTCCACAAGTTCTACGAGACGACGGACTCGGTCAAGCACACGATCTCCGGGCCCAAGGGCGATCTCGACATCATGATCATCGCGCTGCGTGCGCCTGCAGACGGTCCCATCGGCGACTCGGGCTTGGTCGTCTCCGACGGAAAGACCGTGGCGTTCAACATGAACGACGCACGTCCGGTGGACCTGGACGTGATGACCGATAACTTCGGCCCCGTGGACGTGCACATGCTGCAGTACTCGGGCGCGATCTGGTACCCGATGGTCTACGACATGGTCTCGCGGGCCAAGAAGAACTTCGGCATCCAGAAGCGTCAGCGGCAGATGGATCGAGCGCGCCAGTACATCGAACAGGTCGGCTCCACCTGGGTGATTCCGTCGGCCGGCCCGCCGTGTTTCCTCGACGACGAGCTGCGCTTCCTCAACGACGTCTACGGCGACCCGGCCAACGTGTTCCCGGACCAGATGGTGTTTCTCGAGCAGATGCGCCTGCACGGACACGACAAGGGCCTGCTGATGATGCCGGGCACCGCGGCAACGTTCGACGGTTCCGAGCTGCTCTCGCACGAGCACCCCATTCCGACCGCCGAAGCGGAGGCCATCTTCACCACCGGCAAGGCCGAGTACATCGAGGCCTACGCCCAGCGTCAGGCATCGGTCATCGCGGCCGAGAAAGCCGGGTGGGCTCCCGCCGAGGGAGAGCCGCTGCTCGAGCCCCTGCGGGGGCTGTTCGAGCCGATCATGGCGCAGACGGATCTGATCTGCGACGGCATCGGCTATCCCGTCGGGATCACGATGGGCGACGAGACGGTTGTGCTCGACTTCCCGAAAAGAATTGTGCGCGAACCGATTTCGGATGAGAAGTTTCGCTACAGCTTCACCATCCCGCCGGAACTGGTACGCACCGCAGTGCGTGACCGGGAGCCGGATTGGGTGAACTCGATCTTCCTGTCCACACGTTTCCGGGCCCGACGCGTCGGCGGCTACAACGAATTTCTGTACACATTCTTCAAATGCCTCACCGACGAACGCATCGCCTACGCAGACGGCTGGTTCTCCGAGGCTCACGACGACACCGCCACGATCACGATGGGCGGTTACGAAATCCAACGCCGCTGCCCTCACCTCAAAGCGGACCTGACGAAGTTCGGCATCGTCGAGGGCAAGAAGCTCACCTGCAACCTGCACGGTTGGGACTGGAACCTCGAAACCGGCCGCTGTCTGACGTCGAAGGGTCATGAGCTGCGCACGCAGAAGTTGTGAGACTGCCCCCAAAAATTCGGGGTAGTTTGCAGACACAGGTACGTTGGATAACGTGCATGAGCAGGTAGAACAGACAAAACGGACGCACGCGGTGTGGTTGATCGCCGTGCTCGTCGCCTTGGTGGCGCTGGTGGCAGGTTGCACCGTCGGATCCGGCGACGGAGGCTCGGGATCCGCCGCCCCCACGACCGAGGCCGCGCCCGTCGCACAGATCACCGCGAACCCCGCTGCCGGTGCCGTCGACGTCAGCCCCGTCGCGCCCATCTCGGTGTCCGTGACCGAGGGAACACTCACCGACGTCGCGTTGACGAACCCCGAGGGCAAGGTCGTCCAGGGTGCACTGTCACCGGACAAGACCTCGTACGCAATCACCGAGCCCCTGGGTTACGGCGTCGAGTACACGTGGTCCGGCTCGGCTGTCGGCAAAGACAACAAGACCGTGCCCATCGACGGTGCTTTCACCACCGTCGAACCGGACAGCCGAACCTCGGTGAGCACCAACATCGGCGACGGCCAGGAAGTCGGCATCGCCGCGCCGATCATCCTGCAGTTCGACTCGGCGATCGAGGACAAGGCGGCCGTCGAGAAAGCGTTGACGGTGACCACCAACCCGCCGACTCCCGGCGCGTGGGCATGGTTCCCCGACGACAACGGCTCACGCGTGCACTGGCGTCCCACCAACTACTGGACGCCCGGTACGACGGTGTCGGTGGTCGCAAAGCTTTACGGCGTGAACTACGGCGGCGGCGCGTACGGCGCCGACGACGTCACGTTGAATTTCGGTATCGGACGCAGCCAGGTGGTCGTCGCCGACGCCACCAGCCACCGCATGCAGGTGGTCCGCGACGGCGCGACGATCATGGACATCCCCGTCAGCTACGGCGAGGGCAACGAGGACCGCAACGTCACCCGCAGCGGCATCCACGTCGTCACCGAGAAGCACGAGGACTTTCTGATGTCCAACCCGCCGTTCTACGAGAACGTGCGCGAACGCTGGGCCGTGCGCATCTCCAACAACGGTGAGTTCATTCACGCCAACCCGCTGACCACCGGCGTGCAGGGCGCGTCCAACGTCACCAACGGGTGTATCAACCTCTCCACCGAGGATGCCCAGGAGTACTTCGGTACGGCGATGTACGGCGACCCGGTGGAGGTCACCGGCACCCGCATCGACCTCTCTGCGGCGGACGGTGACCTGTACGACTGGGCCATCGACTGGCCGACCTGGGAGTCGATGAGTGCGGTGTGAGCGCTGCGCGCATGTGCACGGAAATTCGTAGTCCACTACGAATTTCCAGTCACATGGGTCGTTCCGCAGGCTCCACTCCCGTGCACATGCGGCGAAGCCGCTACTTCCGGGAGAAGCGCCCCGGACCGGCCTGATCGCGCGGCTTGATGATGATCTGATCGAGGTTGACGTGCGACGGTCGCGAGGCCACGAAGCCGATGACCTCGGCGATGTCGCTCGCCACCAGTGGCGTGATGCCCTCGTAGACGGCGTCGGCCTTGGCTGCGTCGCCGTCGAAGCGGACGAGCGAGAATTCGGTCTCGACGGCACCGGGTGCGACCTCGGTCAACCGCACCGGCTTACCCAGCAGTTCGCCGCGTAGCGTCCGATGCAGCACCGCCTGAGCATGTTTGGCGGAGGTGTACCCCGAGCCGTTGTCGTACGCCTCGAACGCCGCCACCGAGGTGATGGTGACGATGAGGCCGTCGCCGGAGTCGATCAGCTTGGGCAGCAACGACTTCGTGACCCGTAGCGTGCCGAGGACGTTGGTCTCCCACATCCAGCGCCAGTCGTCGAGGTCGGCGTCGATCACCGGTGCCAGCCCCTTTGCGCCGCCCGCATTGTTGACCAGGACGTCGACGCGCGGGATCACCGCAGCGAAGGCTGCTACCGAGTCCTCGTCCGTGACATCGAGTTCCAAGGCCGTGCCGCCGATGTCCGACGCCAACTCCTCGAGCCGGTCGAGTCTGCGGGCACCGATCACCACGTGGAATCCGTCGGCGGCGAGTTGGCGGGCGGTGGCCGCGCCGATGCCGGAACTCGCTCCGGTGACGACGGCAATTCGGGTATCGGGTGCGATCTGTTCGGGCGAGGTCATGGAGAAATTCTAGTTCGAGAGGCACAGCGTTTCTGGACGGGCCCGATTGGCCGATCCGGCTTCGAGTGCTAATTTGGGATTCATGTCCGCCAGCGAGACCACCGCGATGCGGGTCACCTATGTGACCGCGTCCCTCGGTTCTCGCCTGCCGCTTCCTCGGGAACTGTGTTGTCTCGGCCAAGGAACCTGTCTCTAGCCTTCTGCGCTACGGACAGTCGATCCGCGTGACGTGGTCTTTCGTGACCACCGTGCTCGCCCCTTGACCTGCATCACTTCGCGCCGTCGTCGCTGATCATTCGCGACGACGGTCTCCACTGCTGAGGATCAACGACGGATGTCCGTAACCACGCTGCACCACCATCACGCTCGCTCCGCTCTGCGCTCGCCCGGACGGACCACCGCTCCCGCATCGCGCGTCCAACTCGTCGCACCCGATCTACGCATCGTCGACAGCCCCGTGGCGTCGGTGCTCCGGGTGGCGTGCGTCGAAGGCCCCATCTCCCGCGATAGTGCCGCTCGCACAACAGGATTGAGCATTGCCACGGTCAACCGTCAGGTATCGGCTCTGCTCGGTGTCGGGCTGCTGCGGGAGCGCGCGGACCTGACGGCGTCGGGCGCAGTCGGACGGCCCCGGGTGCCGTTCGAGGTCAACCACGAACCCTTCTCCACGATCGGCATCCACATCGGTGCCGTCGTCACCGGCATCACGGTCAGTGACCTGCGCGGCCGCATCCTCGGCGCTGTCGAAATCCCGACGCCGGCTGGATCCTCCGACGCGGCCCTGGCTTCCGTCACTCGCAGTGCCGGTGCCTTGGCCGGACGCTGGCATCGCCGTACACCGCTGTGGGTCGGGGTAGCCATCGGCGGCCGTGTCGACACCGCGAACGGCACCGTCGACCACCCGCGCCTTGGGTGGGAGAACGGCCGCGTCGCCGGCATCATCGGCGGCGGACTCGGCCTTCCCATCTCGGTCTCCGGGCACGTCGAGGCGATGGCGGCCTCGGAGTTGTTGCTCGCGCCTCGACTGTCGGATGCCGCGGCCGCACAGAGCACAACCGGAACCTCCCTGTACTTCTACGCTCGCGAGACCGCAGGCATGGCTCTGACCATCGACGGCCGGGTCCACACCCCGGCGAGCGGACCCGGGTCCATCGCCCACCTGCCCACCGGGTCGTCGGCGCTGTGCGGCTGCGGTAATCGAGGCTGCCTCGAGGCCTCCGTCAGTGATCGAGCGGTGGTCGCTGCCGCTGTCGACCGCAAAATCCTTCAGCCGCAACCACGTCCGAGTATCGCTGCGGTGTACCAGGCAGCACAGGGCGGTTCGGAGGCGGCGCGAGAACTGTTGGTCGAGCGCGCTCGGATACTGGGACGGACGGTGGCGCTGCTGCGGGACATGTTCAATCCGGATCGCGTTGTCCTCGGGGGTCAGGCGTTCACCACGTACCCGGCCGGAATCCCGCACGTGGGCGAGGCCTTCGCCGCAAATTCCACGTTGGCACGCCGGGATATCCGCGTCACCGGATTCGGCGACCGGGTGCAGGAATACGCCGCGACGGTGGTCTCGCTGAGCTCTCTGTACTCCGATCCGCTCGCGTCGATGCGCAGGGCCGCCGCGTAGGTTCACCTGTCATGAACAAGCCCGATACGAGCACCCCTGCAGTAGGACCGGTTCGCCAGGCCACCGGGATCGACGGAGCCAACATCGTCTACCGCGTCAGCGGTGACCCTGATGCGAGGCCACTGGTTCTGCTGCACGGATGGGCGCAGAGCTCGGCGTGCTGGGGCGAGGGATTGCTGGCGGACTTGGCCGAGCGGTACCGCGTGGTCGCCGTCGACCTGCGTGGTCACGGCTACTCCGATGCCCCTACGACGGGGTACGACGACTCGAAGATCTGGGCCGGGGACGTCGAGGCAGTGCTCGCTGCAGAGAGCATCACCGCCGACGCGGTGCTCCTGGGCTGGTCCTACGGCGGCCTGGTGATCTGTGACTATCTCGCCGAACACGGATCGGACGCGGTGGCGGGCATCGTGCTCGTCGGCGCGATCACCAGCATCGGAAGGGGAGAAGCGGGCGGACGCGTGGGGACGGCCATGCGGGCGGCGATCCCCGGTGCGATGGCCGAGGAGCCCCGCGTTGCCATCAAGGCGCTCGGTAGCTTCGGGCACGCGTTGACCGGGCCGACAGAAGGCAAGGGCACCGAGGCGCAGGCGTTGTTCGGGTTGACGCTGTCCACGAGGCCACGGGTTCGGGCCGCCCTGTTCGATCGAGCGGTCGGCCACGACGACCTGCTGCGCAGCCTCGACATCCCGGCCTTCGTGCTGCACGGAACCGAGGACACCGTCGTCGACGTCTCTGCCGGACGGCACGCCGCGGAATTGATTCCCGCGGCCGTGGAGTCGTACTGGGAGGGCGTCGACCACGGACCGTTCGTCGCCGATCCCGAGCGGTTCTTCGTCGAGGTCAGCGAGTTCGTGGACGGTCTGAGTCTGCCCGGTCGTCTGAAGGGGTAGTTCTCGAGACGTAATGTGGAGGCGTGCACACTGAGGGAGTGACTGGACACCAGCTGAGCAGGGTCGCTGTGTTGTCCTTGCATACCTCCCCCCTGGCGCAACCCGGAACGGGTGACGCGGGTGGCATGAACGTCTACGTGTTGCAGAGCGCCAAAGAGCTGGCCAAGCGGGGTGTGGAAGTCGAGATCTTCACTCGGGCGACGTCGTCGACCGATGCGCCCGTCGTCGAAGCGGCGCCCGGAGTGCTGGTCCGCAACATCGTCGCAGGCCCGTTCGAGGGCCTGGACAAACACGACCTGCCCACTCAGCTGTGCGCGTTCGCGGCCGGGGTGTTGCGTGAGGAAGCTCGGCACGAACCCGGCTACTACGACTTGGTGCACTCGCACTACTGGCTCTCGGGGCAGGTGGGTTGGCTCGCACGCGATCGCTGGGGAGTGCCTCTGGTACACACCGCGCACACGCTCGCTGCCGTCAAGAACGCGTCGATGGCGCAGGGCGACTCACCGGAACCCGCGGCGCGCCAGATCGGCGAGCAGCAAGTGGTGGCCGAAGCAGACCGGCTGATCGCCAACACGACCGAGGAAGCGAAGTCCCTCGTGGAGATCTACGGGGCTTCGCAGGACGCGATAGACGTGGTTGCGCCGGGAGCCGATCTGGCGCAATACAATCCGGGGGACAAGCTCGCGGCCCGCGCCGAACTGGGTCTGAACCCGGACGAGTCGATCGTCGCCTTCGTCGGCCGCATCCAACCGCTCAAGGCCCCGGACGTGCTCATCGCCGCGGCCGCCGAAGTGCTGCAGCGAGATCCGTCCTCGCCGCTACGGGTCCTCATCGTCGGTGGGCCGTCGGGCAGCGGGTTGGATCGGCCCGACAGTCTCATCGAGCTGGCCGAGAATCTCGGAATCACCCCGCGGGTGACGTTCATGCCGCCGCAACCATCGTCGCGTCTGGCGCAGATCTACCGCGCCGCGGATGTTGTTGCGGTACCGAGTTACAACGAATCGTTCGGCCTGGTCGCGATCGAAGCCCAGGCCTGCGGAACGCCGGTGTTGGCAGCCGACGTCGGCGGTCTCGGTGTGGCCGTGCGATCGGGCGAGACCGGACGGCTGGTGCAGGGACACCGCACCGAGGATTGGGCCGATGCGCTCGCGTCGATGCTGGCGGATCGAACTGCATTGGCGGACATGGCAACTGCGGCACCCCGGCACGCCCGAAACTTCTCGTGGGAGCACACCGCGGACGGTCTCATAGAGAGCTACCGGCAGGCCAAATTCCATTTCGACCGTGGCGAGGCACCGAGTGAGTTCTCACCGCGACGCGTCCGAGGATTGTCGAAACTACGCAGATCAGGAGCAGTTACTGCATGAGCGAGACCGCCGAACTGATCGACCGGGTCCTGAAGGATCGCGAACTGGACTACACGCGGCGCGGCGAGGTGTTCACCGTCGAACTGCCCGGGGAACGCAAACTGAAGACGACGACGATGTTGACCGTCGGACATCACGGGGTGCGTATCGAGGCGTTCGTCTGCCGCAAGCCCGACGAGAACTTCGAGGGCGTCTACAAGTACCTGCTGCGTCGCAACCGTCGGCTGTACGGAGTGCACTACACCATCGACAAGGTCGGCGATATCTATCTCGTGGGCCGAATGTCGTTGCGGGCCGTCGACGGTGACGAACTCGATCGGATCTTCGGTCAGACCCTCGAGGCCGCCGACGGCGACTTCAACGTGCTGCTCGAACTGGGTTTCGCGGAGTCCATCAAACGTGAATGGGCATGGCGGGTCTCGCGCGGCGAATCGTTGGCGAACCTGAAGGCGTTCGAGCACCTGGTGGGAGCAGACAAGGCCGAGCAACCGTAACTCGCTCGAAATGGGTCGGTGTCGCTGCCCGTAACGTCCGGTTCATAGCCTGATGGTCATGACCAGGCCTGAGGATGCCCGCCCGCCGGTGCTGCAGATGTTCGGTTACGGTCTGCAACACATTCTCTCGATGTTCGGTGGCGTCATCGCCGTACCGATCATCGTCGGTGGAGCGGCCGGGCTGTCCGGTTCCGATCAAGCCCTGCTGATTTCGTGCGCGCTGTTCGTCAGCGGCGTCGCCACCGTGCTGCAGACCGTCGGTATTCCGTTCTTCGGGTCGCAACTGCCGCTGGTGCAGGGCATTTCGTTCGCCTCCGTCTCGACGGTACTGACGATCATCGGTAGTGCCGAGGACGGCCGAACCGGATTGCGCACGGTCCTCGGCGCAGTTCTGGTGGCCGCGCTCATCGGTTTGGCCATCGCGCCGTTCTTCTCGAAGGTCATTCGCTTCTTCCCGCCGCTGGTGACCGGCAGCATCATCACCGTCATCGGTCTGTCCCTGATGCCGGTCGCAGCGCGGTGGATCACCGGCCAGGAAATGGTGGGCGGTGCCCCGAACCCGAACTATCTCGATCCCGCCAATATCGGGCTGGCGATGTTCACCCTCCTCGCCGTGCTGGTGATGACCAAGATTCCGGGTCTGTCGAGGCTGTCGATTCTGCTCGGACTCGTTGTCGGCACCATCGCCGCGCTGATCGTCGGTAAAACCGACTTCGACGGTGTCGGCGACGCGTCCGTGGTGGCCGTACCGACGCCGTTCGCATTCGGGTCTCCGATCTTCGCCATCGGTGCGATCGTGTCGATGACCATCGTGATTCTGGTGATCATGGTCGAGACCACGGCAGACATCCTCGCCGTCGGTGAGGTCGTCGGAACCGACGTCGACTCCAAGCGCGTCGGAGACGGACTGCGCGCCGACATGGTGTCCTCGGCCGTCGCCCCGATCTTCAACACCTTTCCGGCGACGGCCTTCGCGCAGAACGTCGGCCTGGTGGCGATGACCGGCATCAAGAGCCGCTTCGTCGTCGCGGTGGGCGGCGGCGTGCTTGCGCTGCTGGGCCTTTCGCCGGTCCTCGCTGCAGTCGTCGGTGTCGTCCCGCTGCCGGTACTCGGCGGGGCAGGCATCGCCCTGTTCGGAACCGTCGCGGCCAGCGGCATCCGCACTCTCGGCAAGGTGAACTACGACAACAACTCCAACGTGGTCATCGTGGCGGTGACCTTGGCGTTCGGCCTCATTCCCGTTGTCGCGAGCGACTTCTGGGACGAATTCCCGGACTGGTTCGTCACCATCTTCCATTCCGGAATCAGTGCCGCCAGCATCGTGGCGGTGGTCCTCAACGTATTCTTCAACGTATTCAGACCCGGTACGCCGCCGAACCCATCGGTGGTGGCAGCGGGACCGGCAGTGATGGTGCGTGAGGACGAAGCACGAATACTCCGTGAAGGCGGCAGCTTGCCCGAAAAGGCCGAGCCCAACAAGGCTGCATCCGATAAGGACACCTGAGTGAAATCCTGCGCACCCTCGCCCGCGCGAGTAGCGTCCCGAACCAGACGAAACACATCTAAATTGGAGGACATCTTGTCATTCGTTACCCGCACGAGTACGCGGAAGGCAGCACTCGGCGGCGTCGCGTCGCTCGGTGCCATCGCCCTGATCGCAGGCTGTGGATCCGCACCCGAGAACGAAGGATCGGGCGGAGGCGAATCCAGTGACTTCCTGCCCTGCATGGTCTCCGACAGTGGCGGATTCGACGACAAGTCGTTCAACCAGCTCGGGTTCGAGGGTTTGACCGAGGCCTCCCAGGAGCTCGGCGTCGAGCCCCGCACCGTCGAGTCCGCGTCGCCCACCGACTACGCGCCCAACATCAACAACCTCGTCGATCAGGGCTGCAACCTCATCGTCACCGTCGGATTCGACCTGGCCGACGCGACCAAGGTCGCGGCCGAGGCGAACAGCGACATCGATTTCGCGATCATCGACGACTCGACCATCGATCTGCCGAACGTCAAGCCGCTGACGTACGACGCGTCGCAGTCGGCATTCCTCGCCGGTTACGCCGCCGCGAGCTACAGCAAGACCGGAGTGGTCGGCACCTTCGGCGGTTCCCAGCTGCCGACCGTCACCATCTTCATGGACGGCTTCGCCGACGGTGTGAACTACTTCAACGAGCAGAAGGGCAAGGCAGTCCGCGTCATCGGCTGGGACGTGCCCTCGCAGAACGGCTCGTTCACCGGTGGATTCACCGCCAACGAAGTTGCCAAGAACACCGCTCAGGGTCTGATCGACCAGAATGCCGACGTCATCTTCCCGGTCGGTGGACCCATCTATCAGAGTGCGGCGCAGGCCATTCGGGACTCCTCGCGTCCCGTCGCCCTCATCGGTGCCGACGCAGACGTCTTCGAATCCGACCCGTCGGTCGGCGACCTGTTGCTCACCTCGGTGACCAAGGGCCTCAAGACCAGCGTCGACGAGGTGGTGGCCAACTCCGGTGCAGACAAGTTCGACAACGCTCCTTACGTGGGCACCCTGGAGAACGACGGCGTCGGCATCGCACCGTTCCACGACTTCGAGTCCAAGGTCGACCCCGCACTGCAGGGCGAGCTGGATACGATCAAGGCCGGCATCATCGACGGGTCCATCACCGTCGAGTCGCCGTCGGCACCCAAGTAGCACCAAGCGGTCGTAAAGGGATATGAAGCTCGAACTTCGCGGTATCACCAAACGATTCGGCTCGTTGATCGCCAACGACCATATCGATCTGAGTGTCGAATCCGGCGAGATCCACTGCCTCCTCGGCGAGAACGGTGCAGGCAAGTCCACGTTGATGAACGTGCTCAGTGGCCTGTATCGCGCCGAGGAGGGCCAGATTCTGCTCGACGACGTCGAGCAGAATTTCGCCGGACCGGGCGAGGCGATGACCGCCGGCATCGGCATGGTGCATCAGCACTTCATGCTGATTCCGGTGTTCACCGTGGCCGAGAACATCGTGCTCGGTAACGAAACCACCTCGCTCGGTGGACGACTCGATCTCGTGGCAGCACGAAAGCTGGTACGAGAGATCTCCGCGAGGTTCGGCTTCGATCTCGATCCCGATGCTCTCGTCGACGACCTACCCGTCGGCGTGCAGCAGCGGGTGGAGATCGTCAAAGCACTGTCTCGTGAGGCCAAGGTGCTCGTGTTCGACGAGCCGACGGCAGTCCTGACGCCACAGGAAACCGATGATCTGATGAGGATCATGCGCGAGCTCGCGGCGTCGGGCACCACCATCGTCTTCATCACCCACAAGCTGCGCGAAGTACGCGAAGTGGCCGACAAGATCACCGTCATCCGGCTCGGCAAGGTCGTCGGCGAAGCGCAGCCGACCGCCAGCAACACCGAACTCGCGGCCATGATGGTGGGACGCGATGTGCAGCTGACCGTCTCGAAGGATCCCGCCGCTCCTGGAGCAGCAGCGCTGGTCGTCGAGAACTTGTCGGTGTTCGACGCCCAGGGCAACAAGACCGTCGACGACGTCAGCCTCGAGGTCGCGGCAGGGGAGATTCTCGCCGTCGCCGGAGTGCAGGGCAACGGTCAGACCGAATTCGTCGAGGCTCTGCTCGGGTTGCAGGACAACGTATCCGGAAAGATCAGCCTCGACGGTCGTTCGCTGGTCGGATCGACGGTGCAGGACGTGCTCGACGCCGGAGTCGGCTTCGTGCCGGAGGACCGTACCGTCGACGGATTGGTGGGGGAGTTCTCGATCGCCGAGAACCTGATGCTCGATCGCTCGAACAGCATGCCGTTCGTGCGGCGAGGAGCAGTCCAGCGCGACTATCTGGAGAAGTTCGCATCGGAGAAGCTGACCGAATTCGATGTGCGGGCACCGGGAATCGGGACCGCCGTCGGACGCCTGTCCGGTGGTAACCAGCAGAAGGTGGTGCTCGCACGCGAATTGAGCCGCGATCTGCGGCTGTTCGTCGCGGCCCAGCCGACTCGCGGAATCGACGTCGGGTCGATCGAATTCGTGCACAAGCGCATCGTCGCCACTCGGGATTCGGGGATCCCGGTCATCGTGGTGTCGAGCGAACTGGATGAGGTCTCCGCACTGGCCGACCGCATCGCCGTCATGTATCGAGGAGCAATCGTGGGAATCGTCCCCGGGGATACGTCCCGCGAAACACTCGGCTTGATGATGGGCGGTGAGCGTGGTGAATAGCGCCGAGCAACCCTCGAAGTCGCATGTGGTGCTTCGGCAGATCTTCACCGGCAGTGCCATCATCTCGGTTCTCGCAGTACTGCTCGCACTGATCGTCGGTGCAGTACTCATCGCCGCCACCAATACCGGTGTTCAGGAGTCGGCAGGCTACTTCTTCTCGCGTCCTTCGGACATGCTGAAGGCCATCTGGGATTCCGTCGCCGGGGCGTACTCGTCGTTGTTCCAGGGCTCGGTGTACAACTTCCGTCGACCCGGGTTCGAGAACGGCATCCGCCCGCTGACCGAGACTCTGACGTTCGCCACTCCCTTGATCGTCGCGGGACTCGGTGTGGCCCTTGCCTTCCGCGTCGGCATGTTCAACATCGGTGGTCGTGGCCAGATGCTCATCGCCGCGGCGTGCGCAGGCTGGGTCGGTTTCGGAGTCAGTCTGCCCGCCGGCATCCATCTGCTGGTGGCCGTCGTCGCAGGCGTTGTCGGCGGCGCGGTCTGGGGTGGCATCGCGGGATTCCTCAAGGCCCGCACCGGTGCCCACGAGGTGATCGTCACGATCATGCTCAATTACATTGCGTTCTACTTCATTTCGTACCTCTTGCGGACCCCCGGCGCGCTGCAGGCACCGGGATCGAACAATCCCAAGACGGCCCCCATCGAATCCACCGCCGTGTTCCCGAAACTCTTCGGCGACAAGTACAACCTGCACCTCGGGTTCGTACTGGTGATCCTCGTGACCGTCGCGGTGTGGTGGCTGCTCGAGCGATCGAGCCTCGGATTTCGTTTCCGCGCCGTGGGCGAGAACCCGCATGCCTCACGCGTCGCCGGGATGAACGTCAACCGCATCTACCTGTACGCGATGATCCTGTCCGGAGCCCTCGTCGGCCTGGCCGGTGTGGCTCAGGTGCTGGGCACCGTCACTACCGGCTTCAGCGCCGACATCGATGCCGGCATCGGATTCGACGCCATCACCGTCGCTCTGCTCGGCCGATCGAAACCGTGGGGCGTGTTCTTCGCGGGAATCCTGTTCGGTGCGTTCAAGGCCGGCGGGTTCGCCATGCAGGCGGCCGAGGGCGTACCCATCGACATCGTGCTCGTCGTGCAGTCGGTGATCGTGCTGTTCATCGCTGCGCCGCCACTGGTGCGAGCGGTGTTCCGATTACCGAAACCAGGCGAAGAGAAGCTCGCGAAAGCCGAGACCGCGAAGGTGGGTGCACTGTGACCACCTCCGTCGACGCCCCCGCCGGGGTAGTACTCGGCCGCAGCTGGAAAGTGCCGTCGATCCTCGGGGTCGTGACGCTGCTCGCTCTGGTGCTGTTCGTGGTCCGAAAGGGCTCGGGTACCAGTACATTCGCGCTGGCCTCAGAGGGTGACTTCTTCGCACTGCCCGCCGTCGGTGTGCCGTCGTACGGCACCGGCCTCGTCGTGGTCGTACTGCTGGCCGTCATCACCGGCTACGCGGCGCTGCTGGCGACGCGGTACCGCTCGACGCCGCTGTGGTTGCTCGCCGTGTTCGCGGTGCTGTTCGTGTTCGGATTCCTTGCGTGGGCCGCCGACGGCGAGACCATCCCGGTGCCCGGATTGCTTATCGGCGCAGTCGCTTTGAGCACACCGCTCATCTTCGGTGCCATGGGCGGAGTGATCTCCGAGCGCGTCGGTGTCATCAACATCGCCATCGAAGGGCAGCTGCTGGCCGGTGCGTTCGTCAGCGCCGTCGTCGCGTCGATCACCGGTTCGACCTATGTCGCGTTGCTCGCGGCTCTGGTCGCCGGCGCACTGACCGCATCCCTGCTGGCGGTGTTCTCGATTCGCTACTTCGTCAATCAGGTCATCGTCGGTGTGGTGCTCAACGTGCTGGTCGTCGGACTGACCAGCTTCCTGTACTCGGTGGTGCTCACCAAGAACGCCGAGACGCTGAATTCGCCACCGCGCTTCGCGCGCATCGACATTCCGGTGCTCTCGCAGATTCCGATCCTCGGTCCGGTGCTGTTTCGACAGACACTGATCGTCTATCTGATGTACATCGCCGTGGCCCTGGTGTTCTTCGGTCTGTTCCGTACCAAGTGGGGTCTGCGACTACGTGCCGTCGGTGAGCATCCGCAAGCCGCCGACACCGTCGGAATCAACGTGGCCCGAACGCGTTTCTGGAACGTCTGTCTCGCCGGTGCCATCGCCGGGCTCGGCGGTGCGTACTTCACGCTCGGGTCCGTCGGAGCATTCGGCAAGGAAATGACTGCCGGTGCCGGCTACATCGCACTCGCAGCGGTCATCTTCGGACGGTGGGATCCGGTGCGCGCCACATTGGCCGCACTCCTCTTCGGATTCGCGTCGAATCTGCAGAATGTGCTGGGCATCATCGGGTCTCCGGTGCCGAGCGAATTCATGTTGATGCTGCCCTACGTGGTGACCATCTTCGCCGTCGCGGGTCTGGTGGGTCATGTTCGAGGACCGGCCGCGGCGGGCAAACCGTATGCGTCCCGAAGTTAGCGCCCGCCCTACCTGACTCAGCGGTAGGGTCGCTGTCCGATGTGACCGCTTTCACTGTAGGGTTCGGTCATTGTTGCCGCAGTTTTTCGAAGGAGAGCCATGAGCTTCCGCAGTCCCTTTCCCGACGTCGAGATCCCGAATCTCAGCGTCTACGACTTCCTGTTCGGCTCCATCGCCGAGTCCGATCTCGACAAGCCGGCGCTCATCGACGGCACGTCGGGTGACGTCACCACCTACAAGACGCTGATCGGCCAGGTCGACGCCATTGCAGGTGCGCTCGCCGCGCGCGGGCTCGAGGTCGGTGACGTCGTCGGACTGCATTCGCCCAACGTCCCCGCGTTCGCGTCGGTGCTGCACGGCATCCTGCGCGCAGGCGGAACCGCGACGACGATCAACGCCCTGTACACGGCCGAGGACATCGCCAAGCAGCTCACCGGGTCGGGCGCGAAGTTCCTGTTCACCGTCTCGCCGTTGTACCCGCAGGCGAAAGCGGCTGCGGACAAGGTAGGCATCGCTGCCGATCACGTCATCGTGCTCGACGGTGCCGAGGGCCACCCGAATCTGCGCGATCTTCTGACCCAGGGCGCGCCTGCCCCCGAGGTCTCGTTCGATCCGGCCACACACGTCGCCGTACTGCCGTACTCCTCCGGTACGACGGGTGTGCCGAAGGGCGTCATCCTCACTCACCGCAATCTCGTCGCGAACGTCGCACAGATGGAACCGCGGGTGGGCATCGACAGCGACGACGCGATCCTGGCGCTGCTGCCGTTCTTCCACATCTACGGCCTGACGGTGCTGCTCAACATCGCGCTGAAGTTGCGTGCGCATCTGGTGACGATGCCGAAGTTCGACCTCGTCGAGTTCCTTCGCATCATTCAGGACCAAAAGCTGACGTACCTGTTCATCGCACCACCGGTGGCCGTCGCGCTCGCCAAGCATCCGATGATCGATCAGTACGACCTCTCCAGCGTGCACACCATCTTCTCGGGCGCGGCCCCGCTGGACGAAGAACTAGGCAAGGCCGTCGCCCGCCGCCTGAACACGCGCGTGCGTCAGGGCTACGGCATGAGTGAGCTCAGCCCGGTCAGCCACGCGATCCCGTTCGATCGCGACGACATGCCGCTGAGCTCGGTGGGCCAGCCACTGGCCAACACCGAGAACAAGCTCGTCGACCCGGGCACGCTCGAGGAGATCGACCTGCCCACAGAGGGATTGAGCAAGCCCGGCGAGCTGTGGGTCAAGGGACCGAACGTGATGGCGGGATACCTCAACAACCCCACCGCCACCGCCGAGACCCTCGACTCCGACGGCTACCTGCATACCGGCGACATCGCCGTCGCGGACCACGAGGGCGTCGTCTACATCGTCGACCGCCTCAAGGAACTGATCAAGTACAAGGGCTACCAGGTACCGCCGGCCGAGCTCGAGGCTCTGCTGCTGACGCACGAGGAAATCGCCGACGCTGCTGTCATCGGTGTTCTCGACGACGAGGGCGAAGAAATCCCCAAGGCGTTCGTCGTCCGCCAGCAGGGTGCCACGATCGACGAGGAGGGCGTGATCGCCTTCGTCGCCGAGCGCGTCTCCCCGCACAAGAAGGTGCGACGCGTCGAATTCATCGACACGGTGCCGAAGTCGGCGGCGGGCAAAATTCTCCGTAAGGATCTGCGCGCGGCGGAGGCGGGTAAATAGGTTTCTGTTCCACGACAACACCCTGTCCCACACGCTGTGGGGCGGGGTGTTTGTCGTTGTGGCGCAACGTTTTACCAGGTGTGCCGTGCCGGGTCAGGCGGGTGCACTCATGGCTGGGCGTCGCGTGAGGCGGTTGTAGTCTTCGACGGTGATCAGCGGTGGGCGGTCGACCGAGGACAGCGGTGCCACACTCATCGAGAGCTGAGATCCCGTTGTCGAGAAGGTGGTGAAACCGGCACCGGAGTCGCTCAGTCCCAACCGCGAGAACATGGTGGCGATGATCTGGCGACTCATGACGGCCAGCTCGGAGGTCGGCCGATTGCGATGGCGGCGCGTACCGAGTCCGACCTGACCGATAGTGCCCGCACCCGAACGGTGATACGTATCGAGCAGCAGTCCGATCTCGACGCCGTAGCCGGGGGCGAAGGGCAGAGATTCCAGCAATCGGCGGGTGGCGGCGTACTCGCCGCCCAGCGGCTGGAAGACGCCGGCCAGCTCCGGGCGAAGTGCCGTCAGCAGGGGCCGCACCGTCAACTGGGTGACGCGTCCGCCGCCGTCCTCGTCGGTGCTGTCGCCGATCGTGAGCGGCCGACGGTAGAAGCCTTTGACCAGTTCGACGCCCTCGTGCATGAGCAGCGGGCCGACGAGCGACGGCACGAAGTGCGAGCCCGGCTCGACCAGATCCGAGTCGACGAACACCACGATGTCGCCCGAGGTGGCCGCTACTCCGCGCCACAGGACTTCTCCCTTTCCGCCGACGACGGGTTGGCCTGGGAGCACCTCTTCCCTGGAGACGACCGTGGCTCCGGCCGCGCGCGCCCGAACAGCCGTACGGTCGGTCGATCCAGAATCGAGGACGACCACTTCGTCGATGAGACTTCCCAGATGGGGAGTCATGGAGGCAATGACGTCCGCGACGGTGTCCTCCTCGTCGAGGGCAGGAAGGACGACCGAGATAGTTCGCCCGCGTTTTGCCGCGATGATGTCGGCGAGCGGCCACGGCGAACGGGCCCAGGTTGCGGCAAGAGCAGGAGTGCCCACGGTGTCGGTTCGGCTCATCGAGTTTCCTTCGTCATCGCTGGAAGTCACGGCTCAGGAGGTACCGGTCGGCAATCCCATCGACGGCGCGATCACCGACCACGAGTCGTGCAGGTCTTGTTGCCAATAGGCCCACGAATGGGTTCCGTTGGGGCGGAAGTTGTAGGTGGCAGGGATGTTCAGCTCCTGCAAGCGCTGCTTCATCTGATGCGAACACGAATCGGTGGTCGCCTCGATGACGGCACCGACGGCAACCTGCTGGGCGAGCTTGCCGTAGTCACTACCGATGCCGGGCGCGCCGGGGACATCGAACGCGCCGGGTGCTCCCGTTCCGCTCGAGATGTACACCGCGACTCCGCGCAGGCCTTCGGCGTGGACGTACGGGTCGTTGTCCATCCAGGCGGCAGAACCGGGGGGACCCCACATGTTCGCGGTGGATCCACCGCCGCGCGCCTCGACCACGGACCTGACGTACATCTCGCCGACCGGGTCACTGGTTCGTGCACATCCGCTGTACGAGGCCACGGAGCGGTACACGGACGGGTGGGCGATGGCCAACTGCAGAACCGACGTCCCGGCCATCGAGATACCTGCGACCGAATTGACGCCGTTGCTCTCGAGCACTGCGTTCATCAACGGCGGCAGTTCGAGACCGAGAAACGTGGACCACTTGTTTCGGCCCAGCACCGGGTCGTCGTGCAACCAGTCGGTGTAGTAGCTCGCGGCGCCACCCCGTGGTACCACCACGTTGACGTTCTTGTCACCGAAGAAGCCCGCGATGTCGGTCTGATCGAACCAGCTGCTGCCGCCGTCGCCGCCGGCTGCGCCGTTGAGCAGGTAGAGGGTCGGTGCACCGGGTTCCACGGCTCGAAAGATGTCGACGACGATATCGCGGTCCATCGCCGCCGAATGCACGTGCACGATGTCGCGGCGTTCCCCGTTTCCTTCGATTCCGACGACCGACGACGCTGTCTCGGCACTTGCCACTGGTGCTGTGCCCGACGTGAGAACAACGACGGTCGCAAGCACACTCAGGGCCGAAACGGTCGCATCACGCAGGCGGTATCGGTCGATCATCTACCGTTCCTGACATCGTTGGGGCAGCGCGGAGCCTGGTTCTCGGTCTGCGCGATGAGTGTCCGACGTTAGAGCGATTGTCTGGCCTCCACCACAATCTTGACGATCCTTCAGTTCTGACACAGATATCCCGGGCATTTTTGTCGTTTCTCCAAAATGCCGCGCTGTGGGGTGTTGTCCGTCTCGCTCGAATGATGCACTGGCCCCTCCGACGCACCCCACTGCGTTGCGTCGTATCTCTCCCTCTCGAAAGGTTGTGTCGTGGTTGCATTCGGACTCATCGACGAGTGGACGCCCGCTCCGGGACCACTCACCACGTGGTCACCTACCGACGCCTCGCGGGGCGCTGCCGCTGCAGCACCCGTTCATCCGGCACGTCCGTCCCACATACAGCAGGCGTACCTCGAGGCCGCGTTCCGCAATCGAGGATCGTCGTTTCGCTTCTCCAGGCTGTGCCTCGTCACGTTCCGCATCGAAGGGAAATTGGACAGTGCGGCCATGGGGCAAGCGTTCAATACGTTTGTCAAGCGCCATGATTCGTTCTCGAGCTGGTTCGAGACCACGGCGGCCGGATCGGTGCGCCACGTCGTCGACGTCGACGACATCGTGCTCGAGCCGACCGACTTCGGTGTGCCCGCGAGTGCGGACGATATCCGCCGGCACGTGCAGGACACCACTCCGGGTCCGGAGAGTTGGGACTGTTTCTCCTTCGGAACGATCGAGCACGACGACCATTTCGTGGTGTACGCAGCCGTCGATCACCTGGACACCGACGGTATTTCGCAGGCGCTGACGTACTACGAGCTGGGACAGCTCTATCGCAACGCGGTGACCGGAGAGGCGAACGGACTGTTCACCCCGGGCAGCTACATCGAGTACTGCCGGCGAGAGCGCACCGAGAGCGACACCACGACCCTGGACTCTCCGGCCGTTCAGACCTGGATCGATCTGGTGACCGACAACGGTGGCGATCTTCCGACGTTCCCACTTCCGTTGGGGCGCAACAGTGTCGACTACACCAGGACGTCGCACAATTCGTTCCCGCTGTTCGACGGCGCGAAGGCCCAGGCCGTCGACGCGGCATGCGCGGGAGTGGGAGCCAAATTCATCGGAGGCATCTTCGCTGCGGCGGCGTTGGCGGAATACGAGTTGGCCGGCCGAGACACCTACCTGGGTCTGACGCCGAAGAGCACCCGGTCATTGCCGGGCGAATTCGTCTCGGTCGGTTGGTTTTCGAGCCTCGTTCCCGTGCAGTTCGAAGTGGGCTCGCAGCCGACATTTCTGACCCTGGCAGTCCGGGCTCAGCAGGCCTTCGATTCCGGCAAACTGCTGGCGAACACCTCCTACCATCGAGTTCTCGAACTGGTCGGCCCGGAACACGGAATCACCACGCAACCGGGCTGGAGCGCTCCGATGATCTCGTACGTCGACGTCCGAAAGCTGCCCGGTGAAGCCGAACTCGACGCGGCCGGGGCCGGCTTGTACGGAAACCGAGGTAGCTCGGAAGAAGTCTTCATGTGGATCAATCGATTCGAAGATCACACCGGCGTCGAATTTCTGTACCCGGGAACGGACGAGGCCGATCGGTCGATCGATCTCTACTTCGCCAAGATCTTCGAGATCTTCACTGCCGTGGTCGAATCGGGCGACTACGCACCGCAGCTGCCCGATGCGAGCACGCTCGAGCTTCCGGACGTCAGCAGGGTATGACAAAACGACACAGCGGCTCGTGGCTGACGCTGTGCGCCTGTTTGCTGGCCGTGTCGATGCAGATGATCGACGTCACGGCCGTCACCGTTGCGCTGCCCACGATCGCCCGAGACCTCGACGCGACTGGTGCACAGCAGGTCTGGGTACCAGCGGCGTACCTTCTGGCGTTTGCGTGCGCGCTCCTCACGATGGCGAGAGCAGGTGAGGTGTTCGGGCGCAGAAACACGTTCGTCGTCGGCACGGCACTGTTCGCGTCGACGTCGGTGTTGTGCGCGTACGCGCCCAGCATCGAGCTGCTGATCTTCGGTCGTGTCCTGCAAGGGATTGCGGGCGCGGCCATGTCGGCCCAGACCGTGGCCATCGTGACCGCAACCTACTCCGGTTCACGGCGTACCACTGCATTCGCCTTGTACGGCGGCACGGCAGGGCTCGCAGGTCTGGCCGGACCGGCAATCGGCGCGGTCCTGATTCACCTCGACATCCTCGGAACAGGATGGCGCGCAATATTTTTGGTCAACGTTCCGATTTCGGTTGCCGCAATCGTCCTCGCTCGGCGATATGTCTCCGCTGGTTCCGGGCACGCGCTGTCGGCCGGCCTCTTCGATCCGATCGGGGTTGCCCTGTGGTCGATCGGTGCCGTGTCGATCGTGTACCCCATCATGACGAGCTCGCGCCCGATGGACGCGGTACCCGCTCTCGGCATCGGCCTGGTTCTGTTGGCCCTGTTCGCGATGTGGGAACGGCACAGGACCGCAGCGGGTGCACACGTCATGGTCGATACCCGAGTCTTCGCCGAGCGGGGGTTCGCGTACGGATGCGTCGTCTCGGCGCTGGTGTACGGCACCTTCACCGGATTCGTGCTGACGATGTCGGTGACGTTGCAGACCGGACTGGGAGACAGTGCGACGACGGTGGGAGCCATCACGATTCCTTTTGCTCTCGGAGCCATCGTGGCGTCCTTGGCCGCGCCGATAGCGTTCCGCCGCTGGGACTCTCGCGTGGTGGCAGTAGGTGCAGCGACGATGGGCGCATCTCTGTTCGTCCTCGGTAGCGCCGTCGACTACCTCGATCGCCCCGGCTTTCCGTGGTCGATGACCGTCCCGCTGATTCTGGTCGGCGCCGGCCTCGGATCGGTGATCGCTCCGCTGCAGAGCACCATCGTCGCCCGGGTGACACCGGACGCCATCGGTTCCGCGTCGGGGATCATGCCGACGGTCCAGCAGGTCGGGTCGGCCGTGGGTACTGCGGTCACCGGTGCCGTGTATTTCGCGTTGCTTCCCGTGCAGGCCGCGGCACCGGATCATCTGGCCGCGCAGCAAACGGTGCTGTTCGGGCTCGCAGCGACGATGGCCGTGGCCACCGCTGTCGCTATGGCACTGCCGCCCGGCATCCGAGTCACCGCCGAGAGCGTCGACAAGCCGTTGACAGCAACCCGGAGGTCACCGTGACTGCCAGGCCCCCGAACGACAAGTGCCGATCCGAACATCGACGTGAGACTTCCCCGGTCCGAAGACTGGCCCGGGCCCAATGGAAATCGAGAAGAGCTTTCATCATGCGCCGCACCCTCTTGACCCTGACGACCGTCGTCGGGCTGATGTCGATGCTGTTCGTCGCCGCGCCACACGCATCTGCCGCGCCGACCGACCCGGCACCGGTCCCCGGGACGCTCTACGCGTCGGTACCGGATCTGTCCGGTTTCGCGAACGGTGATGTCGTTGCGAACAGGCGGTTTTCGAGTCCCCTTTACCCCGGGGCCGACATCTGGCAGCTCCAGTACCGATCCTCCGACTCCAGGGGCGACGCGATCGCCGCTGTGACCACCGTTCTCGCGCCGGCGAACCGCACACCCGGTGGGCCTCTGCTGTCCTATCAGCCGTTCGTCAACGCGCTCGGGTTGCAGTGCGCGCCGTCGGAATCGTTGTTCGGGGCCGATCCGACGACCGGTGTTCAGGAGCGTGAATTCCTCAACCTGGCCCTGATGCGTGGCTGGTCGGTCGCAATTCCGGACCACCTCGGTCCCAAAAGTGCTTATGGCGCAGCCAAGCTCGGTGGTCAGATCACCCTCGACGGCATTCGTGCCGCGCAGCGTGTCCCCGAGCTCGGGCTGTCGGCCGGCCCGGTCGGAATGGTCGGATATTCGGGCGGCGGAATGGCGACGGCGTGGGCCGCAGCGCTCGCTCCGAGCTACGCACCCGAGCTGAATATCGTCGGTGCCGCTGCCGGAGGAGTGCCGGCCGATCTGGACAACATCGCCCGCGCGCTGGGCTTCCAACCGCACCAGGCATTCGGGCTCGCGTTTGCCGCGGCTCTCGGACTCGAACGCGAGTACCCCGACCGTCTACCGATCACGGCTCAGCTCAATCCCACCGGTCTGGCGTTGAAGGATCAGGTCTCGAATGCGTGCACACCGGTGATCCTCGCTACCGGAGCCTTCAAGAGTGCACTGGCGGTCTCGACCACCACGTCGTTGGTGGACAGTCCGGAGGCGCAGCAGATCATCGACGAGAACAGCCTGGTCAAGTACTCCGGTGTGCCGACTGCACCCACGTTTCTGTGGGGAAGCGACAACGATCCCTTGATTCCGATCGGGGCCCTGCGTGACACCGCCGCGCGATACTGCGCGAGTGGCGCGACGCTGCAGTTCGACGTCGTACATGCCCCGCAGCACATTCAGGCGGCGTTCGAGGGTCTTCCTGCCGCGCTTACATTCCTGGACAACAGGTTTCGGGGTGTCGCACCGCCGACGAACTGCGTCCGATGAAGTTGTTCTCGACGGTTGTCGGTGTCACCGCGACCGCTCTGGTCGTGGCCGCCGCGCCTGCTCATGCTGCGGACCTTCCGGTGTTGGCTCCGCAATCGTTCGGCGACTTCTCGGTGCAGACTCGATATTTCGACGTCGCGGTGGGTCCGGATCGGGATCAACACTGCACCGTGGTGGGCGACATCTACGTCCCGACCGCTCTGGGACCGAACAACCGGGCCCCGGCCATCCTGACCAGCAACGGGTTCGGCGGATCCAAGGACGACCAAGCGGGTGCCGCGGCGAGATTCGCGACCCACGGTTACGTAGTTCTGTCCTACTCGGCCTTGGGTTTCGGCGGCTCGACGTGCAAGATATTTTTCGCCGATCCCGATTACGACGGCATGGCGGCGTCGGACCTCATCGGGTACCTTGCCGGTGACAGCGAAGGCGTGTTCACCGATGCCGCGCTCTCCGTCGAAGCCCCTGTTCTGGATGTGGTTCGCCTCGATGCTCCGCAGGACCCCCGCGTCGGCTATCTCGGTGGTTCCTACGCCGGTGCAACGGGATTGGCGGCAGCGTCGGTGGATTCTCGACTCGATACCGTCGCATCGATGATCACGTGGAACGACCTGGCTCGTTCGCTCGCCCCGGACGGAGCCGGGCGTAGGTCGGTCGGCCCGGTCAAGAGCGTGTTCGGTTCGGCTTTCCTGGCGGCCGGTGCCATCCTCACCGGCCCGGGCGGGTACGCAGCCGATCCGGCGCGGGCACAGGGGTGCCCGAACTACGCCCAGTGGGTGTGCGACGCCGCATCCGCCTTCGCTGCCAATCGCGAACCGGACCCGGGAACGCTGGCGGCGATGCGTCACGTCTCACCCGTGGACTATCTCGATCGAGTGGACGTTCCGGTTCTGCTCACGCAGGGCCAGAAGGATTCACTGTTCAGCCTCGACGAAGCAGCCGCAACGTTCGAGACTCTGCGGGCGCGCGGAGTGGAGACGTCGATGGTCTGGCATTCGTGGGGGCACAACGATCGGAAAGGTTATCCGGGAGAATTCGACATCAAGGCCCCCGACCCGTTCAATCAGCACGAAGCGGCACTGGTGGGCAATTGGCTCGACCGACACCTCAAGGATCGTGACGTCGACCCGGGGCCGGCATTCACCTACTTCCGGGACTGGGTGCCCTACAGCGGTGTCGCGTCGCCGGCCTACGAGGAATCGGACACATTTCCTGTCGGCACCAGACGCACATTCACAGTGGCAGACGGCACGTTGTCCGAGGGTGTTGCCTCGAACAATGCTTGGGCGCAGACGATTCGGGATGCGGGTTCGCCGATGCACACCACAGTGGGGCTACCGAACATCGCCGCAGAGGTTCCCGTTCCTCGGGTCTCGCTACCAGGTTCCGCAGCGACCTGGACAACCGCGCCACTGGCCGAACCGGTCGACGTCGTTGGCGCTCCCGAGCTGTCCATCAGCCCCACGACGTCCGGGCCTGCGACGGTCTTCGTCACCGTGCTGGACGTCGCACCCAACGGTGCACGGAGTCCCATTCACGGGCTCGTTGCACCCGCCGTCCTCACCGGATCCGCAGAACCGGTGACGATCTCGCTCCCCAGCATCGTCCATCGATTCGACCGCGGCCATCGCATCGGCGTCGACATCACCGCGTCCGATCCGTCCTTCGCCGGTGGACCCGGCCCGGCGGACGTCACCTTCTCCTCGACGGATCCGATCAACCAGTTCTCCTTGCCCACAGTGCCCATGAACTCAGTGCCGTGACACTTCGATCTGCTTACTCCGAAAGGCTCGCCGTGATCCGAAAACTTTTTGCCCTGGCTTCTATTCTGGTGGCGCTCTGCGCGTCCCTGTTCGCAACGGGTGCAACAGCTTCGGCTGCTCCTGCGCCGACTGCCCCCGATCCGGACGTCTTCTATGCGGCACCGGCCGACATTGCCGATCACGCACCGGGTGACATCCTCGCCAGCCGTCGCGCCGACGCCTGGATGTACCCCAACACCGACATCTGGCAGCTCAAGTACCGGTCGACCAACTCCGCCGGTGCTCCCGTTGCTGCGGTGACCACCGTGCTGATGCCGCGAGGTAGAGGTGCGGGAACGCCGCTCGTGTCGTATCAGGCTGTCATCAATGCTCTGGGCGTCAAATGCGCACCGTCGCACGGTCTTTTCACGTACGAGATCGGTGAGTCTCCGAGCCTGTACGTCGGCATGGTCGCGCGCGGATGGGCGGTTGCGGTGCCCGATTACCTCGGACCGACCGGAGCCTACGGCGCTGCCGAGTACGAAGGTCGGTTGACTCTCGACGGTGTACGCGCTGTGCAGAACTTCGAGCAGCTGCCGCTGAAGGACAGCCCGGTCGCACTGCTGGGCTACTCCGGCGGTGCGCTGGCAACATCATGGGCCGGTGCCATGGCACCCACTTACGCCCCCGAGCTGAACATCGTGGCCAGCGTGCACGGTGGAACGCCCGCCGACCTGGGATTGATCGCAAAGAACCTGGGCTACAGTGCGATTCCGCACCCCGCTTTCGGTATGGCACTCGCGGCATCGCTGGGACTCGAGCGCGAATACCCGACCGAGTTCCCCGTCTCGGAGAACTTGAATGCGGCGGGACTGGCACTACGAGATCGTGTCAGCAACGAATGCCGGCGCCCCATCATCATCGGCGGAGCGTTCAAGAGCGCGAGAGATCTGTCCAAAGTCGACATCGCATCGCTGCCCTCTGCGCAGGCGGTGTTGAAGAAGAACAGTCTCGTCGACTACGAAGGCGTCCCCACGGCGCCGGTGTACATCTGGCACGGCATCAACGACTTCATCACCCCGTTCGCGCCGGTGAAGGAGACGGTCGATCGCTACTGCGCAGCGGGTGCCACCGTTCAGTTCCGGGCTTACCCGTTGGCGGAGCACTTCAGTGGATCGCTGGTCGGATTGCCCGAGGCCTACGCCTACGTCGACGCACGATTCCGAGGTGAGCCGGCACCGTCGAATTGCGGTTGATCACCTGTCGGTGGTGACCTCACACCCTTTTTGTCGACTGCGCGCCCTCGCTCCGAAGTGAGCGGGGGCGCGCAGTCGGTAGTAGGGGTGTGAGGTCTATGTGGAACCGAGGCGATGTACGCCGCGTCCAACCAGGTGTGAGTGCAACGCGGTGCTGGGTGACGGGTGTGGCCGGCGTGATGGTGCTGGTCGCCGGATGTGGTGAATCGACGACGGATGCGCGGGCGGCTGAGCCGCCGACGTCGGCGATTGCTGCGCCGATCGCGGCTGAGCCCTGGGATCCGTGCACCATCCCGGACAGTGCCGTCGAGGCGGCGGGATTGGATGTGGGGAGCAAGAGCACGAATCTGTTCGGAGACGCCCCGCTGTCCAACGACTGGAAGACGTGCATCTGGACAGATCCCGACCCTGGTTCGTGGTACTTCCTGGGAGTGTTCTCCTCGACTCATGACCTCAGGTATGTCGAAGCGAACGACCAGTTCGACAGCTTCACTGCCGCTGACGAAGACGGTTTCGTGCAATTCAGACGTACCGCGAATTACGACGAAGTCAGCTGCGGCTCCGCGTATGAAGTTGCCGGGGGAATCGTGTACTTCATTCTCGACGGGAGGGCTGGGCGCGAGCCGATGGGGGATCCGTGTTCGGAAGTCGGTCGGGTCACGAAATCGTTGCAGACCAACCTGCCCGCGCGGGCACGATAGACAGAAAGGCTGCGGTTCGATGGCTTCTGGAGACGGCGATCTGTTCGAGTCGATGCAGTATTGGCGAGACCTTTCGGAGCGCGCCGAAGAAGGGTTGATGGAAATTCCTGCGGACGTTGCTGCTCGGTGCGACCAGGTCTGCGCCGAATACATCGACCACTTGGCAGGAATGCTGGGGAAAACGAAATTTCTGGTCGACGTCGATGCATTCGGCACTCTTCCGTCAGCCCAGATGTTGGGTGCGAAGTTCAAGCGACTGGCCGATGGCGAACAAGGCTCGGCCGCTGTTGTCATCCGTCAGCACATCGAGGTCATCGAATTGATGCGTTCGGTTTTTCGTCGCTATTTTGTCGAGACCGAGGCGGTCGACCAGAGTGTCGGAGCTCGGATCGGCGGTATCGGATCAGCTCCGGGGGAGTAGGCCCGCAACCTCACACCCCTTTTCTCGACCGCGCACCCCCGCTACGCCCTGAATCCCGGCGCGCGGTCGGCAAAAAGGGTGTGAGGTCCCGCAACTAAATGCGCTGCATGACTTAGTCTGCGTTCGTGAATCTCTCCACTGGGCGTCTGGTGCCGATGCGGCCGCGTGATCCGAACGAACCACATCGTGCTGCTAGTCCGCTCGAATTGTTCTTCGACCTCGTGTTCGTCGTGGCCGTGAGTATCGCTGCGGTGGAGCTCCATCACGCGCTCACCGAGAACCACGTTGCCGACGGTCTGCTCAGCTACGCGCTCGTGTTCTTCGCCATCTGGTGGGCGTGGATGAACTTCACGTGGTTCGCCACGTCCTTCGATACCGACGACTGGCTGTATCGGACGTTGACCGTCGTACAGATGGCTGGTGTCCTGGTGCTCGCCGCCGGAGTCGAATCGGCGTTCGTGGACAAGAACTTTGCGATCGTGGTGCTCGGCTACGTCGTGATGCGCGTGGCCATGGTGACGCAGTGGGTTCGAGCGTCTCGGTCGAGTGAATACAGGAAGACTGCACTGTCGTACGCGATAGGCATTGCGGGAGTACAGGTTCTGTGGATTCTCTGGCTGCTGCTGTTCGACGGCACGGTGGCCGTCGTGTTGTTCTTTGTCTTGGCAGCTGCGGAGATGTCGGTTCCATTGATCGCCGAACGCAGTCGCTCGACGCCATGGCATCCGCACCACATCACCGAGCGCTACGGGCTATTCACGCTGATTCTGCTCGGCGAAAGTCTGCTCGCATCGGCCAACGCCATCATCGAAGCGCTACACGACGAGACGGCCCTGGCACCGTTGATCTCGATTTCCGTCCTCACCCTCGTCGTCACCGCGAGCCTGTGGTGGATCTACTTCTGGCCGCCGCATCACCGGGCTATCGGAAAGTTCGGCAACTCGCTGATCTACGGCTACGCGCACTACTTCATCTTCGCGGCCGCAGGCGCGTTCTCGGCCGGCATCGAGGTGGAGATCGATGTGCTCACCGAACACAGCAAGCTGGGCGACGTCGCCGCCTCGTTCACCGTCACGGTTCCGATCGCGATATTCGTCCTCGGAGTCTGGCTGATCGCCATCCGAGCCCACGCGGACCGCGTCGTCAACATCGCAGTTCCGGCAGGCGCACTACTCGTGCTGTTCGACCCCGTCATTCCCATTCCGATCACTCTCACCGCCGTCGTCATGATCGTGGTCGTCGGCGTGCTCGTCGCACGCAGGCCGGCGGAGTCAGAACATGAGAAACTGACCACATGAGTATCGGAACCCTGATTCTGCTCCGTCACGGCGAGAGCGAATGGAACGCGTCCAACCAGTTCACCGGCTGGGTCGACGTGCGACTGACCGAGAAGGGGGAGGCCGAGGGCAAGCGCGCCGGCCAGCTCCTCGCCGAGGCGGGTGTACTGCCCGACCTGCTGTACACCTCGCTGCTGCGTCGCGCGATCAGCACCGCGAACCTCGCGCTCGACGCGGCCGACCGCCACTGGATTCCCGTCGTACGCGACTGGCGTCTGAACGAACGGCACTACGGCGCGCTGCAGGGCTTGAACAAGGCCGAGACCAAGGACAAGTACGGCAACGAGCAGTTCATGCTGTGGCGTCGTAGCTACGACACCCCGCCGCCCGCCATCGAGGTCGGCAGCGAGTTCAGCCAGGATGCAGATCCCCGATACGCCGATCTGGACAGCGTTCCGCTGACCGAATGCCTCGCCGACGTCGTCGAGCGGCTGATCCCGTACTTCGAGGAGACGATCGTCGCCGACCTGAAGGCAGGCAAGACCGTGCTCGTCGCCGCGCACGGCAACTCGCTGCGCGCGCTCGTGAAGTACCTCGACGAGATCTCCGACGCGGACATCGCCGAACTGAACATTCCCACCGGAATCCCACTGCAGTACGACCTCACCGAGGTCGACGGGAAGTTGAAGCCCACCAACCCGGGCGGCACCTACCTCGATCCGGAAGCAGCGGCCGCAGGTGCTGCTGCCGTGGCAAACCAGGGTGGTAAGTAACTCCACCGCGCACAAACCGGCAGTTTGTCGAAACTGCAGGTGAACGAACGAAGAACACTGCCGACGAGGACTATGACGACCAGGGAAATGCCTGCACCCTGCGTATGTGAGCTGTCCATCGAACGTACGATTCCGGTGTGAGTGTCGCATCGGCCGTACTACTGGCAATTGCCGCGGCCTTCGTGGGATACCTCGTCGGCGGTGTTCTTATTCCGTACCTCAACACTCGGCACTCGGAGCGTCGCCGCGCCACGTCCGGCTTGACGATGTCGCAGGTACTGGATCTGATCGTGCTCGCGTCGGAGAGCGGCATCGCCGTCGTCGATCAGTTTCACGACGTCGTGCTGTCGAATCCGCGGGCCGAGGAGCTCGGTTTGGTGCGTAACCGTTCCATCGACGAACGCGCCTGGGCTGCCGCGACGAAAGTGCTGTCCGACGGCAATGCCGTCGAAGTCGACCTCAGCTCCAAAGCCCCGCGACCGGGACGCGACAAGATCGCCGTCCGTTGCGTCGCGCGCCTGCTCAGCAAGGAAGACCGACGTTTTGTGGTGCTCTTCGCCGACGACGATTCCGAGCAGGTGCGGATGGAAGCCACGCGTCGCGACTTCGTGGCCAACGTCAGCCACGAACTGAAGACACCCGTCGGTGCGATGAGCCTGCTCGCCGAGGCGCTGCTCGAATCCGCCGACGATCCGGATTCCGTCAGGCACTTCGGTGGCAAGGTAGTCGCCGAATCCAAACGTTTGGGCAACATGGTGACCGAGCTGATCGCGCTGTCGCGATTGCAAGGTGCCGAGAAGCTGCCCGACCTCGAGGTCGTCGACGTCGACACCGTCGTCAACGAGGCGATGGACCGCTCCAAACTCGCCGCCGAGAACGCCGGTATCTCCGTCACCACCGATCACCCGAGCGGACTCGAAGTGCTCGGCGACCAAGCGCTACTGGTGACCGCGCTCGCCAACCTCATCCAGAACGCGATCGCCTACTCCTCCAACGGCTCACCAGTCTCGGTCAGTCGGGCACTGCGCGGTTCGAACGTCGCGTTCGCCGTCACCGACCGCGGAATCGGTATCGCCAAAGCGGACCAGGAACGCGTCTTCGAGAGATTCTTCCGCGTCGACAAAGCTCGGTCGCGGGCCACCGGCGGCACGGGCCTCGGCCTGGCCATCGCCAAACACGTCGCAGCCAACCACAACGGCAGCATCTCGTTGTGGAGCAAGCTGGGCACCGGATCCACCTTCACCCTCCAGATCCCCGCGTACTTCGAAGAAGAAGACGACGCTGCGGTTACAGAAAGAGAGAATCAGTGACCAACGTTCTGATCGTGGAAGACGAAGAGTCGTTGGCCGATCCACTGGCCTTCCTGCTCCGCAAAGAAGGGTTCGACGCCACAGTCGTCGGCGACGGACCGTCGGCCCTGGCCGAATTCGACCGCGCCGGAGCGGACATCGTGCTGCTCGATCTCATGCTCCCCGGGATGAGCGGCACCGATGTGTGCAAGCAATTGCGTTCGCGCTCAGGCGTTCCCGTCATCATGGTGACCGCGCGCGACAGCGAGATCGACAAGGTGGTCGGGCTCGAACTGGGAGCGGACGACTATGTCACCAAGCCGTACTCGGCACGCGAGCTCATCGCGCGTATTCGCGCCGTTCTCCGCCGCGGCAGTGACGCCGAGGTCGACGGCGGAGTCGACACCGGGGTGCTCGAAGCCGGGCCGGTGCGGATGGACGTCGAACGCCACGTGGTGATGGTGGGATCCGAGCAGATCACGTTGCCGCTCAAGGAATTCGATCTGCTCGAGTACCTACTGCGTAACTCCGGTCGAGTGCTCACCCGCGGACAGTTGATCGACCGGGTGTGGGGAGCCGACTACGTGGGCGACACCAAGACACTGGACGTGCACGTCAAGCGTCTGCGCTCGAAGATCGAGGCCGACCCGGCCAAGCCGGAACACCTCGTCACCGTGCGCGGGCTGGGCTACAAGCTCGAGGGGTAGAGCCTGCGGCATGTGAACGGAACTTCGTAGTGGGCTACGGGCGGATTCGAGCGGTGGTTGCAACGTGCCTGATCATTAGGGATGTTTGCGATGGTTCACCCGGGTTTCTCTCATCAGGTTCGGATGACGTTCTGGTCACTGCGTAGCAGTGGCGTGACGGTCAAGGACGCTGCCCTCGCGGTCGGGATCAGCGAGGGCAGCGGCTGGAATTGGGTGTACGAACGCGGTGGTGTGCGACCACGCTCGACGCCACCACCGACGGGCCGTTTCCTCTCACTGGAGGAACGGGAGTTCATCGCCGACGGTGTCCGGGACGGGTGGACGATGACCGCGATCGCGACATGCCTTAGCCGAGCGGTGTCGACGATCAGTCGAGAACTCAAGCGGCACACTTATTCTCGAGGTCGATACAAGCCGCATCAGGCCGAACGTGATGCCCGAAAGGCAGCCAAACGCCCGAAGAAGGGCAAGCTCGAGCTCACACCGTTACTGCGGGATCGGGTGCAGGCGCTGCTCGAGTTGGACTACTCGCCCGAACAGATCTCGGCGACACTGAGGAAGGAATTTCCTCACTCGCCGGAGATGCATGTGTCGCACGAAACGATCTACCAAAGCTTGTACGTTCAGAGCAAAGGTGGCCTGACCAAGGAGCTGACCAGGCACCTTCGGACGGGTCGGCCGGTGCGTCTCGCGCATCGCCGTACCACCGAACGGCGATCACGCATCCCGGGGATGGTCAACATTTCCGAGCGGCCCGCCGAGGTCGCCGACCGCAACGTTCCCGGCCATTGGGAGGGTGATCTGATCATCGGTACCAAGGGCGGGTCGGCGATCGGGACGTTGGTCGAGCGGACGTCGAGGTTGGTGATGTTGCTGCATCTGCCCACCGATCATTCCGCGGCGTCGGTGGCCGAGGCGATGACGGCGAAGATCGCGGAACTGCCTGCGGCACTGATGCGTTCGATCACCTGGGATCAGGGCCGGGAGATGGCCAAGCATGCCGAGATCACCATCGCCACAGGGGTGCAGATCTATTTCTGTGATCCGCACTCCCCGTGGCAGCGGGGCACCAACGAGAACACCAACGGTCTGCTCCGTCAGTACTTCAAGAAGGGCACCGATCTGTCGGTGCACGGTCCCGAACGGCTCGACGAGGTCGCCGCTTTACTGAACAACCGCCCCAGAAAAACCCTGGGGTGGGATACTCCCCTGGAGGAGTACAACAAACGACTGCTCGTTGCGACGACCACGTGAACCCGTCACGAATTTCCGCTCACGTGCGGCGAAGCCGCTCTCTACCGGCGCTGCGCCTCACGCGTGGCCGGATGGATCGCGATCAGACCCAGGCCACGGCGACGCTTGCACAGTGACGCCAATTCGTCGTAGGCCGCTTTGCCGAGCAGCTCGGTCAATTCCGGCTTGTAGGACTCGAACACCTGCTTCGCGCCGACGTGAGCGTCGGGGGAGCCGGAGCAGTACCAGTGCAGATCGAGGCCGCCTTCGCCCCAGCCGCGTCGGTCGTACTCGCCGATCGTGGTCTTGAGAATCTCCGAGCCGTCCGGCCGCGTCACCCAGTCCTGAGTGCGCCGGATCGGCAGCTGCCAGCAGACGTCCGGCTTGACCTCCAGCGGTTCGATGCCCTTGCGCAGCGCCATCGTGTGCAGCGCGCACCCGATACCGCCCTCGAATCCGGGACGGTTCTGGAAGATGCAGGCACCCTTGTACCGGCGCGTTCGCAGTGACTGCTCGTCGTCGAGATCGTCGTATTCGACGTATCCCTTCTTGCCCAGACCCTTGTCCATGAGCTGCCAGTCCTGCGGGGTGAGCAACTTCACCGACTCGTCGAGTTTGCGCTTGTCGTCCTCGTCGGACAGGAATGCCCCGTGCGAGCAGCATCCGTCGTCCGGCCTGCCCTCGACGGTTCCCTGGCATGCCGGAGTGCCGAAGACGCAGGTCCAGTTGGACAGGAGCCACGTCAGGTCGGCGGCGATGAGGTGTTCCGAATTATCTGGATCGGGGAATTCGACCCACTCTCGCGGGAAATCCATCTCGACCTCTGCAGCGAACGGTGGCTGCTCACGACCTGCTGTCACAAACGACGACGCTAGACCCAGTACCGTGGACCTGTGCGATTAGGGGTGCTCGACGTCGGTAGCAACACGGTGCATCTGCTTGTCGTGGACGCCCACCGCGGCGCTCACCCCACCCCGATGAGTTCGAGCAAGGCGACGCTGCGCCTCTCCGAGAACACCGATGCGCACGGAAATATCACCCCTGTGGGCGCGGATCGCCTCGTGAACGAGGTTCGTGAGTTCGCCGCCATCGCCGAACGGTCGGGTTGCAGTGAACTGATGGCATTCGCCACCTCCGCAGTGCGCGATGCCTACAACTCGGACGACGTACTGGCGCGAGTACTCGCCGAAACCGGCGTGACCTTGCAGACCCTCTCCGGCGTCGACGAAGCGCGGCTGACATTTCTCGCGGTTCGACGCTGGTACGGCTGGAGCGCCGGCCGCATCCTCGGACTCGACATCGGCGGCGGATCGCTCGAACTGGCCAGCGGAAGCGACGAGAATCCGGACGTCGCGTTCTCTCTGCAGCTCGGTGCCGGTCGCCTCACCCGCGATTGGCTCGACGAGGATCCACCGGGCAAGCGTCGTATCGCGGTTCTCCGTGACTGGCTGGACGCGGAATTGGCGACCCCAGCGAAGGAGCTGCTCGCAGCCGGCGACGCCGACCGGGCCGTGGGAACGTCGAAGACATTCCGTTCGTTGGCTCGCTTGACCGGTGCCGCGCCCTCCGCGGCCGGTCCGAGGGTGACGCGGACGCTCACCGCGAGCGGCTTGAGGCAACTCATAGCCTTCATATCGCGGATGACGGCCGCCGACCGTGCAGAATTGGAAGGCGTCAGCGCCGACAGGTCGCCACAACTGGTGGCCGGGGCATTGGTAGCGGAGGCGAGCATGCGGGCATTGTCGGTGGAGTCACTCGAGATCTGCCCGTGGGCGCTGAGGGAAGGTTTGATTTTGAGGAAGCTGGACACCGAAACCGACGGCGATCTGGTGGGGAGTTCGAGATGAGCGAGAACAATCCAGAAGACACCGGGCAGATCTCGGTTGCCGAACTGTTGGCCCGAAACGGCCAGCAGACGAATCTGAGTTCGGGCGGACGCCGTCGTCGAGGAGTCAAGGGCGGCATTTCCGTCGCCGAGCTCACCGGTGAAATCCCGGTCGTCCGTGACGAGCCGGGCAGCCGTATTGCCCCGGTTGTAGACGCGCCGCCCCCGGCCGCTCGCGTCGAGGCCGTCGACGACCGTGTGACGGACGACGACCGTGTGACCCCCGACGACCGTGTGACACCGGACGCGCCCGCATCACCGTCCTCGCGGCCCCAGCCGGCCAGGCCGCAGAGCGCTCGCCCGACCGCGTTTCAACCGGCCGGCAAACGCGAGAAGCAGCAGCCCGAGCCCGAACTGCTGTCCGGCTCCACCACGGTCGCCGGTGACCTGCTGAACCGGTCGCACGACGACACCGAGCGGGGTCAACGCCCGGCTGCATCCACCACGCCGAACCGGCAGCCGTATGGATCGACCGCAGCCGAACAGGGACGGAACCGCAAGCCCACTGGCTTCGCAGCGCCGCGCCAGGTCGAGGTGGCCGAGACCGATACCGACGTCACCCCGCGAGCAGCGGTCCTCGACGCCGAGGACGTCGCCAAGACGGTGGTGTCTCCGCGTATTGCGCGCACCGACGATACGGAATCCGACGCGACCGACAAGGTCGTGTCCACCGACGCACCTGCGACATCCGCTGCCACCGAGGCCGTCGATCTCGTCAAGACGAGTACAGGGCGCGACAAAGAGGACGACACTGCTGCGGAACCGGAGGCCGACGCGAGCCCGGGGACCCGATCCGGCCGCCGTACTTCGGCCGCCAAGGGCAAGGGCGGTGCCGTTCGACAGTGGCTCGTGCTCATCGGCCAGGCCGTAGTGGCCGTTGTTGTCGGCGCACTGCTGTTCAAGGGCTTCGAGCAACTGTGGGACGTGCTGCCATGGGTCGCCCTGGTGCTGTCGGTGTTGGTGATCGTCGGTCTCGTCGCTGTGGTGAGAATTCTGCGACGCACCGACGACCTGATATCGATCGTGATTGCGATCGCCGTGGGTGTGTTCGTGACGCTCGGTCCGCTCGCCTTCCAGCTCAGTACCGGCTGAGCTGACACCGAATGGCACCGCAGCGAATACACGTAGGACTGTCCACGGCATCGGTGTACCCGCAGAACACCGAGGCGGCGTTTCGTTACGCAGCCGAACTCGGCTACGACGGCGTGGAGCTGATGGTGTGGGCCGAGTCGGTCAGCCAGGACGTCGACGCGGTGGCCGCACTCTCGCGGGAGTATTCGATCCCGGTGCAGGCCATTCACGCGCCCTGCCTGTTGATCTCGCAGCGGGTGTGGGGCTCGGATCCGATCGCCAAATTGGCGCGATCGGTCGAGGTGGCCGAGAAACTGGGTTCGGCTACCGTCGTCGTGCATCCGCCGTTCCGCTGGCAACGTAAGTACAGCGAGGGCTTCGCCGATCAGGTAGCGGAACTGGAGGCGAACTCGCACGTGGTGGTCGCCGTCGAGAACATGTTTCCGATGCGTGCCGACAGATTCTTCGGACGCAAGGAGAAATCTGCGCAGCGACTGGAACGACGGGGTGGCCCGGGAGCAGCCCTGTCGGCGTTCTCCCCGTCGTACGACCCGACGGATGTCGGCCACGGTCACTACACCCTCGACCTGTCGCACACGGCCACCGCAGGCTCCGACGCCCTCGAGATGCTCGATCGGATGGGCGAAGGCCTCGCGCACCTGCATCTGGCCGACGGCCGAGGCGCGTCCGTCGACGAGCATCTGATTCCCGGGCACGGCAGTCAGCCGTGCGCGGAGGTGTGCACCGAACTCGTGCGCCGCGGCTTCGACGGTCAGGCAGTGATCGAGATCAACACGCAGAACGCGCGGACGGTCCCCGAGCGTTCCTCGATGCTCGGACAAGCACTGCAGTTCGCCCGCGCACACCTGTCCTGAGGCCGCCGGTAAGTTGTCGGGAATGAGTTCTGCCAGCCCTTTCAAGGCCGCCACCACCCTGACCGCGCTCGACGTCGCTGCCGACACTGCGTCGTTCGCCGGTGCGATCGACTCCACCTGGACCATCGGCCCGAAGGTGCACGGTGGGGCCATGCTCGCGGTGTGCGCCGCGGCAGCGCGTCAGCAGATCGTCCTGACCGACCCGGAGCAGGCCGAGATCCAGCCGCTGGCGGTGAGCGTCAGCTACCTTGCCGCTCCCGATCCCGGCGAGGTCGCGCTCACGACGATCGTGCGCAAACGGGGTCGCCAGGTCTCGCACGTCGACGTCGAGCTCACCCAGGCCGGACGCGTTGCCGTGCGAGCGGTGGTCACTCTCGGTCGACCGGATTCCGAGAACCCGCACCACGAGACGCCGACGTCGCTGGCGCAGATGGCCGTGGAGCCTCCCGCAGAGACCCTCGCGGTGGCGGGCGGTCACCCGATGGCGTCCATCGTGCATGTCGCGAAGGGCTGTGAGATGCGCATCGACGCGTCGTCGGCGTCCTTCCTGACCGGTCAGCAGGGCGAGGCGGAGATCAGGTTGTGGGTGCGTCCCTTCGCGGGCGACGAGGCCGACGTCGACACGGCCGTGCTGTTCGCACTGATGGCCGGGGACATCTCCGCTCCGGTGACCATGAACCGCGGAATGTTCGGTTGGGCTCCGACCGTGCAGTTGACGACCTACCTGCGGCGCCGTCCCGCACCGGGGTGGCTGCGCGTGGCTGCGACCAGCACCGTCATCGGCAGTACCTGGTTCGAGGAGGACCACGTGATCCTCGACTCGACCGGTGCAGTCGTGGTGCAGAGCCGACAGTTGGCGATGGTGCCGCGCTCGAACTGACATGGCAGGCTTGGCCGCATGACGAGAATTGCAGTGATCGGCGGCGGACGGATCGGCGAGGCGTTGATTGCGGGACTCCTCGAGTCCGGCCACGCAGTGCGCGATCTGGTGGTCGCCGAGAAATCCGAGTCCCGCGCCAAGGAAATCGCGAAGGAATTCGGCGTACTGACCACCACCGTCGCCGATGCGTCCGAGGGTGCCGACGTGATCGTGCTGGCGGTCAAGCCGGCCGACGTCGATACCGCGCTGACCGAAATCACGAAGATCGAGCTCGACGGCGATCGCGAACAACTGATCGTCTCGCTGGCCGCAGGCGTCCCCACCACCAAATTCGAGCCCAAGCTCCCCGCAGGCTTTCCTGTCGTCCGAGTCATGCCCAACACCCCGATGCTCGTGGGGGAGGGCGTCAGCGTGTTGGCGCCGGGCAAGTACGCCCGCGCCGAGCACCTCGAACTGGTCCGGTCCATCCTCTCGGCCGTCGGCAAGGTCGTCGTGGTCAAGGAACATCAGCTCGACGCCGTGACGGCCGTATCCGGATCGGGTCCGGCCTATTTCTTCCTGGTCGCCGAGTCCATGATCGACGCGGGAGTGGGCCTGGGATTGCCGCGCGACGTGGCGTCGGCGCTCGTGATTCAGACGATGGTGGGGGCCGGGGCGATGCTGGATCGGTCCGACGAGAGCGCGAACGAACTCAGATACGCCGTGACCTCGCCGGGCGGTACGACGGCCGCAGCAGTGCGAGAATTGGAACGAAATGGCCTCCGAGCAGCGTTTTTCGATGCTCTCGGTGCTGCCAACGCCCGATCGATTGAGATGGGCATCACAGCGGATTGAAAAATCTTTTCCCCACTCCCGTCGCAGTAACCCCATCTGTCCCTATAGGCTCGGGGGCAGCACGTGCGTGTCTGTTCGGCAGGAGGGGAAGCCTGCCGCATGAGACGTGCCGGAGGTATGTGGATTGATGGCGTCTATAAACAAGCCGTCCAAGGGTTCGTCCCCGGACGGTCAACCGGCTCTGGCCGGAACGCAGTTCCTCACTGTCGCTGAAGTGGCGACGTTGATGAGGGTTTCGAAAATGACCGTGTACCGGCTGGTACACGGCGGAGAATTGCCCGCTGTACGAGTGGGTCGGTCTTTTCGTGTGCACGCCAAGGCGGTGCACGACTATCTCGAGACCTCGTACTTCGACGCAGGCTAGTAGTGCACGCGGGGCCGGTTTCGTAAGTGCCGGTTCGGACCGGTAGGATTGGCGCTCGTCGTGCCAGCCAGCCGGTGTGCAGCCGTGGGCGAGTACGTGGCCCCAGCGCCAGCTCGGTAACCGCAGCTCTGTTGGGCTTGGTTGTCAGGTAGGCGTACGCAAACGGCGTGCGCGAAAACGCTAGAGAAGAACGTGAGGACACCCGCATGGGTTCAGTGATCAAGAAGCGTCGCAAGCGCATGTCGAAGAAGAAGCACCGCAAGCTGCTTCGTCGTACCCGCGTGCAGCGCAGGAAACTCGGCAAGTAATTCTGCCGGCATAGCTTTCACCAGGAGGCCCGTCACCATCGGTGGCGGGCCTCCTGGCGTTCGAACGTGGGCTTCGCTTCTTACCCTCGCGTCTGCCCATCGATCCAGTAGGCTTTGGGCCGGAGCCGATGTTGGGGGTGCGCAGTGAGTCCGAGCGATCGTGGTGTTGCCGCGCCCCGAGTAGTTCTGGTGACCGGAGCCAGTCGTTTTCTCGGTGGATACCTCGTCACCAGACTGGCCCAGAACCCCCAGATCGAGCGGGTGATCGCCGTCGATGCGCTGTCGCCGAGCAAGGATCTGCTCCGACGCATGGGGCGTGCCGAGTTCGTTCGTGCAGATATCCGAAACCCGTTGATCGGCAAAGTGATTCGAAATGCCGGGGTGGATACCGTCGTACATGCTTCCACCGTGGCCAAGCCCCCGAAATCCGGCGGCCGCGCCACGATGAAAGACCTCAACGTGATCGGCGCGATGCAGCTGTTCGCGGTGTGCCAGAAATCCCCGACGGTGGAGAAGGTGGTACTGCGGTCGTCGTCCTCGGTGTACGGCTGCAGCGCGAAGGATCCGGTGAAGTTCACCGAGGAGATGAGCGCCCGACGCCCACCGAGCGGTGCGTACGCGCGGGACACCATCGACATCGAGGGCTACGTTCGCGGACTGGGCCGTCGACGACCGGACATCGCCGTGTCGATCCTCCGGATGGCACCGCTGATCGGCCCACGATTGAACGGCACCATCTCGCGGTACCTGACCTCGCCGCTGATCCCGAGCATCATCGGACGCGATGCACGTATGCAGTTGCTGCACGAAGAAGACGCCCTCGCCGCGCTCGAGCGCGCCACCATCGGTGGTCCGGCGGGCACGTTCAACATCGGGGCCGATGGCACGATCATGCTCTCGCAGGCGATCCGCCGGGCCGGACGCGTGCAGGTGCCGGTTCCGTTTCCACTGTTCAAGAGTGTCGGCCGCGCTCTCATGGGCGGCATGATGCGCGAATTCACCACCGAACAACTCGACTACTTCCACTTCGGCTGTGGCCTCGACACCACTCGGATGCGTTCGGTCCTGGGCTTCGAGCCGCGGTGGACAACGGTTCAAGCATTCGACGACTTCGTCCGCGGCGCTGCACTGCGCCCGGTCATCAGAACCGAGTGGGTGGACGGCATCGAGAATCGACTGCTCTCGGCCGTCGATACCGGTGCATCCACGGCGCGCGCGCTGGCATCGCTGCGGAGCTCGAACACAGTGCTTACTTCGGACACAATGCCTACGCCGCACACAGTGCACAGCTCGGGAGGGACGGGTGAGTGAAGTGGCCAAAGTGATTCCGCTGCACGGTGGCCGCTCGGTCCGTGCGTCTCAGGGTTCGCGCGAACGGCACCCCTCCGCCTACACCGAGCCGCGTGAGCCGACGCCGTTGCTCGACCCCGCCCCCGCAGTCGCGCCCGTTCCGGCGACGGCGATCCCGACTCCGTTGCTCTCGATGATCGACGACACCAAGACCGCTGTGGTGGACCAGATCTCGTCCGTTGCCGAGTTCGTGCGCAGGCGTCTGGCCGGCGACTACAGCGTCGACGAGTTCGGTTACGACCCACACTTCGCCGACGCCATCTGGCTTCCACTGCTGCGGCCGCTGTTCGAGAAGTGGTTCCGCGTCGAAGTCAAGGGCCTCGAGAACATCCCGTCGGACGGCGGCGCGCTCGTCGTCGCCAATCACGCAGGTGTAGTGCCCGTCGACGCGTTGATGGCGTCGGTCGCGGTGCGGGATCACCATCCGGCGCATCGTCCGCTGCGAATGTTGGCCGCCGACATGGCTTTCGAGATGCCCGGCGTCGGTACCATCGCCCGCAAGGCCGGGCACACGTTGGCGTGCAACCCCGATGCCGAGCGACTGCTGCGTACAGGCGAACTGGCAGCGGTGTTCCCCGAGGGCTTCAAGGGCATCGGCAAGCCGTTCAGTGAGCGCTACAAACTGCAGCGATTCGGCCGTGGCGGGTTCGTCTCGGCGGCTCTGCGAACGGGGGCACCGATCATCCCGTGCTCCATCGTCGGCTCGGAGGAGATCTACCCGAAGATCGGCGACATCGCGCCACTGGCTCGACTGATGGGTATGCCGTACTTTCCGGTCACGCCGTTCTTCCCGCACTTCGGTCCGCTGGGACTTATTCCGTTGCCGTCCAAGTGGTACATCGAGTTCGGCAAGCCGATTCGTACCGACTCGTACGACGCGACCGCGTTCGAGGATCCGATGGTTCTCTTCGAGCTGACCGACCAAGTCCGCGAAACCATCCAGCACACGCTGTATCGACTGCTGGCCAAGAGGCGCAACGTCTTCCTGGGGTGAACGCACGGGTTATCCTGTGCCAGTGCACATTCGCGACACCACCACCGACGATCTGCCCGAGATTCTCGACATCCACAACGATGCTGTCGCCAACACGACTGCCATCTGGGACGAGGAACAGGTGGACCTCGCCGATCGCACGGCGTGGTTCGACGGCCGCATCGCCGCGGGATACCCCGTCCTCACCGCCGAGGTCGACGGCCGGGTGGCCGGATACGCGTCGTACGGGCAGTGGCGGGTCAAGAGCGGTTACCGGCACTCGGTGGAGCACTCGGTGTACATCCACCGGGACTTCTATCGGCGGGGCCTGGCCAGTGCGCTGCTGAGCGAATTGATCGAGCGGGCCAGGGCAAGCGACGTGCACGTGCTGGTGGGGTTCATCGAGTCCGAGAACACCACATCGATCGCGCTGCACGAGAAATTCGGCTTCGCCACCGTCGGGCAGATGCCGGAAGTAGGCGTCAAGTTCGGCCGATGGCTCGACCTGACCCTGATGCAGCTGACGCTCTGACCGGATGGGTCAAGCCTTGCGACGGCCGACCACGGCAGCGAGTCCGCCGCCCACTGCGCCCAGGGCCAACGCCGTCGGAACGCCGATCTTGGCGGCCTTGCGTCCGGTGCGGTAGTCGCGAATTTCCCAGCCCCGGTTCTTGGCCAGCTCGCGCAGGTCCGGATCGGGATTGATCGCCACGGCGGTGCCGACGAGCGAGAGCATCGGAACGTCGTTGTGGCTGTCCGAGTACGCGGTGCACCGCTTGAGGTTGAGGCCTTCACGGACCGCGAGCGAGCGCACTGCGTGTGCCTTGCCGATGCCGTGGAGGATGTCTCCGACGAGGCGGCCGGTGAACACCCCGTCCGTGCTCTCGGCGACGGTTCCCAGTGCCCCGGTGAGGCCGAGCCGCTTGGCGATGATCTGAGCCAGCTCCAGGGGAGTGGCCGTGACCAGCCACACCTGCTGGCCGGCGTCGAGGTGCATCTGCGCGAGAGCACGAGTACCGGCCCAGATCTTGTCGGCGATGACCTCGTCGTAGATCTCTTCGCCGAGCGTGGTCAGTTCGGAGGTGGGACGGCCCTTGATGAACGAGAGCGCCTTTTCTCGGCCGCTCGCCACGTCCTCGCTGTTCTCCTTGCCGCTGACCCTGAATTTGACTTGCTGCCAAGCGAATTGAGCCAGGTCGCCGCTGGTGAAGTACTTGCGAGCGGCCAGCCCGCGAGCGAAGTGGATGATAGACGCGCCCTGGACCATGGTGTTGTCCACGTCGAAGAAGGCCGCAGCGGTGAGGTCCCGCGGAATCGCACCCTCGGACTCGATCTGCAGCGCGAGGGCGGCGTCGGCACTGGCCTGGCCGGCCACATTGGCACGGACTTCGGCATCGGACGGACCGAAGGGGTTGCGAATCCTGCGAATGCGCCGCTTGAGCTGCTTGTCCTCGCGCGGATTCTCGGTGTCGACCATGTCGATGTCGGGCGTGGCCTCGATCGGCAGGTCGGTTCCCCCGTCACTCACTTCGGTCCTCTTCCTACTCGAGTACTCGATGCAGCCCAGTCGGTTACCGAAGCTTCCCACTCGGTTACCCATGCAGCCTAGTCGCGGGTCCGACAGGACCGGCGGGGGACAAGCGAAGCCGGGTGAGAGCGTGGTCCGGCGGAGTGGCGGCCTGTGACGTTCGTCTCCATTGCGGACGTGTCACAGTGGACGGATGCAGACGACTCCCCCCGGCGTGGCTCTTCTCACCCGTGCAGGCTGCCATTCGTGCGCCCACGCACTGGAGGTGTTGACCGAGGTGTGCGGCGAGTTCGACGTGGCCGTGACGGTCGTCGACGTCGACGAGGCGGCAACGGAATCGCCTGACCTGCGTGCGGAGTACGGGGACCGAGTGCCGGTGGTACTGCTCGACGGCATCGAGCACAGCTACTGGGAGGTGGACGTGCCCCGATTGCGGGCCGATCTGGCCCGGGCAGGGCACCCTAAGAACGTGTGATTCGTCTCCGTGTGCAGGTGAGGGCCGGTCTGCGCAACTTTGTTCATTCGTTCACAAGCGGTTACCGTGGTGTGAACAGCATTCGTGAAATAGACACGAACGCAGGATCAGCGTGAAGACCGGCATCGACGCCGTTCGGACGAGGAGCCCCAGACGTGACCGAAGAGCGCCCGTCGCCCAGCGGCGTAGAGCGGGTCATCCCTCAGGCTACGGTCACCCGTCTCGCGACCTACCTGCGGGTCCTCTCGATCCTCGCAGACGAGGGCGTTCTCATCGTCTCCAGTGAAGAATTGGCTACCGCAGCAGGCGTCGGATCGGCCAAGCTTCGCAAAGATCTTTCCTTTCTCGGCCCCAACGGCGTTCGCGGTGTCGGCTACGACGTTGCGCGCTTGCGCGCCAAGATCGAGAGTGCACTCGGACTCGATCGCGGCCACCGCGTCGTACTGGTGGGAGTCGGCAATCTGGGACAGGCGCTGGCCGGATACGGCGGATTCGCACGTCGCGGCTTCACCATGGTCGGTCTCTTCGACCGCGACTCGGCGCGCGTGGGCACCGACGTCGACGGACTGATCGTCCGGCACGTCGACGAACTCGACAAGGCCTGCCGTGAACTCGAAGCCACGATCGGCGTCATCGCCACCCCCGACGACGCCGTGCACGTCGTCGCCGAAAAACTCGTTGCCGGCGGCGTCGAGTGCATTCTGAGCTTCTCGCCGATGGTGCTCGACGTTCCCGAACACGTCGAGGTGCGGCGCGTGGATCTGGCCGTGGAGATGCAGGTCCTCTCCTTCAACAGCTCCCGCAACATGTCTGAACCGGGCGGCGTGACCGTGCCGACCGTCGTGACTGCGCCTCGGCCACAGCCGGTCTCACCGCCTCCACTCACGTCCACGGCACGTCTGGGCCGCAGTCACGGCCCGCGCATCGCCGGTAATCCAAGCCCAGTCAACAGTTCGACAAGAAACGGATCGGTGATTGCACCGTGAGTGTCCTTCTCGTCGGGATATCGCACCGTAGCGCTCCCGTCGCAGTCCTCGAGCGTGTCGCCATCACGGACACCGATCGCCCGAAACTGACCGACAAACTGATGGCCAGCGGAAGCATCTCCGAGGTCATGGTGGTGTCCACGTGCAATCGGGTCGAGATCTATGCCGTCGTCGACGCCTTCCACGGCGCGTTGACCGCCGTCGGCGAAGTACTCGGTGAGCACTCCGGACTCGAGGTCGCGGACCTGACCAAGCACGCCTACGTGCGCTACAGCGAGGCTGCCGTCGAGCATCTGTTCGCAGTGGCCAGCGGCCTGGACTCGATGGTCATCGGCGAGCAGCAGATCCTCGGCCAGATCCGGTCGGCATACGCGGCCTCGGACGGGCAGCAGGCCTCCGGCCGAGTGCTGCACGAACTGGCTCAGCAGGCGCTGCGCGTCGGCAAGCGAGTACACAGCGAAACCGGGATCGACGCCGCCGGAGCTTCGGTGGTCTCGGTGGCGCTCGATCGCGCCGCCGCGATGTTCGGCGGTTCCCTCGCCGGTCGCAAGGCCGTCGTGCTCGGAGCCGGAGCCATGGGCGGCCTGGCCGTCGCGCACCTCGGCCGCGCCGGAATCGGCGGCCTCACCGTCGTCAACCGCACCCGCGAGCGGGCCGACCACCTGGCCGAGAACGCCGTCTCGAACGGAATCACGGCAACGTCGGTCGCCCTCGAAAATCTGCCCGACGCGGTGGCCGCGGCCGACATCCTCATCACCTGTACCGGTGCGGTGGGGGCCGTGGTCTCCATTGCCGATGCTCACCTCGCGCTCGTCGGCCGCGACGCCGAGCATCCCCTGGTGATCTGCGATCTCGGACTGCCTCGCGACGTCGACGCCGCGGTGGCCCAGCTGCCGGGCATCACCGTCTTCGACATGGAGTCGCTGCAGCGTGACCCCGCTGCGGGTGCTGCGGCGAACGACGCGTCGGCGGCACGCGAGATCGTCTCCAGTGAACTCTCGGGTTACCTTGCGGGACAACGACTTGCCGAGGTCACCCCCACTGTCACCGCACTGCGTCAGCGCGCTGCCGAAGTGGTCGAGGGGGAGTTGCTTCGCCTCGAGTCGCGGCTGCCCGGGCTCGATTCACCGCAGCGCGACGAGGTGGCCCGTACCGTGCGCCGGGTAGTCGACAAGTTGCTGCACTCGCCGACCGTGCGCGTCAAGCAGCTCGCCAGCACCCCGGGCGGGGACTCCTACGCCGCTGCATTGCGGGAACTGTTCGAGCTCAGCCCCGGTTCGGTCGATGCGGTGGCGACGCCGATGGAGATCGGCGCGCTGGAGCTGGTCGACGACTTCACCGCCAGCCGTACCGATCTGCGCTCGGATTCTCACCCCGGCGGGTCCGCCGGTCAGGAGCGGTCGGAGTGAGCAACATCGTCAAGATCGGCACGCGCGGAAGCCTTTTGGCGACCACTCAGGCCGATACCGTGCGCGTGGCTCTCGCCGCAGCAGGGGTCGAGGCCGAACTGGTGATCGTCAAGACTGCAGGCGACCTGTCTGCCGCACCCGTACAGACCATCGGCGTCGGTGTCTTCACCGCAGCGCTGCGCGAGGCACTCGCCGACGGCACCGTGGACATCGCCGTGCACTCGTACAAGGATCTGCCGACGGCAGCCGACGATCGGTTCGTCATCGCGGCCATCCCGGCCCGCGAGGATCCCCGGGATGCCCTGGTGGCCCGCGACGGGCTGGTGCTGGGTGAGCTGCCCGCGGACGCGAAGGTCGGTACCTCCGCACCCCGTCGGATTGCTCAATTGCGCGCTCTCGGACAGGGATTGGACGTCCGTCCGCTGCGAGGCAACCTCGACACCAGGATCGGGAAGGTGGCGTCGGGCGAGCTCGACGCCGTCATCGTCGCCCGCGCCGGACTGGCCCGCATCGGCCGACTCGACGTCGTCACCGAAGCACTCGATCCGGTGCAGTTGCTACCGGCACCTGCTCAAGGTGCCCTGGCTGTCGAATGCCGTACGGGCGACACCGATCTCGCGGCGGCCATCGCCACCCTCGACGACGCCCATGCGCGTGCCGCGGTGGCAGCCGAACGTGGACTGCTGGCCGAACTGGAAGCCGGCTGCACCGCTCCGGTCGGCGCGATCGCCGAGGTCGTCGAATCCATCGACGAGGACGGCCGCATCTTCGACGAACTGTCGTTGCGTGGCTGCGTAGCCGCGATCGACGGCAGCGACACCATCCGCGCGTCGATCGTCGGATCACCCGACCGCGCCGAGGAGCTGGGCCGGGAATTGGCCCGTGAACTGCTCGATCTCGGTGCCCGCGAACTCGTTTCAGTCACCGAACCAGCGCAGGCCGGTTCTCAGTTACAGGGTGGATCTCATGTCTAGGGCCATAACCGCACCCGTCCGCGGACGCGCCAAACGCACGGCGACCCGTCCGGTCGTACGGAGAGAGTCGATCGCCACCGCTCGACTCATTCCGAAACGGGGCACGGCAACCCCGATAGAACTGCAGTACCCACACAAGACAGCACTGGAGAACAACCGATGAGCCCAGTCCGCAAGAACACCAACGGACGGATCCTGTTCGTGGGATCCGGGCCCGGTGACCCGGCTCTGCTCACGGTCCGGGCACGTGAAGTGCTCGGAGCGGCCGAGCTCGCATTCACCGATCCCGACGTCGACAAGGGCGTCACCGCGCTCGTCGGTGCCGATGTCCCACGGGACGCGGAAACAGGCGAGAACGGTGTCGAGGTTCGTCCGGCGCTCGGCGAGCCCGCCGAGGTCGCCAAAACGCTTCTCGCCGAGGCCAAGAACGGCCACGACGTGGTTCGCCTCGTCTCCGGCGATCCGCTCACCACCGATTCGGTGATCGCTGAGGTCAGTGCCGTCGCCCGGACGCACGTGCCCTTCGAGGTGCTCCCGGGCCTGCCCGCGGGATCCGCAGTGCCCAGCTACGCCGGCATGGCACTGGGCTCGGGCCACACCGAGGCCGACGTCCGCGGCGAGGTCGACTGGGCAGCGCTCGCTGCTGCGCCCGGTCCGCTGGTGCTGCACGCGACGTCGGGTCACCTGGCCGAAACCGCCAGTGCCCTCGTCGAACACGGTCTCGCACCGCAAACGCCTGCAGCCATCACCGTTCGTGGCACCACCCGTCAGCAGCGCACCGTCGAGGCAACGCTGGCGACTCTGAACGACGCCGGATCCGAGCTCGTCGGGTCCCTCGTAGTCACCGTCGGCAAGGTCGTCTCGGGCCGAAACAAGATGTCCTGGTGGGAGTCTCGCGCACTGTACGGCTGGACCGTGCTGGTGCCGCGTACCAAGGACCAGGCCGGTGAGATGAGTGATCGCCTCGTCACGCACGGGGCCATCCCCATCGAAGTGCCGACCATCGCCGTCGAGCCCCCGCGCAGCCCGGCCCAGATGGAGCGTTCCGTCAAGGGCCTCGTCGACGGCCGCTACCAGTGGGTCGTCTTCACCTCCACCAATGCCGTTCGGGCAGTGTGGGAGAAGTTCGAGGAGTTCGGCCTGGACGCCCGCGCGTTCTCCGGCGTCAAGATCGCGTGCGTCGGTGAGGCAACCGCGGCGAAGGTGCGCTCGTTCGGCATCAATCCCGAACTCGTGCCGTCGGGGGAGCAGAGCTCGCTCGGACTGCTCGAGGACTTCCCGCCGTACGACGAGGTGTTCGACCCGGTCAATCGAGTTCTGTTGCCGCGTGCCGACATCGCGACCGAAACGCTCGCCGAAGGCTTGCGCGAACGCGGCTGGGAGATCGACGACGTCACCGCGTACCGCACCGTTCGGGCAGCGCCGCCGCCCGCCGAGACCCGCGAGATGATCAAGACCGGCGGATTCGACGCAGTGTGCTTCACGTCGAGCTCCACCGTCCGGAACCTGGTCGGCATCGCTGGAAAGCCGCACGCCCGCACACTCGTTGCGTGCATCGGTCCCAAGACCGCCGAGACGGCTGTCGAATTCGGTCTGCGCGTGGACGTGCAGCCCGAGTCGGCTCAGGTCGGACCGCTGGTCGAGGCGCTCGCCGAGCACGCGGCTCGCCTGCGCGCCGAGGGTGCACTGCCTCCGCCGCGCAAGAAGTCACGTAGGCGCTGACGCGCCTCGTGCGTGTTGTGCGTACCTCCGGCTACGCACAACGCGCACGACGAACGAAGTGAGGCAGGTTCCGCCGTGTTCCCCACCGACCGCCCCCGCCGCCTGCGCCGTACTCCGGCGCTGCGCCGGCTCGTAGCCGAAACGTCCTTGGAGCCGCGGCATCTGATACTGCCGATGTTCGTGGCCGACGGCATCTCCGAGCCGCGGGAGATCAGCTCGATGCCCGGGGTGTTCCAGCACACGCTGGACTCGCTGAGCGTTGCAGCCGAGGAGGCCGTGACGGCAGGCGTCGGCGGCGTCATGCTGTTCGGTGTGCCGAAATCCGAGGACAAGGACGAAATTGGCTCGGGGGCAACCGATCCGGACGGAATCCTGAACCGTGGACTGGCTCGGTTGAAGACCGACCTCGGGGATTCGACGGTCATCATGGCCGACACGTGTCTGGACGAGTTCACGTCACACGGTCATTGCGGGGTGCTGGGGGAGAACGGTTCGATCGACAACGACGCCACCCTGCTGCGCTACGTCGACATGGCCGTCGCGCAGGCGGACGCGGGTGCTCACCTGCTCGGACCCAGCGGAATGATGGACGGTCAGGTCGGGGCGATCCGCGCCGGACTGGACGCGGCGGGCCACGTGGACGTGGGGCAGCTGGCGTACTCCGCGAAGTACGCCTCGGCCTTCTACGGCCCGTTCCGCGAAGCCGTGGGCTCGTCGTTGCAGGGCGACCGCCGCACGTATCAGCAGGACGCGCGGAACCGCCGTGAGGCCACTCACGAGGTGGAACTCGATCTCGCCGAGGGTGCCGACATGGTGATGGTCAAGCCGGCCATGTCGTATCTCGACATACTTCGCGATGTGGCCGAGATGTCGCCGGTTCCGGTTGCGGCGTATCAGATCTCCGGGGAATATTCGATGATCACCGCCGCCGCGCAGAACGGATGGATCGATCGCGACGCGGCGGTGTTGGAATCGCTCGTCGGAATACGACGTGCGGGTGCCGACGTGGTACTGACCTACTGGGCAACCGAAGTGGCGGGCTGGCTGTGAACGATTTTCCACCGGGAAACAACCCCGACAGCAACACGCCCAACAACCCACCCTCGCAACCGGATTGGCAGCGCTGGGAGCTCGAGCACGGGTTCCCGCAATCCGGCCCGGAGCTGGAGCCGATCGCGCGACCGGCACCGGTCGACGTGGAGACGGCTCGCCATCTGTGGTGGGGAGTGGCGCTGATCGGTGCTCTCTCGGGGCTGTATTCGGTTTGGACTTTGTTCGGGGCGCGTGAGGAATTTGCGCAGTCTCTTCTCGACGAACTCGCGGCGCAGGACGCGGCAGCGGACATGACCGTCGAATCCACGCAGTCGATGGTGACGGTGATGCTGGTCGTCACCATGTTCGTCGTGATCGGGTTCGGGGCGTTGTTCCTGTTCTGGGTGAAGCGGATGCGTGCGGGCAAGATGTGGGCCCGGATGCTGCTGACCGTCATCGGATCGTTCATCGTGTTCACCACGATCCTCGATCTGTTCGCCATGGCATCGACGTCGGGCGCGATGAACATCGTGATGGGCGTACTCAGTATCGGCCAGGGTGTACTCGCCGCCGGGGCGATCTACCTGATGCATCGACGTGAATCCAACGAATACTTCTTCGCGTCCAAGCGGGCGTAGTTGTCGGAACTGGGTAGTTTCGGGCGTGTTCTCGGCTACCAGCACGGCTGTGTGACTAGCATCACTCTCGATATCGTTTCGAGTGATCGGATCCGACATGGCAGAGAACACCCCTGCAGCAGCGAGCGTCGCCCAGACAGTCGACCCTGAGGCCTGTCCCCGGGAGAGCGGCCGACCCGGTTGGGCTCTGCTCGGGTTGCTCCTTGCCGTCTCGGCCGCAATCGCCATCATGGCGCTGGGGATTTCCGCCGGCTGAGTGCTCGGTGACCGTCCGGAATTTCTGCCGGCGGAACTCTGTGTCACCCCGCGGTGGCAGGATGTCTGACGTGAGCGCAGACACAAACGCATCGATCGTCCGTCCTCGGGTGGTCTCGGCCGCCTACTGGCTGTGGCTTGCCTCGGCCGTGTTGCTGATCGTCGTCTGCATGATCGCCCTGACGCTCCCCGCCGATCAGATTCGCGCCTCGTTCAGCTCGGAAGCGCAGGGCAATTCGTTCCTGACCGTCTTTCGCGGCCTCGGCGTGATCTCCGGAGTGGTCGGATTGGCTGTCGGGCTGATGTCGAGCCACGTCCGCGGCGGTGATCCCAGATTTCGACGCGCTCTGGTGACGCTGTCGGGAATTGCCGCTCTGCTGCTGATCTTCGCGGCACTGGTGTTCCCGTTCGTTCCGCTGGTGATCACCATCGGCCTCGTGCTCGCCGCTGTTCTCGTCTACCGACCGTCGGCGCGGGAGTGGTTTCAGCGTGAGCAGTGAGATGTCGACGAGCGAGACCGTGCTGTTCCACGAACCCGGTGGTCGCTGGCGCATGCTGGCGTGGGGGCCCGTGTTCTGCCTCGTGGTGCTGGCCGTCGAGATCGCGTCCGGTCCGGTGATCCACTGGTTCGCACTGGTGCTGTTCTCGCTCATCCTCGTCGGTCTCACCTATGTCCAGCTGCGTGCCGCTCGCATGCACGTCAGCGTCGAACTCACCACCCGGGCGCTGCGCCAGGGAACCGAGACGGTCGACGTCGCCGATATCGACGAGATCTTCCCTCCGGCCGAGTACGCCGACGACGAGTACGAGCCGAAGAGGTGGGAGACGGCGCGAGTGCTCGGGGAGCTCTCGGGTGTGCCGCGTAAGCGCCACGGCATCGGTCTGCGGCTGGTGGGCGGTGGGATGGTTCAGGCCTGGGCCAAGGACGACGACGGGTTGCGCGCGGCCCTCGAAACGGCCAAACGGGAGTACCTGTGAGCAAGTCCGTCGGCTGGGTGGAGCTCGTTGTTGCGCTGCTGGCGGGGATCGGAGCCGTGGCGTGCTGGAACGTGGGCGTGCGGACCACCGAGTTCCCCGCGGTTCCCGACGTGTCTCCGGCATATCAGGGGACGTTCTACTCGGGGTCCTGGATCGCGCTCGGTGCGCTTGCCGTCATCGTCGCGGGTTTGCTGTTCGTCGACGGTGTGCGCCGAGTACGGACGGACGAGACACCCCCTACCGGGTAGGGGTATCGTTGGCGGCATGAGCAGCTACACCGCAGAGCAGGACGACCTGCTGAAGCGACTGCGTCGCATCGAAGGTCAAGTAGCCGGGATATCCCGCATGGTCGCCGACGACCGCTACTGCATCGACGTTCTCACCCAGGTCTCTGCCGCAACCAAAGCGCTGCAGTCGGTCTCGTTGAAGTTGCTCGATGCCCACCTCGCCGGCTGCGTGGTGGAGGCCGCCAGGCAGGGCGGGCCGGAAGCAGACGCAAAAGTGAAAGAGGCGTCCGAGGCCATAGCGCGTCTCGTGCGCTCCTGACGACGGAAGGGGAGTCGACGATGCACACGACATATTCGGTCGAGGGCATGACGTGCGCACATTGTGCTGCGTCGGTGAAGGAAGAAATATCGGAGATCTCGGGAGTCACCGGCGTCGACGTCGATGTGGATTCCGGTGCGGTCGTGGTGAGCAGCGATTCGACGCTCGATACCGCGGCGGTGGACGCCGCCGTCGCCGAAGCCGGGTACCGACTGGTGTCGTGAACACCTCCGCCCTCCGACGGTGGTTCGGAAACGGCGAAAACGGTGATACCGGAGAAATGGGACTCACCGAAAATCGTCAGGAGGGCTCGTGAAGAAACCGGTCACCGGCGCAGCGGTCATCGCTATGAGCGTCGCCCTGGTAGCGGCCTGCTCGGCGGACACCACCGAACAGGGCGGTAGCGCCGAGCCGTCCGCGACCTCATCGTCGCAGGGATCGGTTTCCGAAGATGCCCCCTCACAGGCCGCGCCTGTCGGGCCGCTGCCGAACCTGTCGGTCACCACCGTGCTCGACGGCCTCGAGAAACCATGGGACGTGGTGGTTGCTCCCGATGGCACGTTGCTGACCGGGGAGCGCTCCGGCCGGTTCGTCATCCGCGACTCCGCAGGAGTGCAGCGTGAACTGGACGCGGACCTGGGCGATCTCTACGCCGCCGGGGAGACCGGACTCATGGGAATCGCACTGGCTACCGATTTCGCCGCGTCGCGAACGATCTACACCTGTCAGGGTGTGCGCGGCGACGCAGGCAACCGCATCGGCGTGATGTCGTGGACCTTGAACCGGAGTGGACTCGGCTCTCGCGAACCGGAACCATCGTCGACGACATTCCCGTCGCCGACGGCGGGCGGCACGGTGGCTGCCGCATCTTGGCCCACCCCGACGGCACGCTGTACATCGGCACCGGTGACAACGCGAAACCGACCTTTCCTCAGGATCGGAACTCGCTGGGCGGCAAGGTGTTACACGTCAACGCCGACGGCACCGCCGCAGCCGACGCACCGGATCGCATCTTCACTCTCGGTCATCGCAACGTGCAGGGACTGGCGATCCGTCCCGGAACCGATCAGATCTTCGAGGTCGAGCAGGGAACGAGCCGAGACGACGAGCTGAACCTGTTGGTGCCGGGCGGCAACTACGGCTACAGCCCCGATCGACGCGCGTCGGTGTACGACGAATCGGTCCCTATGACCGACCCCGACCGGGTTCCCGGTGCTCTGCCTGCGGTGTGGAGCTCGGGTGATCCGACCATCGCCACCCCCGACGTCACCTTCACCGACGGTGAGCAGTGGGGCGCCTGGAACGGTGCCGCGGTGATCTCGAGTCAGCAGGGCGAGAAGCTCGTCTTCCTGGCATTGTCGGAGGACGGAACCGAGTACGTCGCCGAGACGGAGGCGCTGAACGGCACCTACGGCAGGCTGCGTTCGCTCACCCCCTTCGGACGCGACGGCGGCTTCCTGCTCATCACCGACAACGGATCCGACGATCAGATACTGCTCGTCACGCCCGAGATCGGCTGAACCGAGGTTGCCCTGACCGCGCGTGACAGCTGGTGCGGTCGGTGGGTGAGCTGGCGGTTCACCTCCCGATTGTGTTTAAAATCATGTGATACCGGTCATATCGGGCTGGTCGCGGACCGTCAGGAGTGCCGATGAACAAGCTGGTGTCCAGATCCGGAGTAATCGCGGCCAGTGTCCTCCTGACGCTTGCCGCTACGACCACCGCAACGGCTCAGGGCGATCCTCTCCCCGGCCTGACGGTCACCACGGTGCTCACGGGACTGACGAAACCATGGGATGCCGTGGTCGCGCCCGACGGAACGGTGCTGACCGGGGAACGATCGGGGCGGTTCGTTATCCGCGCCGTCGACGGGGCCACCCGTGAGCTCGAAGCCGACCTGGACGATCTGTACGCATCGGGTGAAACCGGCCTGATGGGAATTGCCCTGGCAACGGATTTCAGAACGTCCAGAACTATCTACACGTGTCAGGGCGTGCAGGGCGGCGAAGCCGCAACGGGCAGCGCCGGAACCGGCAGCGCAGGTGGCGGCAGCAGCGACAACTACATAGCGGTCCTCTCGTGGACCGTCGACCCGGGGTGGACGGCGCTGACGCGCACCGGCACGCTGATCGACGACATTCCCGTCGCCGACGGGGGCCGCCACGGTGGCTGCCGAATCCTGGCCCACCCCGACGGCACCCTCTACGTCGGCACCGGGGACACTGCAACGCCGACGGTGCCGCAAGATCGAAACTCGTTGGGCGGCAAGGTTCTGCACGTCAACGCTGATGGTTCACCGGCGGCGGGTTCACCGGATCGCATTTTCACTCTGGGACATCGGAACGTACAGGGGCTCGCGATTCGACCCGGGACCGGGCAGATCTACGAGGTGGAGCAGGGCACGACCCGAGACGACGAGCTGAATCTGCTGGTGCCCGGCGGCAACTACGGCTATCGCCCCGATCGACTTCCGTTCATCTACGACGAATCGGTACCGATGACCGATCCCACCCGGGTGCCCGGTGCACTCGAGGCGGTCTGGAGTTCGGGTAGCCCCACAATCGCGACGCCCGGCCTCACTTTCGCGAACGGTGCGGGATGGGGCTCGTGGAACGGTGCAGCCGTGGTGTCGAGTCAGCAGGGCGAGAAACTCGTGTTCCTGAAGCTGTCCGAGGACGGCACCGAATACGTCGACGAGGCGGATGCACTGGTCGGCACGTACGGACGCCTGCGTTCGCTGACCAGCTTCGGCAACAACGGAGCCTTTCTGCTCACCACCGACAACGGGTCCGACGACAAGGTCCTGCTCGTCACTCCCGCTGCCGGCTGATGTGTGGCCCCGAGGTCGTCGAGACGGTTCACCGCAGAATTGGCCGTAGGGCTTTGTTCGGATCGTTGGGGGCGGCTGCGCTCACGGTCGCGGCGAGCGGACCGGTGCGCGCCGAACCTGGTGTTGCCGTAGCTGTTCCGGCCGGTCGACTGGTCGACCTGACACATACCCTGAGCCCCACGTTCCCGGTGTGGCCGGGCAACGAACCGTTCTCGATGCGCCCGGTCGCGGCCTACGAGCTCGGCGGATTCCTGGTGAACAAGCTCTCGTACTGGGAGCACACCGGCACGCACATCGATGCCCCTGCGCACCGTGTTCGAGGCGGGGCGACGGCCGACGTTCTGCCGCTGGAAGATCTGATCGCCCCGCTCGTCGTCCTGGACATATCGGCGCGGGCCGAAGCCGATCCGGAAGCTGTGGTGACACCCGAGGACATCGACCGGTGGGAGCGCGAACACGGCCGGATACCCGAACGAGCATTGGTTGCGATGCACAGTCGGTGGCAGACCCGACTTGCCGAGCGTGCCGCGCCCGGCTTCGGCGCAGACGCGGCCCGGTTGCTGGTACGCGAGCGCAACATCGTCGGAATCGGGGTCGACACATTGAGCCTCGACCGGATGAACGACCGCGAATACCCAGCGCACACAGCGGTTCTCGGCGCAGGCCGATACGGCATCGAAGCGCTGGCCAATCTCGATGATGTGCCTCCGGCAGGGGCGACGGTCGTCGTCGGCGCGCCCAAGCACGCCGGCGCGACCGGAGGCCCCTGCCGGGTTTTCGCGATCGTCCCCTAGGGGGTTTCGATCCCGCTACGCGTCAGTGCGCGTGACTGGGGTTGGCAGCGGGCTCTTCCTCGGTTCCCGCTCCCGGCTCACCGAGCATCGCCGCACCGACCAACGCGTCGGGCACCCCGAAGCCGTCGACGAGCAATTCCGCGTGCGGACGCAGCGTGCGGCAGCGCTCGTTGATGGCGCGGGTGACGGCCTTGGACCGCTCGGTCGACAGGTAGCGGTGCTCGATGAACCAGGCCTTGTCCTTCTCGATCACCGACAGGGCGTACAAGTCGCAGACCTCTTCGAGGAGATCCTTGGTGGTGGGATCCTCGCACGATTCGATGCCGGCGATGAAGGCCTCGAAGATGATGCGATCGATATGTGCGCTCGCAGCGTGCAGCACGTGATCCTGCACCGCATTGAACGCGTCGAACGGAGTGGTCTCCTTGGACTTGGACTGCAATCGCCGCGCGACGGTGGAGAGCAGGTACTCCTCGCGATCCTCGAACATCTTGACCTGGGTGCCGCGGTTGAACAGCGAGCCCTCTTCCTCGTTGTCCTGACGGCGGTCCAGGATGGTCTGCATGATCGCTTGTGCTGCAGTGCGTTTGACCACTCGGTCGCCGACCATGTCCGCGGCGAACTTGACCCATTCGACCGGGCTCATGGACTTGACGTCGTCGGCGTACGCGGTGAGCAGTTCCTTGGCCACCAGCTGGGTGAGCACATGGTTGTCACCTTCGAACGTGGTGAACACATCCGTGTCGGCCTTGAGCGAGATCAGCCGGTTCTCGGCGAGATAGCCTGCACCGCCGCACGCTTCGCGGGCTTCCTGAATTGCGGCGGTCGCATGCCAGGTGTTCGCCGCCTTGAGGCCGGCCGCACGCGCCTCGAGTTCGCGCTGCTCCTCGGCGTCGGGGCTGTCCGCGGTCTGCAGCTCGTGCATCTTCGAGACGAGCTCGTTCTGCGCGAACTGCAGGGCGTAGGACTTGGCGATGAGCGGGAACAGTCGACGCTGATGCACCAGGTAGTCCATGATCAGAACTTCCTGATCGGAATCGGGCGCAGCGAACTGCCTGCGCTGCAAGGCGTATCGCGTCGCGATGTCCAGAGCGACTCGCGCAGCAGCGGCGGCACTGCCGCCTACCGTGACACGGCCGCGGATCAACGTACCGAGCATCGTGAAGAACCGTCGAGACTTGTTCTCGATGGGGGAGGTGTACGTGCCGTCGTCGGACACGTCTGCGTACTTGTTGAGCAGGTTGTCTCGCGGGATACGGACGTGATCGAACATCAGGCGTCCGTTGTCGACGCCGGGGAGGCCGCCCTTGTACTGGCAGTCCGACGTGGTGACACCGGGCAGATCATCACCGTTCTCGTCTCGGAGCGGAACGAAGAAGCAGTGGACGCCGTGGCTCTCGGGCTCCTCGCCCGGGCCTGCGGTGATGAGCTGAGCGAACACCGCAGCGACGGTCGCGGTTTCGGCGGCACCGCCGATGTAGTCCTTGCGCGACGAGGGCGTCGGGGAGTTGATGACGAACTCGTCCGTCTTCGGGTCGTACGTTGCCGTGGTCTCGAGCGACTGCACGTCGCTGCCGTGGCCGGTCTCGGTCATCGCAAAACAGCCGAGCAGATCGAGGCTGATGATCTTGGGGACGTAGGCCTCGTGGTGGCGTTCGGTGCCGAGATTTTCGATAGCACCGCCGAACAGCCCCCACTGGACGCCGGCCTTGACCATCAGTGACAGGTCGCTCATCGCGAGCATCTCGATCATCGTGACCGCTGCCCCGACGTCGCCGGTGCCGCCGTGTTCCTTCTTGAAGCCGTTGTCGGCTGCACCGGCAGCAGCGAGCAACTTCATTTGCTCCATTGCTTTGGTGCGGGCGATGACGGTGTTCGGCGTGTAGTGCGGTCGGAACTCTTCGCGTGCAAGTTGCTGCCGCGCCTGGTTCTTCACATCTCGCCAGCGGCCGTCCAGAGTGTTCCGAAGGTGATCCGTTGTGGTTGCCATACTCGACGGTAACCTTTTGCCGCCGCCTGTGAGGGCCGGAAACTCAGACCGGCCAGACGAATTCTCTGAAGACCGCTCCACAGGTGCGCCAGAAGCCCGTTTTCGCGTAGGGACCGTCACGGAACAGCGATGCGCAGTTGTCCTCCAAAGCCCTGTCGACCAGGGGGCTGAAGTCGGTGAATTCGCTGACCAAGAACTCTTTGAAGCCCGACGGCCACGCGTGCTGGGCTGGTTCGTGTTGTGCCTCCACGACCGCGAGTGTAATGCAGCAGTAACATCGATGTTACAAATCACACCTACTTCAGCAGTGCGAATGCCTCCTGAGCGATGAGGAACGCGTAACTGGACGGAATCAGGTCTATCGCTTCGTCGGCCTGAAACTGTTCGGTGACGATCCAGTCCTGACCGGACGCATCGGTGGCCAGAAATGCGCCGGCGAGGTCACCGGGTGCATTGCCACCCTTGAAGCCGGAGTACGGCCACAGCGCCGGGTCCAACTGCACGCCCGGAGTGATCGCCAGAATCCTGCGGTTCTCCTCCGCTGCCGGACCCGAGGCCAGATAACCCATCGCCGCACAGACGTCCTGCGCGTTGGCAAACCACTCGACGCCGTCGGCCGACGCCGGATTGTCGAGGAAGTTCTCGAAGTCGATCTCGAGCGGCCGCGCGTCCGCCTGCTCGAGCAGTTCGGCCCGGGAGTCGGGGTCTGCACCGGACCACTCGGCCCGCATGTTCGGATCGCCGAATCCGATGACGAAGAACTGCCGGGTGTCCATCATCGGCGTCATGACCGAGGGATCGTGATGTCCCATGACGCTGAGCTGGCGTTCGACCCTGTCGCGGCCGAGTCGTTCCATCAGCAGATCCGTTGCGGTGTTGTCGGACAACGAGATCATCTTCTCGGCAGCCTCCCGAATCGACACCGCGGTGCCGTCGGGCCGATTCTGTAACTCGCCGGACGGCGCGCTCTTGGTCGCATCACGAACGGTGAGCTGCTCGTCCCACCGGACCGTGCCCGCCTCGATCTCGTCGGTGAGCGCGCCGAGGACGTACAACTTGAACACCGACCCCAGCGGGAGCACGGCGTCCGCATCGGTGGAGTAGACGGCCTCGCAGTCACCACCGTTGAGACGAGACGCACTGTAGGAGTACTTCGGGGCCACCTTCGACAGCGCCGCATCGAGGTCGTCGAACGACGAGATCTCGGGGGTGTCGGGTCTGGCCAGGAATCCGTCGAGCTTGCCATCGGCACCGACGGAGGTGGAAATCGTGGCCGGGATACCCGCGGTGGTGAAGCGCAGGACGCCGGTATCGGGGCCGGCCTCGAAGCCGGTGGCCACATTCGGAGCCCCCGCTCTCAATTGTTCGAGAGGGGTGACGAGCCCGCCCAGCGGGGCCACGGCCTCGGTCAACTCGGGGCCGACGACAGCCTCCACCTCGGTGGGATCGGGTGCATTTTCGCCGTTGATCCACTGCAGAATCCGGTCGTTGAGCGCGCCCAGTGGAGTAGAGGTATCGACGACGAAGGCCGGTGCGTCGGTGGTGCTCGTGGGCGACGGAACCTCGGCTGTACCCCCGCAGGCAGCGAGTGTCAGAGTCGCCACCAGGGCGGCACCTGCGAATCTCGTCGGCGTCATCATGTCGCAATGCTAACGGATTCGGACATTTCGCCTTCTACGGTGAGGGAGTCGGTAGGGCTCGGTCGCTGTGGCAGGGTGCTGTGGCGTGCTGACTCCCGCCGATGTCCGTCGAATCGATTCCGACCACCTGTGGCATCCCTACAGCCGGTTTCCGGCAAGCGCGACGCCGCTGGTGGTCGAGAGTGCATCCGGCGTGCGACTGAGCCTCGCCGACGGCCGGCAGCTGATCGACGGGATGAGTTCGTGGTGGGCGGCGGTGCACGGCTACCGCCACCCGGTGCTCGACGCCGCCGCGCACGACCAGCTGAGCAGGATGAGTCACGTGATGTTCGGTGGACTGACTCACGCTCCAGCCGCGAGATTGGCCGAGCTGCTGGTCGAGATCACTCCCGCAGGGCTCGACAAGGTGTTCCTCGCCGATTCCGGATCGGTCTCGGTCGAGGTCGCGGTGAAGATGGCGTTGCAGTACTGGCGTGCCCGCGGCGAGCACGGGCGCACACGTCTGTTGACCTGGCGGGGCGGATATCACGGCGACACGTTCGCTCCGATGAGCGTGTGCGATCCGGACGGCGGGATGCACACACTGTGGACCGACGTGCTGGCGAAGCAGGTATTCGCGCCGGCTCCGCCCGTTGAGTTCGACGCCGGCTACGTCGCCGAATTCGAGCGGGTACTGAGCGAACACTCCAGCGAACTTGCGGCGATCATCGTCGAGCCGATCGTCCAGGGTGCGGGCGGGATGCGGTTCCACGATGCGCGCTACCTGCTCGAACTACGCCGGCTGGCCGACGAGTACGGCATTCTGCTGATCTTCGACGAGATCGCCACCGGTTTCGGCCGCACCGGGGAGCTGTTCGCCGCCGATCACGCCGGTGTTGCGCCCGACATCATGTGCGTCGGCAAAGCTCTGACCGGAGGATATGTGACCCTCGCGGCGACGCTGTGCACCACCGAGGTAGCCGAAACGGTGTCGGGTGGCGAGGCTGGAGGCCTGATGCACGGGCCGACGTTCATGGGTAATCCACTCGCGTGCGCGATTGCGGTGGCCTCGGTGGAACTGTTGCTTTCACGCGACTGGCGCGCCGAGGTCGCAGGTTTGGCATCGGGGTTGGCTCTGGGGTTGGCACCTGCTCGTTCGCTGCCGGGGGTCGCCGACGTCCGGGTCCTCGGCGGGATCGGGGTGATCGAGATGCACGCGCCGGTGGACATGGCACGGGCGACCGCCGCGGCCGTCGGGGCGGGAGTGTGGCTGCGTCCGTTCGGTCGTCTGGTGTACGCCATGCCGCCGTTCATCTGCACCGATGCGGAGGTGGCTGCCATCGCCGAAGCCCTGGTGGCGGTAGCGCAGCACCATACTTGAACGGTGTTCAAGTATGGTGCTGCCATGACCGCTCTGGAATGGCTCGACGCCGCCGCGCACGCCCGACGCGAGGCCGGCCTCGAGCGCATCGTGATCCCCCGCACCGCCGAGGACGCGGTCCTCGATCTGGCGTCGAACGACTACCTCGGTCTGGCCCGGCACCCGGCCGTCATCGAGGGGGCCTGCGCGGCGGTGCGCCGTTGGGGCGGTGGATCCACCGGGTCTCGTCTGGTCACCGGCACCACCACGGCACACGAGCGCCTCGAGGAGGATCTCGCGGATTTTGTCGGGGCCGAGTCCGGGCTGGTCTTCTCCTCCGGTTACACCGCCAATCTCGGTGTCGTGTCGGCACTGGCGGGACGCGACGCGCTGGTGATCTCCGACGCCGCGTCGCACGCGTCGTTGATCGACGCCTGTCGTCTCTCCCGAGCTCGGGTCGCTGTCGCGCGACACTGCGATCCCGAGCACGTCGATCGACTTCTTGGCGAGCGAACCGAGACGCGGGCTCTGGTGCTGACCGACTCGGTGTTCAGCGCCGACGGCGATCTGGCACCGCTGGCCGAGTTGTACGCGGTGTGTCGGAGACGGAGCGCGGTGCTCGTCGTCGACGAAGCACACGGATTGGGTGTACGTGGGGACGGCGGCCGGGGAGCTGTTCACGAAGCAGGCCTCGCCGGAGCGCCGGACCTGGTGATCACCGCAACGCTGTCCAAGGCGCTCGGATCGCAGGGTGGAGTGGTGCTCGGGTCGGCAGCGGTTCGCACTCAGGTGCTGCACGGTGCGCGCACGTTCGTGTTCGACACCGGGCTCGCCCCGGCATCGGTGGGTGCAGCATCGGCCGCGCTGGAAGTTCTGCGCGCCGAACCCGATCGCGTGGCTGCAATCGGTTCTCGGGCAATACAGTTGGCCTCTGCAGCGGGAGTGGAACCGACTGTATCGGCGGTCGTTCCGGTGATACTCGGCGATGCCGAGCGTGCCGTCCGCGCAGCCGGTGACTGTCTGAACCTCGGCGTGCACGTCGGGTGCTTTCGGCCGCCATCGGTTCCGCCGAACGCATCTCGGCTGCGATTGACCGCCCGCGCCGACCTCACCGACGCCGACATCGACCGTGCCACAGTCGTTCTGGCGACGGTGTTGAATGCTGCGGTGTTGAATGCTGCGGTGCTGAGATGACCGTGCTGCTTGTCACCGGAACGTCGACCGGCGTCGGCAAGACGGTGATCACCGCTGCACTCGCGGCGGCAGCGCTGGCAGGCGGACGCTCCGTCGCGGTATGCAAGCCCGCGCAGACGGGCGTCGGAGATGACTGCCTGGACGAAGCTGATATCGATGTGGTGCAACGTCTTTCGGGGGTACCGGGAGTCGAGTTCGCGCGGTACCCCGAGCCGCTTGCGCCCGATGTCGCCGCCCGTCGATCGGGTCGGCCGATGCTCGAACTCGCCGCCGTGGTCGACGCGGTTCTGGCACTCGACGAGACCCACGACCTCGTTGTGGTCGAGGGTGCGGGCGGAGTGGCAGTGCGCTTGGGTGCCGGAGGGTTCACTGCGCTCGACATCGCCGGTGCCGTCGGAGCATCGGTGCTGGTCGTTGCAGGGGCCGAGTTGGGGACGCTCAATCACAGCGCATTGACTGTCGCGGCCGTTCGCGCCTCGGGTGTGACATGTTCCGGCCTGGTCGTCGGGTCGTGGCCGACCGAACCGAGTCTGGCGGCGCGGGTCAACCTGGACGAGTTGCCGCTCGTGACGGGCGTCGAGCTGATCTCGAGTATGCCTGCCGGGGCCGCCGCGTTGGACGAGAAGGAATTCGGTGCGCTCGCTTGCACGATGTTCGGCGAGTTTACTGAATCGTTACTCGGGTAAGCGGTCGGGAACGTCTGCCGCTTCGGCATTCGAAACAGATCGGGAGTTCCAATTATGAGTACCGCAGTGTGGATCATTGTTGCAGTAGTCGTCGTAGTGCTGGTCGTTGCCGTCGCCATGGTTGTGGCGCGCAAGGGCAAAGAGCGTAAGAGGTTGGAAGCGAACGACATTCGCGAGAAGGCGGCCGATCAAGCGGCCATCGTAGAGGAGCGTGAGCTGCTGGCCCGCGAAAGTGAGGCCAAAGCGCGTCGGGCGCAGGCCGAGGCCGACGTCAAAGCCGCCGAGGCGGAGAAACTTGCGCAGCAGGCGCAGTCTCATCAGGGTGTCGCCGCGTCGTCCCGCGACGAGGTCGACTCGGAGTTCGAGCGCGCGAATCGGATCGACCCGGACGTGAAGAACGGCCGGAAGATGACAAACGACCGCAACGTGCGAGATGACCGGAACGTCGCAGACGACCGCAACGTCACAGGCCACCGGAACGTCCTGGGCGATCCGGACGTGCCCCCGGCAGCACCCCGGCACGAGCGAAACTAGTCGGTCGAATTGTGAGGTAGTTCGAGTTCGACTACCTCGTGTTCGCCCAGGTTCGGCCGCTCGTTGGTGATCTTGGCCTTGGCGTAAGCCATGAGATTCGAGACCTTCGATCCGGGGGTCGACCAGTATTCCGCACCTTCGGCGGCCACGTGTATCAGTGCCACCTCACGGGAATCGGGGTTCTTCTCGAACCACGTGGCCGCCCGGGTGTTCCACAGTTCTTCGGCCTTCGTCCGATTCTCGACGACGGCCGCGGTGCCGGACAGGGACACCCAGCCTTCGCCGGACTGAAACGAGACGTTGACCGTCGGATTCGCCGCGATGTCGGCCACCTTGCGTGAGTCGTGCGCGGCGAAGAACCACAGGTCGCCGTCGAACTCGGCTTCCTGCAACGCCATCGGACGTGAGATGAGGTGGCCGTCTCGGCCGACGGTGGTGAACATGCAGAGTCCGGCTTCGGAGATCAATTCAGCGACCTTGGTGACGCCGTCCGCTGAGCTTTCGTTGTTTTTCGCATCGGTATCGGTCATCGAAACCAACTACCCGGTGTGCAGCTCACCCAACCTTTGAGGTGACACAACATCCGATGGACCTGCGCGTGAGCAACGAACTGTGATCCCTCGGCATGTGGGCCATCGTCGTTATCGCGATGGTGACCATGCCCGATCGAAGAAAACCGACACGGACTGACGCCTTCGGGCGAGCGCAGTATTACTCCCTGTAGTTGGCGGTTTCGACGAACCTGGGACACTGGAAGTCGTGACTGCTTCTACCGGCGACGACGCCCCCGTATCGGCCCAACTCTTCGCTCGCGCGAGCACGGTGATCCCCGGCGGCGTGAACTCGCCTGTGCGGGCCTTCGCGTCGGTCGGCGGAACGCCCCGCTTCATCACGCAGGCCAGCGGATACACGATGACCGACGCGGACGGTAAGTCCTATGTCGACCTCATCTCGTCCTGGGGCCCGATGATCCACGGACACGCCCATCCCGCCATCGTCGAGGCCGTCCAGAAGGCAGCGGCAACCGGCCTGTCGTTCGGTGCACCCACCGAGCGCGAAATCGAGCTCGCCGAGGAAATCGTCCGTCGAGTCGGCCCCGTCGACCAGGTTCGCCTTGTGAATTCGGGCACAGAGGCCACCATGAGCGCGGTGCGCCTGGCTCGCGGCTTCACCGGCCGCACCAAGATTCTGAAGTTCTCCGGCTGCTATCACGGCCACGTCGATGCGCTCCTCGCCGACGCCGGTTCGGGTCTGGCCACCTTCGGACTCCCCACTTCGCCGGGAGTCACCGGCGCACAGGCGTCGGACACCATCGTCGTTCCCTACAACGACCTCGCCGCGGTGTCCGCCGCGTTCGAGGCCAACCCCGGCCAGATCGCCTGCATCATCACCGAGGCCGCCGCGGGCAACATGGGCGCGATCGCCCCGGTCACCGGCTTCAACGATGGACTTCGCCGTCTTGCGACCGAGCACGGCGCGCTGCTGATCATGGACGAGGTGATGACCGGGTTCCGCGTCAGCGCCGCCGGTTGGTACGGCATCGACGGTGTCGCAGGCGACCTGTACACCTTCGGCAAGGTCATGTCCGGTGGACTGCCCGCTGCCGCTTTCGGTGGCCGAGCGGACATCATGGCCTACCTCGCGCCGGCCGGACCGGTGTACCAGGCGGGCACGCTCAGCGGTAACCCCGTGGCCGTCGCAGCCGGTCTGACGAGCCTGCAATTGGCCGACGCAGCCGTCTACGAGAAGTTGCAGGCGAACTCGCACCGGCTCGGAACGCTGCTCGGAGATGCCCTCACCGCCGAAGGCGTCACCCATCAGGTGCAGTTCGCGGGCACTATGGTGAGTGTGTTCTTCGCCGATGGACCCGTCACCGACTATGCGCAGGCCAAGGCCGCGCAGACGTGGCGCTACCCGGCGTTCTTCCACGCTTTCCTCTCGCGCGGTGTGTACCCGCCGCCGAGCGCGTTCGAGGCCTGGTTCGTCTCGGCCGCGCTCGACGACCGAGCCTTCGAGATCATCGCCGACGCGGCCCCGGCGGCAGCGAAAGCTGCAGCAGCCGCTACCGCACCGCACTGATCACCCCGACCACCCGACTAGCGAGAAACAGGACCCCGACGTGACCGAGGCCCCCGCAACACATCCGCACTCGACGACGCGCACCATCGTGCACGTCCTCCGGCACGGCGAGGTGCACAACCCCAAGGGCATCCTCTACGGGCGGCTGCCTGGCTTCAAGCTCTCGGTGACCGGCCAGTCGCAGGCCAAGGCAGTGGCGGACGCGCTCGCGGGCCACGACATCACCCACGTCGTGGCATCACCGCTCCTGCGTGCGCAGGAGACCGCCGGACCCATCGCGGCGGCTCACGGCCTGACCATCGCCGAGGACGAGAACCTCATCGAAGCAGGAAACGAATTCGAGGGGCTGCGCGTCGCCGTCGGTGACGGAGCGTTGCGTCGTCCACGGCACTGGTGGAAACTTCGCGATCCGTTCACGCCGTCCTGGGGCGAGCCGTACCTGCAGATCGCCCACCGCATGCTCGCCGCTGTCAACGCAGCCCGCGTCGCGGCCGTCGGGCACGAGGCCGTCTGTGTCAGCCACCAACTCCCGGTGTGGACGCTTCGCCGCTTCCTGCAGGGCGATCGGCTCTGGCACGACCCGCGGAACCGTCAGTGCGGGCTCGCGTCTCTGACGTCGCTGGTCTACGAGGGGGACCAGCTCGTCGACCTCGTCTACTCCGAGCCTGCAGGAGCGTCCGACCCGAGGATCTCCGGTGCGTAGGTTTCTGCTCGCGGTTGCCGCTGTGGCCCTCGTCGCTGGTTGTTCGACCGGCACCGACGCGGTTGCTCAAGGCGGTACCTTCCAATTCGTCTCGCCGGGCGGGAAGACCGACATCTTCTACGATCCGCCGTCCGAGCGCGGTGCCCTCGGCGAACTGTCCGGGCCCGACCTGATGACCGAGGGCAAGACGACCTCGCTGTCGGACTACGACGGTGACGTCGTCGTGCTCAACGTCTGGGGTCAGTGGTGCGGCCCCTGCCGCGGTGAAGCCGACGATCTCGAGAAGGTCTACGAGGCCACCAAGGCCTCGGGTGTCGAATTCCTCGGCATCAACGTGCGCGACGAATCACAAACTGCCGCACAGGATTTCGTCGTCAGCAACAACGTCACCTACTCCTCGATCTACGACCCGCCGATGCGCACCCTGACCGCGCTCGGTGGCGTTCCCACCTCCGTCATTCCGACGACCGTCGTGCTCGACCGACAGCACCGCGTCGCCGCAGTGTTCCTGCGTGAACTGCTTGCCGAGGATCTGCAGCCCGTCGTCGAACGGATAGCAGCCGAGGAGCCAGTGCAACCGTGAACGAGATCTACCTTGCCGGGGTCGGCGCGAGTTTCCAGGAAGCCGCGGCCTCCGGGCCGCTCGTCCTGGCGCTCGGAGCGTGCGTCCTGGCCGGTCTCGTCTCTTTTGCGTCCCCGTGTGTCGTACCGCTGGTGCCGGGCTATCTCTCCTATCTCGCCGGAGTCGTCGGGGCCGACGCCCCGGCCGTCAGTGCCGACGAAGCTGCCGTCAAGACGAAGGTGCGCAACGGCCGGGTTCGAGTAGCCGGAGCGGCGGGACTGTTCGTGCTCGGATTCACCGTGGTGTTCGTCCTCGCGACCGCGTCGGTGTTCGGGGCCATCTCGGCACTGGCGATCAACCGCGAGCTGCTCATGCGGATCGGCGGCGTCGTCACCATCGCCATGGGACTGGTGTTCGTCGGACTGATCCCTGCGCTGCAGCGCGACGTGCGCTTCGAGCCGAAGCAGATCGGTTCACTGGCCGGCGCGCCGTTGCTCGGCGGCGTGTTCGCACTCGGGTGGACCCCGTGCCTCGGGCCGACACTCGCAGGCGTCATCTCGCTCGCCGCAGGCACCGACGGTGCGACGGCAGCGCGCGGCGTCGTCCTGATCGTGGCGTATTGCCTCGGTCTGGGACTGCCGTTCGTGATCCTCGCGTTCGGTTCGGTCAGTGCGCTTCGAGGCGTCGGCTGGCTACGTACACACGCACGACAGATACAGGTATTCGGCGGAATCATGTTGATAGCGGTAGGAATTGCACTGGTCACCGGTGCCTGGGATCAGTTCGTCGGTTGGGTGCGCGACGCCTTCGTCTCCGATGTGGTGTTGCCGATATGACCGCCGACACCGAAGAGCGCACCGAGGCGTCGCCGCCCCACAAGCAGTCGGTCATGGGCAGGGGAGTGGCCCTGGTCCGCAACACCTGGCGTGGGCTGACCAGCATGCGCACCGCGCTGGTGCTGCTGTTTCTGCTGGCGTTCGCCGCGGTGCCCGGTGCCCTGGTGCCGCAGCGCAGTCTCAACGCGGGCAAGGTCGACGAGTACATCGCCGACCGTCCGACTCTCGGTCCGATCATGGACAAGTTCGAGCTGTTCGACGTCTTCGGCAGCTTCTGGTTCACCGCGATCTACGCCCTGTTGTTCGTCTCGTTGATCGGCTGCATCCTGCCGCGGTGCATCGAGCACGCAAAGCAGTTGCGTACCAAGCCTGTTCGCGCGCCCCGCAATCTCTCGCGGCTGCCGCACCACAGTCGGTACGAGGTCGACGGCACACCCGAGGACATCGCCGGGCAGGTGCGTGCTCAGCTTCGCGGTTGGCGCGTGGCCCAGCGATCCGAGGACGGCGGAGCAGTGACGCTCTCGGCGGAGAAGGGCTACGTTCGCGAACTCGGAAACCTCGTCTTCCACCTCTCGCTCGTCGGACTGTTGGCTGCGATCGCCATGGGCAAGCTGCTCGGTTACGAGGGAAACCGCATCGTCATCGCCGACGACGGCCCCGGATTCTGCACTTCCACACCCGCCAACTACGACTCGTTCCGGGCGGGCAACCTCGTCGACGGCACCGAGCTCGAGCCACTGTGCGTCCGCGTCAAGGACTTTCAGGCCGACTACCTGGACAACGGCCAAGCCGAGATGTTCACCTCCAACATCGAATATCAGGCAGGCGACGACCTGACCAACAACGTGTGGCGCGACGATCAGCTTCAGGTCAACCACCCCTTGCGCGTGGCAGGCGACCGCGTCTACCTGCAGGGGCACGGCTACGCACCGACATTCACCGTGACGTTCCCCAACGGTGAGACCCGCACCGACACCATCCAGTGGCAACCCACGGACGCCACGACCTTCCTGTCCAGTGGCGTACTTCGCGTCGACCCGCCCGGCGGCCTCTATCCCGACGCGTTGGATCGCCGGAAGAACCAGATCGCCATCGAGGGACTGTTCGCACCGACGGCGTCGTTCCACGGCAGCCTGCTGTCGTCGAGCTTCCCCGCGATGAACGACCCTGCCGTCGCCGTCGACATCTACAAGGGCGACACCGGACTCGACACCGGACTACCGCAGTCCATCTTCTCGCTCGATCAGGAAATGATCGCTCAGGGGAGGTTGGTCAAGCAGGATCGCGTCAACCTGATGCCGGGAGAGTCCGCGACGCTGAGCGACGGCACCGTCGTCACGTTCGACGGGGCGAAGGAGTTCGTCAACCTCCAGGTCTCGCACGACCCGGCCCAGACCTGGGTGCTCGTCTTCGCACTCACGATGATGGGCGGACTGCTCGTCTCACTGGTGATCAAGCGTCGCAGAATCTGGGTCCGGCTCACTGCCGACACTCAGGCACGACGTACTGTAGTAGACCTCGGCGGACTTGCACGCACCGATCAGGCGGGGTGGGGCGAAGAGTTCGACCGCCTGTGCACCCGCCTGCTCGGCGACACCTCGAAACAGGAGAACTGACCGATGCCGATCAATGAGACCCTCTCGCAGTACAGCGACTGGTCGTTCGAATCAGCGTTCACGATCTACGTGCTCGCATTCGTCCTGCTCATCGCTCAGTACGCGTCGGCCAAAGCCACGGCTGCCCAGGCCAAGGAACTCGTCGGCGCAGGTGCCCCGGTGGTCGAGACCCGGCCGGGTCGCGTCACCGAAGCGCCGAAGCGTCCGCTCTCCGAACGCCTGGCAGGCATGGGCTTCGCATTGCTCGCGCCGGCCCTCCTCCTGCACGTCACCGCGGTGGTGCTGCGCGGGTTCGCCACGCACCGCTTCCCGCTCGGCAACATGTACGAGTTCGTCACCATGGCCACCGCAGCCGCCGCTCTGACTTCGGTGATCGCCCTGCGTAAGAAGGTCATGCGTCCGATGCTGGTGTTCGTTCTCGCACCGATCATCGTGCTGATGTTCTTCGCCGCCACCAAGCTCTACGCCGACGCCGCCCCGGTCGTCCCGGCGCTGCGCTCGTACTGGCTGCCCATCCACGTCACCATCGTCAGCGTCGGCAGCGGCATCCTGTTGGTCTCCGGCGTGGCGTCCCTGCTGTTCCTGCTGCGCATCAAGCAGCCCCTCGGTGAAGAAAGCATCGGGTTCTGGGGCAAATTCGCATCCAAGCTGCCCGACGCCCAAGCCCTCGACCGACTCGCGTACAAGACGACCATCGTCGCGTTCCCACTCTTCGGTGCAGGCGTCATCCTCGGCGCGATCTGGGCCGAGGCTGCATGGGGACGCTTCTGGGGCTGGGACCCCAAAGAAACGATGTCGTTCATCACCTGGATCATCTACGCCGCCTACCTGCACGCTCGCGCCACCTCCGGCTGGCGGAACACCCGCGCCGCGTGGATCAACGTTGCCGGATTCACCGCCATGCTCTTCAACCTGTTCATCATCAACATGGTGGTCTCGGGGCTGCACAGCTACGCAGGCCTGAACTAGCACTCGGCCTCTGCGCAGGCCGCTCAGCTGGTAGCGTCCGATCCGGCTCGATGGGGGAGACATCCGAGCCGGATTCAAGGATGTAGGACGCGAACTGGGGGGATTCGGTCATGGCCGATCGGCATGAGAACAATTGGCAACCCGTCCGACCGTTGGACGACGATGGGCCTGACGAACGCAGTCCGGACCTGGTGGTGAATGGAGAGCCTCCTGCTCCTGCAGTAGCCGTCGACACTGCGCCGGTCCCTGACGCGAAGCCCGCGGTGCAGCGGGAACCGTTCCGCTCGACACCTATCGCTATGCCGCCCGAGAGCGCGGACAACCTACCGGTAGCGCCACCCGAGGCCGTGCCCATTCCGCCGCGGGTTCCCTCTGAACCTGCGGCTGTGTCGACAGTCGATTCCGAAGTCATCAGCCCAGACGCGCCTCATACGGGTCCGGGTGTCGGTGAGGTGGCGGTTGTCGGTTCGGTGGCGGAGAGCACCAGTGGTAGAGCGGCGACGATGCCCGTCGTTCCACCGGCCGAGCCGAGGCCGATCCAGAGTCCTCCAGGACCGTCGGGGCCACCTCCGCCTGGACAGCGGATGCCGCAGAACCAAGCGCCGCCGCAGAACAATTGGGTCCCGCGAGGACAGATGGCACCTCCGGGGCAGATGCCGCCTCACGGGCAGGGTGGGCCACAGGGTCAGTGGGGTCCGCAGAATCAGTGGTCAGCGCAGCCCGGTCAGTGGCCGCAGCCTCCGTATCCCACCGCACCGCACCCGCCGCACCCGCCGCACCCGCCGCAGCCTCCGGGTCAGGTGCCGCCGTCGCCGCAGCAGACGCAGCAACGCGGCGCGGTCGACGCGCCGGTTCTGGTTCCCCAGGTAGTGGCGGTCGGTCAGGGCCTGCCCGCTGATCGTGTCATTCTGCAGCCGGTCTCCGCGCACGATCTCGGCAACTCGTTGCTCGTTCGATCGGCGAATGTGCCACCGGTTTCCGGGTGGCGTCGGGCGTTGTATGTGATGTCCGGCGGCCGCATCGATGTCGGTAACAGCGCCGCGCAGCAGCGTCGGCTCGAGCTGACCGCACAGGTGGATCGGACACTGGTGGGGTGCTATCGCGTCGCGGTGCTCTCACTGAAAGGCGGTGTCGGCAAAACGACCACCACCGCGACGCTCGGCTCGACGTTCGCCCACATCCGCGGTGATCGAGTGATCGCGATCGATGCCAACCCCGACCGCGGAACACTGGGGCAGAAGGTTCCCTGCGAAACAACTGCAACCGTCCGAAACCTGTTGCGTGACATCGATTCTGTGGACCGCTACAGCGATGTGCGTGCCTACACGTCGCAGAATGCCAACCGATTGGAGGTGTTGGCATCCGATTCGGATCCGGCTGCGTCGGAGGCGTTCAGCGGCGAAGACTACGACCGAGCGGTCGCCATGTTGGAAAAGTTCTACAGCATCGTGATCACGGATTGTGGAACCGGCTTGATGCATTCGGCCATGGAGAGCATTCTCGAAGGCACCGACACTCTGGTGGTCGTCAGCTCGGCATCTGTGGACGGTGCCCGGAGCGCGTCGGCAACGTTGGACTGGCTGGATGCGCACGGGTATCGCACGTTGGTGGCCACGTCGGTAGCCGTGGTCAACGGAGTCAGACCCAGAGCGGGAAAAGTCGACTTGCAGAAGGTCATCGAGCACTTCGAGCAGCGATGTGCCCATGTGCTGACGATTCCCTTCGACCCGCATCTCGAGGAAGGTGCGGAAATCGAGCTGGACCGCTTGCACGGACGTACTCGCACCGCGCTTCTGGAAGTGGCGGCGGCGGTAGCGGCCGGGTTTCCGGACTCGCCCACCGCCTCTGACCCCAGTTGAAAACTGCCGAACCTCTACTCGGTCGGTTCGGTGCCGGCCTCGGTTCCGTCTTTCCCGCCGCGGCGAGCTTCACGATTGATTCGCCACAGAAAATCGGGATCGTCATCGGGTCCGACTGTGCGGGTCGGTGCAGCACCTGCGCTGGGTCCGAAGGCCTTCCAGAACAGAACCACTACTGCCACCAAGCCGATCAACGCCAATAGATAGATCACGACGCACCTCCTCCTACGAGGGTAGCCGCGATGCAACAAGCTCCGCACCCGTCGAGCGTCCAAGATTCCTGAGAATGTTCGATGAGTTCTTCCAGGTGCGGATATTGCGCGTGTTTCGGTTACGCAAGCGTCCGAATCAGTGGTGTGCGCCGGCTTCTGTCGTCAGGGAGGTCAGCAGCTGCATGACCTCGGTCTCACGGAATCGACGATGCCCACCGGGAGTGCGTAGCGATCCGAGGCGTCCGGCATGTGCCCACCGAGTCACGGTCTTGGGGTCGACGTGAAAAAGCGCGGCTACCTGACCCGGCGTGAGCAGTGAGTCCTGAGCCTTGTGGAATGTGGGTGCGCTCATCTGTCGTGTCCTCCTACGGTGCGGTTCGTCGCATGTGCGTCGAATCGGAGATATCGGTCTGCTGCGTTCGAAGCCCATGGTTGCACTCGAACCCCTAGGTACTCGACTGATACAAGGTTGGTAAAGGGGAGGTAATGGACAAATCGGTCACTGCAGGGGCGGGTCGGAATGCCCGGCCAGCCCGGTAACCTGGAGGCCGTGAGTGAAGCGACGAATGCCGACAGCAGCGAACCGAGCAGCGGAAATGCCGTTCCAGCTAGGTCGGCGAAGAAGTCCCTCGCCGTGAACCTCGGCGTTTATACCTTTGCGCGGCTGGCGCTCGTCATCGTGATCGCTGTGGTCATCGTCGGCGTCGGTTTACTGTTCGGTGTGGAGGTTCCGGTTCTCGTCGCCGCGATTTTCGCAGTGCTCATCTCATTGCCACTGTCGCTGCTTCTGTTCAAGAAGATGAGGATCCGCGTCAACGAGTCCATCGCAGCAGTCGACGAGGACCGGCGCACCGCGCGTGCGGACCTTCAGTCGAAGCTGCGTGGTGAAGACGGCAAGAAATGACCGCAACGGTCGATCACTCGGCATCGCGAACATGGGTCGACAATGCAGTCCGGCTGATCGAGGCCGATTCGCAGCGCAGTGCCGACACGCACTTGTTGCGTTACCCCCTGCCACCGGCTTGGGGAATTTCGCTATATCTCAAAGACGAGTCCACCCACATCACCGGCAGCCTGAAGCATCGGCTGGCTCGGTCCCTGTTCCTCTACGCGATTTGCAACGGGTGGGTCACCGAGCGTACGACGGTGATCGAGGCATCGTCGGGCTCAACTGCCGTCAGTGAGGCGTATTTCGCTCGATTGCTGGGCCTGAAGTTCGTCGCAGTGATGCCGCGGAGCACCAGCCCGGCCAAGGTTGCGCTCATCGAGTCTCATGGTGGGAGTTGCCATTTCGTCGATCGACCGGGCGAGATGTACACCGAGGCGCACAGGCTCGCGGCCGAACCGGACTCCCACTACATGGACCAGTTCACCCATGCGGAGCGAGCTACCGACTGGCGCGGCAACAACAACATCGCCGAGTCGATCTTCGAGCAACTCCAGCTCGAGGAATGCCCCGTTCCCGATTGGGTGGTGGTGGGCGCAGGGACCGGTGGAACGAGCGCAACAATCGGTCGCTATATCCGATATCGCAGGCACGCAACGCAACTGGCTGTGGTGGACCCAGAGAATTCGGCGTTCATCGGTGGTTACGAGACCGGCGACGCAGGATTCGAGACCGGCTTGTCCTCCCGCATCGAGGGCATCGGACGACCGCGCGTCGAACCGTCGTTCGTCGGCCAGGTGATCGACCGCATGATCGCCGTTCCCGATGCCGCATCGGTCGCCGCTGCGAGATTCACCTCGGAGGCACTCGGAAAGCGGGTGGGCGGATCGACGGGCACCAACATCTGGGGAGCCTTCGGATTGATCGCGGAGATGATCGCCGCAGGTCGACGCGGCAGCGTGGTGACGTTGCTGTGTGACGGTGGAGATCGGTACTCGCAGACGTACTTCGACGACACCTGGGTCGCGGACCAAGGCATGGATCTCGACGAACCGACCGCCACTCTCGAAACGTTCATTCGTACCGGAGCGTTCTGATTCGGCGTTCGGTCGACCTACCTGCTCACCACCAACGATGCCACCGCAGTTGCAGCGGCGACCGCGCCCACAGCCGGCCACGCGCCGATCTTCTTCGCAAGCGGGTGCGATGCGCCGAACGCGACGAGGTAGGTGCCGAGCAGTGCGCCGGCGCGAGCCGAGCCCGAGGACTTCTGCCACTGCGCTGTACACGCAACCCCGACCGCCGCAAGGACGGCTCCGCCGAACTGCCGGTTGCCCGATTGCCGGGCTACGGCGAAGCCGCCGAGCAAGCCACCTGCGGCGAGAGCAGAAGTGGCAATCGACCGTCGAGCATCGTGATCGGGCATGTTCGTCACCCTAGCCGGGCCTGGACGCGCAGACTCCGGGCCAGGTGGTCTCGCTGCTCGATCACCAACCGCCGTAGCGCAGCAGGTGCCCATTCGTGGTCGGCGAGCCACGCGTCCGCGGTGTCGGTCGATGACTGCTGCGGGAACAGGCGGACGACGATTCGACGTGCGATCTCGATACTGCGTGAGGTCCACAACGACGAAATGGACTTGAAGTATCGATCGTCGTAGGGCGCAGTGAGGTCCGGTCGGTGACCCGCCCCGAAGCCGGTGATGAACGCGTCGAGCACATCGTTGGAGATGTCCTCGCGTTCGGTGACGGCGGACCACGCGCTCGCCTTGACCGCGGCGTCGGGTATCGCCGTCGACGCCGCAGTATGAGCGGTGCGCCCCGACGAGGTGTCGTCCGAGGCCAGTTCACGATCGAGGTCGTCGGTAGTCGCGTGGCCGGTGGCGGCGAGTGCCAGCCAGAATGCCCAGCGGAGATCAGGATCGAGTCGCAGCCCCGCGATGGTGAGAGTTCCATCGAGAAGCGAGCGCAGATCCTCCGCCAAGAAGTCGTCGAGCGGCGCAGTCGATGCGACAGCACGCGCCCACACCAACTGAGTATCGCTCCCGGGTTCGCTCGACTGCAGTTGCGCCCACGACGCAGTCAGCCATTGCCGGGTGGGTTCGTCCCGCCGATCGTCACCGAGATAGTGCCCGAGCGTGAATGCCACGTTGGCCGTGACCGCGGAGAGAAGGCCGATCTTGGGCTCGTTGGGCGCGAATCTGGTTGCGATATCGATGTATTCGAGTGGTGAGAGCTCGCCGTCACGGGTGGAATTCCACAGCGCAGACCACACGAGCCCTCGCGCGAGTGGATCGACGATGCGGTCGAGGTGAGCCCGCACGGTGGCGGTGGAGCGCTCGTCGAATCGGATCTTGGCGTAGGTCAGATCGTCGTCGTTGAGCAGAACCAGTGCGGCATCTTCGAAGTCGACCGGTGTTCGCGCCTCGGTGATGTCGAGTTCACGGCGGTGCGTTCGCGTCAGATTTCCGTCCTCGTCCAGGTTGTAGAGTCCGACGGCAATGCGGTGCGGACGCGGATCCGTCTGTTCGATGGCATCACCTGTATAGGACAGGGTGGACACGCCGGTGGTCTGCAGCCACGCGGCCGCCCAGGTGTCGAGGTCGCGTCCGCTGGCGGTGGACATCTCGCTCAGCAGATCCGTCAGAGTCGTGTTGCCGAAGGCGTGGGTACGGAAGTAGTTGCGAGAGGAAGCGAAGAAGGCCTCGGCACCGACGAATGCCCCCAATTGTTTGAGCACGCTCGCGCCCTTGGCGTAGGTGATGCCGTCGAAGTTGAGCTTGGCGGCCTCCAGATCGGTGATGTCGGCAACGATCGGATGAGTGGTGGGGAGTTGATCCTGCAGATAAGCCCATGCTTTTCGGCGGTTCGCGAAACTGACCCAGGCATCGGTGAAACGAGTGGCCTCGGCCGAAGCGTAGGCACCCATGTAGTCCGCAAATGACTCCTTGAGCCACAGATCGTCCCACCACTGCATCGTGACGAGATCGCCGAACCACATGTGCGCCATCTCGTGCAGGATCGTGTTGGCACGAGCCTCGTACTGGGCTTCGGTTGCCGCCGAACGGAATACGTACGATTCGGTGAACGTGACGAGCCCTGGGTTCTCCATCGCACCGAGGTTGTACTCGGGCACGAAGATCTGGTCGTACTTACCGAACGGGTACGGATAGTCGAACTTGTCGTGGAAGAAGTCCAGGCCTCGCTTCGTGATGTCGAAGATGTCCTCGGCGTCGAAATGTTCGGCGAGTGAGGCTCGGCAGTATGCGCCGAGGGGAACGGTCAGTTCGCCTCGCGTCCATGATGATTCGACGCCGTGATACGGCCCGGCCGCGACCGCGGTGATGTAGGTCGATATGGGCAGGGTCGGGGCGAACGTAGTGACTGTGTCGTCGGTGACCCCCGCGCGGTTGGACAAGACCGTCCACGTCGATGGTGCCGTGACCGTCAGCGTGAACGATGCCTTGAGGTCCGGCTGCTCGAAGTTTGCGAACACTCGGCGCGCATCGGCCGGCTCGTATTGGGTGTAGAGGTACACGCTGTCGTCGACGGGGTCGACGAACCGGTGCAGTCCTTCACCCGACCTGCTGTATCGGCCGCGTGCTCGTATGCGAACGATGTTGTGCTCGGTGAGTCCGATCAGCTGGATGCGAGCGCCGTCGTAATCGACCTGACAGTCGGTGCCGTTGACGGTGACCTCATCGACAGCGGCACCGATGAAGTCGACCCATGTCGCGGCGGTGGTGCCGTCGAACTCGATTGTCGTGACCGTCTCGAAGGTATCGACATCCATGTCTTCGGCCCGCAGGAGATTCAGATGGACGAAATACATCACCCCGTCGATGTGTCGGGATCGCCTGCGAGTTTCGGTCCGGGTCAGATTTGCGGTGCTCACCGAATCAACCCTAGGTGATTCATTTTCACAGGGCTGGCGGGGTGAAGTAGTGATTTCCGAGTGGATCGACTATGTGTAGGACTCCTTCCGGGAGTAGTTCGGTGCGCCACAGCTTCCGCGTTTTGAGGTTGTGGTGGAGCCGACAGCGCGGACCGATGTTCGTGAAGATCGTCCAGCCGCCTTTCTCGGGTTGTTGTCTGTCGAATTCGACGATGTGGTCGAGGTCGCAACGTTCCGAGGGCACGTTGCAGCCAGGATGCAGGCAGTACGGCTGTTCGGCACGAACTCGAGCCGAAAGTGCTCGACTGGGCGCGTAGCTCAGTGCGCCCGGAGGCGGAAGTTTCATGCCCCCATGGCCGTCGGGGTACAAGGCATGGACGCCGATGGGGTCGTCCCCGACGATGGCACGCCACCGTTCGATCAGCGTTCCTCCGCCCGGCCGCGAGCGCGTCACTGTATCGGGCGGCGGTGTATCGGGCGGCGGTGTATCGGCTGCCGATGGGCCGGGCGCAGGAGGCTTAGGTGCCGGTGCCGGTGCCGGTGCCGGTGGCGTCGTGTCCGGAGCGAAACTGGTTCTTTCGCTTGATATTGCGTCGGTTGAGTCGAAATCTGTGTCCGAGGACTCTGTTGTCTCCTGGCTCGGAATCCCGGGCTCCTGCGCATCAGGGACCTCTGGATCCGTCGAATCATCTCGAGACGCCTCGCACGTCGGGCACTCGCACCGCAGTGCCTCGCCGCGCATCAATGCAGTCTGCGCGTCGCCTCGCCGTTGGTCGTCCGAACGCGGATCCTCCGGGTGCAGGCGCGTGACCTCGGCGTCGATCCGCGAAAGCTGTTCGTCGGCCTCGCCGTCGGTCATCAGCGTGGTCAGGCTCGACAGTCCCCGTGCACGGCGACGAAGCCGAACTCGCTTCTCGGTGCGTGCGGCTCTATCGCGCATCGCGCGGTCCCAATCGGCATCGGCTTCGATGAGCAGTCGGTCGATCTCGCGACCCAAGGTGCCCGGAGCCATCTCCCCGGCGGCTTTCAGGATTTCGGTCTCCAGAGCGACGACCGTCTCCGGCCGGGCATGAAGCAGATGATCGTGGATCGTCCTGACTCGCTCCAGATCGAGCGCGCCGTCGATGAAACCCTGCCGTACGAGAGGGCGAAGCTCACGCCACATCTGCAGCTTGTTGTTCACAGCGGCGAAGGTGGACGACAGCGCCGCCGCCAGTTCGCAGATCGCCGAGCTGTACAGATCTTTCTCGGTTACTCCGGTGTCCCACGGTGATACGGATGCCGTTCGATTTCGGACATAGTGGTCCATGAGGTCGAGTTCCGATGCGACGGCAGCGTTGATTGCCCGACGCGCGCCAAGAACATCAGTGAGCGCCGAATGATCGTCCGCCGTCCATGCCGCTTTTCGTAGCCCCATGTCACCCCCCAGCGACCGAAGATCGAACACGTATTCGACCTCGTTGCGACGAGCGTAAACCAAGGCACCGACACATTCTCCGGCCCTGGTGGACGGCCTTCAGAGCGCGCTGATGGCGCGCGTCACATCGAGTTCGAGGAGGTAGTGATTGATGGCGATTGCAGCCTTCGATCCTGCCGCTGCCGAATTGATCAGCTGGGCGGGAGAATCCGAGACGTTCCCTGCGGCCCACAAACCATCGACGCTGGTGAGCCCGGTCGGGTCGGTAGCGACCCACCCGTTGTCGAGACGGGAGCATCCGATATGAGTCAGGAGCGTGTCGTTCGGGACGAATGTCGGGCCGACGAACACGACTGTTCGAGGAACGACGGTCCCGTCGGACAGCTCTATGCCGGCGACGCGACCATCTCGCACGACGACTCGGGCAACGGGCGCGTCGACGATGTCGACGGACCGAGCGTCGAGTCGGAGACGTTCGTCGTCGCTCAGTTCGATGCCGTTGGTGAAGAAGACGACGTCCTGCGACCACTGTCGAATCAACGAAGCCTGATGGACCGTGAACGGCCGGTTAGGTCCGCCGACAACGGCAATGGGCTGATCACGTACCTCGTAGCCGTGACAGTACGGGCAATGCAGAACCCCCGAACCCCACTGCTCCTGGACGCCGGGGATGTCGGGTAGTTCGTCGCGAAGCCCGGTGGCCACCAATGCCGATCGCGAAGTCAGGAATGTGCCATCGCCGAGGTGGGTCTCGAAACCCTCGTCGATTCGAGTTGCATTGCCCTGCAGGATCTCTCCGCCATAGCGGAGAACCTCCTGACGTCCGGCCTCACGCAAGTCCCCAGGTGCGGAACCGTTGCGGGAGAGAAAGTTGTGAACATGGTCGGCAGGAGCGTTGCGCGGCTCTCCGGCGTCGACGACGATCACGCGCCTGCGGGCCCGCGCCAAAAGGGTTGCGGCACTGAGCCCGGCGGGCCCGCCGCCGATCACCACGGTGTCGTACGTCAAGAGGCTCCTCGAAGTCGATGGGCTAAGATCCGAACGTAGCAGAACTGTCAACTGGTTAACAATATTGGTGGTGACGATGACCGACGCCTCGCTCCGTGAGCTGACATGCGCACGGTGGACCGAGTTCAATCCGGAACTGGACACTTCGCCGATGCAGGTGGTGGCACAGATCAAACGCATCGTCGCGCTGTCCGATCTGGCCGTCGAGCCGATATACGCCGCCGCCGACGTCTCCGTCGCCGAGGTGGAGTTGATGGTGCCCCTGCGTTATGCAGTCGAGCAGGTGACAGCGGTGCGGTTGGCAGAGTTGCTCGGCATGACACGCGCCGGGGTGAGCAAGGCGCTCGGCAAACTCGAACGCCGCGGTTTCGTCGAGCGCCAGACCAACACGGAAGATCGACGGTCTGCTTCGATCACGTTGACCGAGGCGGGGAAAAGTGTTGTGGACGAGGTCTTTCCTCGCGAGCTCGCCGCTCACGGGCGCCTGTTCGACGCATTGGGCGCTCGTCGTGAGCGAGTCCTCGAGGCATTGACCATCCTCGCTGAGTCGATGGAGGTCGGTCTGTCGTCGCAGTGAGCGCTCCGTCGACCTGCACGAGGGCTACGCTCGCGAGCAGGTGCGGGAGCGAGCTCGGAGGAGCACACGATGAACACATTTCAGAAATCGGCGGCAGCGTTCAACAAGGTTTTTATGGTCGTGATGAAGGCACCCGTGCTCGACAGGGTGCTCGGACGGTCGATGGGCATCCTGACCTACACCGGCCGAAAGTCCGGCAAGAAGATCTCATTGCCGGTCGCGATCAGCCGGAAAGGTGACCACCTGAAGATCGGGGTTGCGATGCCCGACAAGAAGAACTGGTGGCGAAACTTCATGAACGATGGCAGTCGGGTCGACGTCGACCTGGGTGGAGTTCGGTACACAGGCCTCGCGACGGCGACCCGCGACGATCGCGGGCGAGTGTTCGTCGACATCGCCGTGGATCGCTGAGCGCCGCCCGAACTCTGTCCGGAGTGCCGGATCCGCACACCTCATTGTCAATGAGGGTTGACAACAATCAGTCTGTCAACCTATGTTGACAATCATGACCGAAGCCACTGCACTTGCAGCCGCAGCCGCTAGTCCCGATCCGGGGGAGGGGCTGCGTGCGGTAGCCGCTCTCCGTCGATTGCTGGAGCGGCTCGAGGCCGTTCAGGTTCGCAATGCCAGAAATCAGGGATGGTCCTGGCAGGCAATAGCCGATTCGCTGGGAGTCAGCAGACAGGCCGTCCACAAGAAGCACGGCGGAAAAGGAAGGTAGACAGCAATGTTCGAGCGATTCACCACGTCCGCAAGGGCGGCAGTCGTCGATGCCCAGGGACAAGCGCGGGCACTGCACTCACCGCGTATCGAGCCCACCCATCTGTTCCTCGGTGCGCTCGCGGTCGTCGAAGAGCCGCTGAAGAGCGCGCTGGCCGAGGCCGGATTCACCGTCGATGGAGTACGCGCGGACGCGCAGTCTCAGGATGCGCGTGCGCTGCGTTCACTCGGGATCGACCTGGACGCCGTCCTGACGACCGTCGACGCCGCCTTTGATCCGCACGCCGTCGACGGGGCGCAGGCGGGCGGCCGGAATCACATACCGTTCGCGCCGTCGGCCAAGGAAGTATTGAAGCTGTCACTGAAGGAAGCCGTCGAACGACACGATCGCAAGATCGGCGTCGAACATGTTCTTCTCGGTCTGGTTCGAGGTGCCGATCCATGGTTCACCGAACTGGTGCAGCGGCATAGTTCGCTCGATAAGCTGCGGTCGACGGTCCTGCTCGTTCGGACGCCGTAGCCGCCCAACGCCGCAAACCCTACGATGGCGGCCATGAACTTTCTGATCAGGCTCGTGATCAACGCTGTTGCCATTTGGGTCGCCAAGGAATTCGTCGACGGGATCACGGTCACCAGTTCGGGTCGCGGTGACGGGTGGGACATCGTGGTGCTGCTCGGTATCGCGGCCGTGCTCACGATCGTCAACGCGTTCATCAAGCCGATGGTGAAGCTGCTGTCGCTACCGTTGCTGATTCTGACTCTCGGACTGTTCACTCTCGTGATCAATGCGCTGATGCTGCTGTTGACGGGTTGGTTGTCGTCGCAGACCGGCTACGGCCTCGAGATCGTCGGATTCGCCGCGGCATTCTGGGGCGCGATCATCATCTCGATCGTGAACTTCCTACTCGGCGCGTTCGTGCCCGAGAAGCGTTAGGCGAACAAGCGTCAGGCGAAGGCCAACGCAACACCCGTGCTCGCTCCCCAGACGAGCATCGCCAAGCCCGAATCGCGCAGTGCGGGAATCAATTCGAACCCGTGGGCACCCTTGCGTACCGGCGAGTTCGCGCGAGCAGCGAAGGGGAGTGCCAGCAAGCCCACCAGGGCCCACGGAGTTCGGGCAATCAGAACCACAGTCATCGCGAACGGCACCACCAGCAATGCGAGATGCAGGTAGCGAGTGCGGGTGTCGCCCAATCGCACTGCGAGCGTGAGTTTTCCGGACTCGGTGTCAGTGGGGATGTCACGGAGATTGTTGGCGACGAGCACTGCACTGGAGAACGATCCGACGGCCACCGCGGCCAGCACTCCGGCCCAATCTATCTGCTCTGCTTGCACGAACTGCGTGCCGAGAACCGCGACGAGCCCGAAGAACACGAATACCGCGATCTCGCCGAATCCGCTGTAGCCGTACGGTTTCGAGCCGCCGGTGTAGTACCAGGCACCGGCTATGCAGATCAGTCCTACGACCACCAACCACCATGCGCTGGTGGCAGCCAATACCAATCCGGCCACCGCACCGACGGCGAAGCAGCCGATGGCGGCCCTCTTGACCGCGCCTGCGGAGGCCGCCTTGGAGCCGACCAGTCGCAAGGGCCCGACTCGATCGTCATCGGTGCCGCGGATTCCGTCCGAGTAATCGTTGGCGAAGTTGACGCCGACGATCAGGGCCAGCGAGACGATCAGGGCCAGCAGCGCCTTCCACCACACTCCGGCGTCCAGTGACACAGCTGCACCGGTACCGACGAGGACGGGAGCGATCGCATTCGGGAGTGTGCGCGGTCGCGCACCTTCGATCCATTGCGCAGTGGTGGCCATGAGCGACGATCTTTCCGTATGTGTTCGACGGGTGAGAACGCGGCCGGTCAGAACGGCAGGCGCGGCAATACCGGCAAGGGAATGACCGGCATCTGGACGCCGGGAATCTGCGGTAGCGGCACCGTGGGAGCGGGTGCAGGTGCCGGTGGGTAGTAATGCGGTTGATACTGAACATACGGGGCCGGATCGGCCGCGGGCGCCGGCGCGGCGGTCGTCGTGGGAGCCGGCGGCGGCACGTCGGGCGTGGGTGCCGAGGTCGAAGCCGAAGCCGAAGCCGAAGTCGAGGTCGTCGTGGTGCCGGCCGCGGGCGATGTTGTCTGTGAAACGCGCTCGCCGACGCTGGCGGGCGTGCTCAGCGGTTGGTCTCCCTCGCTGGACCCGAGCGCGGTGAACAGCCCGATGACCGCGATGACGCCGACGATGGGCAGCGCGATCATGGCCAGCCGGGTCAATGCCGGTCGGTGTGAAACGAGGGGCGGCACGTGGGTCGCGTCCACGCGGGCGGCGTGCACGGCCGCGCCACCGGCGATCACCAGCTCGGGCCGGTCCGGGACGATGACCGGGAGCTGCAGAAAGCGTTCCAGCGTGGCCCGGACCAGCGGAACATTGGATGTTCCACCGATCGCGACGACGGCGTCGGGATAGAACTCGGCCTCGACACCGAGTTGGCGCACCGTCGCGGCGGCCTGCTCGGTGGAGCGCGCAATCGACAACTCGAAGATGTGCCGTTCGAGGAGGACGTGCTCGCCGTCGGGTGTGCTGGTGGTCTGGTGGGAGGACAGCGCTTCCTTGATTCCCCGGCAGAATGCCGTCAGGGCAGCGTCCTCGTCGTGAGTGTGTGGCTCCCGCACTATGCCGAGGCCCAGAATATGCTCGCGGACCACCGCATCGAACGACGCGCCGCTGATCGCCGTGGTTCGGGTCGAGCCGTAGGAGCGGCCCGATTCGACGTCGACGATGTCGATGTCCACGCCGGTCTCGCCCGCGTCGAACAACGCGATCGTTCGGTGGTGGGTGGGCAGGCCGGGGCGCAGGTACTCGAGCGCAGCATCGGTCTCGTCGATGAGGTGGACGTCGGAGACGTACTCCTCGGCTAACGCCGCGGCAATCTGTTCCCGTTCGGCGGGGGTGCGGTGGGCGACGCCCAAGGACTGCGGTGCGTCGGGCCGATCGACGATGCCGCGGACCACCCGCGCGACGTCCTCGGCCGATGGGGAGAGTTGCCAATCGTCGAACGGGGTGCCATCGGTCCAGGTGCCGTCTTCGGTGGTCCGGGCAGTGCGGATGCCGCATGTGCCCAGTGACACACCCACGGACGAACGCATCGCTTCTCCGGCCTCTCCGATTTTGTGACGGGAATCAGGTGCACAGTGCGCGCCTTCGAGACACGCGACGACGTCACTCTACCGTCTCACGGTTTGGTTAGGGTCTCAAAACAATCCAAACGTCAATTCGAGGGGTTCGGCCTCGCGGCCTACGATCGGAGACAGTGCCCAACGACATCGCGTATCCCGAGACGACGCACCTCACGGCCGGACTTCCGGTGGTGGGGATTCTCGGCGTCGTCACCACCGTGATCGACGGCAATGCCGTGCCACTGTCGGGTACACGGGCGCAAGCTCTGCTGGTGGCGTTGGCGCTGGATCCGGGGCGGGCGCGTTCTTCGCTGGCGCTCATCGAGCAGGTGTGGCCCGAAGAGCCTCCCCGATCGCCGAAGAATGCTCTGCAGACCCAGATCTCCCGGCTGCGATCGGCACTGCCCAGCGGCGCTGTCGAGAGTGGCCCAGGGGGATATCGGTTGGTTCTGAGTACCGAGGACGTCGATCTCGGCCGGGCCCGCGCTCTGCTCCGAGGCGCGGAGGGCTGCCTCGCTCAGGAGCACTTCCAGGATGCACTCGACCTGGTGGTCGAAGCCCTCGGTCTGTGGCGCGGTGACCCAATCGACTCCGTTCGGGTCGAGGCCGACGCGGTGGGGACGGCTCTGAAATCACTTCGGGTCGCGGCCCTCCTCGGTCTGCAAAGGTTCGGCGATGCCCTGCCGTATGCGCAGGCTCGCGCGGCCGAGGATCCAACAGACGAGCGCGCTGCCGCCGACCTCATGCGCGCGCTGCACGGTGTCGGCCGACCCAACGACGCGCTGGCGGTGTTCGCGGAATTGCGTACCGATCTCGCTCGACGGTTGGGAACCGATCCGTCGTCGGCGACGACTGCACTGAATGCCGAAATTCTCGGCCACGACGCTCCGAAGGTGCTGCAGACCATCGGTCTTCGTGCCGCGCCCAATGCCTTGATCGGTCGAGGCGACGACATCGATGCGATCGAAGAACTGCTGCGCACCTCTCGCGTCACCACCGTCCTCGGTCCTGGCGGCGCGGGCAAGACACGCATCGCGCATGCCCTGGGCCATCGAGCTGCCGATTCGATGCCGGTGGCGTTCGTGGAGTTGGCATCGCTGCGCAGTGGCGAGGACGTCGCCTCGGCGATCGGAGCCACCCTCGGATTGACCGAGGCGGATTTCACTGTCGGCAGTCTTCAGGTCGCCCGGGTGCACTCGATTCACGAGCGTCTGGTCGACGTCCTCTCGACCCGCCGAGGCTTGTTGATCCTCGACAACTGCGAGCACGTGATCGACGAGGTGGCGGCAGTCGTGGACGAGCTGGTGGCCGCAACGGATCTGGTGACGGTATTGGCGACCTCTCGTTCGCCGATGGGGTCGACGGCCGAATCGGTGTTTCCGCTGCCCTCGCTAGGCATTCTCGGCCCGAATTCGCCTGCAACAGAGCTCTTTTGTATCAGAGCTCGCGCTGTTCGCCCGTCTGTACGACTCGAACCCGACGCGGTCGCGGCTCTGTGTCGCACTCTGGACGGCCTGCCCCTGGCTATCGAGCTGGCTGCAGCGCGAGTGAAGTCGATGAGTGTGGAGGACATCGGCAGTCGGTTGCACAAACGATTCGCGCTGCTGCGATCGACGGACCGAACCCGTCCGGAACGTCATCGAACCTTGCACGCAGTCATCGACTGGAGTTGGAATCTGCTCGACGGCACAGAGCAGGCAACTCTTCGCCGGCTCTGTCGTTTTCCTGCGGGCTTCGATCTCGACGCGGCGCGAACGGTGGCGGAATGGTCCGAGGTCGAGGATGTGTCGTTTGCGCTCGACGGTCTGGTGAATCAGTCCATGCTGGCCGTTGCCGAGACGTCTACGGGCGTGCGCTACCACATGCTCGAGACCGTCCGCGAGTACGGCGAGGAGCAGCTGAACGCCAGCGGGGAGGACGAGGAGGTCGCCCTACGCCTGCGAGCCTGGTCGACTGCAGTGTCGACGAGGATTTCCGCGGGCTATGCCGGTGGGCGTCCGGCGGAGATGGTTCTGCTGCTCGAGGCGGAGCACGACAACCTGCTCTCCATGATGAGACATTCTTTCGCGCATGATATTTCGGAGCACGTCTGCACTCTTTTTGCGGTACTGGGATACTTCTGGGCCATGCGCGGCGCGCATTCCGAGGTGCTGAACTGGGCCGACCGGGTGCAGAGCAGTATTCGCCGCGGGATCGCCGAGACACCCGACGACAACGCCGTCATGTGCATGCTGGTTCTGGCGGCGCATTTCGCGTACGGACGACAACTGCGTCGAGTAGCTCGAGTCCGAGTCGATCTACGAAATCTGTTGCGCCACAGAACCTTCATCGCACCGGGGTTGCGGTTCAATGCCGAGGTGCTCGTGCACCACATCGGGGGTCAGGGTTTGGCGCGAAAACTGGCTCTCGCCACTCGCTCCGAGTACGACGATGTTCGCTGCAACGCGTACGTGGTTCGCGCGATGCTGGCACAGAATTCGGGGCGATTGCACGAGTCGATTCGAGACGGTGAGCGCGCTCTCGCCATCGCGCGTAGTCGCGGTGACCTGTGGGCAGTGGGGTCCACCTCGCAAACACTTGCCAGCTCCTACGGCTTGGCAGGTGATCAAGCCACGGCCGCCCAGTACTACCGCACCTCCGCCGATGTCATGTGGGCGATGCATGCCTACGAGGAGAGCATGCAAACCCGAACCTTCCTGGCAATGGCTTTGATCGGCGCGGGTCGGGTGGACGAGGGGCGGGCGTTGGTGGAGGAATTGGCGTCGGGAGGTATGGCACAGGACTGGAGCCCGGGCAATTCCGGTGACACCGCTGAACGGGGTCCTGCCCACGATTCCGGCGCTCGGTGGGATCGTGCGCAGCAGCAGTCGACGTCTGCGTCGCTGACCGCGGCTCGGGCAGCGGCGGATGTGGAAGACGGTCACGTCGAACGAGGTTTGGCGCAATTTCGGGAAGCACTGGCCATCGGGGGCTGGCCGTCGCAGGACGCGAGCGATCCGTTCATGACGATTCTGGTGTGCGCGGCCGTCGGAGCGCATGTATTGCACGGTCGTGCAAGGGATATGCGCGAGGCGGTGGGGGAGCTGGTGCGCACGCCGTGGGATGCATTGGTGCCGGGAGGTTTCTACGACATTCCCATGCTGGGTGCTGTTGCGTGTGCGGTGGGGTCCTTCGAGGTGCAGTGCGGGGACCGCGGACGCGGAGTTCGGTTGCTGGCCGCGTCGGACCGGGCGGTGGGTCGCCAGGATTTTCCGTCGATGCGCATCGATCGGCACGTGGCCGCAGCCCGCGCGGTTGTCGGTGACCCTACGGTCGATGCCGGTATCGCGCGGGCTGCTGGTATCACCAGACCTGCTGCACTGCAGGAAATTTTGAGTTCGCTTCCGTTGTCCTAGGCCTTGCGCATGTACGACTTGACGGTCAGTGGGGCGAAGATGGCGACGATGACCACGGCACCGACGAGTGAGTACACGACGTGAATACCGAAGTGCCCGTTGTTCGCCAGCTCTCGGACCGCCGTCACCAGGTGTGAGACGGGGTTGACGTCGGCGAATGCCTGCAGCCAGTTCGGCATCGTGGAGGTGTCGACGAAGGCGTTGGACAGGAAGGTCAGTGGGAACAGCACCAGCATCGAGATGCCCTGGACCGATGAAGCTTTGCTCATCAGGGTGCCCAGCAGCGCAAAGATCCAACTGATCGCCCAGGCGCAGAACATCACCAGCAGGACGGCTCCGGCGAGGCCGAGTGCGCCACCTGCGGGGTGGTAACCCATCGCGAACCCGGTGAGGAAACAGACGACCGCGGCGATCAAGTAGCGGATGATGTCGGCCATCAATGCTCCGGCAAGCGGGGAGATTCGGGCGATCGGAAGAGAGCGGAATCGGTCGAAGACGCCCTTGTCCATATCTTCTCGCAGCTGTGTGCCGGTAACGACGGAGCCGGTGATGACCGTTTGCACCAGGATTCCGGGCACGATCATCGGTAGGTAGGACGTGACGTCGCCGGCCACCGCGCCGCCGAATATGTAGCTGAACATCAGGGTGAAGATCACCGGTAGCAGCACCACATCGGTGAGTTGCTCGGGATTGTGGCGAAGCTTGAGCAGCCCGCGATATCCCATGGTGACGGACTGGGCGGCGGTGCGGGCCAGGCCGATGTGTCGGACGACCGGACGGTCGGCGGGGTCGATGTACGTCGATGGTTGCGGAGTGAGAGTAGTGGTCATGCTGCGTCCTCGTCGGCGCTCTTGCCGGTGAGGGTCAGGAAGACCTCGTCCAGGCTGGGTTTGGTGACGGTGATTTCACTGACGTCGATGCCGAAGTCGCGCAAGCGAATCAAGATGTCGGGGGTGATCGATGTGTCGGTCATGGGTGCGGTCAGACGAGCGGACTCGGGGCTGACCGACACGTCTGTGCCCAGTTGCTTCGCGACCAGAGCTCGGGCGTCGTCGATCTGGTGTCGGTCCGTGAGAGTCAGTGACAGCGCAGAAGTCCCTACCGAGGACTTGAGCCCGTCGGCGGTGTCGTCGGCGATCACGCGGCCGTGATCGATGACGGCGATGCGATCGCACAGTTGGTCGGCCTCGTCGAGGTACTGAGTGGTCAGTAGAACGGTCGAGCCCTGCGCGACGAGCCGACGGATGGTGTCCCACATCTGGGCTCGGGTGCGGGGATCGAGACCGGTGGTCGGCTCGTCGAGGAACAGCAGTGGCGGTGCCGAGATCAGACTCGCGGCCAGGTCGAGGCGCCGACGCATACCGCCGGAGAACATCTTCAGCGGTCGCGACGCTGCATCCGTCAACCCGAATTCCTCGAGGAGCTCGCAGGCTTTGGCTTTGCTGTCGCGTCGACTCAGGCCGAGCAGCCGGGAGAAGACGACGAGGTTCTCGGTTGCGGTGAGGTCCTCGTCCACTGACGCGTATTGGCCGGTGACACCGACGAGCGACCGGACCGCGGTGGCGTCGGCGACGACGTCGTGGCCGAAGATACGAGCCGAGCCGCCGTCGGGCCGCAGCAGGGTGGCGAGCATGCGGACTGCCGTGGTCTTGCCCGCGCCGTTGGGGCCGAGGACGCCGTAGACCGCCCCAGTGGGGACGGTCAGGCTGACGCCGTCGACCGCGCGTTGCTTACCGAATGTCTTGACGAGGCCGTCTGCCTCGATAGCTGGTGTGGTCATGGGACAACGATCGCCCCGACCGCTTGCACGATGCGTACGTCGCGCTTGCGTCACCTGTCATGTGCCGCGTGGTGTCACAGCTTTCGTGGTGTCACAGCGGCAGTGACGTCTCAGTCAGGCCGACGCCTCCGGTGCCGCGCAACTTCCTGAACCATTCCGTGCCGAATGCGGTGGTGAGTTGTTCGATGGGCATCTTCAGAAATGGACCGAAATCGCCGACCTGAGTCTCGTGCGCTTCCATGGCTGCCCGTTTCGCGGCGATCACGCTGGACACGTCGACCACGGTGGTGATCTCGGTTTCCGGCAGTCCGAACGTCTCCATGTCCGGCGGTGACGCCTCCTCGCCCCAGTGCGGGTTCGCCTCCATCAGGCGGCGCATGTGGTCGCGGTTGGTCGTGGTCTCGTACACGTTCCGGGTCTCGGCGATCTCGGTGGCACGCTTGCCGACGACGTGCACCTGAATGTGGTCGGGGTGGCCGTAGCCACCGTTCGGGTCGTAGATGGTGACGACGTCGGCCTGCTCCTCGCGCAGGACCTCGGCCAAACGCTGCGCGGCAGTGTCGACGTCGACGTTGCAGAAGGCTTCCGGATTCGCATTTTCGGCTGTGCCCGCCATGCCGGAATCGGCGTAGTGCAACCTAACGATGCGGTCCACCCCCAGAACGGCGGCCGAACGATCCAGCTCGACGCGTCGGCGCTCGGCCAGTGTCTCGCCGTCGGTGAGGATTCCGTCCGGAAACTCTCCGAGGGCACCGTCGGTTGCCGTGACGAGTACGACGCGATGGCCGGCATCGGCAGCCAGACGCATCACCCCACCGGTGCCGAACACTTCGTCGTCGGGATGTGCGTGAAAGCAGACCAGAACACTCATGCGTTGAATGCTTGCACGTCGAAGCGGGTGCGGCCCAGTCGGCGGGCCAATACGATCGATTGGTGACCACACAGCGGTCGACCTCGATTCGTTCGTATTGGCGCGAGTCACGAGCAGGTCGGTACTGCCGCGCACTACATCCGGTTGGGATCTTCTTCGCCTTGGTGTTCTTTGCGCTGTCGATGACTCCGTCTCTCCTGCCCCGTGTGTGGTATCTGCAGGCTGTGGCCACCGGCATCAGCGTCGCGATCGGGTACGGGGTTGGGTGCCTCGTTGCCTGGGTGGTCCGACTCTGCGGAGTGTCACCGGATTGGTCGGAGCAGTGGCGTCGACGTGGGTGGTGGGCGTTGGCCGCGGCTGCGATGGTGGTCGTTCCACTGTTCCTGATCTTGGGATCGTGGTGGCAGCAGATCGTCCGCAGGCTGGTCGGTGTGGAGGACTCCGGCAGACCCCTGTACATCGCGGTGCTGGTGCTCTCGTTGGTGGTGGCCGTGGCCGTGCTTGCTCTCGGTCGGCTGCTGCGGCGAGCAACACGTGCGTTGACTCGATGGGGAAAGCAATACGTGCCGAGGCCGGTGGCGAGGATCGCCAGCGTGATCGTGGTTGCGCTGCTGGTGGTGTTCGCCGTCAACGGTGCCCTGATTCGCGGCATTGTGGCCGTCGCGGAGAAGTCGGCATCGACTGCCGATCGCGGCAACCACGATGGAGTGGAAAAACCTACGGAAGAGGAACTTTCGGGATCGGATGCCTCGAACGAGGAATGGGAGTCGCTGGGGCAGGAGGGGAGGCGATTCGTCGTCTCGGGAGCATCGCCCGACGAGATCGGTGACTTCACCGGAAGGGCTGCAGTGCAACCGATTCGCGTGTACGCCGGCGTCGAGTCCGCCGACACGGTCGAGGGCGTCGCAGAGCGGGTGGTGGCCGAACTCGAACGTACCGACGCATTCTCGCGGGCCGTGCTCGGTGTCGCGACCACCACCGGACGTGGGTGGGTCAACGAATCCGTGGCCGGCCCACTGGAATATCTGTACGACGGTAATACGGCGATCGCGTCGATGCAGTATTCGTTCCTGCCGAGCCCGATGGCATTTCTGGCCGACCGTCAGACCCCGCAGGATGCCGGACGAGCCCTCTTCGAGGCGATCTACGCGGTGTGGAGCGAGCTTCCGGAAGATGCACGACCCAAGTTGGTGCTCTTCGGCGAGAGCCTCGGTGCGTACGGCGGGCAGGATGCATTCAGCGGTGCACAGGACATGATCGCGCGCATCGACGGTGCCCTGTGGGTCGGCAATCCGAACTTCACTCCTCAATGGGCGCGTATCACCGGGGGACGCGACGCCGGTTCCCGCGAGATCCTGCCTGTCGTCGACAGCGGCGAACACGTGCGTTTCGCCGGGTCTTCCGGTGACCTCGACATCGGCGGTCCGTGGGACGAGCCTCGAATCGTATACTGGCAGCACGCATCCGACCCCATCGTGTGGTGGTCGCCAGATCTGATCCTGGGCCGACCCGACTGGCTGCGCGAACCGCGTGGCACCGACGTCGACCCGGGAGTGCAATGGTTTCCGTTCGTCACGTTCTGGCAGTTGACCTTCGATCAGGTCTTCTCCACCGACGTCGACGACGGTCACGGCCACAGCTACGGAGCCGACGCGGTGCGCATGTGGGCCGACATCCTCGATCCGCCCGGATGGTCCGACGCCGACGTGGAGCGACTGTACGAGAAAATGGCGGGTTGGGCCGACGCCGACCCTGCCCCCGCCCCCGCCCCCGCCCCTGATCGAGCGCAAACGCGAGCGCGTTTGTGCGTGAGACAGTGACTCATGTCGCCCAACGATGAGCCCTGTTCAGGCACCGACCTGTCGACGGTTCTCGCGCTCGAGCGAGAGCTGCAGACTGCGCAATGCCGATGCGACGCAGACCGGCTGGCCGACCTGCTCGCCGAGGACTTCACCGAAGTGGGAGCCTCGGGCGCGGTGTGGGACAAGGCGTCGATCCTCGACCTATTGGTGAGCGAAGACTCCGCCGAGATCGAGGTGCTCGAACTGAGTGGGCGATCAATCAGTAGGGATTTTTTACTGCTGCAATGGATTTCGCAAAGAGCGGGAATGCGAGCACGCCGAACATCGCTGTGGCGTCGCACTGAATCCGGCTGGGAATTGGTGCACCATCAAGGCACGCCGCTGAACTGACCGCCGCAAACGCGCTCGCGTTTGCCGAACGCGCGGGTTCGCTACCTCGGCACCATCTATTCGTTCTTTGCCAGGCTGATCGTGAGACAGTCGGCGTGAACGCGGGGAACGGAC
>NZ_JCAJWY010000008.1:0-159918 GCF_059489205.1 Rhodococcoides sp. S146-33
CGGTGTGCACGATCAGGACATCGCAGGTGGACTTGCGAGCGGCGTCCGACGGAACCGAACCCAACAGACGCCCGGTCAACGAGTTGAGTCCGCGGTTGCCGACGACGAGCAGATCGCCCTTCACCTCGTCCACGAGCGCCAGCAGCGACTCGACGGGAGAACCGACGATCGCCTTCTCCTCGATGTTCTTCGCACCGGCCTTGGTGGCGTGCTCACGCGCAGTGCGCAGAATCTCTCGCGTCGGTGCCGATCCGGTGATCTGGTAGGCGTCCTCGCGCAATGCGTCGGCGGCTGCGGACGTGTCCTTCGGATCGGCCGGGTAGTACGCGCAAGCGATAACCAGGGTGGCATCGGCGTCTCCCGCCAGAGCCGCGGCCTTCTCCACTGCCCGCAGTGACGATTCGGAGCCATCGGTCCCGACGACGACGGTGCGGTAGGCGCTCATTCATTCCTCCATTTGTCGGTCACACACAGATGTGACACTTCTGGTCGAACTCGATTGGTGCAAGTCACAGGACCGAATGACGTGGTCCGGGGACTGATTCGCTGACATTAGCCGGAACCGGCCGATCGGCACGTGAAGTTGGGGAACAACACGATCCGCGCCACTCACATACATTGGTTTGCATGCCGATTCCCCGCCCGCCACTGTCGAGACGGGCCATGACTGTCGGTGCCGCTGTGATTGCAGTTCTAGCGGTAGCCGCTCTCGCATTCGTACTCCTCCCCCAGGATTCGAGCGCCGACACATCCACTCGCGATGCGCGCATCACGCTACCGGACGGCCCCGAGTCGACGGGGACCGTCGACATCGACGCACGGCTCTACGCCCCAGCTGCCACACCAGCGCCGACGGTGCTCCTCGCCCACGGTTTCGGCGGCAGCAAGGACTCGGTCGACGGTGAGGCACGCGACCTCGCAGCCCGCGGCTACACCGTTCTCGCCTACAGCGCGCGCGGGTTCGGCGACAGCACGGGTTCGATCTCGATCAACGACCCCGATCGCGAGGTCGCCGACGCTCGAGGACTCATCGACTGGCTTGCCGAACAACCGGAAGTGCAACTGGACGCTCCCGGCGACCCGCACATCGGCGTTGCGGGCGGCTCGTACGGCGGCGCGCTGGCACTGAGCGCGGGCGGCACCGATCCCCGCATCGATTCGATCGCCGCCGCGATCACCTGGAACGACCTGGGCCAGGCCCTGTTCCCCAACTACGGCGTCACCTCGAACGAGGGCCGAGAAGCCCTCCGCGACACGGTGACTCCCGCCGCGGCGGAGTACGGCGGACCCGGCGTGCTCAAGCGTGGCTGGGCCGGCGTGTTCTTCGGAGCGGGCTCCGCGAGCACACCGCCCGGCGACGGTGACGGCGGTGACAGTGTTGATGGCGGCACCGAAACATCGGGAACCGGTGAAGGCGCGTCCGCATGCGGCAGGTTCGCACCCGAGTTCTGCGACGCCTACGCCCAATCCGCGGTGACAGGAATCCCGAGCCAACAACTCCTCGATCTGCTGACCGCACACTCTCCTGTCGCGGTGGCGTCGAACATCACCGCACCGACTCTGCTGGTCCAGGGTACCCAGGACACATTGTTCGGCCTCGATCAGGCCGACGCAACAGCGCGTCAGATCGCGGCGGCCGGTGGGAACGTGACCGTGCGATGGTTCGACGGCGGCCACGACGCCGGCGGAACGGACGCCACGAGCGATCGAGCCATCGCCGACTTCTTCGACACCACGTTGCGCGAAGCCAACTCCGACACCGGTACGAACCCGTTCGTCTACTCGACTCAGCGGGCAGCCGACGAACGCGGCGGCGACCGCAACCGCCGGATGACCGCTCCCGACTACCCAGGACTGACGGCCGACTCCGACGCCACTCAGACCGAATCCGTCACGTTCACTCCCCAGGCCGAGAACCAGTCGATCATTCGTCCGCCCGGCGCGTCGCCGTCGGCGATCTCGTCGGTTCCCGGATTGGGCTCGGTGCTCTCGACTCTCGGATCGACCGGGGCCGGAGCAGCGCTGACCGCCGATCTGCCGGGCCAGTCGGCCACATTCAGCAGCGACCCCGTCGATTCCTCCGTGACGATCACCGGTGCACCTCGAGTGAACCTACGAGTGGCGTCATTGGCCTCACCGAATCAAGCCGTGCTGTTCGCGAAGCTCTACGACGTGGCACCGAACGGCACGAGAACGCTTCCCGGGGGCGCGGTCTCGGCCATCCGCCTACCCGACACCCAGGGCATCGATCCCGTCGACGTCACCGTTGCGTTGCCTGGCATCAGCTACATCGTGCAGCAGGGTCACCGCCTCGAACTGAGCATCTCCACCACCGATCAGGCGTACGCCGTTCCGCTGGAACCGGCCCAGTTCAGCGTGGCCATGACCGACAACACCATTGGGTTGCCCACCGTCCCCGCCGAGGAGAGCGCCAACAGCACCGTTCCGGTGGCACCGCTGGTCGGCATCGGGGTCGTTCTGCTCGCGGTCGCCGGCGCAATCGTGGCCGGAGTCGTACGGACCAGACGCCGGGCAGTCGCCGAAGTGGACGAGAGTCTGATCGACACTCCCCTGGTGATCACCGATCTGGCCAAGACGTACTCCAACGGCTTCCGCGCGGTCGACGGTGTGAGCTTCGAGGTGAAGCAGGGCCAGGTTCTGGGTCTCCTCGGGCCCAACGGTGCTGGAAAGACCACCACCCTGCGGATGCTGATGGGCCTGATCACTCCCACCGGCGGTGACATCCGCGTCTTCGGCCACAAGGTGACTCCAGGCGCGCCGGTGCTGTCCAGACTCGGCTCGTTCGTCGAGGGATCAGGATTCCTTCCTCACCTGACCGGAACTCAGAACCTACGGTTGTACTGGGAGGCCACCGGGCGGCCGATCGAAGACGCCCACCTGGAAGAGGCACTGGAGATCGCCGACCTCGGCACCGCAATCGAACGCAAGGTCAAGTCGTACAGCCAGGGCATGCGGCAGCGGCTGGCCATCGCGCAGGCCATGCTGGGGCTGCCGGATCTGATGGTCCTGGACGAACCGACCAACGGACTCGACCCACCGCAGATCAGGACGATGCGCGACGTGCTGATCAACTACGCGAAGACAGGCCGAACGGTGTTGGTATCGAGCCACCTGCTCGCCGAGGTCGAACAGACCTGTACCCATGTGGTCGTCATGAATCGCGGATCGGTGATCAGTTCCGGCACCGTCCGCGAACTGACCGCAGCGGGCGGGCAAACGGAGATCAGGGTCGATGACGCCACCCGCGCGCGATCGGTGCTCGACGCCTCCGGCCACGACGGCGCGGTGATCGTCGACGACGGAACGGTGACCGTCGACCTGACCGACGCCGACTCCGCCGTCGTGATCAGAGAACTCGTCACCGGAGGGGTCTCGGTGCGCGGATTCTCGCAATCGACTCGGCTCGAAGACGTGTTCCTCGACCTCGTCCACCGAGACACCCCAGGGTCCGACACCAGCAAGGATCGCTCATGAGAACCGCACACGCAGACGGGCGCGCTGCCGGTTACACCGGCGGCAGCACCTTGCCCTTTCGTACCGAGTTGCGCAGGCAGCTGGGTCGCCGTCGCACTCAGTTGGCTATCGGTTTTCTAGCCCTGCTCCCGGTGATTCTCGCGATCGCCTTCACCGTCGGCAGCTCGAGTGACGACGCGGACGCCGGTGGACTGATCGAACTCGGTACCCGCGGAGGCATGAACTTCACGGTCTTCGCACTGTTCATGTCGGTGGGGTTCCTGCTGATCGTCGTGGTGGCGCTGTTCTTCGGCGACTCGGTGGCTAGCGAGGCCTCGTGGTCCAGTCTGAGATACCTGCTGGCCATTCCCGTGCCCCGTAGCCGACTGCTCACGCAGAAAGCACTGGTATCCGCCACGCTGTCCAGCGTGGCGATCGTCGTGCTCGTCGGAGTGTCGCTGCTGATCGGCACCGTGCTGTACGGCGCAGAGTCGCTCATCACGCCACTGGGTGAGGGACTGTCGTACGGAACCTCACTGGTGCGGTTGTTGATCGCAGTTGCCTACATCGGCATCAACCTGCTGTGGGTAGCCGGCCTGGCGATGCTGCTGTCGGTGCTGACCGACGCCCCGCTCGGGGCCGTCGGCGGCGCGGTGATGACGTCGATTCTGATGCAGATTCTCGATCAGATCACCGCACTGGGATCACTCCGCAACTACTTACCCGGGCACTACGCCAATTCGTGGATCGATGCCTTCGGAACGAATATCGACTGGAACGACATGGTGGTGGGATCGTTCTCCGCCATCACGTACGCGGCTGTGTTCGGGTTGATCGCGTGGCGACGTTTCGCCACCAAGGACATCACCAGCTGAGGCGGCCTACTTCTTCTTGATCGCGGGGCCGAAGACGCCCTCGGGAATAACGCCTTGGCCGACGATCGACTCACGCCACGGTGTCGCCAGCGAGACCAGCCGAGCGGCCCCGTCCTCGCCGAGGGCGGCCCACGGCGCAACCGCGAGGTCGTTGGTGATGTCCTCGACCAACGTGCGGAGATCTTTCCCGTCCTGAGTCAGGGCACCGTCGGACGAGAGCAGCTCTCGGTCGGCCAGAGACGCGACCGCGCCGTCCCACTGTTCGGTCGACCATCCGCGACGCTTGCGCGCGAACTCCTTCTCGAAGCCGTAGCCGGTGGCGGTATGGGTGATCAGCGCTTCGAGACCGCTCAGGCCCGCAGTCTGCAGCGCCGCAATGTGACCGTCGCCGCGGTACTCGCGAATCAGGGTCAGGGCGTGCCACAGCACCAGATGCGGCGCAGTGGGCCAGTCCAGCTCGGCATATGCGGCGAACAAAGGTCGACCGTCGTCGCCGGGGATCCCATGGGCTGCGATCGATGCCAGATCGGCAGCCTCGGACATGTCCGCGGACGTCAGAACCTCGGGGCCGAGCAGTCGACCGAAGGCAGCGTCGAGAGTCTCGTACCGGATGGCCATGATCTCGTCGGGTGACGCGATGTCCCAGGCGGCCGGGATGAGCGGTGCCACCTGTTCACGGTTGAAGTTGTAGAACGTGGCGGTGACGACACCTGCGCCGACCCGTCCCAGAGGCGCTGCACGCCCCGCGAAATAACAGGCACGCGGCGGCAACCCCGCCGCCACCAAGGCGTCCTGCGTCTCCGGAAGGAAATAGGTCATCGAGTGAATCAGTTCGAGCGCGCGCGAGGTGCGGCCGGCGGTGGTTGCGTCCATCGCTGAACCGTATCGCGTCTCCCGCCTGCCCTATTTGAGCCCGGCCGCGTCCATTCCTCGCAGTTCCTTCTTCAGATCTTGAATTTCGTCCCGTAACCGCCCTGCGAGCTCGAATTTCAGTTCGCGGGCAGCGTTCATCATCTGGTCGGTCATGTTCTTGATCAGATCGGCCAGCTCCGCGCGCGGCATCGACGACACGTCTTGCCCCTCGTAGACGCCGGAGCTGACGGACCGCCCTGCTTCGCCCTGCGCGCGTCGCCCTCGGCTGGCGTTGCGACCGGACCCACCGATCTCTACGACGTTGTCGGTGTCCTCGGCTTCCTGATACACCTGATCGAGGATGTCGGCGATCTTCTTGCGCAACGGCTGTGGATCTACACCCCGCTCCTTGTTGTACGCGATCTGCTTCTCGCGCCGACGTTCGGTCTCCTCGATCGCGTACGTCATCGAATCCGTCATCTTGTCCGCGTACATGTGCACTTCGCCGGACACATTTCGGGCGGCACGGCCGATTGTCTGGATGAGGCTGGTACCGCTGCGTAGGAAGCCTTCCTTGTCGGCGTCGAGAATCGCGACGAGCGACACTTCCGGAAGGTCGAGGCCCTCACGCAGCAGGTTGATGCCCACCAGTACGTCGTACTCGCCGAGTCGAAGTTGCCGGAGCAGCTCCACTCGGCGCAGGGTGTCGATGTCGGAGTGCAGGTAGCGCACGCGAATGCCCAGTTCGAGAAGGTAGTCGGTGAGATCCTCCGACATCTTTTTGGTCAGAGTGGTCACCAACACGCGCTCGTCCTTCTCCGCGCGTTCCCGAATCTGATGCACCAGATCGTCGATCTGGCCCTTGGTCGGCTTGATGACCACCTGGGGATCGACAAGTCCGGTGGGCCTGATGACCTGCTCGACGAATTCCCCCCCGGTCTGGCCCAGCTCGTACTTTCCCGGGGTGGCGGAGAGATAGACCGTCTGACCGATCCGCTTGGTGAACTCTTCCCACGTCAGCGGACGGTTGTCGGTCGCCGACGGGAGGCGGAACCCGAAATCGACCAGGTTTCGCTTGCGCGACATGTCGCCCTCGTACATCGCTCCGATCTGCGGCACGGTGACGTGCGACTCGTCGATGACGAGCAGGAAGTCCTCGGGAAAGTAGTCGATCAACGTTGCCGGTGCTGTGCCGGCCCCGCGGCCGTCGATGTGGCGCGAGTAGTTCTCGATTCCCGAGCAGAACCCGACCTGCTTGATCATCTCCAGGTCGTATTGCGTCCGCATCCGCAACCGTTGCGCCTCGAGCAGCTTCCCTTTGCCCTCCAACTCGGCCAGACGCGCTTCGAGTTCGGCTTCGATGTCCTTGACGGCTCGTTCCATCCGCTCCGGACCGGCAACATAGTGAGTGGCCGGGAAGATGCGTACGGAATCGACCTGCCGGACGATGTCCCCGGTCAGCGGGTGCAAATAGTAGAGCGCCTCGATCTCGTCGCCGAAGAACTCGATACGAATCGCCAGTTCCTCGTACGACGGAATGATCTCGACGGTGTCACCGCGAACCCGGAACGATCCGCGGGTGAACGCCATGTCGTTGCGGGTGTACTGCACGTCCACCAGCAGCCGCAGCAGTGCATCACGCTGGACTTCGACATTGACTTCGAGCTCGATCGACCGGTCGACGTACGACTGCGGAGTTCCGAGGCCGTAGATGCAGGACACCGAGGCCACCACCACCACGTCGCGTCGTGAGAGCAGAGATGCAGTGGCCGAGTGCCGCAGCCGCTCGACATCGTCGTTGATCGACGAGTCCTTCTCGATGTAGGTATCGGTCTGAGCGATGTACGCCTCGGGCTGGTAGTAGTCGTAGTACGAGACGAAGTACTCGACTGCATTGTTGGGCAACATGTCTCGCAACTCGTTCGCCAACTGCGCAGCCAGTGTCTTGTTCGGCGCCATCACCAGGGTGGGACGCTGCAGCTTCTCGATCAGCCAGGCCGTGGTGGCCGATTTGCCGGTACCCGTGGCACCGAGAAGCACAACGTCCTTCTCGTCCGCCTTGATCCGCCGTTCGAGCTCGGCGATAGCGGTCGGCTGATCACCGGCCGGTACGTGTTCGCTGACGACCTCGAACGCCGGTCCGGTGCGTTCGATCGCGCCCACCGGACGATGTTCGGAGTGCGCGACAACGGGATGTTCGGATGCAAACGCCATTACACAAGCCTAGACGCGACCACCGACAAGTTCCGTCGGACAGACCCCTGAGGTCGGTTCCCGGTAGCTTCTACAGGCATGGTCGCTCACACGTCAGCCGGTGCGCACACCGTCGTCCATGCCCCCAAGCACGAGACGTTCGACCTCGTTGCCAAAACCAACGTGGACCCCAAAGGATTCGTGCGCGTGGTGGACGAGTATCGCGTCGAGCCGTGGGGCCTGTACATGGCCCGACCCTCGGACCATGCCCACTTCGACTACCTGGAGTCCTGGCTCCTGCCTGCTCTCGGGCTCCGCGCCTCGGTGTTCCACTACCTACCCGCGCACGCACGCGACCAGGACTACTACGTCGACATCGGCGAGTACACGGCCGGCACTACCGAGTGGACCTCCGTCGACCATTATCTGGACCTCAGTGTCCGCACCGGCCGCGATTACGACCTGCTCGACGTCGACGAGTTGTTCGACGCACGGGTGGCGCAGCACCTGGACACCCCGACCGCCGAGCTCGCTCTGTCCAGGTCGATCGCGGCCATCGAAGGGCTGACGCGGCACGATTACGACCTGAACGCCTGGCTCGCGTCCGTCGGTATGCCGACGGAGTGGAACGGCAAACCATCCTGATTTGGATACCGTCCGGTTCATGCCGTCCAGTTCGTCTGCTCCGCCCACTGCCACGCCCGACGGTAGGCAACGTCGAACCACGGTGCCTTGGCGTTCTCGTACGCTTCGATCGCAGCACGATAATCCGTGATCCCTGCGGCCGTCTCCGAGGCGCGTCGCTTGATGCCCGAGTACTCGGTCGCAACAGACGAGTCCTCCCGCAGCCAGTCACGGAACAACAGAGCGAACGTCTGGTTCGGCCAACCGTCGACGCGAATGTGCACGTTGGCCGGTCGCCCGGGATCGGCGTTTCCGTGAAAGCGCTTGCCCCACACCGCCGGGTCGGCCTCACCGCCCATTCCGTATGCAGGCTTCGGATCGTCGAAATTACTGGTCTCGACTCCGGGGAACCCGGCAAGACGCAGCCGATCGCCGACCGCGTCCGCATCGTCGAGAGAACGCACCGTGATTTGAATATCGATGACGTCCTTGGCGTCGAGACCGGGCACGGCGGTGGATCCCACATGGTCGATTCGGACGGCTTCCTCCGAACAGGCAAGAGCCAGGCGGCCGATGATTCGGCGAGCCTGCAACTCCCATGACGGGTCTGCCGTCACCTGTTCCGGATGCGTGCGGGCAACGATGCCCTCTCTGATGTTGCGCTCGAAGGGAATCAGGCGCTCGTTCCACAGGAGCCGAACCTGCTCGTCGACGCTGCCGGGCGCACCGGTGTTGTCGATCCATACGTCTGCTGCGGCTCGGCGTGCGTCATCGCTTGCCTGCGCGGCGATTCGCGCACGGGCGTCGGCCTCGGGCATGTTCCGTTGCCCGGTGAGCCGGCGTACTCGTTCTTCGGCGTCGACCCAGACGACCACGACAAGGTGGAAGAACGGACCCATCGAGCCTTCGACGAGCAGCGGAATATCCTGCACCACAATGGCATCCGAGGCCGCACCGTCGATGATCTCGGCAGTACGCTTACCGACCAGCGGGTGGACGATGCCGTTGAGCTTCTTGCGGGATTCCTCGTTCCCGAACGCCACGGCCGCCAACGCCGGACGGTTCAACGAACCGTCGGGGGCGAGAATGTCTGCTCCGAAGGTATCCGTCAGTTGTTGCAGCCCAGGAGTTCCCGGTTCCACGACTTCGCGGGCGAGCACATCGGAGTCGACGAGAACTCCACCCAGCTCGGTCAGCACCTTGGCCACGGTCGATTTTCCGGCACCTATTCCGCCGGTCAGTCCCAGTCTCAGCATGCACCCAGTCTGACACTCGAACACGCCGAAGCACACCAGCCCCAAATGCACCGGTTTCGGAGGTCTGTCGGTTATCTTCGACCAAGCGCGACCTCTATGTGCCGACCCACTGCTATTGAAAAGGACACCCATGCGAAGCAATCAGATCCAACCGGGTCGGCACCGCCTTGGCATGGATGCAGGCGTACATTGCGTTCTCATTCCGGAAGTTGCCTCGGCGTTGGCCGACCACCGGCGTAACTGGTTCACCAATCTCCTCACCCCCGCCCGCCACAGCTTCGCCAGCATGCGCAAGCGCACGGAGAGCGTCGGTCAGTGGAGTCCAGCCACCGCCGCGTAGTTCGCACTTCCCCCTCACACATGGGCCCGGTTCATCGGAACCGGGTCCATTGTCGTCTCGCGAGCCGAACGTGTCCGCCCGACTGCATTCGAACGAGAAAGCCCCGGCTCTCACGAAGAGAACCGGGGCTGCGGTCACACCCTCACGGGTGGACAACTTCTATCAGGCGTTGCCGGACAGCTTCTCGCGAAGTGCAGCAAGCTGCGCATCGCTGGCCAGCGATCCACCGGTCGAGGCCGGAGCCGACGCTGCGGGAGCATCGCCTTCTGCATCGGCGGGGGCCTGACCCGACTCGGAGGAGTAGTTGGTGTTGGCGGCTTCGGCAGCTTCGTCCTTGGCCGTCTTCTCCATCTGAGCGGTGTGCATCTTGTGGCGACGCTCTGCCTCGGCGTAGCGACCTTCCCACTCTTCACGCTGCTTCTCGTAGCCTTCGAGCCATTCGTTGGTCTCGGAGTCGAAGCCCTCGGGGAAGATGTAGTTGCCACCCTCGTCGTACGAGTCGGCCATGCCGTACTTGGACGGATCGAACTCTTCTGCGTAGTCCTCGTTGGCCTGCTTGAGGCTCAACGAAATCCGGCGACGCTCGAGATCGATGTCGATGACCTTGACGAGAGCGTCGTCGCCGACACCCACGACCTGGTCCGGAACCTCCACGTGGCGCTCGGCCAGCTCGGAGATGTGCACGAGGCCCTCGATGCCCTCTTCGACGCGCACGAATGCACCGAAGGGAACCAGCTTGGTGACCTTGCCGGGCACGATCTGGCCGATCGCGTGGGTGCGAGCGAACTGGCGCCACGGATCTTCCTGAGTTGCCTTGAGCGAGAGAGACACACGCTCGCGGTCCAGGTCGACGTCGAGAACCTCGACGGTGACCTCGGTGCCGACCTCGACGACCTCGGACGGGTGATCGATGTGCTTCCAGGACAGCTCGGAGACGTGCACCAGGCCGTCGACGCCACCCAGGTCCACGAAGGCACCGAAGTTGACGATGGAGGACACGACGCCCTTGCGGACCTGGCCCTTCTGGAGCTGGTGCAGGAATTCGCTGCGGACCTCGGACTGGGTCTGCTCGAGCCATGCACGGCGCGACAGGACCACATTGTTGCGGTTCTTGTCGAGCTCGATGATCTTGGCCTCGATCTCCTTGCCGACGTACGGCTGGAGGTCGCGGACACGACGCATCTCGACGAGCGAGGCAGGCAGGAAGCCGCGGAGACCGATATCCAGGATGAGTCCACCCTTGACGACCTCGATGACGGTGCCCTTGACGGCCTCGTCCTTCTCCTTGAGCTCCTCGATCGTGCCCCAAGCGCGCTCGTATTGAGCTCGCTTCTTGGACAGGATCAGGCGGCCTTCCTTGTCCTCCTTGGTGAGGACGAGTGCTTCGATCTCATCTCCCACGGAGACGACCTCATTGGGGTCGACGTCGTGCTTGATGGAGAGCTCGCGAGAAGGGATGACGCCTTCGGTCTTGTAACCGATGTCGAGTAGAACCTCGTCGCGATCGACCTTGACGATGGTGCCTTCGACGATGTCACCATCGTTGAAGTACTTGATCGTCGCGTCGATGGCTGCGAGAAAATCCTCTGCGGAGCCGATATCGTTTACGGCCACCTGCGGTGAGGTTGTGGTTGAGGGCATGTGTTGAGTTGCTCCGGACGGGTTGGGTATCGGTTGATGGATGTTCGGTCGGACTTGTAGAACATGTGCAGCACGAGAGTCGACGGCGATATTCCTGCCGCCTCCGCGAACGCCGAGGACAGGCGGACCCGACCTGAGCGCAGCATGAACACACTCGCGGTGATCAGGGTACGCGATGCCGCAGTACCAGCACAAACCCGGTTAGAGTCGGCGTGTGAGCGATCTTCCTGTGCCGTCGTCCACCCCCGGCCGCGGCCGTGTCGATTCGGTCGCGAGCGATCGCGCCAGCAGACTCTGGTGGGACTCCGACGCCGACAACTACCACCGTACGCACGGCGCGTTTCTCGGTGTGTCGACCGACACCGGTGAATTCGTCTGGTGCCCGGAGGGACTGCACGAGGGTGATGTGCACCTGTTGGGCGACGTCGCAGGCAAAGACGTCCTCGAAGTGGGCTGCGGCAGTGCACCGTGCGCACGCTGGCTCGGTGCTCAGGGTGCCCGTGCGGTCGGTCTCGACATCTCGATGGGCATGTTGCAGCGAGGCGTCGACGCCATGGCCGCGGGCGGTTCGACGGTTCCGCTGGTCCAGGCCAGTGCCGAATCGTTGCCGTTCGGCGACGAACGATTCGACATCGTCTGCTCGGCCTTCGGCGCGGTTCCGTTCGTCGCGGACTCCGCCAACGTCATGACGGAAGTCGCGCGAGTGCTTCGACCGGGCGGCATCTGGGTGTTCGCCGTCAATCACCCGATGCGCTGGGTATTCCCCGACGATCCAGGGGTCGGCGGGCTGACCGCGACGATTCCGTACTTCGACCGGACCCCGTACGTCGAATACGACGCCGACGGAATTCCGAACTACGTCGAGCATCACCGCACGATCGGAGACCGAGTGCGTGAACTGGTCGCCGCCGGCCTCGAGGTGCGTGACATCGTCGAGCCGGATTGGCCGGAGTGGTTGGACCGGGAATGGGGGCAGTGGAGCCCGCTGCGCGGCCAGCTGTTTCCCGGCACCGCGATCTTCAGTAGTCGAAAACCGCGGTGAGTCCGTAGTCGATCAGCGCCGGTGCACCCTGGCTTCGACGGTCTCGGTGAAGGCGCTGGTCGACGCCTGCCCGCCGAGGTCTGCTGTCGCGACCCCGGATTCGACGGTGTCGTCCACGGCGTGCCGAATCCGGCCGGCTGCGGCGGCGAGCCGTTCGTCCCCGTGCCGACCGGCGAGCCACTCGAGCAGCATCGCGGCCGACAGGAACAGCGCCGTCGGGTTGGCGCGATTCTTGCCTGCGATATCCGGGGCGGATCCATGGGAGGCCTGCGCCATGGCCCGGGTACGCGAAGAGTTGATCGACGGTGCCGTACCGAGTGACCCGGACAGCTCTCCGGTCAGGTCGGAGAGGATGTCCCCGAACATGTTCTCGGCCACGATGACGTCGTAGTCCTCACCGCGTCGAACCAGATGCGCCGCGAGGGCGTCCACGTGCTCTTCGGTGACGTCTACCTGCGGAAACTCGTCGCCGACGGACCGGCAGGCATCGCGAAACAACCCCGTCGTCATCGACAGCACGTTGGTCTTGTGCACGATCGTGACTTTCCTCCGCCGCCGGTCTGCGAGCGAGAAGGCCTCGCGAGCGATGCGTTCGCACGCCGGACGGGTGAACACCCCCACCGCGAGTGCCACGTCGGGAGTCGGCATGAATTCTCCGCTGCCGACGAACATGTTGCGATCGGCGTAGAACCCCTCGGTGTTCTCCCGGACCACGATCAAGTCCATGTTCGGCGACATGGCCCGCACGCCGGCAAGGGCTTTCGCAGGCCGGATGTTCGCGAACAGGTCGAAATCCTTCCGAATCCGCCCGCCCGGGGTCAGCTGCGAACGAAACGGCTCCGGGTACGAGGCGCTGTCGTGGGGCCCCAGGATCCAGCACTCGAGCTCGCCCAGTTCCTGCAGTGTGCGCGCGGGTATCGGCGTGCCGTGCTCGTCGATGGCATCGCGCCCCAGAGGGAGGTGCACCCAGTCGACGGCCGGTCCACCGACAGCCGCCAATGCCGCGTCGACCACCCGGATCGTCGCAGGCACGATCTCGTGACCGATTCCGTCGCCGGTCATTGCTCCGATTCGTAGCGCCGTTTCATTCCGGCCGTTCGTCTGCGACATCATGACCCTATGGTGCAGTCTGCAGAACTCGTCCTCGACTCCGCCCTCGATGCTGCGGTTCGCCGCGAGTGGGCGGCACTGTCGGATGCCGGCCTCCCCAGCCAGAACAAGCACCGCGGTGAATCGAACCGACCGCACATCACGATCGCAGTGGCAGCATCGATGCCAGACGCGGTGGACGACGGCGCAGCGATTCGTTTCGACCCGCTCGATGTGCGACTCGGGGGCCTCGTCGTATTCGGCGGCCGGAGCGCAACCCTGGCACGTCTGGTCGTGCCGAGCGTCGAACTACTCGGCCTACACGCCAGGGTGCACGCCGCAGTGGGCTCGGCATCGTTCGACAATGTCGACACCAGACGCTGGACGCCGCACGTGACACTCGCCCGGCGGTTGACACCCGCGGAGGCAGGAGCCGCCGTGCAGTTGCTGTCGAACAGCATCGAGGACCTGATGGGGTCTGCCGTGGCCCTACGTCGCTGGGACGGCGAGGCCAAGCGCGAGTGGCGAATCGGCTGACCGCAGCATCAGAAGGTGTAGTCCCCGAACTGGGTCACCTCCGAATGAGTGTCGGGAGCGAAGCCTGCGATCACGAGGGCATCGATGGCCAAGAAGGACAGCACAACTACCAATACAATTGTCATGCTCCTAGCGTCCTACCAGCAGAGAGTCCCCACGAGTGGCAGTAACGCCATATATACACGACTTTCTGCCATACTGGTCGCATGCTGAAACGGGTGGTCGTTGCGTTGATGCCGTTGACCGAACAGTTCGAGCTGGGCGTCGCGTGCGAGGTGTTCGGTTTCGATCGCTCGGACGAGGGTCTACCGACCTACGACTTCTCAATGATCGCCGGAGTACCCGAACCGATCCGTACACGCTTCGGCTACACCATCGGCGTGCCTCACGATCTCGATCGACTCGACGATGCCGATCTGATCATCATTCCGGCCGGTGGCACCGAAGCCGCCGAAGACGGGACCTACGTCTGCGGAGTCGGATACAACTCGTCCATCGAGCCACTCCTGGCGAAGCTTCGTGCGGCCGTCGACCGAGGTGCCATGGTCGCCAGCCTGTGCAACGGCGCCTTCGTACTCGGCAGGGCTGGGCTGCTCGACGGCAGACGATGCACCACGCACTGGCGACACTCCGCCTTGCTCGCTGCGGAATACCCTCTCGCACAGGTCGATCCGAACGTTCTCTACGTCGACGACGGCAACGTGCTCACCAGTGCGGGCACCGCAGCGGGAATCGATCTGTGTCTGCACATCGTGCGGAAGTGCCAGGGCAGCCTCGTGGCCAACGGAATCGCCCGCCGAATGGTCGTCCCGCCACACCGAGACGGCGGCCAGGCCCAATTCGTCACCAGTCCCCTACCCGCCACGCACACCGAGACATTGGCACCACTGCTGGACTGGATGACCGAGAACCTCGACTCAGAACTGACCATCGGCCGACTTGCCGCGCGGGTGAACATGTCGGCAAGAACCTTCGCCCGCAAGTTCGCGGCCGAAACCGGAACGACGCCTGCGCGGTGGCTCAACGATCAACGCGTGTTGGCAGCACAACAATTGCTGGAGAACTCCGACCTTCCGATGGATTCGATCGCCGAGGTGGTCGGCTTCGGAAACGCCGCCGCCCTGAGGCAGCATTTCGTGAGATTGCGATGCACCACCCCGAACTCGTACCGCCGGACGTTCCGCGCTGCACCCCAGCCCGCCTGACGGCTGAGCCCGGGGGCAGCCGGGAAGATTCCGGCGCGTACCTGCGTTGACACACAGCAGAAGCGCAATCAATCGAAAGGGACCGCGTGGCCACTCAGACTTTGACTCAGCAGAACTTCGACGACATCGTCACCAACAACGACGTGGTGTTGGTCGATTTCTGGGCCTCCTGGTGCGGACCGTGCCGCCAGTTCGCTCCGACATTCGAGAAGTCCTCGGACGCACACCCCGACGTCGTGCATGCCAAGGTCGACACCGAGGCCGAGCAGGGTCTTGCTGCGGCAGCGCAGATCCAGTCGATCCCGACCATCATGGCGTTCCGCGAGGGAATTCTCGTCTACGCACAGCCCGGTGCATTGCCTGCGCCGGCGCTCGAAGACCTCGTCGGACAGATCAAGGCACTCGATATGGACGTAGTGCGCCAGCAGATCGCCGAGCAGGCTCCCGCCGCGGAGTAGCTCGTCACACAGCACGACGCGAAGGGCCGCTCACCGGGTTCGGTGAGCGGCCCTTCGTTGTGCCACGGGTTGATTCAGTGAGCTGCGGCATCCCAGCTTCGGCCGGTACCGACCGACACTTCGAGCGGCACCGAGAGTTCGATCGCCGACGACATCTTGTTCCGCACCAGAGCCTCGACCTCCTCGCGCTCGGAGTCGACGACCTCGAGCACCAGTTCGTCGTGCACCTGCAGCAACATGCGCGACTTCAGGGTCGACTCGGCGAGTGAGCGGTGCACATCGATCATCGCAACCTTGATGATGTCGGCGGCGGTGCCCTGGATGGGGGCGTTGAGTGCGGCGCGCTCGGCTACCTCGCGACGCTGACGGTTGTCGCTGTTGAGATCCGGCAGGTACCGGCGCCTGCCGTACAGGGTCGAGGTGTACCCCACCTTGCGCGCTTCCTCGACGGCGTTGCGCAGGTAGTCGCGGACGCCACCGAATCGCGCGAAGTACGCCTCCATCTGCTGCTTCGCCTCCTCGGTGGAGATCTTGAGCTGCGCGGCGAGGCCGAATGCGCTGAGCCCGTAGGCCAGTCCGTAGGACATCGCCTTCACTCGACGACGCAGTTCGGGGGTGACCTCGTCGATCGGTACCCCGAACGCGCGGGAACCGACGAAGCTGTGGAGGTCTTCACCGGTGTTGAACGCCTCGATCAGACCCTCGTCTCCGGACACGTGCGCCATGATGCGCATCTCGATCTGGCTGTAGTCGGCAGTGAGCAGGGTGTCGTAACCCGCCCCGACGACGAAGCCGTCCCGGATGTGGCGTCCTGCCTCGTTGCGCACCGGGATGTTCTGCAGGTTGGGTTCGGTGGACGACAACCGCCCGGTGGCCGCAACGGTCTGGTTGAACGTGGTGTGGATGCGTCCGTCGTCAGCGACGGATTTGAGTAGGCCGTCGACCGTCACCTTCATGCGTGTCGCGTCTCGGTAGTCGAGCAAGAACTTCAGGAACGGATGCTCGGTCTTCTCGAACAACCCCTGCAGCGCATCGGCATCGGTGGTGTAACCGGTCTTCGTCTTCTTGGTCTTGGGCATGTCGAGTTCCTCGAACAGCACCACCTGCAACTGCTTCGGTGACCCGAGGTTGATCTGCTTGTCGATCACGCCGTACGCAGAGTTCGCGGCCTCGTCGACCTGCGCGGCGAAACCGGACTGCAGCGAGCGAAGGTGGTCGCTGTCGACGGCGATTCCGGTCGCTTCGACGTCAGCCAAGACCGTCAGCAGCGGCAGCTCCATCTCGGAGAGCAACGTGGTCGATTCGATGGCAGCGAGTTCGGCGTCCAGCGCCTCGGCCAGGTCGATGACGGCCCGTGCCTTGAGGATCTCGCCCTCCGCGAATGCCGCATCAGCGGTGTCCTCGGAATCGAGAAGCGACATCTGGCCTTCACCTGCGTCCTCGACGCGGAGCTCTCGCTTGAGATAGCGCAGCGACAGGTCGTCGAGATTGAACGACCGCTGACCTGGCCGCACGAGATACGCGGCGAGCGCAGTGTCGGTGGTCAACCCCGCGAGGATCCAGCCACGCCCCCGCACCGCGTGCAAAGCCCACTTGGCCTCGTGCAGAGCCTTGGGTTGCGCCGAATCTGCGAGCCAAGCAGCGAGTGCGCGCTCGTCGGATTCGTCGAGGGCCGTCGTCGTGACGAACGCGCCTTCACCGTCGGCCGCAGCGATCGCCACCGACGTTGCATCGCTGTCGAAAGGCCTTCGCGGTCCCAGCACGGAGAGACCACTGCGTCGACCGTCGGACGCATGCTCGTCCAACCACGCCGCCAACTCACCCGGAGCGACGATGCCGCCGCGGACATCGAAGCCTTCCTCGGCTTCCGGCTCGACAGAAGCCAGAGTCTCGAACAGTCGGTCCCGCAGAATGCGGAATTCCAGATCGTCGAACAGCGCGTGGATCTTCTCGCGGTCCCACGGGGCGAGTTCGAGCTGATCGGGGGTGTACGGCAACGGCACATCACGCACCATCTCGGTGAGCTCACGGTTGAGCACCACACTCGACAGGTTGGCGCGCAGCGCATCGCCGACTTTCCCTTTGACCTTGTCCACGTTGTCGACAAGCGCGGTGAGCGAACCGTATTCGATGATCCACTTGGTCGCGGTCTTCTCCCCGACTCCCGGAATGCCGGGGAGGTTGTCGCTCGGATCTCCGCGAAGGGCAGCGAAGTCCGGATACTGCGCAGGCGTCAACCCGTATTTGCCGGCCACCTCCTCGGGAGTGAACCGGGTCAGGTCCGAGACGCCCTTGCGTGGGTACAGGACCGTCACGTTGTCGGTGACCAACTGCAGAGCGTCCCGGTCTCCGGTGACCACGAGCACGCGATAGCCCAGCGCCTCTGCCTGCGTCACCAGAGTGGCGATGATGTCGTCCGCCTCGAATCCGGCCTCTGCCATCACGGGAATACCCATGGCTCCGAGAACATCCTTGGTGATGTCGACCTGCCCGGCGAACTCGTCGGGGGTCTTGCTGCGGTTGGCCTTGTACTCGGGGAACCGCTCGGCGCGGAAGGTCTGCCGAGAGACATCGAACGCCGCCGCGATATGTGTCGGTTTCTCATCCCGCAGCAGATTGATCAACATCGAGGTGAACCCGTAGACGGCATTGGTGGACTGACCGCTGGTGGTCTTGAAGTTGTCCGCAGGCAACGCGAAGAAGGCCCGGAACGCCATCGAGTGGCCGTCGATGAGCAGCAGCGTGGGCCGCTCCCCGCCCGCTTTCGCATCGGTCTCGACTGCCGGCGCTGCACTTTTCTCCGTTACTGGGCTCACGGTTGACCAGTCTAGGGAGCCGGTCCGACAACCTGTAGCCGGATGCACGAGCCACGACGCGATCGCACTCACGGCGGCCATCGTGCACCGCGAAACACAACCGATACTTTCCGGAAATCTCAGTCGCCGATTTTGCGTCGTTTCAACGGATAGAGTCCGACAATTGCAGTGAATCCCCAACCCGTGACTCAACGACAACCGTCCGGAGGACGTGCGTGGCTCCAAATGTTCGATGGACCAGAAAGGTGCAACCGCCGAGGTTGCGCGCAAGATCTGCCGTTCGGCTCCTACAGCGAACACTCCTACTCGCCGTTCTGAGCTCGATCGCCGCGCTGCTGTTCAGTGCGCCGGCATTGGCCCAGGAACCTACGCCCACTCCCCCGGCCGCGCCGGGGACCAGTGCCGAGCAGGCACCGCCCGCAGACGCCGTCAGCGTCGCGGGATCTCTCAACAACGGCGGAGAACGCCTCGAAGGCGTCGATGTCGCAGCGCTCGACGCGAGCGGCGCCGAAGTCGCTCGAACCACCAGCGAAACCGGTGGCCGGTGGACGCTCGAATTGTCCCCCGGGACATACACATTCCAGGTAGTGGAGGAAACGCTTCCCGACGGGGTGAGCGTCCAGGCAGAAGTCCAGCGCGACGTTCAGGCCGGGCGTTCCAACACCGTCATCTTCTCGTTCGGTGAAGCCCGAACTGCCACCAGCATTCCGTTCTACGAGAAGTTCGTCCGCACCACAGTCGACGGTTTCCGCTTCGGCCTGGTCATCGCTCTGGCAGCGGTTGGGCTGAGCCTGATCTTCGGCACCACCGGCCTCACCAACTTCGCGCACGGCGAACTCGTCACTCTCGGGGCGGTCGCGGCGTGGTTCTTCAACGTGAGCCTCGGAATACAACTCATTCCGGCAACGGTGCTGGCCATCATCGTCGGAGTCGCGATCGGCTGGCTCAACAATGCCTTGATCTGGCGACCGCTGCGCAAGCGTCGAACCGGCCTGATCGCACAGCTCGTGGTGACGATCGGACTTGCGATCGCATTGCGCTACCTCATCCTCATCTTCTTCTCGGATCGCTCCGAGCCGTTCGACGACTACCAGGCCCAGACCGAGAACGACTGGGGCCCGTTGTCGATCACCAACGTCAACCTCGCGTGCATCGTCATCAGCGTCGTCGTACTGGTCGGCGTTGCACTGATGTTGCAGCGCACCAAGATCGGTAAGGCCATGCGAGCGGTGGCCGACAACCGTGACCTCGCCGCATCCTCGGGCATCAACGTCGAGCGCGTGGTCACGTTCGTCTGGTGCCTCGGTGGCGGCTTGGCCGCACTCGGTGGCGTGCTGTTCGGGCTCTCCGAACTCGGCGGACGCGTCCAGTGGGAGATGGGATTCAAGCTCCTGCTGCTGATGTTCGCCGGCATCACGCTCGGCGGACTGGGAACGGCATACGGAGCCTTCCTCGGTTGCGTCATCGTGGGTCTGCTCGTGCAGTGGTCGACACTGGTCATCAATCCCGATCTCAAATACATCGGAGGGTTGCTCGTCTTGATTCTCATCCTCGTCGTCCGACCACAGGGCATCCTCGGCTCGCGACAAAGGATCGGGTGACCACCACATGGATATCATCGGCGCACTTCAGATCTCACTCGCTCAGCTGGTCGGCCCGTCGGCCATCTTCTACGCTCTGCTCGCCATCGGCCTGAACCTCCACTTCGGCTACGCCGGCCTGCTCAACTTCGGCCAGATCGGCTTCGCTCTTCTCGGCGGTTACGGCGTCGGCATCACCACGATCACCTACGAGCAGCCTTTGTGGCTCGGCATTCTGGTCGGTCTGGCCGCGGCGGGGTTGTTGGCTCTCGTTCTCGGTATTCCCACTCTGCGACTGCGAGCCGACTATCTCGCGATCGTCACCATCGCGGCCTCGGAAATTCTGCGCTTGGTGTTCCGTTCGACGGCAACGGATTCGGTGACCAAGTCGACCAACGGCATCACCGGCTTCGCCGGTCCGTTCACCAGTATGAGCCCGTTCGAGGGCGGCAAGTCGTACAGCTTCCTCGGCGTTCGCTTCCTGGGCAACGACCTGTGGGCCATGCTCGTCGGCTGGACACTGGTGCTGCTCCTGTGCGGAGTGATCTACCTCCTGACGCACAGCCCATGGGGACGCGTCCTCAAGGCCGTCCGTGAGGACGAGGACGCGGCCCGCTCACTGGGCAAGAACGTCTTCGTCTACAAGATGCAGGCACTGGTTCTCGGTGGCGTCATCGGCGGTATGGGCGGTGTGTTCAACGCGCTGCAGACCCAGTCCATCAACCCCGATTTCTACTCGACCGCGCAGACGTTCTTCGCCTTCGGCGCACTGATTCTCGGTGGGGCGGCAACAGTGTTCGGCCCGGTACTGGGCGCGATGCTCTTCTGGTTCCTGCTGTCCATTCCCGATGCGATTCTGCGGCAGTTGATCTCGGGCGACGACCCGGTGCTCAACCTCACCGGTGCCCAGGTCGGTGCCACGCGATTCGTGCTCCTGGGAATCCTGATCGCCGTGTTGATGGTGTTCAGACCTCAGGGCATTCTCGGCAACAAGCGAGAGGTTCAACTCAATGCCTGACCTGAGTAAGGATGCTGCTGCACCGGCCGCACCGAGCAAGAAAGCCAGCACACTCGAATCACGCGCTGCCCAGGCGTTGTCGAGCGATCAACGCGCGTCGCTGTTCGCCGGTGTGCCCAACGAACCCGGGGCGCCGAAACCCGACGCCACCATGGTGGTCGACGGAGTCTCCCGTACCTTCGGCGGGCTCAAAGCCGTCGACGTGGCGCACCTCGAGATTCAGCGGGGCTGCATCACCGGCCTGATCGGTCCGAACGGTGCGGGCAAGACCACACTGTTCAACCTGCTCACCGGATTCGATCGCCCCGACACCGGGACCTGGTCGATGGATGGCCAGGAGCTCGGCCGGATGCACCCGCACCAGGTGGCCCGCAAGGGAGTGGTCCGCACGTTCCAGTTGACCAAGGCGCTGTCGAAACTGACTGTGCTGGACAATGTTCGGCTGGGCGCAACGGGTCAGCGCGGCGAGCGCATGATCAACACGTTCATGCCGTGGACGTGGAAGGCCCAGGAGCGTCAGATCACCGAACGCGCCTACGAATTGCTGGGGCGCTTCAAACTCGACGCCAAGGCCGACGACCTGGCCGGCTCGCTGTCGGGCGGTCAGCGCAAACTGCTGGAGATGGCACGTGCACTGATGACCGATCCGTCGGTGGTCATGCTCGACGAGCCGATGGCCGGGGTCAATCCCGCTCTGACGCAATCACTTCTGGGGCACATCAAGTCGCTGCGTGACGACGGTATGACCGTGGTGTTCGTCGAACACGACATGGACGTCATCCGCGACATCAGCGATTGGGTGGTGGTGATGGCTCAGGGCAGCATCATCGCCGAGTCCACGCCTGAGGAACTCTCCAACAACGGTGCAGTCGTCGACGCCTACCTCGGCAGCCACCACGATCAGGCTCTCGAGTTCGACGCCGACGGCAATCCGGTCGGAGCGACCGCCGAACTGGCGGAGGCACTGAAACAGGCCGAGAAGGAAGAACTCGAAGCGGGAGGCGATCTTTCGGAACCGGAGTTCGTCAGCCCAGCGACGCCCGGCGTCGCCGAGGGCGGCTCGCACCGGGCCAAGGAGGACAACTGATGAGCGAACAGACATTGACGCCGGCGGAATTCGCCGCCACACCCGAGGAGCACGCTCGCCTGGCCGAGGGTGCATTGTTGCGCGCCGACGGCTTGGTGGCCGGGTACATCCCCGGTGTCAACATTCTCAGCGAATGCAACTTCTTCCTCAACGACGGCGAGATCGTCGGCATCATCGGGCCCAACGGGGCCGGTAAGTCGACGTTGCTCAAAACGCTCTTCGGGCTCGTTGCCGTCCGTGAGGGCAGCGTGAAGCTACGCGGGGACAACATCACCTCTGCCGAGGCGCACGTGCTGGTCACGAAAGGCGTCGGATACGTTCCACAGACCCAGAACGTGTTTCCGTCACTGACCATCGAAGAGAACCTCGAAATGGGAATCTACCTGCGTCCCAAGAAGTTCAACGAGCGTTTCGAGTTCGTCAGTGAGTTGTTCCCCCTGCTCGGAGAGCGCAAGAAGGTCAAGGCAGGCGCACTGTCCGGTGGCGAGCGACAGATGGTCGCCATGGGACGTGCACTGATGATGGAGCCGTCGGTTCTGCTGCTCGACGAACCGTCGGCCGGACTGTCGCCGATGTTCCAGGACGAGGTGTTCATCCGCTGCAAGAAGATCAACGCGGCGGGCGTCTCGATCATCATGGTCGAGCAGAACGCCCGTCGCTGCCTCCAGATCTGCGACCGCGGTTACGTTCTCGATCAGGGCCGCAACGCGTACACCGATACCGGGCCGGCGTTGATGAACGACCCGAAGGTGATCGAGTTGTATCTCGGCACACTGGCGGGTAGCAAAGAGAAGAAGACGTAGACCTTCTTCGACGACGAAGCCCCGGTTCGACTGGATGTCGAACCGGGGCTTCGTCTTTGTACAAATATCGGCCGGTGCGCACACAACACTGGGCCCGAGTCCTGATCGAGGACTCGGGCCCAGTGCGTGTGTGGCAGTTACAGATCACTCACCGACGACGATGTATCCGTCCGTCGTCAGCGTGTTGTCCGGCCCGAAGACCAGGTTGCCGTACGAACCCGTGGCGGGCTCACCTGCGTCGCTGAAGTTCAGCGCACCGGTGATTCCGTCGTAGTCGATATCGGTTCCGGCCTTGACGAGCGGAAGGCACTCGGCGAAGCTGGTGCACTTTGTGCCGTCCTTGGTGACGCTGTTGATGTTGGCAGCAATATCGGTGCCTGCCGTCGACTTCGCCTGCTCGGCAGCGAGTGCCGAGATGACAACCGCGTCGTAGGACTCACCGGCGTAGTTGAAGTCCACCAGTGCCGGGTTCACGGCCTTGAGGCGGTCCTGGAATGCAGTGCCGACATCCGTCAGTGGGGTGGTGCCGCGCATCGTGTCCAACAGCCCTGCTGCTACCGACTCACCCAGGGCGTTACCCATGTTGCCGTCGACGCCGTAGACCAACGTGCCGTCGGACGGTCCGATGCCGATCTCGTGCATGCGGGTGATGATCTTCGCGGACTCTTCGAAGCCGATGATGGCGACGGCATCCGGGTTGAAGTTCTTCACGCCGTCGACCTCGGCGTTGAACGACTGTGCGTTCGGGTCGTAGATGGTCGTCTGAATCTGGTCTGCCGCGATGCCGGCCTCTTCGAGGTTGTCCGCGGTGTTCTGGGCCAAACCCGTGCCGTACGGGTCGTTGAGAGCGAGGATGGCGACGCGCTGTGCGCCGTCCTCGGCGATCAGCTGCGAGAGTGCCTGTGCCTGCAGTACGTCGGTGGGAGCGGTGCGGAAGTACTGTCCCTTGTCCGGGTAGCAGACGAACTGGTCCGAGGTGTTGGCGGGCGAGAATTCCACGACGCCTGCGCTGGCGATCTTGTCGATGACCTTGAGGGACACCGAGGACGATGCTGCACCGACGATGACGTTCGCGCCGCCGGCGAGCAGGCGGTCGACCGTGGTGTTGGCGGTATCGGTCGTCGTATCGCCGGAGTCACCGGGGATGAGGGTGACGGGCTGATCGAGGACGCCACCTGCGCCGTTGACGTCGTTGACGGCCAACTGAACGCCGGCAACCTCGGGCGGGCCGAGGAAGGCCAGGGTTCCGGTCTCGGGGAGAAGGGTTCCCACCACCAGAGGCGACGTATCGGGGGTTGCCCCGGCGGTGGCCTGCTCGGGCGTGCAGTCGGTGGAGACGGTCGTTTCCGCGGCTGCACTGCCGCCGCTGGCACTGGTGGTATCGGTCGAGCCGGAGTCGTCGCTCGACGAACAGCCGAACAGTGCGAGCGAGGTGACGCTCAGCACCGCAGCTGTGCGGACATAGGTCCGAATTGCCATCTAGGTTCTCCTTGAAATTGCTCGTCGTTGAAGCGCACCTGAGTTACATGTGGCTCACGTGTGGATCAGACGCTAATGCTCGGAGTCGATTCGCAAGGCCTAGAACGACGCTCGTGACCTGACTGTGACCTACGGAGACGAAGTTTTACGTGGCCGTAGCTTTCGCGAGCCCATCAGCCCTCTGCTGCAGGCTTGTTCGCAGGAGTACCGAGTGTCTCGATCACCACATCGGCAACGGCCTTCATCGTCGTTCTGCGATCCATCGCAGCACGTTGAATCCACTTGAACGCCTGCGGTTCTGTGAGCGATTGCGACTCCATGAGGATGCCCTTGGCCTTCTCGATCAACTTGCGTGTCTCCAGCCGATCCTGCAGATCGACGATCTCGGATTCGAGCGCAGAGATCTCGCTGAAACGACTCGCTGCCAACTCCACCGCAGGCATCAGATCTGCTTTGCTGAACGGCTTGACCAGATACGCCATCGCTCCGGCATCGCGAGCCTTCTCGACCAGCTCACGTTGACTGAACGCGGTGAGAATGACGACGGGGGCGATACGTTTTTCGGCGATCTCCGATGCCGCATCGATCCCGTCTCGACGCGGCATCTTGACGTCCATGATGACCAGATCGGGACGCAGTTCGACGGTCAGGTCCACCGCCTGCTGACCGTCCGCGGCCTCCCCGACCACGTCGTAGCCCTCCTCGCGGAGCATCTCCACGAGGTCGAGTCGAATCAGGGATTCGTCCTCTGCCACCACCACACGAAGCGGGGGCTTGCCAGTACCGTGCGCACCAGGAGCGTTCATCTGTATCGGTCTCCTTTGACAGTCATCGCCCATCGGGGCTGTCGAGCATCTGAAGGGTACCGGTGCGCGCCGCCGAAAGCGCATCTTCTAAACTCGTCAATCGTTGCTTGAAAGACGCCAGCCCTCGTATCCCAATTGGCAGAGGAAACGGATTCAAAACCCGTCCAGTGTGAGTTCGAGTCTCACCGAGGGCACCACAGCAGAACGGCGACGGTCAATATCGCTTGCGATCGCGCCTACAGTGGAGCGATGTACATACCCAGCAGTCTTCGATGCCATGACACCAGCGCGGGCAAACTGTGTGCGCAGAAAGTCGACCATCGCTTCGGAGATTCGGCGGACCGGTCCGCTCAGTGGGTCTACTACACCTGCAGCGCGGACGCCACCCACGAGACCGGTTACGTCGATCGCCTGGTCACCGCCTGAATCATGTTCGTAGAGCGCGCCTACGTCGACGCCGACGACATCGGTTCGGAGTGGCCCTTCACCGTGCCTGCCGTCGCCGACCTCGCCCGCGACGGACTCGAATTCCTGGCACCGGTCACAATTCTCGTGGGCGACAACGGTTCCGGTAAATCGACCATCGTCGAGGCGATCGCCGAGGGATTCGGGATCGATGCCCGCGGCGGACGGGCGGCGCAGCAATCGCGTCGACTCGACGAGGTGACCAGCATCCTAGGCGAAGTACTCGAGTTGGACACCACGCCGCGAGGTTCTCGGATGCTGCGTGGCCCGCGATTGCAGAAGCGCGGCTTCTTTCTGCGCGCCGAGACCGCATTCGACATGGCCGAAAATCTCGGCGGTGTGCCGGGTTTCTGGGAAGAGAACACAGCCGAGATGAGTCACGGCGAAGGCTTCCTGGCCATGTTCGGTGCGATGTTGGCCGAACCCGGCTTCTATGTCCTGGACGAGCCGGAGTCGGCACTGTCCTTCACCGCAAGCCTGCAGCTCGTCGCGCTCATGTCGGAACTGGGCGACGAGGGGGCCCAGATCGTCTGTGCCACACACTCTCCGATCCTGGCGTCGACACCGGGCGCGGACATCGTCGAAGTGGGCGAACACGGTTTGCGTCGAAGTACCTGGGGCGAACTCGAATTGGTGCAGCACTGGCGTCGATACCTCGACGACCCGAACAGCTATCTCCGCCACCTGCTCGGCTGAACTGCAACCCTGTCGGTCAGCCTGCAGTCAGCGAGACCTCCTGCCGACGACGCACGCTCCCCGGGGAGACTCCGGTTTCGCGTTTGAATGCCTTTCCGAACGCCGCCTCGGACAGATATCCGCTCCGCCGAGCCAGTTCGGCCACCGAGACATCGCCCGACCTGAGACAGTCGTGAGCAATCTGCATCCGCCACATCGACAGGTAGCGCATCACCGATTCACCCACCAGCTCGGTGAATCGCGCAGAGAACGCCGAACGAGACATGTTCACCTCGGTAGCCAGTGCGGCAACCGTCCACTGCGCGTCCGGGTTTCGATGAATGAGGGCGAGCGCGACCCCGATCCGAGAATCCGCGAGTGCGCCGAGCCAACCGGACCGTGCCCGCTCGTCGTCGGCCATCCACGACCGCAGAGCCTGAATCACCAACACGTCGGACAGTCTGGTGATGACCGCTTCTCCCCCGGGCTCCAGCGAGGTCGCCTCGTCGGCAACCATTGCCAACAGCGATTGCATCCGCGACTGCCGTGGGCCCGAATCCGCATCGATCACGACCAGCGCAGGCAACACACCGATGAGTTGCTGCGCCGCCGGATGATCCAGTCGCACTGCGCCGCACATGAGCGTCGCGCTCGCGTCCCCGCTGCCGCTTCGGATGACTGCGTATCGATCACTGACGTAGTCGTGTGGAAGGTCGTAAACGACAGGCGCACTCGAGGCTGCATCGTCATCGCTGGCGAGCACGTGCCCGCGGCCGTGCGGCACCAGTGCGAAGTCACCGGGAACGAGATCGCGAGTGGGGGTGCCGGGCACAGACAACCGGCATCGACCGCTGACGACGGTGTGGAACCAGAGCGCGTCCTCCATCGCCGGTAGCTCCATGCCCCAGGACCCGGACAGCTCGGACCTGCAGTAGAAGGATCCGGTCATGCGCAGAAAGTGCAGCGCTTCTCCGAGTGGATCGGGCGACTTCCACGGGTCGAGTCCTCGCATTGATCGATCGTCCCACAAAGTAGACGATTGGACATCTTTTCGAGCTGATCGAGCATTGTTCATCCATCTTTGAACGTCCAGAGTGGATGGAGTAACAACACGAGCCGAACGGAAGGAACACCATCGTGATCACGATTCTGGGAGCGACCGGTCAGGTTGGATATCGCGTCGCCGGAACACTGCTGAAGGCAGGCGAGCAGGTTCGCGCAATCGGCCGGAACACCGAACGACTGGGCGCACTGGCGGCCGGTGGCGCGGACACCATCGCAGCGAACCTGACGCCCGAGCTGGCCACATCCTTCGCGGGCAGCGAGGCCGTATTCGTGATGCTGCCGAGCAATCCCTACGCCGAGGACTTCGAAGCCGAGCAGGCATCTTGGGGTACTTCGATCGTCGATGCCCTCCGCGTGTCCCAAGTCGAGAAGATCGTGGCACTGAGCAGCCTCGGTGCCGATCGACACGACGCGCCCGGCGTCATCGGCTGCCTCGCCGAACAGGAGGAGCGCCTACGGACATTGACCGATCGGAGCCTGCACCTGCTGCGTCCTGTGTCGTTCTTCGAGAACCTGCTTCCGGCGGTCGAGCAGCTGACGACCGGTGGCGTGCACGTCGATTCTGTGGACCCGCACCTACCGATTCCGATGATCGCCACCTCGGACATCGCCGACGCCGCCGTGCGGGCACTGACCGATTCACCCGGGGACGGTGTCCGCACTCAGGTGCTGCTGGGCCAGCGAGACATCAGCTACACCGAGGCCACGAAAGTTTTGGGCGACCGACTCGAAGTCACAGCGGCCCGTTACGAGTGCCTGTCGTACGAGGCCATGGCAGACATGCTCGTCTCTATCGGATTCTCGAGATCGTATGCGCAGTTGTACGTCGACATGACCAGGGCATTCAACGCTGAAGAACTGACCCGAGACGTTCGCCGGTCACCGGAGAACAGCACCGAGACCTCCTTCGAGGAATTCGCGGACTCGATCTCGGCACCGGCAGCGGTGTCATGATCGACCGAATAGCCTCCGCAACAACACTTGTCGGTGCCATCGGATCCGCATTGATGGCAGGTGTGCTGCTTGCCTTCTCGATCAGCGTGCTTCCCGGACTGAATAGCCTTCCGGTTCCGGTCGCGATCTCCTCGATGCAGAGCGCCAATGCGGCAATTCTCAATCCGCTGTTTCTGATCCTGTTCACGGGCACCGCATTGTCCTGCGTGGTGGCCGCTGTGCTGAGTCCGTTCACCAACGGCAGCCGTTCGGCACTGATCATCACCGGTGCCGTCTTGTACGTGGTGGGCTGCTTCGCGGTGACGGTCTTGCTGAACGTGCCATTGAACAACGCGCTGGCCGCCGCCGATTCGACAACAGCGGCCGGGGCTGCGGCATGGGAGGACTTCAGCACGAAGTGGGTCCTGTGGAACAACGTCAGGACGGTTGCTGCGACTGCCGCATGCGCCGTGCTGATCCTGGGTCAGGGCAGATCGGTACTGGGCTGATCCGACACCGAATCCTGGTGTCGCTTGCGAATTTCTTCCTCGAACCGCGCGATCAGGTGATCGGTGTCGGCGGTCGAGACGTTCCTGGCACCTTCGTCCATCGCCGCGTCACGCCCCCGGCGCAGTGCGGCGAGTTCGGCTTCGAGTTCGTTGTTGTCGAGTACACGTGGATCCAACATCTCTCCATTGTGGTCCCACGTCCGGCACCCCCGCGGGGATTTGCTTCAATCGCGCCATGAACGTTGTGCACAGTTTCGAGCCGATCGTCGGACCGGGCGCAACCACCTTGATTCTGGGCTCCATGCCCGGCGTCGCGTCGCTGGCGGCTCAGCAGTACTACGCACATCCGCGAAATGCGTTCTGGCCGATCATGGGAACGCTGTTCGGTGCCGGACCCGAAGTCCCGTACGACGCACGCACAGTGCGTCTCCGAGACCACCGGATTGCCGTCTGGGATGTACTGAAACTGTGCACCCGCGCGGGCAGTCTCGACTCGGCAATTGTCGAATCATCGATCGTTGCAAATGATTTCGAGACACTGTTCGCGCAACAGCCGAATATCGACAGGGTGTTCTTCAACGGAGCCAAGGCGGCCGAGAGCTACCGACGTCACGTGGCGACGGGACTGCTTCTCCCCCGCATCGAATTCACCCGGTTGCCCTCGACCAGTCCGGCGCACGCCTCGCTGGATCTTGCAGCCAAGACTCGAACCTGGGCGCGCGCGTTCAGTCGCGGACCCGCTTCGGAAAATGACGAATGAGGCCTTCCTGCACGACGGTTGCCAGCAATTGGCCGTCCATCGAGAAGAAACGGCCGGTGGCCAGGCCACGCGAGCCGGCGGCCACGGGTGATTCGGTGGCGTAGAGAGCCCACTCGTCGAACCTGAACGGGCGGTGGAACCAAATGGAGTGGTTCACTGTAGCGGCGACGATCCGATCGAGTCCCCATGACAGACCGTGTGTGGTGATGATCGAATCCAGCACGGTGGTGTCCGACGCGTAGCCCATGGTCGCGGCGTGAAAGATCGAGGCGTCGGGCAGATCACCGTCGGCCTTCATCCAGACTCGATTGTGATTGAGCTTCTCACCGGTGCCGTGCATGATCCAGGCCGGATCGTTCGCATAGCGCATGTCGATCGGCTTGAGAGCATCGACGAACATCTGCAGTCGATCCTCGTACCCGACGAAATGATCGCCCAGGGGTGGTAGCGCGTCGGGGTACGGAACCTCGGGAACCTCGACGCTGTGTTCCAGGCCTTTTCCGAAATCCTGGAATGCCGCGAGCATGACGAACAGCTCGTTGCCGTCCTGAACGGCAGTCACCTGCCGATTGGCGAAGGCGCGGCCGTCGCGCTGACGCGAGACCCGGTATTCGATGGGCTTCTTGACGTCACCCCCGCGAATGAAGTGAGCGTTGATCGCATGAACGTCCCTCGATGTGCCGGACACGGTGCGGCCCGCCGCGATCAGGCCCTGAGCGACCAGTTGTCCCCCGAACGTACGGCTCCCCACCTGTTCGGGGTGAACGCCGACGAACACGTCCTCCTCGATCTCCTCCAGTGCGAGGAGATCGAGGAGCGTCTCGAGATCGGTCTTCACCGCTGTACTGCTCGGCGCGCTTTCGCTGACGCCGGTTCCCCCCGCTTCGACCACTTACCGGTCCTCTTCTCCGATTCGGTGCACATGGATCAAGTTGGTCGAGCCTACTGTGCCGGGAGGGGCACCGGCCACGATCACGACCTGATCGCCCTTGTTGTACCGACCGAGTTCGAGCAGCGCCTTGTCGACCTCTTTGACCATCGCGTCCGTGGACCCCACGTCGGGGACCAGGAACGTCTCGGTGCCCCAGCTCAGCGACAGCTGGCTGCGCACCTCGGAGATAGAGGTGAACGCGAGCAGGGGAAGCTTGGTGTGCAGACGGGCCAACCGTCGAACGGTGTCACCCGACTGGGTGAAGGCGACGAGAGCCTTGGCGTCCAACCGCTCGCCGATATCGCGGGCGGCATAGGAGATCACGCCACGCTTGGTGCGCGGGACGTGTGTCAGCGGCGGAACGCTGTCGCCCTCGGTCTCGACGGTCTCGACGATGCGGGCCATGGTCCGCACCGTCTCCATGACGTACTTGCCGACCGAGGTCTCCCCGGACAGCATGACCGCGTCGGTGCCGTCGAGTACCGCATTGGCGACGTCGGAGGCCTCGGCGCGCGTCGGACGGGAATTCTCGATCATCGATTCGAGCATCTGGGTCGCAACGATGACGGGCTTCGCGTTGGCGCGAGCGATCTGAATGGCGCGCTTCTGAACCAGCGGAACCTGCTCGAGCGGCAACTCGACGCCGAGGTCACCGCGGGCGACCATGATCGCGTCGAACGCGAGCACGATGGCTTCGAGGTTGTCGACAGCTTCGGGCTTCTCCAGCTTGGCGATGACGGGAACTCGGCGGCCGACACGATCCATCACGGCGTGCACGAGCTCGACGTCCGCGGGCGAGCGAACGAACGACAGCGCAATGAAGTCGCATCCCAGAGCGAGTGCGAATTCGAGGTCCGCGATGTCCTTCTCGCTCATGGCCGGAACCGATACGTCCATGCCGGGCAGGGAGACGCCCTTGTTGTTGCTGACCGGTCCACCTTCGGTGACACGGCACAGCACATCGTTGCCTTCGACGCCGGTGACCACGAGGCCGACCTTGCCGTCGTCGACGAGGAGGCGGTCGCCTTCCTTGGCGTCCTGAGCCAGTTCCTTATAGGTGGTCGACACCCGGTCGTGGGTGCCTTCGCACTCCTCGACGGTGATGCGGATCAGCTCACCGCTGGCCCAGGTGGTCGAGCCCTCGGCGAAGCGGCCGAGACGAATCTTCGGACCCTGCAGGTCGGCCAGAATGCCCACGGCTTTGCCGGTGGCGTCCGACGCTGCGCGGACCCTCTCGTAGTTGGCCTGGTGATCGGGGTGATCACCGTGGCTGAAGTTCAGTCGTGCGACATCCATTCCACTCTCTACGAGTTCACGGATTCGCTCTGTGGTTGCGGTTGCGGGTCCAAGGGTGCAGACAATCTTCGTACGTCGGCTCACGAAGGCGAGCCTAGCCGCTGGACGCCCCGTTCTCTATCGCAGACGTTCCCAGTCGGATACTACCGATCGGTAGCCTCACTACCCCGCTGCTGGGAGGGTCTGCACCGGTTCAGAGACGAGCGTCACACCACAGCGAGAGGTAGTGCCGTGGGGTGTACCGGAGACGGCAATTCCGAGTGCCCGGTAAGGAAAGCGTCGACTCCATGAGCCGCCGACCGTCCCTCTGCGATCGCCCACACGACCAACGACGCACCTCGATGCGCATCTCCGCAGACGAACACCCCCGGCGCGGTGGTCTGCCAGTCGGGACCACACGACAACGCACCACGCTTGGTGAGCGCGAGACCGTACTCGTCGAGCAGCGGACCATGCTCGACGCCCTCGAAACCGATGGCGAACAGCGCCAGATCACAGGGCAGTTCCACCTCTTCACCGATCGGCGTGACGACGCGTCGACCGTCCGCGTCACGCTGCACCTCCACCTCGGCCAGCACCATCGCACGCACGTGCCCGCGCTCGTCGCCGAGGAATCGCTGCACGGCCACCTGGTGACGCACGACGCCGCCCTCGGCGTGCGCAGGTGAGGTGCGTAGCACCAACGGCCACGACGGCCACGGCGACAAACTGTCGTCGCGAGCCCCGGGCAGGGCGGGGTTGTAATCGAGCTGAGTGACGGACGCGGCACCTTGGCGGTGTGCCGTGCCCAGGCAGTCGGCCCCGGTGTCGCCGCCGCCGATGATCACCACATGCTTGTCCGCGGCCGAGATCGACGTGGGACCGTCGCCCTCACACTCCTTGTTCGATGGCACCAGGTGTTCCATCGCGAGGTGGATACCGTCCAGTTCGCGACCGATCACCTCGGTGTTGTCGCGGGCCCGCAGGGCGCCCACGGCGAGGACGACGGCATCGAAAGATTCGCGGAGCTGCTCGACGGTGAAGTCGATGCCCACCTCGCAGTCGGTCACGAAATGCGTTCCCTCGGCCCGCATCTGCATCAGACGCTGATCCAGCACCGACTTCTCGAGCTTGAACTCGGGGATGCCGTACCGGAGCAGACCGCCGAGGCGGTCGTCCCGCTCGTACACCGTGACGTCGTGCCCTGCTCGGGTGAGCTGTTGTGCTGCAGCCAATCCCGCAGGACCGGATCCCACGACGGCGACTCGCTTACCGGTGATGATCGTCGGCGGTTGCGGAACGATGCTGCCCTCTTCCCAGGCCAGATCCGCGATGGTCTGCTCGACCCGCTTGATCGTGACGCTACCGCCGGTGGCCGCCTCCGAAATCGAAAGCACACAGGCTGATTCACACGGTGCCGGGCACACCCGACCGGTGAATTCCGGGAAGTTGTTGGTCGCGTGCAGTCGGTCACTCGCCGCGTCCCAGCGGTCACGACGAACCAGATCGTTCCACTCGGGAATCAAATTACCCAGCGGACAGCCTGCAGTTCCGGAGTGGCAGAACGGAATTCCGCAGTCCATGCAACGACGTGCTTGATCCGAGACCTCCGCGGCCCGTTCGCTCGTCGGCTGGTGCGAATACACTTCGTTCCAGTCCTTGACGCGCTCGCCGATCGGACGCTTGACTGCCTCGCGCTTGACGACTTTGAGAAATCCCTGTGGATCAGCCACGTGCAGCCTCCATGATCGCAGCATCGACGTCGCGCCCCTCGGCACGCGCCATTCGAGTCGCTTCCAGCACCCGCTGGTAGTCGACGGGCATGACTTTGGTGAACAGCGCAGACCGGCGTGGCCAGTCGGCCAGCAACGAGGTCGCGACAGTGGACCCGGTCCAGCGCTGGTGATTCTCGACGGTCTCGCGCAGCCACACCAGATCGTCCGGGTTGGGGATCTGCAGTTCGACCATCGCCATGTTCACGTCGGCCGGATCGAGACCGAGGACGAACGCGATACCGCCGGACATTCCCGCGGCCATGTTGCGACCGGTCGGGCCCAGCACGACGACCCGGCCACCGGTCATGTACTCGAACGCGTGGTCACCCACGCCCTCGTTCACCGCGACCGCCCCGGAGTTACGAACCGCGAAACGCTCCCCTGCCTTGCCCCGCAGGTACACCTCGCCCGAGGTGGCGCCGTACAGAATGGTGTTGCCGGCGATCACGTTGTCCTCGGCGACGAAGGGCGCATCATCGGCGGGGCGCACGACGATGCGACCACCCGATAGTCCCTTGCCGACATAGTCGTTCGCGTCACCGACCAGATCGATCGTGATACCCGGCGGCAGGAACGCACCGAGCGACTGCCCCGCCGATCCGGTGAACGCAATGCGAATGGTGTCGTCCGGGAGTCCACCCGCGCCGTAGCGTCGGGTGACCTCGGACCCCAGCAGCGTTCCGACAGTGCGGTTGACGTTACGTACCGGCAGCTCGAGCTTGACCGGATGCGCGTCCTCCAGCGCTCCCTCGGCCAACTGGATCAGCGTCCGATCCAGCGCGAGATCGAGACCGTGGTCTTGCCCGCGGAGGCGTCGACGTTGCGACATCGGGGCACCGTGTCGGTCGACGGGCATCGCGAAGATCGGAGCCAGATCCAGACCCTTGCTCTTCCAGTGTGCGACGCCTGCCGCTGTCTCGAGCACGTCGGCGTGGCCTACTGCTTCGTCGATACTGCGGAAACCGAGCTGCGCGAGGTACTTTCGCACGTCCTCGGCGATGAACTTGAAGAAATCCTCGAGAAACTCCGGCTTCCCGGTGAACCGCTTGCGCAGCTCCGGGTTCTGGGTCGCGACCCCGACCGGGCACGTATCGAGGTGGCAGACGCGCATCATGATGCATCCCGCCACGATGAGCGGGGCCGTCGAGAATCCGAATTCCTCCGCACCGAGAAGTGCCGCGACGATGACGTCGCGACCGGTGCGCATTCCACCGTCGCATTGCACGGTGATGCGGTCACGCAGGCCGTTGAGCACCAGCGTCTGCTGAGCGTCGGCCAGGCCGATCTCCCACGGAGCGCCGGCATGCTTGAGCGAGGTCAACGGTGCGGCCCCGGTTCCGCCGTCGTATCCCGAGATGAGGACGACGTCGGCGTGCGCCTTGCTGACACCGGTCGCCACCGTGCCGACGCCGACGGAACTGACGAGCTTGACGTGCACACGTGCATTCTCGTTGGCGTTCTTGAGGTCGTGGATCAGCTGCGCAAGATCCTCGATCGAATAGATGTCGTGGTGCGGGGGCGGCGAGATCAAGCCGACGCCCGGCGTCGAATGTCGCGTCTTCGCCACCCACGGATACACCTTGTACCCGGGCAACTGACCACCCTCGCCCGGCTTGGCTCCCTGCGCCATCTTGATCTGAATATCGGTGGCGTTGACCAGGTAGTCGCTGGTCACCCCGAAGCGACCACTGGCCACCTGCTTGACGGCACTGCGGCGCTTCGGGTCGTAGAGGCGGTCGACGTCCTCACCGCCCTCACCCGAGTTGGACCGGCCGCCGAGGTTGTTCATCGCCACGGCCATCGTCTCGTGCGCTTCGGCGGAGATGGATCCGTAGCTCATCGCACCGGTGTTGAACCGCGTCACGATCGATTCGACCGACTCCACTTCGTCGAGCGGAACCGGCGGCCGCACACCGTCCTTGAACTCGAAGAGACCGCGCAGGGCACCGCCTTCACGGGCGAGCCGGTCCACCTCGTCGGTGTACTTCTGGAACACGTCGTATCGTCCGGTGCGGGTCGCGTGCTGCAACAGGAACACTGTCTCGGGCGTGAACAGGTGCAGCTCGCCTTCGCGCCGGAACTGGTACTCGCCGCCGATCTCCAACCGACGATGAACACGGTCGGTGGGGTTCTCGGGGTAGGCCCGACGGTGGCGCAGCTTGACCTCCTCGGCGAGCACGTCCAGGCCGACGCCGCCGAGTTTGCTGACCGTGCCCTTGAAGTACTCGCGCACCACTTCGCGATCGAGACCGACCGCCTCGAAAACCTGTGCGCCGGTGTACGATCCGACGGTCGAGATGCCCATCTTCGACATCACCTTGAGCACACCCTTGCCGAGACCGTACAGATAGTTCCGTACCGCGATCGTCGGTTCGACGCCGGTCAGCTCACCCTCGCCGACGAGATCCTCGATCGACTCCATCGCCAGATACGGGTTGACCGCGGCGGCGCCGAATCCGATCAGCAACGCCAGGTGATGCACCTCGCGTGCGTCTCCCGATTCGACGACGAGCGCGATCTTGGTGCGCTCCTTCGTGCGCACCAGATGATGGTGAACCGCCGAGGTGGCCAGCAACGACGGAATCGGAGCCCGCGTGTGGTCCGAGTCGCGATCGGAGATGATCAGCGTCCGGTAACCGGCAGCGATGGCCTCCGATGCCCGAGCACGCAGTTCCTCGAGGGCCTCGGCGAGACCTTCGCCGCCGCGCTCGACTTCGTACAGGCCACGCAACACCGTGGCCGACAATCCGGGATGGTCGCCGTCGTCGTTGATGTGGATGATCTTGTTCAACTCGTCGTTGTCGAGCACCGGCCACGGCAACACGATCTGCCTGCACGACGCCGCGGTGGGCTCGAGCAGGTTCTGCTCGGGACCCATCACCCGCGCGAGCGAGGTCACGATCTCCTCCCGGATCGAATCCAGCGGCGGGTTGGTGACCTGGGCGAACAGCTCGATGAAGTAGTCGTAGAGCTGACGCGAGCGCTGCGACATGACTGCCGCAGGGGTGTCGGTGCCCATGGACCCCAGTGGCTCTCCCCCGGATGCGGCCATCGGCGTCAGTACGACGCGCAGGTCTTCCTCGGTGTAACCGAACGCGACCTGCCTGCGCACCACGGAGTCGTGGTTGTACTGAATGTGCGCGCGCTCGGGCAGGCTCTTGATCTCGAGCAGTCCGGCATGCAGCCACTCCTGATACGGATGTTCGGTGGCCAGTTGGAGCTTGATCTCCTCGTCGGGTACCAATCGTCCGGCGACGGTGTCGATCAGGAACATCTTGCCCGGCTCGAGTCGGCCCTTGGCGACGACCTCGGATTGCGGCACATCGAGCACGCCGGCCTCGCTGGCGAGGATCACGCGACCGTCGGCCGTCTGCCACCAGCGACCGGGGCGAAGCCCGTTGCGATCGAGCACGGCCCCGACGTAGCTGCCGTCGGTGAACGTCACACAAGCCGGGCCGTCCCAGGCCTCCATCATCGACGAATGGAACTGATAGAACGCCCGCACTCGCGGATCCATCGTGCGGTGGTTCTCCCACGGCTCCGGCACCATCATCATCACCACATGCGGAACACTGCGTCCACCGAGGTGCAGCAGTTCGAGCACCTCGTCCAAGGACACCGAGTCCGACGCATCGGGATTGCAGATCGGGAACAACCGCTCGAGGTCACCGGGGATCAGGTCGCTCGAGAGCAGCGCTTCCCGGGCCCGCATTCGGTTTCGGTTGCCCTTGACGGTGTTGATCTCACCGTTGTGGGCCACGTAGCGATGCGGGTGCGCCAGCGGCCACGACGGAAACGTGTTGGTCGAAAATCGACTGTGGACGATGGCAATTGCACTCGTGCACAACGGGTTCCGCAACTCCGGAAAGTAGAGCGGCAACTGCATCGTGGTGAGCATGCCCTTGTAGACGATGGTGCGCGAGGACAGCGACGGAAAGAACAGTCCCGAGCCCTCGGCCTCGATCTCGGGGGTGACCCGTTCGGAACGCTTGCGTAGTGCGTAGACCAGCCGATCGAGTGCGAGACCCGCCGGGCGCGCGCCATCGACCTCGGGTGCGGTGACGAAGAGGTAGCTCATGTACGGCATGCAGCCCAGAGCGGTGACTCCCACGTCGGCCCGATCGGGATCGACCTCGACCGGCACCCAACCCAGGATGCCCAAACCTTTCTCGGTCGCAACGGATTCGACGCGCTCGACGGCGAGCGCACGCTCCCGGATGCCCTGCGGCAGAAAACACACGCCGGCCGCAAAAGTATTGTCACCGTCGGCTCCGGGCGCAGGCAGATCGAACGGCGCAAGAGAGACGAGCAGTTCGACGGGGAGCTGGATCAGAATGCCCGCGCCGTCGCCGCTGTTGGGTTCGGCCCCGGCAGCGCCGCGATGTTCCAGATTCTCCAGTGCCAGCACGCCGTCGGCCACGATGGAATGGGAGCGTCGTCCCGCGATGTCGGCGATCATCGCCACGCCGCAGGAATCCTTCTCCGAGCTCGGGTCGTACAGACCCTGCTCCGCAGGCATCCGAGAGAACAGCACCACGATCACCTCCACGTAGGCCGGTGGGTGCGTGAGGGCGGTGCAGTGTCATCGACCGCTGCGCCGTGAATCTCGGCAACCCCGCCGGCAAATCGACCCGTGACGACCGGAACGGTCGGACGAGCCGAAACAGAAACGCCTGTCGGGAATTCACCGGGACAGCCCTGGCCCGCGAAAGAATCCGAGATTGCTCCCGGATGGCGAAATCGTAGCAGCTGAAATTCGCAACGCTGCAATCGCGAATGCCGGTGGCCGACGAAAGGACCGTCAGTCGCGGAGCGGTCGACCGTGCTCGTCGCGCACGCTGCCGGTAAGCATCATGATCCCGTCGATCAGCGGCCAGATGCCACCGATACCGCAGGTGAGCCACGTGACGGCAATCTGGGCGACTGCAATGCCCGGCTGATTGAGATAGAAACGCCCGGCACCGAATGCGCCCAGCAGGATGTTGAGCAAGCCCGCGGTCAACTTCTGCTTGTCGGAGAAGGGTTCCCCGGTGACCGGGTGACGGCCGTACGGAGCCATCGGGTCCATGAAGCCGGGCCCGCTCCCGTACTGCGGCCCTCCGTACTGACCACCCGCGTAGGGCGGGGGTGGCGCGAAGTATTGACCCGAACCATCTACGGGCGGTGGATAACCGCTACCGGGCGGAGGTCCGAACTGCTGGCCCTGATCGGCGGCACCGGGATTCGAGGCACCGTAGTTCGGGGTCGTGTAGTTGGGGTCGGGTGCGCCGTAGACAGGGCCCGATCCGGTGGGGGTGCCCTTCTCGAACGAAATTGTCGGTTCTGTCGAACCGGATGAGTCGCCCGGTGATCCGTCGGACGACGATGTACCTGAGTCACTCACTTCGGGCTCCCTTACGCAGATGCGGTGCGAACGAGGGCTCAGTCTCTCAGTTTTCGTCCCTGAGTGTCCGTTACATTGCCCACCAAAATGAGGACGCCGTCGACGATGTGCCAGACGAAAAGCCCGAACAACAGAATCAGCCCGAGGCCGAACACTGCGGTGAGCAGAACACCGGAAAAGAACAGGAGTAATTGTGCGACACCGATTCCGATACTGCCCAGGTAGAACCGACCGACACCCAACCAACCGAGAAATATCTGCAACAGGCCGCCGACGATCTTGGACTTGTCCGACAACGGCTCGCCGGTGACCGGATCACGACCGTACGGCGCGTCGGGGCCTGCACCGAACGGGTGGCCGCCCGGGTAGCCCGAAGGCCAGCCGAAAGCCTGCGACTGGCCGTACCCCTGTTGCGGGTAAGCCTGTTGCTGGCCGTACCCCTGTTGCGGGTAAGCCTGCTGCGGATAGCCCTGCGGTTGACCGAACCCTTGCTGTGAGTAGTTCTGGGGCGGGCCGAACCCCTGCTGCGGGTAGTTCTGGGGTGGATAGTTTTGGGGTGGGTAGTTCTGCGGCGGCGGAAATCCCCCGACCGGATTGTCGACACTGCCGTCCGGGCTCGGGGCGGGGTAGCTCGGTGTGCTGGACCAACCCGGGCCGTTTCCGATCCCCGAGTACGTATCCCAGCCCGGCCCTGTGGGTCCGGTCGGACCGTGCGACGGCGCGGACTCCGAGGTGGCGGGCGGCTCCGAGAGCGAGGCCTCTGCGGTGGCATCGTAGTCGAACGGAGTGCCGAACGACGCGGTCGGGTTGACGTCACCGTCGCTGGAATCCCCGGTGCCGGAACCGGATTCGGGGCCGTGGGTCTTGTCGAAATCAACCACGTGTACTGCCTTCTTCCTCGGCTTTCTTCTCGGACGTCTGCACGTCCCGGTCTTCGGTAGTTCGGTCGTTCACGTCGGCTTCGTCCGGGTCGCCTGAGGCATCGTCGGATGCGGCGTCCGCCCCGCCGTCCACGTCGTCGTTCGATTTCAGGGTCGCGGGGTCTTCGCGACCTTTGGTGGCGATCACGAAATAGGCGATCGCCAGCACGAAGATGATGGCGGACGTGAAGGTGTTGATGCGAATTCCCGCGATCTTCGTCGCGAAATCGTCACGCATGAGTTCCACCCAGAATCGTCCGGCGCAGTATCCGGCGACGTACAAAGCGAACAGTCGTCCGTGGCCGATCACGTACTTGCGGTCGATGAGCACCAGCAGGGCGACGATTGCGAGGCTCCACAGCAACTCGTAGAGGAACGTCGGGTGGACGACCTTCTCCACGAACCCCGTCGACACGCCGTTCAAAGGATCCAGTCGACCGTTCGAGTCGACTCGCTCGTAGATTTCCAGACCCCATGGCTGCGTGGTTGCGCGACCGTACAGTTCTTGGTTGAAGTAGTTGCCGATGCGGCCGATTGCCTGGGCCAGCAGAATCGGTGGCCCCACGGCATCACCGAATGCAGGCAAGGGGATCCCTCGTCGACGGCAGGCGATCCAAGCACCGACTCCGCCGAGGAACACCGCTCCCCAAATTCCGAGACCGCCGTTCCAGACGTACAGCGCCTCGATCGGATTTCCGCCGGGACCGAAGTACGTCTTCCAGTCCGTTGCCACGTGATAGAGACGGCCGCCGAGCAGACCGAACGGGACGGCCCAGACAGCGACGTCGAGAACGGTGCCCTTCGTTCCACCCCGCGCGACCCACCGGCGATCGCCCCACACCACCGACACGACGATTCCGATGATGATGAACAGGGCGTAAGCCCGCAGAGCGAGCGGTCCGACGTGCCAGACCCCCTGCGCGGGGCTGGGAATGTAGGCCAGGATCTCGGTCGAAGTCACGACGCTACGTTAGCGGAACGGACACCCTCGGCGAGTTCCGTCGTCAGGTCACGCACCGCGTCGAGTCCGTTGTCCACGGCACTGACCAACGCCGATCCGACGATGACGGCATCGGCGTAGCGCGCGATCTCGGCGGCCTGGGCGCCCGAGCGAACACCGAGGCCGACACCGATGGGGATGTCGGAGTGCTCACGGATACGAGCCGACAACGCGGGGGCCATCGAGGACACCGCATCGCGGGCACCGGTCACGCCCATCGTCGAGGCGGCGTAGACGAAGCCACTGCTGGCTTCGACGGTGCTGACCAGCCGTTCCTCGGTGGACGACGGGGCAACGAGGAAAATGCGGTCCAGTCCGTAGCTGTCGGACACCTCGATCCATTCCTTGGCCTCGTCCGGAATGAGATCGGGGGTGATGATTCCGAGTCCACCCGCACCGGCGAGATCGCGGGCAAAGTTCTCGATGCCGTACTTGAGTACCAAGTTCCAATACGTCATGACCACCGCTTTTCCACCTGCGGCAGCAACCTGCTCGGTGACGGTGAACACGTCCTTGACTCGGGCACCGGCTTTCAAGGCCACATCCGCTGCGGCCTGAATCGTGGGGCCGTCCATCACCGGATCGGAGTACGGGATGCCTACCTCGACGATGTCGCATCCTGCGTCGACCATCGTCTTGAACACCTCGACCGAGCGCGGCACGGTCGGAAAGCCAGCGGGCAGATACCCGACGAGCGCTGCGCGCCCCTCGGCGCGGCACTGCGCGAAGGTACCCGCAAGGCGAGAGTCGTTGTTGCTCATGGCTTGATACCCACTTCGTCGTCCACGTTCGGTTCGCCGTCCCCGTCGATCAGACCGAACCATTCGGCGGCGGTGTCGACGTCCTTGTCTCCGCGTCCGGACAGATTGACCAGAATGATCGCGCCCTCGCCGAGTTCCTTGCCGAGCGTCAATGCGCCGGCAATGGCATGCGAGGACTCGATGGCGGGAATGATGCCCTCGGTACGACACAGCATCTTGAAGGCGTTCATCGCTTCGGTGTCGGTGATTCCCCGGTATTCGGCCCGCCCGATGTCGTGCAGGTAGGAATGCTCAGGACCGACACCCGGGTAATCCAGTCCCGCTGAGATGGAGTGCGAGTCGACGGTCTGGCCGTCTTCGTCCTGCAGGAGGTAGGAGTACGCACCGTGCAGCGCACCCGGAGTACCGCCACTGATGGTCGCAGCGTGGCGACCGGTCTCGACGCCGTCACCCGCCGCCTCGAAACCGATCAGCCGAACGTCGGCGTCGTCGATGAAGGCGTGGAAGATCCCGATGGCGTTGGACCCACCGCCGACGCACGCGGCGATGGCGTCGGGCAGCCTGCCCGTGGAGGCGAGCACCTGCTGCCGCGCCTCGAGGCCGATGATGCGCTGGAAGTCGCGAACCATGACCGGAAACGGATGCGGTCCGGCGACGGTACCGAAGCAGTAATACGTGTTGTCCGCGTTGGTGACCCAATCGCGCAGCGCCTCGTTGATGGCGTCCTTGAGGGTGCGCGATCCCGACTTGACGGCCACGACGCTCGATCCGAGCAGACGCATCCGAGCGACGTTGAGTGCTTGGCGCTCGGTGTCGACCTCGCCCATGTACACGACGCACTCGAGCCCCATGAGGGCACAGGCGGTGGCGGTTGCGACGCCGTGTTGACCGGCACCGGTCTCTGCAATGACGCGAGTCTTGCCCATTCGCTTCGCGAGCAGAACCTGTCCGAGAACGTTGTTGATCTTGTGAGAACCGGTGTGGTTCAAGTCTTCCCGCTTGAGCAGAATTCGAGCGCCGCCGGCGTGCTCGGACAACCGGGTCGCCTCGAAGACCGGCGAGGGTCGGCCGGTGTAGTCGCGCTGCAGCCGATCGAGCTCACCGAGGAACTCGTTGTCGCTGCGCACTTTCTCGTACTCGGCGGTGACTTCCTCGATCACACCCATCAGGGCCTCGGGGACGAATCTTCCGCCGTACACACCGAAGTGACCACCGACATCAGGCTCGTGCGCGCTGCGATCGGTGAGGCCGATACTGCTCTGCGGCAGATCAGCGCCCTTGAAACGGACTACCTCGGGGGCGTCCGTGATGCCTGAAGAATTGCTGATGCTCACCGGTCCAGTGTGCCCCAACGGCGGACTGCCGCCGCGCTCGGGTCTGGTGCCGGAGTCAGTGGTGCAAGGTCAATCGTGCAGGGTCAGCGTGCGGGCTTGGGGCACGACGGGTGCGTTCCCGCCGTCACCAGGTCCGAGACGGCCGTCCGAGGATCGCCTGCAGTGACCAAGCCCTCGCCGACGAGCACGGCGTCGGCTCCGGCACCGGCGTAGGCCAGCAGGTCGGCAGTTCCTCGTACACCGGACTCTGCGATGCGAATGATCTCGCTGGGCAGGCCGGGCGCGATTCGGCCAAAGCTGTCGCGGTCGATCTCGAGTGTCTTGAGGTTGCGTGCGTTGATGCCGATGACGCGGGCACCGGCCTCGAGGGCACGGTCCGCCTCGGCTTCGGTGTGGACCTCGACCAGCGCGGTCATACCCAGCGACTCGGTGCGATCGAGTAACGACGTCAGCGCGTCCTGCTCGAGCGCCGCGACGATCAGCAGGATGACGTCGGCACCGTGGGCCCGGGCCTCGTGGATTTGGTAAGGGCCGACGATGAAGTCCTTGCGCAGCACCGGAATCGAGACCGCTGCACGCACGGCGTCGAGGTCTGCAAGAGACCCATGGAAGCGCCGCTCCTCGGTGAGAACACTGATGATCCGGGCCCCACCCTGCTCGTAGGCGCGAGCCAGAACAGCGGGATCACCGATGTCGGCGAGTGCGCCCTTGGACGGGCTGGCACGCTTGACCTCGGCGATGACGCCGATGCCGTCCTCGCGAAGGGCGGCTGCGGCGTCGAGGGGTGCCGGGGCTGCCTTCGCTGCTGCCTTCACGGCGGCGAAGTCGACCACCGATTCACGTGCGGCCACATCGGCCCGAACGCCGTCGAGAATCGAGTCGAGAACAGTCATGGTGCCCCCAGTCCTTTCTGAGCGTCGACTTCCGATGTGAGGAATCTCATCGGGGTCGGACCTAGCGTAGAGGGCGGATTCATCACGACGAACGCGGGGTACCGGACTCGTCGGTAGGATCTTCGCCCGCGTCCAGCGCGTCCCACATCATGCGTTCGGTGAGGTCCTCGCCCTCGTCCTGCACGCCGCTGTCGGACGAGGAAGTGCGAACTCGTCGAGCCACCTCGTCACGACGCACCGCCGGGGCTGCGTACTTGGACGAGAGTACCTGCGAGGCAGACGTTTTCCGAATCGAGACCACCGCCGCAGCAAGGGCGCACAACGCGCCGATCAAGGTGACGATCGCCGGGAGAATCGACACCTCCGTCATCGTGACCTGAGCCCTGGCGGGGAGTTCGGCAAGGGCCGCCGACTCCGAGTCGGATGCTCCGGCGGTGAGCAGTCGAACGGCCGGAACAGCGGCCGACACGGCCACCACCGCGATCAACAGAGCCAACACCCGAGAGGCCCACCCGCGCACCGCGAACGACGCGGCCACCGCCGCCAACAGCACCAGCGCGAGCGGTGTGGTGGCAGCGGCCCAGGTGCTACCGAGAAGGTCGTCCGTTCGACTCTCCCCGAGACCGTCGGAAGACGTCACCCGAACCCAGGTCATCCTCGACGCGCCCCACAGGCACGCCGCGGCCACGATCAGCAGAGCGACCGGCACAGCGGCCGACGCACGACGAGCGGATCGCTCGGTCATAGCCCACCGACCTCGCGCAGCGATTCAGCGGCCGCAACTGCGCCCAGCACGGCCATCGCCTTGTTTCGTGCCTCGTCGTCCTCGTATTGCGCGACCGAATCCGCCACGACCCCTGCCCCGGCCTGAACATAGGCAGTCCCGTCCTTGATCAGAGCGGTCCGAATCGAGATGGCGGTGTCGGCGTCACCCGCGAAATCGAGATAGCCCACGATGCCGCCGTAGATGCCGCGGCGGGTCGGCTCCAGCTCGTCGATCAGTTCCATCGCACGCACTTTCGGGGCTCCCGACAACGTCCCGGCCGGGAAGCAGGCCTTGACCGCGTCGAGCGCGCGCTTGCCCTCGGCCAGCCGGCCGGTCACCGTCGAGACCAGATGCATGACGTGGCTGTACCGCTCGATGTGGCGGTAGTCGCTCACCCGGACCGTGCCCGGGGCACAGACGCGTCCCAGATCGTTACGACCGAGATCCACGAGCATCAGGTGTTCCGCATTCTCCTTCTCGTCGGCGAGTAGATCCTTCTCGAGCAGCACGTCCTCCTCCTCGGAGGTACCGCGCCAACGCGTGCCCGCGATCGGATGTGTGGTGGCAAGCCCGTCGACCACTGTCACCAAGGCCTCGGGGCTCGATCCGACGATCGAGAAAGCAGTCTCGTCGTTGTCGCCCGGAACATGCATCAGGTACATGTACGGGCTGGGGTTGGATGCCCGCAGCATTCGGTAGACGTCGAGCGGCGACGCCTCGGTATCCATCTCGAAGCGCTGCGAGAGGACAACCTGGAACGCTTCACCGGCTTCGATCTCCTCCACCAAACGGGCCACGTCGGCACCGAATCCCTCCGAGGTTCGCTGCCGACGAAACTGCGGTGCAGGCTTGGAGACGGTGGAGACCGTCGAGTCGGCAGGCTTCGACAGGTCGGCGCACATGCGGTCCAGACGGCGCACGGCGTCGTCGTAGGCCTCGTCGACGTTGTCGTCGGTTCCGTCCCAGTTCACAGCGTTCGCAATGAGAGTGATCGCACCCTCGTGGTGATCGACGGCCGCGAGATCGGTCGCGAGAAGCATGACCAGCTCGGGCACACCGAGGTCGTCCTGGGCATGTTCGGGCAGCTTCTCGATGCGCCGCACCGAGTCGTAACCCAGGTAGCCGACCATGCCACCGGTCAACGGGGGCAGCCCGGGTACCCGCTCCGAGTGCAACAGCTCGAGAGTTCTCGCCAGGACCTCGAGTGGATCGCCGCCGCTGGGTACCCCAGCCGGAACGTTGCCGCGCCAGGCCGCCTCGCCGTCGATGACCGTCAGCGACGCCGGAGCGCCTGCACCGATGAACGACCACCTCGACCACGAACGGCCGTTCTCTGCCGATTCGAGCAGAAAGGTGCCGGGCCGGTCCGCGCCGAGCTTGCGGTACGCCGACAGCGGAGTCTCGGAGTCGGCCAGCACCTTTCGTGTCACCGGAACCACTCGGTGCTCTGCTGCGAGCTGCCGGAACACCTCACGGGAAGTGGTCGAGTCCGAGTTCTCGGTACCGGAGGTGGGACTGGGGTCGGTGGTCGTCTCGCCGCGCATACCTCCATCCTCCCAGGTTCGGCACGAGAGTCGGCGCGCGCGGTAACCTGCCGAACATGAAACCAGGCGAACTCGTTCCCGACTTTTCTCTACCGGACCAGACCGGACAGACCCGAACCCTGACCGAGCTGCTGGCGAACGGTCCGATAGTGCTGTTCTTCTACCCCGCCGCCTTCACCCCCGGGTGCACTGCCGAGGCATGCCACTTCCGTGACCTGGCCTCGGAGTTCGCCGAGATCGGAGCCACCCGAGTCGGGATCAGTGCCGATGCCGTCGCCAAACAGGCAGAGTTCGCCGCGGCCAAGTCTTTCGACTACCCCCTGCTCTCCGACGAGGACGGTGCCGTCGCCACCGCCTTCGGCGTCAAGCGTGGTCTGCTCGCCAAGCTCTCTCCGGTCAAGCGGGCGACGTTCGTCATCGGCACCGACCGGAAGGTGCTCGAGACCTTTTCGAGCGAAGTACGGTTCGAGGCTCACGCCGACAAGGCGCTCGAGTACTTGCGCGCACATCGCGCGTAGAACATCTGTCGGACGTGATGCCTCGGGTGGGGGGACCCTCGGGGCATCATAAGCAGAGCACAACTATTGGATGGAGAGGTTCCCCGCGATGAACACGTCTGCGACACCGCAGGACACGGTGGATCCCCAGTGGCTCACCGAGAATCAACAGGACGCCTGGCGCTCGCTCGTCGCCCTTGTCACTCGACTTCCGGCCGCACTGGATGCTCAGCTGCAGCGCGATTCTCAGCTGACCCACTTCGATTATTTCGTCCTCGCCACTGTCAGCGAGAACCCGCAGCGGCGAATCCAACTTCGGGATCTGGCCGAGTTCGCAAACGCGTCGCTCTCGCGGCTCTCACACGTGGTGACCAAGCTCGAGAAAGCCGGGTGGGTTCGCCGGGAGTCCATACCGGGCAGCCGCGGTTCTTACGCGGTGCTGACCGACTCGGGGATGGCGAAGGTCGTGGAAGCGGCACCCGGGCACGTCGGCACGGTGCAGGCGTTGGTGTTCGAGGGGCTCTCGGACGCAGAGGTCGAGCAGCTCTCGACCTTGAGCGCAACCCTGCTGGCTCAGCTGGACAAGGGAATCGCTGCAGGCACAGGTCACGCCTGAGAGTTCTCGGGCCCCATCAGCACGTCGGCGTCGAAGCAGGTGTGTGCGCCGGTGTGGCACGCCGCACCGACCTGATCGACAACCAGAAGCACGGTGTCACCGTCGCAGTCGAGCCTGACCTCGTGCACGTACTGCGTGTGCCCCGACGTCTCACCCTTCACCCAGTACTGCTGCCGGGACCTGGAATAATAAGTGCCCTTGCGGGTTTGGAGGGTTCGAGAGAGTGCCTCGTCGTCCATCCAAGCGACCATCAGCACCTGCCCGGTCGATCGTTCCTGCACGACCGCACTGAACAGTCCGGCTTCGTTGCGCTTGAGTCTCGCGGACAGACTCGAATCGAGTGTCATCGGAAAACCTCTTTGTTATCGAACGACGATGCGCTCGGCGCGCATCGCATCTTTGACCTGGCCGATGGTGAGGTCGCCGAAGTGGAAGACGCTGGCGGCGAGAACGGCGTCCGCACCGGCATGCACTGCGGGTGAGAAGTGTTCCACCCGTCCCGCTCCCCCGCTGGCAATGACCGGCACGTGCACTGCGGCCCGGACCGCTGCGATCATCGGTAGATCGAACCCGGCCTTGGTGCCGTCGGCATCCATCGAATTGAGCAGGATTTCTCCCACGCCCAACTCCGCACCACGTACCGCCCAGTCGACGGCGTCGATACCGGTTCCACGCTTGCCGCCGTGTGTAGTGACCTCCCAGCCCGATGGGGTGTCCTGCTGCCCCTGCGGAACAGTACGAGCGTCGACCGAGAGCACGATGCACTGAGACCCGAACCTCTCGCTGAGTTCGCGCAGCAACTCGGGTCGGGCTATCGCGGCGGTGTTCACACTGACCTTGTCTGCTCCGGCTCGCAACAAACGGTCGACGTCGGCGACGGTGCGAACTCCCCCGCCGACGGTGAGCGGAATGAACACCTGCTCGGCCGTACGGCTGACGACGTCGAGCATCGTGCCTCGATCCGACGTCGACGCGGTGACGTCCAGGAAGGTCAGCTCGTCGGCTCCCTGTGCGTCGTAGGCAGCCGCAAGTTCGACGGGATCGCCTGCGTCGCGGAGGTTTTCGAAGTTGACGCCCTTGACGACACGTCCGGCATCGACGTCGAGGCACGGAATCACTCTGACCGCGACGCTCATCGCGCAGGTCCTTCCAGGTAGTCGGCAGGGTCACCGAGTTCGGTGATCACCTTCAGCAACTGGTCGTGCACCCCGGGCCCGGCCGCGAGCACCGACGTCGAGTCGACCGTCCAGGGTTCGCCGGCGAGGTCGGTGACGATTCCGCCGGCGGAGCGCACCAGCAGCGCACCGGCAGCGTTGTCCCAGGCCCGGTGACCGAAGACCACAGCACCGCCGAGTACGCCGCTGGCCGTGTAGGCCAGATCCACCCCGGTCGCACCGTGCATCCGCAGGCGAGAGGAATGCATCGACAGCTCTTCGAGAATCCGGAACCTGAATCGTCCGGGAAGTGGTCCCCGACTGGCGACGTTGAAGGCACCGAAGCCGATCATGGACTCGCGCAACACCTTCGGCTGTAGCATCGGGAGTGCCACACCGTTCAGTAGAAGCGGACCGCCCGACACCGCAGCAAACCGCTGGTCCACCAGCGGCAACCACGTCAGACCGAGGACGGGCACACCGTCGTCGAGCAAGGCCAACAACGTTCCCGCCGAGGGCAACCCAGACGAGTAGTTGAACGTGCCGTCGATGGGGTCGAGTACCCAGACGAGCCCGGAGTTCAGATCCGGTCCACCGAATTCTTCACCGTGAACAGCGATTCCGGTCGAGTCGAACAATTCCGCAGCGAGTCGCCGCTCGAGTTCCAGATCCACTGCGGTGGCGAAATCGTCCGGTCCCTTCTGCACAGCACTCGGTGCGCCGACGCCCGCAACGAATCGATCATGGACGCCGTCGAGCAATCCACCGGCGATCTCGAGCAGACGAGTCGGTTCCTCGGGAAGGGTCATTCGTTGCTACCGGGACACCGCGGCGAGGGCGTCGGGCAGCGTGAAACGTCCGGCGTACAGCGCTTTTCCGACAATGGATCCTTCCACGCCGCGATCGACCAGACCGGCAATCGCTTCGAGATCTGCAATCGTGGACACGCCGCCCGATGCGATGACCGGCTTGTCGGTCTTGGCACACACGTCGGCGAGCAGTTCCAGGTTGGGCCCCGTCAACGTGCCATCCTTGGTCACATCGGTGACCACGTAGCGCGAACACCCGTCGCGCTCGAGCCGCTCGAGCACGTCCCACAGATCGCCGCCATCGCTGACCCATCCACGGCCGCGTAGTCGCGGAGCTCCGTCGACGATCAGCACGTCCAGCCCGACCGCGACGCGATCACCGAACTCGCCGATCGCACGGGAGCACCATTGCGGATCCTCGAGGGCTGCGGTGCCGAGATTGACTCGCGCACAACCGGTCGCCAGGGCCGCACGCAGCGACTCGTCGTCACGAATGCCGCCCGACAGCTCTACCTTGACGTCGAGTTCGCCGACGACCGACGCGAGCAACTCCCGATTGGAGCCCCGCCCGAACGCGGCGTCGAGATCCACGAGATGGACCCATTCCGCGCCGTCGTTCTGCCACGCGAGGGCGGCATCACGAGGCGACCCGTACTTGGTCTCGCTTCCGGCTTCTCCTTGAACGAGACGAACAGCTTCGCCGCCTGCGACATCGACAGCAGGCAATAAGACCAGGCTCACGTGCGGTTATGCTACGGGCCGACTCGCATCGAATTCAAAACGGGTGTCCGCTGTGTAGATCCGCAGGCCGCAGCGAAGGACCGTCAATTGTCCCGGCCGAGATTCTTGGTCATACGAGTCGACACCACTCCCATTGCCGCGATCGCTCCGACGACACCCGACAGGGCGATGAACAGAGCTATGCCTGCGCTCGGTTGCAGGACGGCGATCAGGGCAGTGGCGAGAGCCAGCACCGCGACGGCCGCACCGAGTGCCCGGAAGGCCAACCTGCCCAGCGAGAACTCGCGGTCACTCACACCGATCGAACCCAGTTCTCGAGTAGCGCGGCACCGGCGTCACCGGATTTCTCCGGGTGGAACTGCGTGGCCGAGAGCGCGCCGTTCTCCACGGCAGCGAGGAATCGGCCGCCGTGATCGGCCCACGTCAGCAGTGGCGCGGCGATGGTGTCGCTGGGTTCGAGCTCCCATTGCTGAGCAGCGTAGGAGTGAACGAAATAGAACCGGGTCTCGGGATCGATACCGTCGAACAGCACACTCTTCTCCGGTGCCTCGACGGTGTTCCAGCCCATGTGGGGCAACACGTCGGCCTGCAGGCGCTCGACCGTTCCCGGCCATTCCCCACACCCGTTGGCCTCGACACCGAATTCGACGCCACGGTCGAACAGAATCTGCATTCCGACGCAGATACCCAGCACCGGTCGTCCACCGGCCAGGCGACGCCCGATGATGCGGTCACCGCGCACCGCCAGCAGACCCTCCATGCAGGCGGCGAACGCGCCGACACCGGGAACCACCAAAGCCTCTGCATCGAGGGCTTCGTCGAAATCCGAGGTCACCGTCACGTCGGCACCGACCCGGGCCAACGCCCTCTTCGCCGAGTGCAGATTGCCCGAGCCGTAATCGAGCAACACCACAGAAGTCATGTGGGAAGTCTATCGGGGCGTGGTCGGGCGATCAGCGCCACCGCCGCAACGACGACCACCGTGATTGCAGCCGCGGTGAATCCCGCGGTGTACCCCACGCTCGTAGCGAGAACACCCAGCGCGAGCGCACCCGCACCGGTGCCCGCGTCGAAGCTGATGTTCCAGACGGCACTCGCACTGCTGTAGCGAGCGGGCCCGGCCGCGTCGAAGGCCATGACCAGACTGTCGTTCTGGCATGCGCCGTACCCGATTCCGAACAGCACGGCGGCGACGAAGAACAGTGCAGCAGGCATGTTCCCCAGCGCAGCGATCGCGAACAGCACGATACCGATCGCCGCCGAGACCAGAGCGGGAACGACGGAGCGCCCGATGCCGATTCGATCCGCAACCGATCCTGCGGTGTACCGGCCGACGAGCATCGCAGCGCTGACGACGGCCAGGGCGACCCCGATCATGGCGGCTCGGTTCGATTCCGCGATCGGCAACAGGCTGGTGATTCCGCCGTACGCCGCGGACACCGAGGCCACGACGAGACACGGCACGAGGAATTGCCGGATGTCGAGGCGAACCCGCTCGATTCTCGGCGGCTGCGGCGCGGGCCTGGTGGGCGGCAACAATGCCACGCCGATCAAACCGGCCGCAGGCACAAGAGCACCGAGCACGAAGACGGCTGTCGGACTCGCTGCGAAGATCACCAAACCCATTGGAAGCGTGATCATCTGAGCCAACGCGACGGCAATCCCCTGCGCGCCCGTCGCTCGGCCGAGCAACGCAGTGGGAGCCAACTCGGCAACGATGGCAGCACCGGCCACCGTCAGCATGCCGAAGCCTGTTCCTCTCAGTGCCGAGACGGCCAGTGCCGGTACGGCATCGACGGACACGATGAACAACAGCGATGGAACACCCAGCAGCAAGCACCCTGCGGCAAGTACCGCGCGATGGCCGACGCGCATCAGCATCCGCGGGACGAACAGCTGAGTGATCACCGTCGTGGTCATGAAGATCGCGGTGCTGGCCGCCGCCACCGCGTCGGATGCCCCGGATTGCGACACGGCCAGGGGTATCACCGGCAGCAACAATCCCCAACCACCGAACGCTGCTGCCCCCATCGCCATCGCGGCCGGAAGCCCCCGAATCGACAACAGGCCACTCAAGGCACGAACGCCGGTCGATCGATCACAGACTTCCCTTGGTGGACAGAACTCCGGTCACGCGAGGGTCGTATTCGGTGGCCTGACGCAGCGCCCGCGCGACAGCCTTGAACTCTGCTTCGGTGATGTGATGCTGGTCGCGGCCGTAGATCACTCTGACGTGCAACGCGATCCGAGCGTTCGAAGCCAGCGTCTCGAACACGTGCTTGTTGATCACGGTGGAGTACGGAACTCCCGGGTAGCCGCCGATCACCGAATGCACCATGTAGTCGGGCTCGCCGGTGTGCACGCAGTACGGACGTCCGGACACATCGACGGCCGCGTGCACCAGCGTTTCGTCCATCGGAATGAACGAGTCGCCGAACCGGGTGATCCCCGACTTGTCGCCGAGGGCCTGCCCGAGCGCTTGGCCGAGCACGATCGCGGTGTCCTCGACGGTGTGATGCGCCTCGATCTCGATGTCGCCCTTAGCCCTGACCGTCAAATCGAAACGGGCGTGGGTGCCGAGGGCGGTCAGCATGTGGTCGTAGAACGGAACGCCGGTGGAGATGTCGACGATGCCGGTGCCGTCCAGGTTCAGCTCGACGGAGATGTCGGATTCCTTGGTGGTGCGCTCGATCTTGGCGATACGGGGAGCGGGTGTGGTCACTGCTGTGCCTCTGCTCTTTCGGTCGATGCGAGTGCTGCGCTGACGGTGAGGAATCGGTCGTTCTCGTGTGCCAGTCCGATGGTGACGCGTAGATATTCGGGAATTCCGACGTCTCGGATGAGGATGCCTTCGTCGAGGTACCGCTGCCACGTTGCGTGCGCATCGGAGAACCGGCCGAAGAGCAGGAAGTTGGCGTCGGACGGCACCACGTCGTAACCCTGGCTGCCGAGGGCTTCGGACACCCGATCTCGTTCGGCGGAGAGCTCGGCGACGCTACCGAGAGTGTCCGTGGCGTGCCGCAGTGCCGCCCGCGCAGCTGCTTGCGTGACAACCGAGAGGTGATAAGGCAAGCGCACCAACAACATCGCGTCGACAACAGCCGGGGCCGCCACGAGGTATCCCAGCCGCCCGCCGGCGAATGCAAAGGCCTTGCTCATGGTTCGGCTGACCACGATCTTGCTCGGATAGCTCTCGATCAATCCGATCGTGCTCGGGGCGGAGGAGAACTCGGCGTAGGCCTCGTCGACCACGACAATTCCCGGTGCGGCGTCGAGGATTCGGCGCAGATCCTGCTCGCCGATGCTGTGGCCCGTCGGATTGTTCGGGCTGGTGACGAACACGACGTCGGGCTTACGCTCCTCGATCGCCTTCACCGCGTAGTCGACATCGAGAGAGAAGTCCGCCCGACGCTTCGCCGGAATCCACTCGGTCTGCGTCCCGGAGGAGATGATCGGGTGCATCGAGTACGAGGGCACGAAACCCAGTGCAGTGCGGTCCGGTCCGCCGAACGCCTGCAGCAATTGCTGCAGAATCTCGTTGGAGCCATTCGCTGCCCACACGTTGGCGGTCTCGACCGCGAAGCCGGTCTGCTCGCTCAGGTAGCGCGCGAGATCGGCCCGCAGCTCGTCCGCATCGCGATCCGGATAGCGGTGCAATTGCGCAGCGGCGAGCCGCACCGATTCCGCGACGTCGTCGATCAATGCCTGTGTCGGCGGGTGCGGATTCTCGTTGGTGTTCAACTGGACCGGCACGGTGAGCTGCGGCGCGCCGTACGGAGACTTACCGACGAGCGCCTCGCGCAGGGGTAGGTCGCCCAACGAGACCGATTGTCCCAGAGCATCACTCATGACGCATCACCGGAAGGCAGCCCTTCGAAACGTAGCCGAACCGCTTCACCGTGGGCCGGCAGATCCTCTGCATTGGCCAGCGCAATGACATGCGCAGCAACATCTTTGAGCGCAGCTTCGCTGTAGTCCACCACGTGGATACCGCGCAGGAACGTCTGCACGCTCAGGCCGGACGAGTGCCGAGCACACCCGGCAGTCGGGAGTACGTGATTGGACCCGGCGCAGTAGTCACCGAGGCTCACCGGCGACCACGCTCCCACGAACACGGCACCGGCGCTGCGCACCCGAGCTGCGACGTCGGACGCGTCCTTCGTCTGGATCTCGAGGTGCTCGGCCGCATAGGCGTTGACCACCGCCAACCCCTGCGTGATGTCGTCGACGAGAACGATGCCGGATTGGCTGCCGTTCAGTGCCGTCGCCACGCGTTCCGCATGCCGGGTGGAGGCCATCTGCGCGTTCACGGCCTTGTCGACCGCGTCGGCCAGCTCGAGGCTGTCGGTCACCAGCACACTGGCCGCCATGACATCGTGCTCGGCCTGACTGATCAGGTCTGCTGCCACGTGGATCGGATCTGCGGTGGCGTCCGCGAGAATCCCGATCTCGGTGGGGCCTGCCTCGGAGTCGATTCCGATGAGCGAGCGGCACAGTCGCTTGGCAGCGGTGACGTAGATGTTCCCGGGACCGGTGATCAGATCGACCGGTGCCAGTTCACCGCCGTCGGTGTCCACGCCGCCGTAGGTGAGCAGGGCAACGCCCTGACCGCCGCCGACGGCCCACACCTCGTCGACGCCGAGGAGCTGCGCGGCCGCGAGGATGGTCGGGTGCGGCAGGCCACCGAAATTCTTCTGCGGCGGTGAGGCCACCACAAGCGAACCGACGCCGGCGATCTGCGCAGGCACGACGTTCATCACGACCGACGACGGGTACACGGCGTTGCCACCGGGCACGTAGAGCCCCACCCGATCGACCGGAATCCAACGCTCGGTCACGGTGCCGCCGGGCACCACCTGAGTGGTGTGGTCGGTTCGGCGCTGATCCGAGTGCACCAGACGGGTTCGCTCGATCGCGACCTCGAGTGCGGCCCGGACGGCCGGATCCAGCTCCTCGAGTGCACGATCCAACTCGTGCTGTGGAACTCGGATGCGGTCCGGTCGGACCCCGTCGAACTTTTCGCTGAACTCGAGGGCCGCATCGGCACCGCGTTCTTTGACGGCCTCGACGACGGGGCGGACCTGATGCAGCACCGAATCGACATCCACTCCGCCTCGGGGAAGTGCGCCGCGTAGTTCGGCAGTGGATGGAGTTCGTCCGCGTAGATCGACGCGGGCGAGCTCGATGCGGGCAGGCATAGTGGGCCCCTTCGTGGAGTCGGTTCGGTGCCGGGGTTCGGTCGAATCAGTGTTGTCCGAAACCCCAGGATAGTTCCACCGAATTCGGCTCAGCCCCGCACGTCCCACAGATGGTGAATCGGATCGTGGATGTAATACGCGGCCAGGGTTTCGACGGAGAAGTTCGACCCGTCGCTACGCCGACCCGTCCGCTGCCGCTCCTCCGTCGGCACGGCGGCAAAATCGTCGGCGAGGGCCCGAGCAGCATCGCCGAGTTCGGCAGCCACCACTGCGGGGTCCTGGTCGTTGTAGTTCTCGGCCACCGCGGTGGCGTCCTGATCCCAGTTCGCGAACTCGGGATCGTCCTCGGTGAGCACCAGCTCGAGGCGGGTACGAAAGATCCGATGCGCGTCACGAACGTGAGCGGCGTATTCGAGAGCAGACCACGTCGAGTCGTCGGGGCGCAGTGCTACGTCGTCGCGCCGCAGAACTGCATCCCAACGCTCGACGTCGGCGCGGATCAGGTCCGGGATGTCGTCGTAATCGACGGCACTCGAGTCGAACCCGCAATCCGGGCACGCTCGCTCGAGTACCCAGGTCCAGTTCTTGGTGTCGGGATCGATCGGCATGCCGGTCAGGATAGATTCAGATCAGGCGTAGCGGGCAGCCAGGTTGTGCAGTGTGCTTGTGATTCCTTGCGCGTTCTTCTGCGGCATCTTGAACAGCTCGAGCATCTTCGGGACCTTGGCCGTGCCGTACTTGAAGGTTTCGGTCACCGTTGTCAGCCCCGGCTGCTTCTCCTCGAACTCCCAGCGCCAGGTGTGACCCATCGGGTGCTGCCACTCGACGACCTTGTGCCGATCGGCATCGACGAACTCGGTGACGGTGCTGGTGATCTTGTACGGCACGCCGTACTGCTTCATACCGACGGAGAATTTCGCGCCGGTGCTGAGGCGATCGGGACCGCGGACGGTGTCCTTCACCGTGCCCGATCCGTCCAGCTCGCCGTGGCGGTTGGGATCGGCGACGATGTCGAACAATTCGGCTGCCGGTGCGTGAACCTCGGTCTGCCGGGTGACCTGCTGAGGACCTGTGTCGATGGTTCTGATTTCTGCCATGTGCAGCGTCTACCCCGCGAACCCAGGATCGACACTCGACCATCGAACGGCATTCGAGTTGACGTCAGTAGTGAAAGGACATCATGTACTGCGTCGGCGTGTGAGTCCGAACGGGAAGCCGGTAACGCACAGTCTGTTGTAGCGATTACAGCGGCATGAACAGATCGAGAGTAGCGACAGTCACAGTCACTGTAGGTCTCATGCTCTTCATGACGGCAGGAGTAGCCAGTGCATCGCCCGGGAGTCCGTACCCGTATCCGTGGGCACCGGAGTGGGCCAGGCCTGCCGTAGAGTTCGTCGGGTTTGTGCTTGCCGACTTCGTCGTGAACGTCCTGCAACCAATTCTCAACAGCATCGGTATCAGCCTGTAGGGACCTCTCGCGAAGGACCCCCACACGGAAGCCTTCACATTTCGACGCATCGAACCGCGGTCCGATCAACTGGTGGCGCACCGAACACAGGTGACGAACCGGCGTAGCCGTGGTGCCTGACACTTCTAGTACAGGGGTACGCCCGGTGAGCGGCTGCTCGACCGCTGCGCGTCATGGCAGAATCACCGGTCGGACCGCCGAACGCTTCGATGTGGTCCAAGTACGTGATGGGAGACAGTTGAACTGGTCAGTGTGGCTCGCGTTTCTGGGTGCGAGCATCGTCATCAGTCTGTCCCCCGGTGCCGGTGCCATCGCCTCGATGTCCACCGGGCTTCGATACGGCCTGCGCCGCGGGTACTGGAACATCTTCGGTCTGCAGATCGGGTTGCTCCTGCAGATCGGCATCGTCGCCGTCGGACTGGGTGCAGTTCTCGCGAGCTCGGCGCTCGCGTTCACGGCAATCAAGTGGTTCGGTGTTGCCTACCTGGTCTACCTTGGTGTCCGCCAGTGGCGCGCGGCTCCCACCGACGTCGCCGACGCCCCCGCGGTGGCCGATCGCGGAACGACGATGCTGGCACGAGGATTTTTGGTCAACGCCAGTAATCCGAAGGCCGTCGTATTCATGGTTGCCGTACTTCCCCAGTTCCTCGATCCGGCACGGCCCCTGCTCACTCAGTACCTGGTCATCGCAGCCACGATGGTTGCGGTCGACATGTTGGTGATGACCGGTTACACCTCGCTGGCATCTCGAGTACTGCGGCTGATGCGCTCGCAGCGCCAACAGAAGACGATGAATCGCACGTTCGCAGGGATGTTCTTCGCTGCCGCAACGTTCCTCGCGACCGTTCGGCGGGTGACACCGTGAGGAAGTACCGCGTGATCATGAAAAACGCGCTCGGCGGAGACCCGATTCCGTTGGGATTGTTCGACACTCTGCTCGAAGCCAACACGTGGATTCAGGACGTCGGCAAGCGGGACGAACACGAACTCGGCACTTACACAGTCGAAGTTGTCGACGAGTGAGCGGACGGTGCCCGTGTTCGAGCGGTGACACGTTCGACGCGTGTTGCGAGCCGTATCTGCGCGGCGATGCGGATGCACCGACTGCCGAGAAGTTGATGCGCTCGCGCTTCACCGCTTTCGCCGTCGGCGATGTGGCCCACTTACGCGAGTCGTGGCATCCCGACACGGTTCCGCACGAGTTGGATCTCGATTCCGATCAGAGGTGGTACCGACTCGACATTCTTCATTCCTATGCGGGCGGCCTGTTCGACGAGACCGGCACCGTGCAGTTCGAGGCTCGGTACAAGCACCCCGACGGTCCAGGCACGATGTCGGAGATCAGCCGCTTCGTCCGGGTCGACGGTCGCTGGCTCTATCTCGACGGAGTTGTCTCGCCCTAGAGGTTGCGCAGCTTGGTCGGCCGGTTCCCCGCCGTACGGCGCGCTTCCTGCTTTTCCTTGATGCGTTCGGCATCCTTGCGCACCTGGATCTGCGTGCGGCGCTCACGAACGAGCCACTGCGGCGGGCTGGCGACGAGCTCCTCGATGGCGTCATTGGTCAGGGCCTCGGTGACACCGCCGCGGGCCAGGCCTGCGATGGACACGCCCAGCTTCTTCGCGATCACGTCGCGGGGGAAGGGCCCGTTGGTCTGCAAGTCGGTCAACCACTGTGGCGGATCGTTCCGCAACGCGTCCAGGTCGGACCTGCTGACCATCGAGTTCTGAAACTCTTCGGGCGCTGCGGGAAGATAGATGCCGAGCTTGTTCGCCGCGGTCAATGGCTTCATGGTCTGCTGTTTGTTCTCCGGGCTCACCCGACCAGCTTATCCGGCATTCCGCGGTCTGGATGCCACCGTCCTGCACGTTGCGCGCCGTCCCATAGGCTCGACTCCGTGAATATCGATGTGCAGACACTGCGCTGGTACGCCGCGGTGGCGCAACAACTGCATTTCGCCCGCGCCGCTCAGTCGCTCGGAATCTCGCGAATCCGCCTGAGCAAGACCATCGTGGAACTCGAGGAGCAGCTCGGCGTCGATCTGTTCGTGCCGGGGGTCTCACCCACCGAACTCACCGAGGACGGCCGCGCTCTGCTCGAGCGGGCTCTGGTGAAGATTGCCGAGGACGATCGGCTGTCGAAGCTCGCTCAGGTGGCTGCTGCCGAGCCGACGGCGTTCACCATCGGCTACGCCGAAGGTGTGACGCTGACGAAGTGGACGCGAATCTGGGCGGATCGGTTCCCGGACGTCACGCTGTCCGTGACGGCGACAACGCCGGAGACACAGGTGTCGTGTTTGCGCGACGGGACGGTCGATGTGAGCTTCGTCCGACCGCCGATCGATCGTGAGGGTCTCAATGCAATCGGCCTGTATCAGGAAGTCCAGGTTGTGGTGGTGCCGAAAGACCACGCCGTCGCAGCATTCGATTCCGTCACCGCGAGCGATCTCGCCGACGAGCATCTGCTGGCCGATCCTGCGACGGTGCCCGAATGGGCTGCTGTGGCAACGGAACTCGAAGTCGGCAATCGCCCTGCCCTGCCTCCGATGAATTCCACTGCGGAGACGTTCGAGTACGTGGCTGCCGGCCTCGGAGTGGCGATCGTGCCGCATTCGGTGGCCCGATTCAACGCGCGCAAAGATCTCGTCTACCGCCCGGTGACCGACATCGAGCAGTCCCAGATTGCGTTGGCCTGGGTCGCCGAACACGAGGACGACCGCATCGAAGAGTTCATCGGCATCGTCCGAGGACGGTCGACCCGGAGTTCACGAGGTTCGGCAGACGACGCGCCGGTCAAGAAGAAGAAGGCGCACCCCTCCAAGCCGGCTCGCCCGGTTGCCAAGACGAAGACGAACGCCCGACGGAGCGGCAAACGGCGCTGAGTCGATCTCCCCACGTCGCTTCCAGTCCGCGGGAACATGTGTTCGAAAGTCTGTCGGTGTGTCGCGCTAGATTCGCATCATGCTTTCGGGGGACGGCGGATCAGGGGTGGACGGCATCGAGACGGTGCCGCCTCCCCCTGTCGTGTCCGATCCCGCACTGTCGGCGCTGATCGACCGGGTCGAGTCCGCGGTCGCCGAACTGGCGGAACAGGGGTCGGTGTCGTGGACGAACGCCGACCGGCGTGCGGTGATCCAACGCATCGAAACTGTGTCGCGGTCGCTGACGGCGCACTCGTACACCTGGCTCAACGAACTGATCGATCAGCGCGGCCTCGAGGTGTATCCCGGCTCGGTACCGTGCTCGGTGGCATGGATGCTGCGGATCACCCCACGCGCCGCCGGGGCGCGGGTGCGTCTGGCTGCGGAGTTGGGGGATCGCACCGCGCTGTCCGGTGAAGTCCTGCCTGCGTTGTTGCCGCACACCGCGGCAGCGCTGCGGGCGGGTTTGCTCGATGCCAAACACGTGCAGATGATCCGCGAATTCTTCAAGCACTTGCCGGCCAGTGTCGATCCGCAGACCCGTGATCTCGCCGAACAGCAATTGGTGGGCTACGCCTGCACCCGACGTCCAGACGACTTCGCGCCGCTGGTGGCTCACCTGGATTCGATCCTCAGCCCCGACGGCGACTACGACGAGGACGAGGACGAGGACGAGGACGGTAAGCCCAAGCCGAAGAAGCGTCGGGATGCGTTCTTCTACCTCGGTGAGCAAGGTGCCGACGGGATGTCGGACGGGAAGTTCTGCGTCGATTCCGAACTACGCGCCTACCTCGAGGCTCTGTTCTCCAAAGCCGCGAAACCGGGCGTCAACAACCCTGCCGACCCGACATCGGTCGTCCACGACGACGAAGACGGCGAGAACGGCAGTGCCACAGCGCCGAAGCCCGAGCCGACCACCCACGATGCAGACTGCAGCGATGCAGACTCCAGCGATGCGGGGTCTAACGATTCGGGCCTGTGGGATGAGACGGACTGCGACGATGGCGACGACTGCGGTGAGTGCGACGGTGCCGACTGTGGTTGTGGCACAGCACCCGACGGCAACGATGACTGCGCCGAATCCGATGGCACTGCTGAATCAGACAACTCGCCTGGGGCCGATGCCGGCGGCGACTATGCAGGTCCGGACAACGCTACGCGCGATGCTGCCGCCGCGCGGGATCGACGCACCCAGAACGAACGCCGCCACGACGCCCTGAAAATGGCACTGCGGCACACCCTCGCCTCCGGCACCCTCGGCACCCACCGCGGCCTACCCGTCACCGCCATCGTCACCATGAGCCTCAAAGACCTCGAATCGGGCTGCGGATACGCCATGACCGGCACCGGATCCCGCGTCTCGATCCGCGACGCCATCCGCATGGCCTCCCACGCCCGCCACTACCTGACCATCTTCGACGACAACGGACGCGCCCTCTACCTCGGCCGATCCAAACGCATCGCCTCCGCCGACCAACGGATCGTGCTCATCGCCCGCGACCGCGGCTGCAGCTTCCCCTCCTGCACCCGCCCGGCGACCTGGTGCCAGTCCCATCACATCGACGATTGGGTCGAGGGCGGGCCCACCGACATCGACGCCCTCACCTTCGGCTGCGACATGCACCACGCCCTCGTCGGCACCGGACCAAGAAAATGGGCGACCACCAAAACCGGAGCAGCACATCGCTACCCGGGCCGCACCCTCTGGCACCCACCCACCGGAATGGACCCACGCAGGCGTGGGCTCATCAATCACGCACACCACCCCGAAGAAGTCCTCTACCCACCCGACACCCACCACGACACCGGCCATGCCGGCGACGAGGAACCACGACAACCCGCATGACGACCCACACCAGCATCAGGGCACAGCTGTGCTCAGAGGGCCCCAGAACGCCTCAGCGAACCGGGTGACGCTTTCGATTGCGAATCAGAACTGCGATTCCGAGTCCCACCGACAGCAACAGAAGCGGTGCGGCAATGGCGAGGGACGCGTCGATAGCCAGAAACAGAATGAGCAGCAACGCTGCTGCCACGAAGTACACGGCTGCGAAACGTGGGGTCCACAGGACGGAGTCCATGCCATACCTCCTTGCGCGTGCGAACTACCTGTCGTTACCGAAGGTAACTGAAAACAGTCGGGCGCACTAGAGACCCAGGCCCCGCAGCCGATCGATCTCACGACGATCACGCTTGGTCGGTCTACCCGCTCCTCGATCACGACGCGGTACGGAGGCGAGAACTTCCTTCGGAGGCGGCGGCGGACTGCGGTCGATCAGGCACTCGGGGACGACAGCGGCACCGACACGTTTGGTGATCGCCCGCACGACGACGACGATCTTCTCTACGCCGTCGACGCGAAGCCGGACCTCGTCGTTCGGACCGATTCGCAGGCCAGGCTTGGCGGGCGTTCCGTTGACCCGGACATGCCCACCACGGCACGCAGCGGCCGCCGCGGACCGTGTCTTGAACAACCGCACCGCCCAGATCCAGCTGTCGAGGCGGGCACTCTGTAGTTCCATCTTCGAAGGAATTCCTCACATCGCGAGGCGCTGCTGCATGTCCAGGGTTACATGTCCAGGCCGAGATCGAGCACTGTCACCGAGTGTGTCAGACCGCCCACGGCAAGAAAGTCGACCCCCGTCCGCGCGTAGTCCCGTGCCACGTCGACCGTCAACCCACCCGAGGACTCCAGCTTGGTCTCGGGAGCGAACTTGTCACGACGCTGCACCGCCATCTGCGTCTGCCACAGCGCAAAGTTGTCCAGCAGAACGAGTTCGACGTTCTCGGCAAGTACCTGGTCGAGTTGTTCGAGGCTGTCGACCTCCACTTCACAGGCGATGTCCGGCGCAGCCGACCGCACCGCGTTCAACGCAGCGACGACCGAACCAGCAGCTGCAACGTGATTGTCCTTGATGAGCGCGGCGTCGCCCAACCCCATTCGATGATTGACGCCACCGCCGGCGCGCACCGCGTACTTCTGCAGCGAACGCATGCCCGGCAAAGTCTTTCGGCTGTCCCGAATCTTGCACTCGGTATCGGCGACCTCTGCGACCCAACCGGCTGTCGCGGTGGCGATTCCCGAAAGGTGACACACGATGTTGAGCATCGTGCGCTCCGCGGTCAGCAATCCCCGTGTCGGGGCCTCGACCGTCAGAACGGCCTGTCCTGGTTCGACACTCGACCCGTCCTCGATGCGATGCACGATGGAGTACCCGTCAAGACCGATCACCTCGTCGAGGACCAGAAGGCCGACGTCCAGGCCGGCGATCGTGCCGAACTGGCGCGACACCACCGAGGCCGTCGCCACCGCGTCCTCGGGAACCGTTGCCGTGGTGGTGATGTCGGGACCGTATCGCAAGTCCTCGTCCAGCGCCGTCCGGATCAGTGCGAGCACCTCGGCTCGGTCGACGCCAGGGTTCACCTCGGTCGAGATTTCGGACATGTCAGCTTGCTCCCGTCATCACGTCGTCGTTCACGATCGCCAACAGTCCGTCGGGATCTCGTTCGATGTGCAGGCTTCGACGTTGCGCCGGTGCACTCTCGGGGAAATCGCGTCGGGTGTGGCACCCTCTGCTTTCGCGGCGATGGTTCGCGGCAAGGACGATGACCTCCGCCGCAGCCGTCAACGCCGCATCCTCGACGGCACGTGCATCGACCGGCGGTTCCGACACGACACCGTGGGCCAGGACGCGTTGTGCCGCAGCGAGTCCCGCTGCATCACGAACGACGCCGACCTCGGCCGTCATCGTGCGTTGCAGTACGCCGCGCTCGATGCGGCGATATGTAGGCATCGCGAGGTCGGTGACCTCGCCCTTCCTGCCGACCCGTTCAGCAGCGACTATCGCAGCGCGCTCGCCTACGACGAGACCTTCGAGCAGACTGTTCGACGCCAACCTGTTCGCGCCGTGCAAGCCCGTGCGCGACACTTCACCCGCGGCGAGCAAGCCAGGAACAGAGGTGCGGCCGGCCGTGTCCGTCACCACTCCTCCGCACGAATAGTGCGCTGCAGGTGCCACCGGAATGAGGTCCGTCGCCGGATCGATACCGGCCTCGAGGCACGAGGCGGTCACGGTCGGGAATCGCTGGTGGAAGTGCTCCACGAGGCGGGCGTCCAGCAGCACGTGGTCGTCGCCGCTGTCGTGCAGCAGTTCGGCAATAGCCCGGGACACCACGTCGCGGGGCGCAAGATCACCGAGCGGGTGCACTCCGGCCATGAACGCACGGCCTGCGACATCGACGAGATGGGCGCCCTCGCCGCGTACCGCCTCGCTGATCAACGGACGGCGTCCCGTCGTCCCGGCAGCGAACAGCACCGTCGGGTGGAACTGCACGAATTCGAGATCTGCCACGCGGGCACCTGCGTCGAGGGCGAGCGCGATGCCATCGGCTGTCGCGCCGGCCGGGTTGGTGCTGCACGAGTACAGCTGTCCCAGTCCGCCGGTCGCCAGGAGAACCGTCGGGCAATGAACGACGCCGATGCCGCGAGGCCCGCGGACGAGAAGACCGACAACCTCACCGTCGGTGGTCAGCACCCGCAGTGCGGTCGTGTCGAACTGGACCGTCGGCACGACGCCGTCGAGTGTGCGCTGCACCTCGGCACCGGTGGCGTCGCCGCCGGCGTGGATGATGCGGCGCACACTGTGGCCGCCTTCCCTGGTGCGCGCGACGGAGCCGTCGGCAGCGCGATCGAATTCTGCGCCCGCAGCTTCGAGCGAGGCGATCGCCGCACGCCCACCGGCAACGATGGAGCGCACAGCGTCCTCGTCGCACAGTCCCGCACCGGCAGCACACGTGTCGGCTACATGCGATTCGATCGAATCGTCTAATTCTGCTCCGACGACAGCGATCCCGCCCTGGGCATATTGCGTCGCGGTGTCGGTGGACCCCCCTTTGCTCACGGTCAGCACCCGAAGGCCGCTGGCGGCAGCGGTACGAGCCGCAGTGAGTCCGGCGATCCCGCCGCCGACGACGACCAGATCCGCTCCGGTCTCCCACGCGACGGACGGATTCACTCGCCGCCGCCGGGCGTACCGATTTCGATCATTCGCTGCACAGACTTGCTGGCGATGTTCGCGGTTTCGAGGTCGACGTGTACCTCGTCTCGTCCTTCGACGAGGCAGCGAAGCAGCGCTGCAGGAGTGATCATCTTCATGTAGCCGCACGATGCACGGTCGTTGACGGCGAGGAAATCGACGTCCGGTGCCGCCATCCGCAGTTGGTGCAGCATGCCGATCTCGGTCGCGACCAGAACCTGCTTCGAGGCGGTCGTGCGGGCAGCGTCGAGCATGCCGCCGGTGGAGAGGATCTTGACCTTCTCGGCCGGAACGAATCCTTCGCCGGCGAGGTAGAGAGCCGATGTGGCGCAACCGCATTCGGGGTGCACGTACAGCTCTGCGTCGGGGTGGGTGCGCGACTTTTCGGCCAGCTCGTCACCGTTGATACCGGCGTGCACGTGGCATTCTCCGGCCCAGATATGCAGATTCTCGCGTCCGGTCACCCGCTTGACGTGTGCGCCGAGGAACTGATCCGGCAAGAACAGGATGTCGCGGCTGGGGTCGATGGACTGGACGACCTCCACGGCGTTGGACGACGTGCAGCAGATATCGGTCAGTGCTTTGATCTCGGCGGTGGTGTTGACGTACGAGACGACCACAGCGTCGGGAAAATCGGCCTTCCATTCGCGGAGCTGGTCTGCGGTGATGGAATCGGCCAGCGAGCAGCCGGCGCGCTGGTCCGGGATGAGGATCGTCTTCTGCGGACTCAGGATCTTGGCGGTCTCGGCCATGAAGTGAACTCCGCAGAACACGATGGTGTCCTCGGAGACCTCGGCGGCCATGCGCGAGAGGGCGAGGGAGTCGCCGACATGGTCGGCGACATCCTGAATCGCAGGCAGTTGGTAGTTGTGCGCGAGCAGCGTCGCGCCGCGTAGATCGGCAAGCCGTCGCACTTCCGCGGCCCACTCCGGAGTTGCCTCCACTCCCCCGTAGCCACCTGCTCCGTCGACGATGTCGCGAACTCCGGCGAATGCCGAGTCCAGGATGTTCACCCGGGTAGCGCTGCTGGTCATGACGGTTCTCCTTCACCGATCATCCGGTCGTCGGTGACCGAATTTCCTCCGAGGGAGTTTTCGACCTATGATCGAAAACATGATTCATCGTAGCACCGTCCACGAAGTACTCATCGCGGTGTTCCAAGTTCGAGCCTTTTCCGACCCGGACGTCCCCGAACTGGCGGTGCTGCTGTGGCAGCGCGCTCTCGACCCCGAGGTCGGCACCTGGTCGCTTCCCGGCGGCACCCTGCGGGACGACGAGAACCTCGCTGCGTCGGCGCGCCGTCAGCTCGCCGAGAAGGTCGATGTGCGCTCGGTTGCGCACCTCGAGCAGCTGTCCATCTTCAGCGAACCTGATCGCGTACCGGGAGATCGGCGAGTCGCGTCGACCTTTCTCGGCCTGGTGCCGATATCGGCAGAGCCGACACTCCCCTCGGACACCGCATGGCACCCGGTTTCGGCGCTGCCCGACATGTCGTTCGATCATGGAACCGTCGTCGCTCACGCCCGACACCGCCTGGTAGCGAAGCTGTCCTACACCAACATCGGCTTCGCCCTGGCTCCGGCCGACTTCGCGATCTCGTCTCTGCGCGAAATCTACGGTGCGGCATTGGGGTATCAGGTGGATGCGACCAATCTGCAGCGAGTACTGAGCCGGCGCGGCGTCATCGAACCCACCGGCCGTCGGGCACCGTCGGGCAAAGCCGGCGGCCGACCACCGGCTCTGTTTCGCTTTGCCGACAACAGCATTCGAGTTACGGACGAGTTCGCCGCGTTGCGTCCTCCGCAGGCGTGAACCTGGACGCCGTGTCAGTCGGCCCGATTCGAGTCGAACGACGGCGGCGGGAACGGCTCGCCATCCACGTCCTCGGGTTCAGGTTCGGCATATCGCAGATTGTCGTTGGGGTTCATTGCCGCCAACAGCAGCACGACCAACGACGCCGTCAGTGCCTGGACGATCAACACCAGTGGAGTCTCGATACTCGGTGCCACGGTGACGATCGAGCCCACTGCAGGATCGGCCGCCTTCGGAAACCGCAGGGCGGCAATCGCATTACCCACCACAATCGCAGCGATCGAGCCCGCTAGCGCACCCACGAAGATTGCCGCGAAAAGACGTGGACCCCGCTCCGACTTCCACAGCCACCAACCGACCGGGAGTACGAGGCCGAGGGCGAACGAGACGAGGGAGAACATCGCGAGGGCGTCGAATCGGTGCAGACTCTCACCGGTCAGAGCCGCACCACGGTCTTGCGAGACAACGAGCAACTGCTGCGCGGGTGCCAGGAGGCCCCACAGCATGCCGCCCAGTGCCGACAGCGCCACCGATATCGCTATCACCACGGTCAGCACTCGGCGGGTGCTGAGTCGCCGCGGACTTTCGAGCAGTTCCGACATGGACACCTAGCGCCTGCCTGTCGCGGCCGAATCGACGAGGCCGTGACGCGAGCACAGCGATGTCCACCCGTCGGGGACGATCTGGACCACCATGCGGCGACCGCATTCTGCGCAGAAGCGCGGCGGCTCCAACCCGAGCCGGACGGCGACCGACAACGAATCCGCACCCACCTCGGCTCCGGCGTCGACAGGCCGACCGGTGTACGGGTCGTAGTGGGTCACGATCGTCATTCGACCCACCCTAATACGCCCATCAGATAGTCGAGTTGAGCGCTTTGATCGGCATCTGCAGCTCGCCGAGAAGATCGAGATCTTGTTCTGCCGGACGACCGAGAGTTGTCAGGTAGTTACCGACGATGACGGCATTGATGCCGCCGAGAATTCCCTGCTTGGCACCAAGATCTCCGAGAGTGATCTCGCGGCCGCCGGCGAATCGGAGAATCGTCCGCGGCAGCGCGAGACGGAACGCGGCGACGGCGCGCAGAGCATCGGATGCCGGCAGCACGTCGAGGTCTCCGAACGGGGTTCCCGGTCTCGGATTGAGGAAGTTCAACGGCACTTCGTCGGGCTCGAGTGCGGTGAGATCGGCCGCGAACTCGGCTCGCTGTTCGAGTGTCTCCCCCATCCCGAGGATGCCGCCGCAGCACACCTCCATGCCGGCCTCCCGCACCATCCGAAGCGTGTTCCACCGTTCCTCCCAGGTATGCGTGGTCACGACCTTGGGGAAGTACGAGCGAGAGGTCTCCAGGTTGTGGTTGTAGCGGTGCACACCCATAGCTGCGAGCTGATCGACCTGATCTTGCTCGAGCATGCCCAGCGAACATGCGATGTCGATGTCCACCTCGCCTCGTATGGCTTCGATTCCGGCAGCGACCTGCGCGAGCAGCCTGGCGTCGGGTCCGCGGACCGCCGCAACGATGCAGAATTCGGTGGCCCCCGTCTTCGCCGTCTGCTTGGCCGCCTCGACCAGAGACGGGATGTCGAGCCAGGCAGCGCGCACCGGAGATGCGAAAAGCCCTGATTGCGAACAGAAGTGGCAGTCCTCAGGACACCCGCCGGTCTTGAGGCTGACGATTCCTTCCACCTCCACCTCGGGGCCGCACCACTTCATCCGCACCTCGTGCGCCAGCAGCATCGCCTCCTCGAGACGGTCGTCGCCGAGTTCGAGGACCTCGAGAACCTGAGATCGTTCGAGTGCAATTCCGTCGTCGAGCACCTGTGTACGCGCCGTGCGCAAAATGTCCATTCCGGTCCCCTCGTAGTCGAACGGCGACGTATTGAACACCGTTCAAGTTGAACGGCGTTCACGTTAGGCACCGCGCTCGGCTACTGTCAAAGCGACGAGGCGTCGATCGACTTGGGGGAAGCAGTGCAACTCAACAGGCAAGACGTCCTGGACGGCGCGATCGCCATCCTCGACGAGTACGGCCTGGCCGACCTGACCATGCGCCGGCTGGCGACGTCCCTGCACGTGCAGCCCGGTGCGCTGTACTGGCACTTCCCCAACAAACAGACCCTGCTCGGCGCGATCGCCGACCATCTGCTGTCCAGCGCCGATGCACCGCCCACCGAGGGCGCATGGGACACGCAAATCGAGCAGATCGCTCATCGACTGCGCGACGCGCTTCTCTCCCGCCGAGACGGGGCCGAACTGGTCGCCGCGACCTACGCGTCGAGGATGACCACCAATCGCATCCGCGAACGCATTGCCGCCGTCTGCATTCGCGCGGGACTTCCGCGACGCGACGCGGAACTGACCGCCGACACCTTGCTGTACTACGTTCTCGGCCAAACAGTCGACGAACAATCGCGTCTACAGATGGACTCCGCGGGAGCCCTCACCCCCGAGGCGTCCCCCATGTTCGAGAGTCCGGACCCGACCAGCAGATTCGATTTCGGATTGCGGCTCTTCGTCGACGGAGTCCGGCACTCGACGACCGATCGCATCCGGCGCTAGAGCTCCGGCAGATCAGGACTCCGCGAAGACGATCCGTTCGCTGCCGTTGTCCAGGGTCATGGTGCCGTCGTTCCGAGACCACCGCGGCGTGGACATCAGGAAGTCCGAGAGCCACGCGTCCTGATCCATCAATGCTCCAGGACAACCCATTCGGGTGGAACCGAGGGAATCGGTGGTGATCCTGCCCTGCGAGGTATCGACCGTGCCGAACAATCTGTTGCACCCGGCCTCTGCCGAAATCCGGTCGTCCGAGAATTCGAGCCTGATCGTGGTTCCGTCCACCGGCAAGTAAGAGCCGGGCGCATCGATGGACGAGTAAGTCTTGTCGGCCGGAAATTCGCCGTAAGTGTCGGCACACGCGGACGCCACCCCGCTCAATCCCAATGCGAGAACGACCACCGCGTGCCGCGCGTCAGCCACCGAAGATCGGCCCCAGCCCGGCCGCACCGGCGTTTCCGCGGGACGCAAACGGGTTGTCGTGCACCATGTACGTCCACGTCGATGTCGGTCGACGCAGACCGGCGTCGTCGAGATCGATTCCTTCCGAGGTGATGTCGGCCGACTCGAAGGTGGCGTGTGAGAGATCCATCGCCTTCGATGCAACCGTCTTGAACGCCTCGACGGCGATGCGGTGGTACTCGTCCAGCGGATTCTCGCGCCCCAACGCCCGAAGGTGGATGCTCTCACGCACGTCTGCCAGGTGCGCGAGATAGTCGGACCATGACCGATCGAGGTGGTAGAGGACGATCTGGCGCGCGACGTCGACCAGAATCTCCTCGGACACGGTCTCGCGGAGCTCCTTCGTGCGCGTCGGCGACTGCTGCTCGAGCAGAGTCAACGCCTCGTCCGAGTCCAGCAACGTGGCCCGGCGACGATCCAGGATCTCACGATGTTGAGCGGTCAGCTGATTGTAACGCCAAGTACGCGAATGAATTTCGAGCATCTGACCCTCGGCGATGCGTTGCGCATGATCCACACGATCGGCCGCAGCCGACGAGGTGAACATCCCGCTCTCGTCGATGCCCTTCGGTGCATCCTTGTCGCCTATGTTGTTCTTGACGACGTCGTCCTCCCAGCTGCCGAAGAAAAGCGAACGACCGGGGTCTCCCTGCCGGCCGGCACGCCCCCGGAGCTGGTTGTCGAGCCGCTCGGTGGTGTGGCGACCGGTCCCGAGAACGAACAGACCGCCGAGCTCGGCAATACGGTCACGATCGGCACCGTCGGGACCGCCGAGCTTGATATCGGTTCCGCGACCGGCGATCTGAGTCGACACCGTGACCGCGCCGTGCACTCCGGCTGCGGCAATGACCGCAGCTTCCTCGGCATCGTTCTTCGCGTTGAGTACCACCACGTCCACGCCCGCCGCGGTAAGCGTCTCGGCCAATGCCTCGGACTCGGCGACATCGTGGGTTCCGATCAGAATCGGCTGACCGGTCTCGTGAATCTCCTTGACCTGCACAGCAATTGCGGCGTTCTTGTGTTCGAGTGTGTCGAACACACGATCGTCTTCGTCGATGCGGGCCGTCGGCACGTTGGGCTCGATGACCGAGACGCCGAGGCTGTAGAACGTACGAAGCTGCTCCCCCGCCGCCATCGCCGTGCCGGTCATGCCACATACCGTGGCGTACCGATTGATCAACGCCTGCACAGTGATCGTGTCGAGAATTTCACCGGTCTCGGTGGGAGCAAGTCCCTCCTTGATTTCGACCGCTGCCTGCAACCCGTCCGGCCAGCGCTGAAGTTCGGCGACACGGCCACGCGACGCGTTGATCAACTGAACCCGTCCGTCACGAACGATGTAATCGACGTCGCGCTGCACCAGCACCTGCGCGTGCAGAGCCACATTGACCGCCACCAGCGTGGATCCGACATGCTGCTCGGAGTACAGATCGATTCCGCCGAGCTCTTTCTCGATCCGCAACGCGCCCTCGTCGGTGAGGAACACGTTCCTTCCCTCGGCATCGGTGTCGTAGTGAACACCCTTGTCCAACAGTCGGACTGCGTTCATCACCGTCGACGTCGAGACGTCACCGGACACCGAACCGGCCAACACCAGCGGGACGAGTGCCTCGTCGACCAACACGGAGTCCGCCTCGTCGATCAGTGCGACGTCGGGAACGGGCGAGACCAAATCCTGTCGATCGTTCACCAGATGATCACGCAGGACGTCGAAGCCGACCTCGTTGACCGAGGCGTACGTGATGTCGCGCGCATAGGCGGTGCGACGCTCCTGCGCGGTCGACGCCTCACCGATGGAACCGACCGTGATGCCCAGAACCTCGAACAACGGCCTCATCCACTGCGCGTCGCGTTGCGCGAGAAAGTCGTTGACCGAGACGACATGCACCGCACGCCCGGACAACACGTATCCGACGGCGGCAATGGCACCGGCCAGTGTCTTGCCCTCACCCGTCGCCATCTCCACTACGTCACCGGCGAGAAGCCGCACGGCACCGTGGAGCTGCACGTCGAAGGGCCGCATGGACAGGGTTCGCTCGCTCGCCTCACGCACCAGTGCGAGGTACCGCGGAACATCGAGTCGCGCCGCAGAGTCGACGCGAAGTGCGGTCGCCTCTGTCGCGAAGGCGCTGTCGTCCAGAGCAGCCGCCCAGTCGGCGTGCTCCTGGGCCCGCTCCACGCGCTGACGGGAGGTGCTCTGGGCCTTCTGCGCAGAGCGTCCGAGAACACGCCAGAACCGGTCGGAGCCCAATGCCATGTGCAATCCCTACCTGAGAAAGAAAGAACGTTCCTTTCCACAGTACCGAGTGTGGCATCGTCCTCGGGTCTGCATCATCTATCGACTGCGTACTCGTTGACCACGACTCCTGACTCGAAGGGGGTACTGGCCACGAGGCGACTTCCGATCGGCGAGTACGCACGCTCGGCGAAGAGGCGCTTACCCGAGCCGAGGAGTATAGGGTTCACCTTCAGGATGAGCCTGTCTATTTCGCCCGCCACCGCCGACGCAAGAATTCCTCCACCGGCCAGCCAGATCCCACTTCCCCGCTCGCTCTTCAGCTTTCGCACGACCTCCACGGGATCGTCACCGGTCAGTGTCACAGCCGGTTCCACGCCGCCGTGGTTGCGCGAGAAGACGTACTGCCTCAGGTGTCCATAGGGACCCTCGGGAGGATGAATTCCCCCGGCCTTGTAAGTGTTCCATCCCATGAGCACGGTGTCGAAGCGACTCAGGTCAGGGGTGAGTCCAGTCGCACGCAGACCGAGTGTCGGAATGGTGTCGGTGTAGTCACGCAGAATCATGTCGATGTGGTCGCCCTGCATCGGGAAGTCGTCGAAGGAGTCGTCGGGGGCTGCGATATAGCCGTCGAGACTGACGGCGACGTAATAGACCAGTTCACGCATGAAATTCTCCGATCACGACGGGTGTAGTGGTTGCTGTAGACTACGACATTCATAGTGGTTTCACTAGCCTGTTTCCATGGCTCGCAACCCACTCCGACGCGCCGAACTGGCCGATGCCGGGCTTCGCCTCCTCGCAGCGGAAGGCTCCCGCGGACTCACCCACCGCGCGATCGACGAGGAAGCAGGAGTGCCGAAGGGAACGGCATCGAACTATTTCAAGACCCGCGCCGACGTCATCGCCGGACTGATCGAACGCATCGGTCAGAGACTTGCCCCCAGCTCCGAGGTCCACGAACCGCTTGCCGCGCAACCTCCCAGCCAAGAGTTGTTCGGCGCGTACATCCGCGACATCGTTGCGCGGCTCCTCGCGAATCGCGACGTGACGCTCGCGCTGTTCGAGTTGCGGCTCGAAGCATCGAGACGACCGGAGATCAGGGACATCCTCGGCAGCTGGCAGCGCTCGAACTTCTCTGCCGACGTCGAATTCAATCTCGCCGCAGGCCTACCGGGGGGTCGCCAAGAAATCGCACTCTTCCACTACGCGATCGATGGCCTACTGCTCGACCGACTGACCGACCCCATCGATCCGGACACCTCGACGGACGAGGTTGTCGACGCCCTGGTGGCGGGCCTCCTGCACCCCTGATCGCACGACTTCGACGCACGCGACCTCCACCTGCAGTACTACGCGTCGAGGGGCGTCGTCACCGCGATCCGTCGTGTGCCGTCCTCGGCCGTCACGACCTGATAGGCATTGCGCTCGGTTCGCACCGGCGAGCCGTCGGAGTCGAGGTTCTCCAGCAACAGATGACCGACCCACACCCCCGGCACCTCGATCTCGGTGACGATGTCGCGCTCTCGCACGCCCTGTATCCCGCGCGATCGGTAGTAGGCCTGGCCCTGCTCGAAGAACTCTCGCGTTTGCTGCGGCGCGGCGATCGCAGCGCAACCCCGCGCCGTCACAGCCAGAGCAGGATAGTTGTAGATCTCGGCCAGACCGTCGAGATCACCCGAGGTCAGATACCCCGTGTAGCGAGCGAAGAAGTGGTCGATCGTTTCGGTATCGGAGGTCATACCGAGAACGCTACGACTCATTCCCGTCACGCCTACGTCGGGAATCGGGAAGAATTTGCGGTCGTGCCGAAGGAGAACTCGCCTCACTCGCTCGACAGCACGCTCACCCTACGGCGCGTCGTGCGCCAACAGCGGATCGTCGAATGGCTGTGTGCAGCACCCAGGCCGCTGACCTCACCCGAACTCGCGCAACGATTGCGAGTGAGTGTGCGCACGGTTGAACGCGATCTCGCCCGACTGCGCGAATCCGGCATACCCATCGAGGCAGTCTCGGGGGCGCACGGTGGATCATGGCTGACGAGTGTGGCCGATCCACGTCCGGTGCGCCTGACCGTCCCGGAGATTGCGGCCCTCATCGCCAGTCTCGCCGCTCTCGGACCTACCGAAACCGACAGTGCCGCATCGGCAATGAGGGCACTCGTCGATGCCCTGACCACCCACTGACCGTATTCTCCGAACAACGCGACGAGGGCGGGTCACCGCCCTCCACAGATCGACGATCCAAAGAGCTCAATGGACGAAATAACTTCTGCAACGGTAGTTTTCGACGTTCACAGTCTCGCAACGAGAGCCGGCAGCCCCACCGCCGCAGTAGTGCGCCACCGGTGATCGGCCATGTCCGAGACCTCCGTCTCGACCGGGTTGATCTCTACGACCGTGGCTCCGGCGCTGCGCGCGATCGCAGGCAGTCCCGCGAACGGGTACACCACTCCCGATGTGCCGACCACAAGAACTAGGTCGGCAGTTCTGACGGCGTCCTCGGCTGCGTCCCACGCGGCCTCGGGCAGCGATTCGCCGAACCACACCGCGCCCGGCCGAATCAGCCCGCCGCACAACGGACATTCCGGCGGTGGAACCCGCTGGTCCGCCTCGGCCGGTGCATCGGCGGCACCGGCGTCGAAGGCTGCTCGCGTCCCACAGTCGCTGCAGTACGGCTCGAACAATGACCCGTGCACATGTGACAACACCGTGGCCCCGGCTCTCTCGTGAAGGTCGTCGACATTCTGGGTAGCGATGTCGACATGCGCCCGCTGCTGCCATTGCGCGAGTGCCACGTGACCGGCATTGGGTTCGGAGCGTCGAACCAATTCTGCCCGCCATCGATACCAGCCCCACACCAGATCACTGTCGGCCATCCAACCCTCGGGGCTGGCGAGGTCCTTGGGATCGAAGTCCTTCCACAACCCGGTTTGCGCGTCCCGGAAGGTTGCGATCCCCGACTCGGCCGACATACCCGCACCCGTGAGTACGGTGACGCGTGACGCTGCGCGGGCAGCGTCCACCACATGCTCTGGAACAGAGTCGCGCGGCAGGTCTCGGTCAAAGGTCACGGCCCTATTGTGCCAAGCCCTGTGTCCGGCCGCGCTACCGTGGTCACATGAGCATCGACACCAGCGCGCGCACTCGACGACGGTGGCCGATGTGGGTGGCGGCCTTCACGGCTGTCGCCGTGGTCGCGGTGGTCGGAGTCCTGTGGCTGGCCCCGAGCCGATACCTCCCGTGGGACACCGAGGCGTTTCCCGACGTGAACTCCGGTGAATTGACGGCCGATCAAACCCGAGTGGTGGAACTCCTGCGCACCGAGCACGAGCAGCAGCGCCCGGGAACGTTCTATGCCGAGGGTGTGGACGAAGCCTGGTGTGCCGACTTCGTCAGCTGGATCATGAAGGAAGCGGATATGCCGCTTTCGAACCCCAATTCCGGTTCGTGGCGCATACCCGGCGTCTACACGCTGCAGGAGTACTACCAGGAGCAGGGTCGATTCGAAGCTGTCGGCAGCTACGTACCGTCGGTGGGCGACGTGGTGCTCTACGACAACCGCAGCTGGATCGGCCAGCACACCAACGTGATCGTGGCGGTCGACGGCGACGAAGCCATCACCGTCGGAGGCAACGAGGCCGGAAGGATCCGAGTCCACAGCCTGCACTACGGATCTGATTCCGGCGTGGTCGGATTCGGCCGACTGGCGAGCTGACGCTCACTCGCCGGGCCAGCGAGATCCGTCGCTGTACGATCGCGCGCCACCATCTCGCTTGGCCTGAAAGAGCAACATGTCTGCGCGATCGAAGCAGTCGTCCACGGACTCGCCCCGTCGCAACGTTGTGTGCCCCGCGGAGAATGTCTGCCGGTCGGGAACGACGGCGGCGAGATCGGTCAGCACGGCGTCCATCGTCGTCGATCCCACTCCCGGCATCACGAGCGCGAACTCTTCTCCACCCCATCTCGCGATCGTGGCTCGACCACCGAGCAGCTCTGCCGCAGCAGCAGAAAACCGAACCAACAGTCGATCACCACGGCCGTGGCCGTACTTGTCGTTGTACAACTTGAAGCGGTCGAAATCGATCATGGCCAGCGCAACCGCGACCTCGGACCCCGACGGTGTGGTCAACTGACGCAACCGATCTCGCCACCCCCGCCGATTGAGCAATCCGGTGAGGGCGTCGGTCTGTGCGGCTACGCGCAAGTCGTCCTCGACGCGCCTCCGGTCGGTGGTGTCGTGCACGACGGCCATCGTCCACCGTTTGCCCTCCGGTCCCGGAACCTCGCTTGCCGAGATCCAACCCCACCGCACTGTGCCGTCGGCATGCAGGTAGCGCTTCTCGACGTGAACCGATTCCCCTCGAGCTTTCGCGTCGTCCATGATCTGCTCCATGGCGGCGTGCTGGGCCAAGTCGTCGGGGTGGGTGAATTCACGAGAAGACCTACCAGGCAGGCGTTCACGAGGACACCCGACGATGGCCGCGTAAGCGTCGTTGGCGAGAACGAGCAGTCCGTCTTCGTCGGCGAGCGCCAATCCGACCGTGCTGGCCTCGAACATCTCCCGGTACCAACGATCGGCGTCGACCATCTTCAGCCAGGTCTCTTCCTCGAACGGTGCGAGCCACGACGATTCACACGACGCCCCGACGATACGCCGCGCTGCCGCGCCCGGTCCTGGGAAGGCGATGGCAAACGGTCTTGACGTTGACGCGACGTCAAGGTTCACACTGAACCCATGAGAATCGGATCTCTGGCAAAGGCCGTCGGAACGACACCGCGAACGGTGCGCCATTATCACCGGCTGGGCCTGCTCGACGAGCCGCGCCGTCTGTCCAACGGATATCGCGAATACACGATCGACGACGTGGTTCGTCTGATGAGAATCCGGTGGCTCGCCGACTGCGGGATGCCTCTCGGCGAGATAGCCGCCGCCCTCGGTGAGTCTCCGGCGGCCGAGACAGATGTGGTGGCTGATCTGAGGGCGCTGCTCGGCGGCATAGAACAGCAGCAGTCTGCGCTGGCGCGCAAACACGCACGCCTGTCGGCACTGCTGAACGACGCCGTCGAGCGTCGTCCGCTGACGGCCCTTCCGAGCGAGGTCGCCGACGCCATGAGTGCGCTGATCGACGCTTCCGCGGAGACGGACCGAGAAGCGTTGATCCGTGAACGTGATCTACTCGAGGTGATGGCGATATCGGGTGCCGTTCCAGCATCGTTCTTCGAGACGGTGACACTGACACTCGGCGACCACGACCTTCGCCAGCGATATCTCGGACTTCTACGCAGATTCAGCGCGCTCGAGGGCCGAGATCCGTCCGAGGCCGAGAGCGATATCGATTCGCTCGCCGCAGAACTGGAGTCGATGCTCGAGTTCGATTCCTTCGCCGCCGATACGTCCGATATTTCTGCGAACACCGATGAGATCAGTTCGCTGAGTATCGACGACATCGTGCCCGATCCGGCCCAGCGCACCGTAATCGTCCGCGCCACCGAACGTCTGCAGGCCGGCCTGCACCGACCGTCCGTAGGTATGCGATGACGGTCGACTTCTTTGTCCAAGTCGGTAGGTGGCGCGCATTGGCGCTGTGGACGCGCGGGCAGCATGCGCCGATCGCTCCGGACTCGACCGTGTTCACCGCAACCCACGGAACGCTCGGATTACCCGTCATGTTCGGAGCCGCGACCGTGAACGAGATGGTCGTTCTGCACCTGCTGATTCCGTGGCTATGGCTCGGTGCGCTGATTGCAGCCGTGTCGGTCGCGTCCCTGATTCTGCTCGCGACATCGGTCGCCCTGAGTCGGGCGCACCCCCACGTTCTCTCAACCGAAGCCCTCGTTCTGCGCATGTCCGGCACTGTCGTAGCGAGAGTGCATCGCGCGAGTATCTCGTCGGTCCGAATCCACCGTCGCTACGGCATCGTGTCGCCCGCTCTCGACGGAGGCCGGCTCGTCCTGCCGACCCAGGACGGCACCACGGTGGATATCGAACTGTCCACTGCCACAGAGGTTGTGGTTCCCGCACTATCGAAGCGATGGAAGATATCCGGTTTCGCGCACTCGTTCGGTGTTCAGGTGGACGATCCCGCCGCACTGGTTGCTGCGCTCACTCCCTCCACCTCGGCCACGGCAGTGGACCGGCGCAGCAAACGGGTTGCGAACAACAGGACCACCAGCGCGAGCACCGTGATACCGGATCCGGCCCAGATGGGCGAGGTGTAGCCGAGGCCGGCCGAGATCGTGACGCCGCCGAGCCACGCGCCCAGCGCATTTCCGAGGTTGAACGCGGCGATGTTCGCACCGGACGCCATCGTCGGGGCGTCGGGAGCAAACGACATCACCCGCATCTGCAGCCCCGGCACCGTCGCGAAACCGAAAGCGCCCATCAGGACGAGAGAGGCGACAGTGGCCGGTCGACTCTCTGCGGTGAGCGCGAAGATGACGAGAACGACAGTCAATGCGCCGAGCAGAGTCAGCAGCGTGGCGGTGAGGTTGCGGTCGGCGGCCCTGCCGCCTAGGTAATTTCCGATGAAGAGGCCTCCGCCGAACAGCACGAGCAGCCAGGGCACCGAGCTCGAGGCGAAACCGCTGACGTCGGTGAGAGTGAACGCGATGTAGGTGAACGCACCGAACATGCCGCCGAATCCGAGCACCGTCGTCACGATGGAGAGCCACACCTGGGTAGACCGGAACGCACGCATTTCGCGGCGCAGATCGCTCTCCTCACCGATGCCGGTTTCGCGAGGAACGAGGGCCGCAATGCCGATCAGTGCGACGATGCCGATCACCGTGATGGCCCAGAACGCCGATCGCCATCCGTAGCTCTGACCGAGGAACGTCCCGAACGGAACACCGAGAACGTTGGCGGCGGTGAGGCCGGCAAACATCATGGCAATCGCTCCCGCCTTCTTTGCAGGCTCGACAAGCCCTGCCGCGACCACGGCACCGATTCCGAAGAACGCTCCGTGGCACAGCGCTGCGACGACACGACCGAGCAGCATCGCGTCGTAGCTGCCCGAGAGTGCAGAAATCAGGTTTCCGGCGATGAACAGACACATCAGTGCGAGCAAGACGGTCTTTCGAGGAAACCGCGTCACCGCAGCGGTGACGACGAGCGCGCCGACAACCACGGACAGCGCATAGCCGGTGATGAGCCAGCCGGCAGTGGCTTCGGTGACCGAGAAGTCCGCCGCGACCTCCGGTAGTAAGCCCATGATGACGAATTCGGTCAAGCCGATGCCGAATCCCCCGATTGCGAGGGCGAGCAGGCCGAGTGGCATGTCGAATCTCCTGAGACGAGTGGCGAAGGTAATTATCTAGCGCTCGCGTGTAGTTGCATGCGCTGCACAAATAGTTGCACGCGCGTTCTATGTGCGCAAGACGGCCATGCACGCGAGCAACGTCGACGCTCCCGAACTGGGACGATTGCCATGAAGCAGACTCCGGGAAGTGCTTCACCGCCCGTACACGTATTGTTTGCCCGGTATCGCACATCCGACCGAGTAGTCGATCGACAGCCGGAGCCACTTCTCCTTCATGCATCTACACCCGACCGACAGTGACTCGGTCGATCTCTCGACACCGGTCCGGGACGCGTCGAATCCAACTCCCCGAGAGCAGAGTCGGGCACCCCAGCGGCGAGATCTCAACGGATTGCGCGGCGTCGCGATCGCACTCGTCGTCGTGTTCCACATCTGGATGGGTCGTGTATCGGGAGGCGTCGACGTCTTCCTGACGCTGTCCGGATTCTTCTTCACCGCATCTCTACTCCGATCGGCCCAAGCCGGTGCAAGCCTGAATCCGATCACCCGTATCAGGCGCGTGCTGCGCAGACTCGGTCCGCCGCTGCTGATCACGCTGCTCACAGTGGCTGTCGCATCGGTGTTCCTGCTCCCGCGCACCCGCTGGGCAGACCTGGGCGATCAACTCGTATCCGGTGTTTTCTACTACGTGAACTGGCAGCTGGCGACGACGGCGAACGACTATCTGGCGGCTGACCCCTCGGTAAGCCCCGTTCAACACCTGTGGTCGGTGGCCGTGCAGTTCCAGTTCTATCTGGTGGCCATCGCCGTCGTCTTCGGTCTCGCATGGGTCCGACGCATCGCCCGTCCCGAGGGACCACGAAGTCTTCGACCACGCACCTTCGCTGTGATCTTCGCGCTCATCGCCGTGCTGTCGTTCGCGTACGCGGCGGACGGTATTCGGCGACATCAGGCATGGAACTACTACGACACCGGCGCGCGACTCTGGGAGATCATGCTCGGTGCCGCACTCGCGGCGGTCTTCGCAGCGCGAAGCGACAGCACTGTCGCTGCGCGAACCGACGGCACCGTGGCTGCGGCCTCGCCCGGACGTACCCGATTGTCGTCGGCGGCACGCGGAGTCCTGGCCGTTGTCGGCATGACCGTCATCGTCGCGTGCGGTTTCGTCGTCGACGGAGTAACGGCGTTTCCCGGTCCCCTGGCCCTGATTCCAGTGCTCGCAACCCTGGCGTTGATCGTCGCCGGGTCCGAGACCGCCGTGGCGGCCACACTGTCGAACCGGTTTTTTGCGTGGGTCGGATCGATCGCATTTCCGCTGTATCTATGGCACTGGCCATTGCTGATCTTCTATCTGTCGGCGACCGGACGATCCCATGCAGACGCGCTCGGGGGTCTCGGTATCGTCGGAGCCTCGGTTGCACTCGCGTGGCTGACTGTGCGTCTGGTCGAGCGCCCTACACAGTCGAGCACGTTCACGCCGGGACGGATCGCGGTCACTGCCTGCGCTGGGATCGCCGCGGTCGTCGTCACGGCCGGTTCGATCGGATGGAACGTCCACATCGACCGGTCGATCACCGCGGTGCAGGCCGACGAATCGGTCGACGAACCGTCTCACCCGGGAGCACTGGAACTGACCGACGGGATTCGCGCCGAGCCGGCCGCCGTCCGTCCCCCGTTGTACTCGGCTCCCGAGGATCTCCCCGCCACCACCCTCGAAGGCTGCATTGCCGACTTCGAGACACGCGATGCGGTCTCGTGTAGCTACGGCGACCTCGAAGCGAACCGAACCATCGTGCTGGCGGGCAGTTCACACGCCGAGCACTGGGTGACGGCACTCGATACGCTCGGACTCCAGCACGGGTTCAAGGTCGTCACATTCCTCAAGATGGGCTGCCCGTTGAGCATCGACACGATGCCGATGCTCGGCCCCAACGAATACCCGGATTGCCTCGACTGGACGGAAACCGTGCTCGCCGAGGTCGCAGGCATGGAACCTGCTTACGTGTTCACCACCGCCACCCGCCCGCGGGAGGACTCCCCTGGCGACTACACCCCCACCTGGTACACCGCGGTGTGGCAGCAACTCGCTGCGGACGGCGTCGGAATACTCGGTGTTCGGGACACCCCGTGGCTTGCGTACCGGGCGATCGATTGTCTGGCCGACGGTGGCGACGCCACCTCGTGCGGCGTTGCCAGGGACGAAGCGCTCGACCCGGTCAATCCGGCGCTTGCGGCCTCGTTCAGGTTTCCCGGATTCTCCGCTCTCGACCTGTCCGATGCAGTCTGCGACACCGCCGTCTGCCGCGTCGAGCAGGGCAACGTACTCGTCTACCGTGACGAGCATCATCTCACCGCCACCTACGTGCGAACTCTGACCACCGAGCTGGGCCGACAGGTCGGATCGGCCACCGGTTGGTGGGCCGGACCGTGAGCCGAGCGGCTCGCGCTCGGTAAGCCTGGGCCCACCCGCCACAGTAGGGTTGATCCATGCTGCACGAAGCCTCCGACGACACGCCTGCCATCGCAGTATGGCCGGGATCCGCTTATCCGCTCGGCGCGACCTACGACGGAGCAGGAACCAATTTCGCACTGTTTTCCGAGGTCGCGGAGGCAGTGGATCTGTGCCTGATCGGAGAGGACGGCACCGAGACACGTATTCGTTTCGAGGAGTCCGACGGCTACGTCTGGCACGCATATCTGCCCACGGTGGTGCCGGGGCAGCGCTACGGCTACCGCGTTCACGGCCCGTGGGATCCGGCAGCCGGGCATCGCTGCGACCCGAGCAAGCTGCTCGTGGATCCGTACGGCAAGGCGTTCGAGGGATCGTTCGACGGCGACCGATCGCTGTTCTCGTACAACATGGACGCGCCGGCCCCCGAGCCCGAGGCCGAGGTGCAGATGGACGAGGCATCCGCGGATTCACTCGACTCCGAAGCCCCGTTCGAGGACGCCACCGATCTCGCCGATCCCGACGACGAGATCATCGAGGAAGCTCCCATCGCGCACGACGACGTGCCGAACAACGACTTCCCCCAGCATGATTCGCTCGGTCACACGATGACCACCGTCGTGATCAACCCCTTCTTCGACTGGCAGGCGGATCGCGCCCCCAAGCGCCCGTATCACGAGACCGTGATCTACGAGGCCCATGTCAAGGGCATGACGATCAACCATCCCGAGATTCCCGAGGCCGAGCGCGGCACCTACGCCGGGTTGGCGCATCCGGTGATCATCGACCACCTCAACCACCTCGGGGTCACGGCGATCGAGCTGATGCCGGTGCACCAGTTCATGCAGGATCAGGTTCTGCTGGACAAGGGACTGCGAAACTACTGGGGCTACAACACGTTCGGCTTCCTGGCCCCACACGCGGAGTATTCCTCACTGCAGTCCCCCGGTGCGGCGGTCACGGAATTCAAGGCCATGGTTCGTTCGTTCCACGCTGCGGGCATCGAGGTGATACTCGACGTGGTCTACAACCACACCGCCGAAGGCAACCACATGGGCCCGACCATCAGCTTCCGCGGCATCGACAACGCGGCGTACTACCGGCTCGTCGACGGCGATCTCGAGCATTACATGGATTACACCGGTACCGGCAACAGTCTCAACGCGCGACATCCGCACACGCTGCAGCTGATCATGGACTCGTTGCGCTACTGGGTGACCGAGATGCACGTGGACGGGTTCCGATTCGACCTCGCATCCACGTTGGCTCGTGAATTGCACGATGTCGATCGCCTCAGCGCATTCTTCGATCTGGTTCAACAGGATCCGGTAGTCAGCCAGGTGAAGCTGATCGCCGAGCCCTGGGACATCGGTGAGGGCGGTTACCAGGTCGGCAACTTCCCCGGGCTGTGGACGGAGTGGAACGGCAAGTACCGCGACACCGTGCGTGACTACTGGCGGGGGGAGCCCGCGACTCTGGGCGAGTTCGCGTCGAGGTTGACCGGATCCTCGGATCTGTACGAGTCCAACGGTCGTCGCCCCGGTGCCAGCATCAACTTCGTCATTGCCCATGACGGATTCACCCTCAACGATCTCGTGTCGTACAACGACAAGCACAACGAGGCCAACGGTGAAGGCAACAACGACGGCGAGAGTCACAACCGCTCGTGGAACTGCGGTGTGGAGGGACCGACGGACGATCCGGAAATTCTGGATCTTCGAGCCCGCCAGATCCGCAACATCATGGCGACCTTGCTGCTCAGCCAAGGCACGCCGATGATCGCGCACGGCGACGAGATGGCGCGAACTCAGCAGGGCAACAACAACGTGTACTGCCAGGACTCCGAACTGGCATGGATGGATTGGTCGTTGGCCGAGACCAACGCGGAACTGATCGAGTTCACTCGCAACGCCATCGCACTGCGGGCCGAGCACCCGGTATTCCGTCGTCGCCGGTTCTTCGAGGGCCGTCCGATCCGAACCGGTGAGCAGGCACGTGACATCGCCTGGCTGACCCCTGCAGGCGAAGAGATGACGCCCGAGGACTGGGACAGCGGCTTCGGCAAGTCGCTGACCGTGTTCCTCAACGGCGAAGGAATTCCGGAACCGAATCAGCGCGGTGAGCGAGTGGTGGACGACTCGTTCCTGTTGTGCTTCAACGCACATCACGAGGCACTCGAATTCGTGACCCCGGACGGGAACTACGCCAAGGAGTGGACGGTTGCCCTGGACACAGCAGCCCGAACGGGAGCGGGTGAGAAATCGATAGAAGCGGGTACACCGGTGGAAGTCACCGCTCGTTCCTTGCTCGTTCTACGAAAGACTGCCTGACACATGCCGCTGCCCACCAGTACATACCGGTTACAACTGCGGGGCGATGCCTTCACCCTGGCCGACGCCTCCGACGTGGTCGATTACCTCCACGATCTCGGGGTCACACACCTGTACCTTTCGCCGATCCTGACCGCGACCGACGGGTCGACTCACGGCTACGACGTCACCGACACCTCGACGGTCTCGCCCGCCCTGGGCGGTCGAGAAGCGTTGACGCAGTTGCACTCTCGTGCCGCAGAGCTGGGCATGGGGATAATCGTCGACATCGTCCCAAACCATGTCGGAGTGGAGGATCCGCGGCAGAACGCGTGGTGGTGGGACGTGCTGCGACGCGGCCGCGACTCCGAGTACGCGACGTACTTCGACATCGACTTCGGAGCCGACAACGGCGTCGACGGCAAGATCGCGATCCCCGTTCTCGGTAGCTCGAGCGACGTGGGTGAGCTGACCGTCGACCGCTCCGAGGAGCAGCCTCTGCTCGCGTTCTACGAGCACCGCTTTCCTATCGCAGACGGCACCGACGGCGACGACGCGCAGGCCGTACACGACCGTCAGGCCTACCGATTAGTGAGCTGGTCCGACGGGCTGATCGGATACCGACGGTTCTTCTCCGTGAACGGCCTGGCAGGAATCCGGCAAGAAGACCTCGACGTCTTCACCGACTCCCATCGTCAGGTGGCCGGCTGGATCGAGGACGGTCTGATCGACGGACTTCGCGTCGACCATCCCGACGGGCTGGCCGACCCTGCCGGTTACCTGACCGAACTGCGTGGACTGCTCGGTCCCGACCGCTGGCTGGTCATCGAGAAGATTCTGGCCGACGGTGAACCGCTGGACGAGTCGCTGCCCGTCGACGGTACGACCGGATACGACGCCCTGGCCGCTGTCGGCGGAGTGTTCGTCGACCCAGAGGGCGTGCATGCGCTCACCGCGCTGTCCCAGGTGCGCTCGGGCATCGCTTACGACGCCGAGACCTTGCACGAGACAGAGTTGGATCTCAAGACCGCCGTTGCGCGCGGCGACCTGTCACCCGAGGTGCGACGCCTCGCTCGGGCCGTGGTTCGAGAGTCCGGCACCACCGTCGAACTCGAGTCCGTCATCGACGCGATAGTTGCCGTCGTCGTGGCCGTCCCGGTCTACCGGACCGACTACGCCCCGCTCGCCGGTGTGCTGCCGGGCGTGATCGCTGCTGTCGGCGAGGAGCAGCCGGACCTGGCCGGCGGTCTGGGCGCACTGGCGACCGCCCTGGTCACTGGTGCAGAATCGCCGGTCCGATTCGATCAGGTCTGTGGTGCTGTGACCGCCAAAGGCGTCGAGGACTGCCTGTTCTATCGAGCCAACCGGCTCATCTCGCTGCAGGAAGTCGGCGGCGATCCCAGTCGCTTCGGTTGCAGCACTGCTTACTACCACCTGACCAATGCCGATCGGGCGCGACGCTGGCCGGCGGCGATGACCACCCTGTCGACTCACGACACCAAACGCGGCGAGGACGTGCGGGCGCGCATCGGCGTGCTGTCACAGACCCCCGAGTTGTGGGCTCGCTGCATCACCGACTGGGAAGAGCTGACCCCGAGCCCCGACGGAACAACGGGAATGTTCCTGTGGCAGAACCTTTTCGGTGTCTGGCCGGTCGACGGCGTGATCACCTCCACGTTCCGTGAGCGCGTTCATGCTTACGCGGAGAAGGCAATTCGCGAGGCCGCCCTCCGCACGACGTGGACTGCTCCGGACGAGGAGTTCGAGTCCGCGGTACACGGCTGGCTCGACGCCATCTTCGACGGTGCCGTCGCTCGCTCGATGACCATGCTGGTCGACAAGCTGGCTCCACACGGCCATTCCGACGCACTCGGGCAGAAGTTGTTGAACCTGGCCGGCCCCGGTATCCCCGACGTGTATCAGGGCACCGAGCTGTGGGAGGACTCGCTCGTCGACCCCGACAACCGCAGACCGGTCGATTACTCGGTCCGTCGGTCGATGCTCTCCGCGTCGAACACCGATGCGCTCTCGATCAGTACGGGTGCAGCCAAGCTGGCCGTGGTTCGCTCCGCGTTGCACGTGCGCCGCGAGCGGCCGGAGAGCTTCGTGGGCGGCACCTACGCGCCGATCGTCGCGGACGGATCTGCCGCCGAGCACCTCGTCGGATTCGCACGCGGCCCGGTTCCCGGAAACGCCGACGTGATCGCACTGGCGACCAGACTCTCGCTCGGCGTATCCGAAACGGGCTGGGGCGAGACGTCCGTGACGCTCCCCGACGGCCGATGGCGCGATCGAATCACAGACTCCGAACACACGGGCACCGTCTCGGTGGCCGAGCTGTTCGCCTCACTCCCGGTCGCACTTCTGGTGCGTCACAACGAAGAAGGGTCCGCGCAGTGACATCCTCGGCAGCGACTCGGACATTCGAGGTCTGGGCACCGTCCCCCGAGACGGTCCGATTGCAACTCGACGACACGGTGCATCCCATGCAGCGGTCCTCCGACGGGTGGTGGCGCGCCGACGTCGATGCCACCCCGAACTCTCGTTACGGCTTCCTGCTCGACGACGCAGACAAAGCTCTGCCCGATCCGCGGTCGCCGCGGCAGCCCGACGGAGTGCACGAGCTGTCCCAGGTGTTCGACGTCGATGCCACGCTGTGGACCGACGCGGCCTGGACCGGGCGTCAGCTACCGGGCTCGTCGATCTACGAACTGCACATCGGGACATTCACCGAGGAAGGCACCTTCGACGCGGCCATCGGCAAGCTCGATCACCTCGTCGATCTCGGCGTTACGTTCGTCGAGATCATGCCGGTCAACGGATTCAACGGCGTACACAACTGGGGATACGACGGCGTGCTCTGGTACACCGTGCACGAGGCGTACGGCGGCCCAGAAGGCATGCAGCGCTTGGTCGACGCCTGCCACCGCCACGGCATCGGCGTCGTCCTCGACGTGGTCTACAACCACCTCGGCCCGTCCGGCAACTACCTCGAACGCTTCGGCCCCTACATGACCGAAGGGGCCAACAGCTGGGGTCAGGCAATCAACTATGCCGACGCAGACTCGGGCGAGGTGCGGCGATACGCCCTCGACAACGCTCTTCGTTGGTTCTCCGAGTTCCACATCGACGCGTTACGTCTGGATGCAGTACACGCGATCGTCGACCACACAGCAGTGCATCTGCTCGAGCAGCTCTCGATCGAAACCCGAAAGCTGTCAGCACATCTCGGTCGTCCATTGACATTGATCGCCGAAAGCGACCTCAACGATCCTTCGCTGATCACCGCACGGTCGGGTGGCGGTTACGGACTCGACGCACAATGGGACGACGACATTCACCATTCGATCCACGCGGCCGTCTCCGGTGAACGGCAGGGCTACTACGGCGATTTCGGTTCCCTTCAGGGTTTGGCGACCACGTTGCGGCAGGGGTTCTTTCACGCCGGTACGTATTCGAGCTTCCGCGGCCGGGTCCACGGCCGCCCGCTGGATACGCGCCGAATTCCGGCCAGTTCGCTGGTGACCTATACGACAACTCACGATCAGGTCGGCAACCGCGCGATCGGCGATCGACCGGGTTTCTACCTCTCCCCCGGCCAGCTTGCGATCAAGGCCGCACTGGTGTTGACCTCGCCCTACACTCCCATGTTGTTCATGGGTGAAGAGTGGGGAGCGTCGACGCCGTTCCAGTTCTTCACCTCTCACCCGGAGCCCGAGCTCGGTAAGGCCACCGCCGAGGGCCGCAAGGCGGAATTCGCCGAACACGGTTGGGACAAGAGCGATATCCCGGACCCACAGGATCCCGAGACGTTCACCCGGTCGAAGCTGAACTGGTCGGAACTGGGCGACGGCGACCACGCACGACTGCTGGCCGTCTACCGCGATCTGCTGAGGCTGCGCCGCGACCGGACCGAACTGACCGACCCGTGGCTGGACCACGTGAAGGTGGACTACGACGAGGACGCGAAGTGGATCGTCATTCGCCGCAGCCGTCTCAGCGTGGTGTGCAACCTGTCGGAATCCGCTGTGACCGTGCCGGTCGGCGGCTCACCACTGCTCGAGTGGGAGCCCACGACATCGAACAAGACCGGCTCTGCCACAACGGTTCCCGGTCACTCCTTCGCTGTACTGGAGTCCTGACGCTGCCGTAGGTTGACCAGCACGAACACGGCGGTGATCGCCAGCACCACCGCGGTGGCGACGGCCGCGACATGCATGCCCGAGACGAAGGCAGCATGCGCGGAGTCCAGTAGAACCGTCGCCACCGAGTCCGGCTGTTCCCGGGCCACCGCGTCCGCGCCACCGAGCGTTTCGGCGGCTCTGGCACCGAGTTCGGGTGTGAGCAGCGAGGTATCGATCCCGCGGCGGAAGATCGCCATGACGACCGTGCCGAGAATTGCTACTCCCAGCGCGATCCCCAGCTCGTACGCGGTTTCCGACACCGCGGACGCAGCTCCGGCTCGCTCGGGTTCGACAGCACTGACCACAAGGTCCGAAGTCAGTGTGAGCGCGAATCCGACACCTGCACCCACCAGAACGAATCCGGCAATGAACAACGCCGGACTGGTGTCCGTTCCGAGACCGACCAGAATGCCTGCGCCCGCAGCAGCGGCGAACATGCCTGCACCGAGGACTGTGCCGACGGTGAAGTACCGAACGAGAACCGCGGCGAGCAGTGAGGTCACGATGCTGGCGGCCGTACCCGGTAGCAACAGCAGCCCGGCTTCGAGCGGACTGCTGCCCAGTACGAGCTGCAGGTACTGCGAACCGAAGAACAACACTCCGGCGAGTGCGAACACGGACAGGAAGTTCGTGGCCACACCCGTCGAGAACGCGCGATTGGCGAACAGCCGCAGATCGATCATCGGAGCGTCCAGAGTTCGCTGTCGTCGGACGAACAGCACACCTGCGATCACACCGACTACGGCAGACACCACGTAGGCCGGATGAAGACCGTATGCTGCGATCTCCTTGACCGCGAACACCATCGGGACGATCGCCAGCATCGACAGTGCCGAGCTGGGTAGGTCGAAACGGCCCGGGTTCGGATCCTTGAACTCGGGAATCACCAGCGGGCCGAGCGCAATGAGCACGAGCATCACGGGGATATTGATGAGAAACACCGATCCCCACCAGAAGTGCTCGAGCAACCAACCGCCCACGAGCGGACCGGCAGCGGCACCGCCACCGGCCATCGCGCCCCACACGCCGATCGCGGCAACTCGCTGCCGCGGGTTCAGGAAGATGGTCCGAATCAGGCCCAGCGTCGCCGGCATGAGCGTCGCGCCGGAAATGCCCTGCAACACTCGCGCTGCGATGAGCATCTCCGCGCTGGTCGAAACGGCCGCGATGAGCGAGGCGATACCGAAGCCTGCGGCACCGATCAACAGCAATCGGCGACGGCCGATTCGATCTCCGAGGGTGCCCATGGTGATGAGCAGGCCGGCCAGCACGAACGAGTAGACGTCGATGATCCACAGCAGTTGATTGCTCGTCGGTGCCAGATCCGCACTGATGAAGGGCAGCGCCAAATCGAGAACGGTGCCGTCTACAGCGATGAGCAACACGGCGAACGCCAAGACCACCAAACCCACCCAGTCCTTCGGGGTGGCTCGATGCTCGAATGCTTCCGTCGCCTCGTGCACCGAACCGGTGCGCATGTCACTCACTACGTCTCCTACGTTCTGCGCTCGGTGTGCCGGCCATGACCGGGTCCGTAGCGTCCACTCGCACCAACCGTCCAGCCGGTACAGTGAACGAGAGTACCCCGAACCGTCCAGCCGGTAAAGTGACTTACATGTCATCAGATACCCGCGACCGAATTCTTGATTCACTCGAGACGCTGCTCCTCGAGCACGGCATGACCAAAGTGACTCTGGACAGCGTCGCCGCAGCCGCCGGGGTATCGAAGGGCGGCTTGCTATATCACTTCAAGACCAAGGACGCCCTGGTTGCGGCCATGGTCCGGCGGCTCGCCGTTCAGGCCGATCAACAGCGCGCCGACGCCGCCGAGGGTGGCACCTCCGTGGCGGAATGGTATCTGCAGCCACCCGATCTCATCTCGGAGAAGGAAATCGCGCTGTATCGCTCCACACTGGCGGCGCTGCGCAGCGTCGACGGGAATGCGGGCGAGGTGCAAGACGCCGTCACCGACATGATGCAGCAGTGGGACGAGGGCTTACGCACGGAGATCGACGATCCGGTCCAGGCCGAAATCATCCGACTTGTCGGCGACGGGATCTACCTCGGTGCCGTACTCGATCTACCGGCCGTGGACCCCGACCTGCACAAACGCGTCGTCGACCGCCTGCTCGGTCGCTGACTCAGGTCAAGTAGCGGTACACCGGAGAACCCGGCTCCAGCTGCTCCACCTGCAGGTGCGATGACCTCATGCGCTCGAGAAGGGAAGAAAGGCCGTCAGCTGCGCCGAGTTGAATACCGACGAGCGCGGCACCCGTCTCCCGGTTGTTGCGCTTGACGTACTCGAACAACGTGATGTCGTCCTCGGGCCCGAGCACCTCGTCGAGAAAACGACGTAGAGCGCCGGGCTCCTGCGGAAAGTCCACCAGAAAGTAGTGCTTGAGGCCCAGGTGAACGAGCGATCGCTCGAGAATTTCGCCGTAGCGAGAGACGTCGTTGTTGCCGCCGGACACCAAACACACGACGGTGCTTCCCGGCGCGATGTCGAGATGCTCCAGCGCTGCAACAGCCAACGCGCCTGCAGGCTCGGCGATGACGCCCTCGTTCTGGTACAGCTCGAGCATCGCGGTGCAGACCGCGCCCTCGTCGATCTGGGTGATCAGAAATGCACCGGGGCCGGCACTGTCGAACACCGGAGCGGTGATCAGCGGCAACGAAGCATGGGACACCACGGTGGCGCCGAGGGACTGCAACGCTGCGTACGGCACATCGCCGATGCGGCGGACGGCAGCCCCGTCGACAAAAGGGTCGATCTCGGAGAGCGTCACCGGACCACCGGCGATCAGCGCGGCGGTCATGGACGCGGCACCGGACGGTTCGACACCCACCAGCGACGTCTGTGGTGCGCGCTCACGGAGGTAACTGGAGATGCCGGCGATGCATCCGCCTCCGCCGACGGGCATCACGACGACATCGGGTGCCCCGCCCAGTTGATCGATCATCTCGGCCGCGATGGTTCCCTGCCCGGCAACAGTTCGCGGATCGTCGAACGGCGGGACCATGGTGGCACCCGTGCGGGCGACATCCGCGGCTGCGGCAGCTGCCGCAGCATCGAACGTGTCGCCGATGACGATGAGCTCCACGAAGTCGCCGCCGTGCACTCGGATTCGGTCACGTTTCTGCTTGGGGGTGTTCGCTGGAACGTAGATGCGACCGTGCACCTGCATGGAGCGACACGCGAACGCCACTCCCTGAGCGTGGTTGCCCGCGCTCGCGGTGACCACGCCGACAGCCCGCTCCGCATCGGTCAGCTGGTCCATCAGGTTGTAGGCGCCACGAATCTTGTACGACCGCACGATCTGCAGGTCTTCGCGCTTGAGGTAGACCCTCGCACCGGTCTCCGCCGACAACCGCTCGCACAACTGCAGGGGTGTGGCAGCCACCACCGACGAAATTCGCACCGCAGCGGCATCGATATCGGCAGCGGTGACGGCTACCGACGATGGGTGCTGGGTGGCGAGGTCAGGGGATGAAGACACCCAGCACATGCTGCCACCAGCGTGGAACGGTCCCCCACTCGGGACCGGGTGAGCGCCGACCGGTGCTGATCTTCAGCGTGTGCCCACCGAATATTCGGATACCCAGCTGGACAGGTGGGCATCCGAATAACGAGTGGGCAGACGCGCGCGATACCGCCTTCAGACGCGCGCGAGAACGAAGACGGGAATCTCGCGATCGGTCTTCTTCTGGTAGTCCGCGTAATCGGGGTAGGCCGCGACCGAGCGTTCCCACCACACGGCCTTTTCGTCGCCGGTCACCTCGCGAGCGACGTAGTCGTGCTTCTCGGTTCCGTCCTGCAACTCGACGAGCGGCTCGGCTTTGACGTTGTGATACCAGACCGGATGCTTGGGGGCTCCGCCCAAAGAGGCCACGATGGCGTACTCGCCGTCGTGCTCGACCCTCATCAACGGCGACTTGCGCAGCTTGCCGCTCTTGTTCCCCTTGGTGGTCAGCAACACGACCGGCATCCCGTTCATCGTCGTGCCTTCGGTCCCGCCGGAGTTCTCGTAACGCTCGGCCTGCTCACGGGCCCAGTCGGATGAACTCGGTTCGTATTCTCCTGTCAATGGCATGACTTCGAGTGAACACCTCCCGGGCGCGTGACGCCACGAGATCGACGACATTGCCTGGTCCGACGGTCAAGTTCGGTGAACCGAATCTTTCGATGGGTATAGTCTGAACTTCACGCACCGGACACCCGAATCATCACCACACCGGGCGCAGCAGAGGAGAACGCGATGACCTTCACGAGCACCCGCATGAGCCATCGACCCACCGCCCTGCGCAGCGTCGACGTGGCAGGCATCGCGTGGCCGGTCTACAAACTCGAGGCCCTGGCGCTGGGTTCGTTCGTGTTCGTCGCAACACTCGTCCTCTCCGGCTCGCTGCACGCAGCGGTACTCGCCGGCGCTGCACTTGCCGTCGCGGCCTGGTGGACGCTGCGCCTCACCGAGCTACACCCGACGGCACCTGCGTCACCCGGTCAGGCAGCCGGGTCCCAGTAGCGCCTTCAGGTCTCCCATCAGCGCCGATGTCGGCGTGACGCGGAGGCTGTCGTCCAGCTTCATCGTGGTGATCTTGTCACCGCTGACCAACCGAAGGTGCACATCCGAGGTTCCCGGGTGGCTGGACAGGACTCGTTTGAGGGCTCCGACCTTGTCCGCCGTGCACAGCCGCGTCGGCAAACTGACCGCGAGCGGCTTGTCGATACCGATCGCCGAAAGATCGGGCACCGCAAGGTCGTTCGCGATCAAGGAGACCCGGTCGTCGCGCACCGACACCCGACCCTTGACGAGTACCACCGAGTCCTCGGTGACATCGGCACCGAACACCGAGTACGCCTGCGGGAAGAACAGCACCTCGATACCACCGGCCAGATCCTCGAGCTGAGCCGACGCCCACGTCAGACCGTTCTTGTTGATCCGACGGTTGACCGAAGCCAGAATTCCGCCGACGGTGACCTGAGTGCCGTCCTTGATGTCACCTTCGAGAATCGTCGGGATGTTGCAGTCGGACTTCGCGGCCAGCATGTGCTCGACGCCCAGGAGCGGGTGGCCGGAGACGTACAGGCCGAGCATCTCGCGTTCGAGAGCGAGCCGGTGCTTGGATTCCCATTCCTCGTCCGGCACCCGAACGTTGAACACCGCGGAGATGGACTCGTCGGCGTCCTCGCCGCCGAACAGATCGAACTGACCTATCGCCTCGGCCTTCTTGGTGCCCATCACTGCGTCGATCGCGTCGGCGTGAATGAGCATCAGGCCCTTGCGCGGATGGTCGAGCGAGTCGAAAGCGCCTGCCTTGATGAGAGATTCGGTGACCTTCTTGCTGCAGGCAATGGCGTCGATCTTGCCCAGGTAGTCCGAGAAATCGGTGTACTTCGACTTCTCCGATCGCGCCCTGATGATCGAGGCGACCACGTTGGTGCCCACGTTGCGCACCGCACCCAGGCCGAACCGAATGTCTTTGCCGACCGACGCGAAGTTCAGCTCGGATTCGTTGACGTCGGGAGGCAGCACGGTGATGCCGAGCTTGCGGCAGTCGGCAAGATAGATCGCGGCCTTGTCCTTGTCGTCGCCGACGCTGGTGAGCAGGCCGGCCATGTACTCGGCCGGGTAGTTCGCCTTGAGGTAGGCCGTCCAGTACGACACCAGGCCGTAGCCCGCCGAGTGCGACTTGTTGAACGCGTAACCGGCGAACGGCAGCACGGTGTCCCACAGGGCCTTGATGGCCGCCTCGGAGAAACCGTTGTCCAACATGCCCTGCCGGAACCCGGCGTACGCCTTCTCGAGCTCGGAGAGCTTCTTCTTACCCATGGCGCGACGCAGCAGGTCGGCTTGGCCGAGGGTGTACCCGGCGACCTTCTGCGCCAGCTGCATGATCTGCTCCTGGTAGACCACCAGGCCGTACGTCTCACCGAGAATCACCTTGAGTGGCTCTTCGAGCTCGGGGTGAATCGGCTTGACCTCTTGTCGACCGTTCTTGCGGTCGGCATAGTCGTTGTGCGAGTTCATGCCCATCGGACCCGGGCGGTACAGCGCGAGAACGGCGACGATGTCCTCGAAGCCGGTGGGCTGCATGCGGCGGAGCAGGTCTCGCATGGCACTTCCGTCGAGCTGGAAGACGCCGAGAGTGTCACCGCGCGACAGCAAGTCGAAGGTCGCAGGATCGTCGAGCGGCAGAGCGTCGAGGTCGATGTCGATTCCGCGGTTGGCCTTGATGTTGTCGATCGCGTCACCGATGACGGTGAGGTTGCGCAGGCCGAGGAAGTCCATCTTGAGCAGGCCGATGGCCTCGCACGACGGGTAGTCCCAGCCGGTGATGATCGCGCCGTCCTGCGCGCGCTTCCACACCGGAATGGCGTCGGTGAGCGGCTCGGAGGACATGATGACCGCGCAGGCGTGCACGCCCGCATTACGGATCAGGCCTTCGAGGCCCTTTGCCGTTTTGTAGATGGTCGCGACGTCGGGATTCGAGTCGATGAGCGCTCGGACCTCGACGGCTTCCTTGTAGCGCTCGTGCGCGGGGTCGGTGATGCCCGCCACCGAGATGTCCTTGGCCATGATGGGCGGCGGCAGCGCCTTGGTGATCTGATCGGCGATGCCGAAACCGGGCTGGCCGAACTGCACACGCGCGGAGTCCTTGATGGCGGCCTTGGTCTTGATGGTGCCGAACGTGATCACCTGGGCGACACGATCGCTGCCCCACTTCTCGGTGGCGTAGCGAACCATCTCGCCGCGGCGACGATCGTCGAAGTCGATATCGATATCGGGCATCGACACGCGCTCGGGGTTGAGGAATCGCTCGAACAGCAGACCGTGCGGCAGCGGGTCGATATTGGTGATGCCCATGGCGTACGCGACCAGCGATCCAGCGGCCGAGCCTCGGCCCGGCCCGACGCGAATGCCGACGGCCTTGGCGTGGTTGATCAGGTCGCCGACCACGAGGAAGTAGGCCGGGAAGCCCATCTCGAGGATGACCTTGATCTCGTACTCGGCCCGCGCGAGGTAGTCCTCGGCCGGGCCGTCGGGGAACCGACGCTCGAGCCCGGTCATGACCTCGTGACGCAACCAGGTGCCCTGTGTATGACCCTCGGGAACCGGGAAGATGGGCATCCGGTCTCGGTGCGCCCACACCTCGTCGTACGGCTGTACTCGCTCGGCGATGAGCAGCGTGCTGTCGCAGGCACCGGGCACCTGGTCGTCCCACAGTGCGCGCATCTCGGCGGCCGACTTGAGGTAGTAGCCGTCACCGTCGAACTTGAAGCGGGTGGGATCGCTCAGCGTCTTACCGGTCTGAATGCACAGCAGCGCCTCGTGGTTCTCGGCAGCGTCCTTGGTGACGTAGTGGCAGTCGTTGGTGGCCAGCGGCGGGATGGAGAGCTTTTTGCCGATGTCGAGCAGGCCCTCGCGGACACGTCGCTCGATGGACAGGCCGTGGTCCATCAGTTCGAGGAAGAAATTGTCCGGTCCCCAGATCTCCTGCCACTTGGCGGCAGCTTCGAGTGCCTCGCGCTCCTGACCGAGACGAAGCCGAGTCTGCACCTCCCCGGACGGGCATCCGGTGGTGGCGATGATGCCTTCCGCGTGCGAGGCGATGATCTCCTCGTCCATGCGCGCCCATTTGCCGAGCTGACCCTCGATCGAGGCGAGTGACGACAACTTGAACAGGTTCCGGACGCCGGTGGCGTTCTCGGCGACCATAGTCATGTGCGTGTACGCACCGCTACCGGAGACGTCGTCGGACTTCTGGCTCCGATCGCCCCACAGCACGCGCTTCTTGTTGAACCGCGACTCCGGGGCAATGTAGGCCTCGATACCGATGATCGGTTTGATACCGGCCTTCTTGGCCTCGTTGTAGAACTCGCTGGCCCCGTACATGTTGCCGTGGTCGGTCATCCCGACCGCCGTCATCTCCAACCGCGCCGCCTCGGCGAACATGGCCCCGATCTTGGCGGCACCGTCGAGCATCGAATATTCGGTGTGGTTGTGCAGATGAACGAACGAATCGGCCACGAAGGTTCTCTCCTGAAGGTCGCGCGTTTTCGAAAATACGAGCCGCGAATGAACTCACTCTAAGCGGTGGAACCGACAGAATTTTCGTAGCTGTCGGTGTGTCCTGGGAGGACGTGACGCGTGTGACGAACGAGACTGGAGTTGACCTCATTCGGTTGGAATCGGCCCGTCGTCCGGTAGCGGTCCGACGATGTCGACGTACTCCGGAAGCAACGGCTCGACGGCGAACTTCCCGGACACCGCGTCGGGCGGAAGCGCCTCCACCGCTCGCACTCCGTCGCGGCCTGCCACCTCGCTCAGCTCGGCCGGCGTGCCCCGCACCACCAATGTCACCACGCACGCGCATCCGGCCAGCAGCCGGCGCTGCGACACGGCCTCTATCTGCGCCTGCCGGTCCCCTGCGCCGAACGATTCCTGGATCTGGCCGGCAGCGCGTGCGGTCGAGTTCAGCACCGACCGTTCACTGCCCGGAACGCCGACCGTGAGGATCGGAGTTTGCACGCGATCGAGCGGTACCCGGAAGAGCACCATCGAGATGCGCACGTCGTTCGCGGCGGCATAGGCCTGTTCGGCGGTGAGTTCGCGATCGAACGACACAGAGCCCCAGCGGGGTTCGGCATCGTCGGCGAGCAGGCTTGTCTCGGCACGAGCCAGGTAGTCGGTGACCTGCTCACCGCTGTCCGGACCGAGCCGGTCGGTACCGACACCCAGTTGGCGTTGCGGGTTCAGGTGCCCGACGACGGCCAGGCCCCCGACCACCAGAAGGGCGGCGGTGAGGAGACGGACCACGCCCGAGAATCCGCGCATCACGCCTTCCGTAGCACCTCGAGGGCATGTTCGAGATCGGCCGGATACTTGCTCTCGATTTCCACCCAGCGGCCGTCGGACGGATGCGCAAAGCCGAGCGAACGTGCGTGCAGCCACTGGCGTTCGAGGCCCAACCGTTCGGCCAGGCGCGGATCGGCACCATAGGTCAGATCCCCGCAGCACGGGTGCCGCAGCGCCGAGAAGTGCACTCGAATCTGGTGCGTGCGGCCGGTTTCCAGGTGCACGTCCAGCAAACTCGCGGCCTGGAACGCCTCGACGGTGTCGTAGTGGGTCACGCTCGGCTTGCCGTCCGCGCGCACAGCGAACTTCCAGTCGTTGCTGCCGTGTCGTCCGATCGGGGCATCGATGGTTCCACTGCTCGGATCCGGATGTCCTTGCACAAGAGCGTGATAACGCTTGTCGATGGTCCGCGCTTTGAACGCGCGCTTGAGCACGGTGTACGCCCGCTCGGACGTCGCGACCACCATCACCCCGGAGGTTCCGACGTCGAGGCGGTGCACGATACCCTGCCGCTCGTGTGCACCGGAGGTGGAGATTCGGAACCCGGCAGCAGCCAGACCGCCGATCACGGTCGGGCCGGTCCAGCCCACGCTGGCATGAGCGGCGACACCGACGGGCTTGTCCACGGCCACGACGTCGTCGTCGGCGTAGAGAATCTCCATGCCCTCGACCGGTTCCGCTTCGATCGTCAACTCACGCGCAGGCTCGGGCAGCGTCACTTCGAGCCACGAACCTGCAGCCAAACGATCCGACTTGCCGACGGCACCGCTATCGACCGATACGGAACCCTCCTCGGCCAGTGCTGCGGCGACGGTACGCGAGAGCCCCAGCAATCGAGCAAGCCCGGCATCGACCCGCATTCCGTCCAAGCCGTCGGGCACCGGCATGGAACGCGATTCCCTCATGAGTCGGCCTTCTTCGGATCGTCGGACTTCGTCACCCGTTCGCCGTTCGGCTCGAAACCGAACAGGCTCAGCGCAACGAGCAGAATCGCCCCACAGACGATGGATGAGTCGGCGACATTGAACACCGGCCACCAGCCCACCGAGACGAAGTCGACGACGTGGCCCTGGAACGGACCGGGGGCGCGAAAGAAGCGGTCGATCAAGTTGCCCAGTGCGCCGCCGAGAACCAGACCCAATCCCAGCGCCCACCATGGTGACCGCAAGGTACGACCGATCTTGATCACACCGATGACGACCGCGACGGCCACCACCGTCAGCAACCAGGTCATGCCGGTGGCCATGGAGAACGCCGCACCCGGGTTGCGTACCAACCGCAACGTCACCACGTCGCCGAAGATCTCGATCGGATTTCCGGGCTTCACGAAGTGCACGACCAGAATCTTGGTCACCAGATCGAACACCAGAATCACCGCCGCGATGGCGATCAGCAGTCGAGTTTTCAGTGGCTTCACGGGCCTGGCGACAGCGCTGTCGGAGTCGGTCCCCTTCGCGTCCGCGGTCTCGTTCGGTGCCGAGACACCGCTGGTCTCGGGTGTCGGGTCGTCGGCGCGGTCTTCACTCACCCGTCCATCATGGCGCATCGGCGGCGGTGGACACTCATCCGTGTCGCGCGATACGGGCTGTCAGTAGCCTGGTGGCCGTGAAGTCGACCGATCGCGCCAGCACTGTCCACTCCAGCACCGTCCGTGCCGGTTTCCTCGCTGCATGCTGCGCGGTGGCTCTGGTGGCGGGATGTTCGAGTACCGACACCGAACCCGCAGCCGAGCAGCAGGCGTCCACGAACGAGGTGACGATCGCGGTGACGCCGACGACCACCACCGTCGTCGACCCCGGTACCGAGCCACGACGCGTGCTGGCGTTCGACACGGCCGAATCGGACGCGCAGAACATAGACCTCACGACCACGTCCAGCGTCCAACAACAGATCGATATCGGTGCAGCGCAGGACTTCTCCAGTCCCGAACTGACGGTGCCCCTGAGCGCGTCGACGGCCGATGCCGTGTCCGAAGAGGACGCCTCGACCGGCGCGACGCGGTCGATCGACCTGACCATCGGGGCTGCCACGTCTCCCGACGAGGGACTGACCGATGCACTGTCCGCGTCGGAGGGCTCGACGGCGCGGCTGGCGGCCACCGATTCCGGAGCGATCACCGCGTTGCACATCACGCCGGCCGATGCCGCGCTCGATACCGCCAGGGCGGCGATCGAACGCTCGTTCAACGCCGCGGTGTACCGCTCGGTCGCCTTTCCCGACGCCGAAGTCGGTGTCGGTGCCGTGTGGACCATCGATCAGCAGGTGCTGAGCGGAATCACACTGAACCAACGCACCACCGTCACGCTGCGAGCCCTCGACGGCGACCGGGCGACCGTGGACGTCGCAATCACGCAGACGCCCGAATCTTCGGTATGGAACCTCCCCGACAATTCCGGCACGCTGAACATCGCGTCGTACACCTATACCGGCTCGGGAACCCTGGACATCGATCTGACGCAGCCACTTCCCGTCGGTGGGTCGATCACCGCGGGTGGCGATCAGATGTACACCGATCCGGACAGCACGACAGTGCTGCGGCAGACGGTCGGAGATTCGATCACCTGGGGTGACCGATGACACGAACCGCGACACGTCTTCTGGCCGGGCTGTCGATGGTCGGACTCGCCGCGGCCGCCGGATGTAGCTCGGACGAACCGTCGCAGGCCACTGGACCTGCACCCGCAGCCGTCGCCGCTCCCGATCCCCTGCTCGGCGTGCCCATCACCGACAGCGGCGTTCTGACGGCATCGATGCTGGGCCCGAGCGACCTGCCGGACGGCTTCTCCTCGATTCCGGATCCGGTCCGAGACCTGGGGCTGGACCCGGCCCCCGACTACGATTCACCCGACAAGTCCAGTACCGACCCGGCCGGATGCGCTGCCGTACTGGCCCCGGTCTCGGAACAACTGGGCGGCGCGGCGTCGTCCGCGGTGGCTCGCTTCTCGGGTCCCAATTTCTCGTCGATCGACGAGGACGCGGCGAGCTACACGGGGACCGGGACCGCAGAGGCGTTCGCGTCGGTGCAGCAGGCGTGGACCGGATGCGCCGAGTTCACCGGCACGGATGCGGACGGGGTGAGCGTCGAGTACGCGTTGGCAGGCCGCGAGCAGCCACAGATCGGCGATGCGTCCGCTTCCATTCGTCTGACCACCAGCAGCGAGGGATTCACGTTGATCTCCGACGTCGTGGTGGCCGTTGTCGATTCGACGGTTGTGCAGATCGTCGTCTCGGATCAGAGTGGACTCGAACCCGCGACTGTCACGGCTGTGGCGGAGGCCGCTGCAAACCGCATCCGAACGGCCACGCCGAGCGCCTGAGTAGGAACGAACCCTCGAACGAAGAACTGCCGGTGACATCTCCCCCAGGGGAGATGTCACCGGCAGTTCGGGTTCGGTCAGAGACGATCGGCAGGACTCAGGGTGCGGGGCACGCCGGGCTGGTCAGCTGCGCGAGCGAAACGATGCCGCAGGCGTTCTCCTTGGAGAGCTTCCACACGCCGTCCTCGGGGACGAACTGGAATGTGCCGGGGTTGGCCTGCCCGTTGAGGGTGATGGTGATTCCCGCGTTGAGAACTCCGGTGCCGAGGTCGTCGATGCTGGTGATCTCGATCTGAGCGTTGTTGGCCACAGCAGCCGCGGCGACCTGGTTGATCAGATCCGGGTCCTCGGACGCGCCCTGGATCAGAGCCGCCTTCTCCTCGACCGGGACGTTGGGATCCAGTCCACGCATGAGCTGGGTGTTGAGCTCCTCGACCGTGGGTGCCGGCGGGTAAGCGCCGCCCGCGGGAGCGGGAGCAGAAGCAGAGGTGGTGACAGCCGACGTCGTCGCGGTCGGTGTTTCGTCGCCACCGGAGCTGCAGGCGGTCATAGTCAGTGCGCCGGCAATGGCGATACCGGCAACCATTGCCCGTCGGGTGTTGCGAAGCTTCAAGTGCTTGTCCTTTTCACTCTGAGTCACGTCTCGATCGTTCTGTGACTCGTCGGTCGTTGCGGGTAGTGGTCGTCTCGGACCGGAGTCCACTATGTCAGTTCGGATCGGTCGAGACACAACCCGTAACGCCTACCTGTGAAACCTCACAGAGTTTCCACAGCTCTGCCACAACTCACTTCAGGCTGTCGAGAACATCGGCAACGACCAGGTTCTCGTCCGATTCGGCGAAGGTACGCGCGATCCCCGGCCCGGTGGTGCGCGTCTCGAATCGTACGGTCACCACCGCGTGCCCGGCACCCTGGACCCAGCCATGACCGAATTCAGGATGCCGGACGTCCAGGCCGGGCTGCCACCGCGGGCCGTCCGAACCGAGGACGTCCGCGGCGGCCTCGACCAGCGCCGCCGACTCCTCCGTCGCGGCTGCCACGTCCACGACCGGTTCGTGTTCGAGCTCGGGGAACAGCGATCCTTGCCGAACGGCCGACAGACCGGCCAGACCGACGCCGACCAGCCGGATCGGTCCGACGTCGACGGGATCGACTGCCAGCCGCTGGGCGGTGGCCACGATGGTGTGCTTGTCCACGGTCGCGTAGGGCAACGTCGCCGATCTCGTGATGATGCTCATGTCGGACTTGCGCAGCTTCAGCACTACCGTCCTGGCTCCCCGACCGTCCTTCAGCAGTCTGCGATGCGTCGACTCGACGATCGCCTCGATGGCAGGCCGTAGCTGAGCGAGCGAGATGACATCCTGCGCGAACGTGGTCTCGGCGCTGACCTGCTTAGCCTCGGCGCGCTCGGCCACCACCCGGTTGTCGATGCCGCGCGCCAGCTGATGCAGGCTCGGCCCCATCGTGGCACCTAGAATCGATGCCACCTCGGATTCGGGGGTGGCCACGAACTTGCCGATCGTATCGATTCCCAAGCGCCGCAACCGTTCTCCGGCTACCGGGCCGATCCCCCACAGCTTTCGCACCGGCAGATCAGCCATCAGCTCGGCCTGTATCCCCGGAGCGACGACGGTGATTCCGTCGGGCTTCGCCAGGCCCGACGCGATCTTGGCGATCTGTTTTCCCGATCCGGCACCGATCGAGGCCACCAGACCGGTCTCGGCCAACACCAAAGCACGTAGGTCGGCACAGAACCGCTCGACCTCGGCCACCGTCCCGCCGGCCAGTTCGGGCGGCTCACCGAAGGCCTCGTCGATCGAGAGCTGTTCCAGAACGGGCATCCGAACCCGAAGCGCCTCGAAGGCACGTCTGCTCAGCTCGGAGTACAGCGGGAACCGCGGCGGCAGTACGACCGCACTCGCACCGACCAGTCGACGCGCCTGATGCATCGGCATCGCCGAGCGGGCCCCGAACGCACGCGCCTGATAACTGCAGCCCGCCACCACACCTCGCCCACCCGCACCGCCGACGAGAACGGGGCGGCCCCGGAGTGTGGGCCGAGTCAGTTGCTCGGCGGAGGCGAAGAACGCATCCATGTCCAGGTGCAGCACCCATCGGCGACTCCGCAGGGTGTCGTCGGCGAGGTTCGGCACGGTCAGCGAGGGTCGACGGTGAAGCCGAGCGCCCGAGCAGCGCGTTCGGGTGCCGGATCCGACCACAGCTCGCCGTAGTTCTCGGTCGTGGTCAAAGATCGGGTGTCGGCGGTGTCGATATACAGCGTGCCGCCGAGGTGGTCGGTCTCGTGAGCCACGATTCGGGCCGGCCAGCCGCGAACCACCTCGTCGATCTCGTGACCGAATTCGTCGGTGCACTCGAGCCGCACCTCGGCTGCTCGGGTCACGACGGCCTGGTAGCCGGGAACGCTGAGGCACCCCTCGTAGAAACCGGCGGTCCGTGATCCGACCGGGGTGTACCGGGGATTGACCAGCACTCGGAACGGCAGCGGGGTTCGCTCCCGCGCCCGAGCGACAGCCGGGTCGACGTCGAACAGATCCTCGATCACCGCAATCTGCAGCGGGATGCCGATCTGCGGCGCAGCGAGCCCGACGCCCGGTGCGGCGTGCATCGTCGCCCGCATCACCTGGATCAACTCCGCGAACGTATCGGCGTCGAGTTGCCCGTCGTATGCGGTTGCCCGCGAGCGTAGAACCGGATCACCGGCGGCGACGATCGGCACGACACCGCCGCGGGCTCCGTTCAGAAGCTCGCGGACGGTGCCGTCCACCGATTGCTCGGTCACCTGCCCTTCGCTCACGACGACTTCGTGACCGCTGCCCGAACTCCCTCACCGAGATCACTGCCGTCGTCTCCGACACGTCCGTCGACGAGCGAGAGTGCGAGCACCTCACGCGCAATCAGATCCCGGTGAGTGTCCAGCCACGCCTGTCGGTGCTCGGGCACCTCGATGACGATGTCGATGCGGTCCGAGACGTCGAGTCCGTGATTACGACGCGCGTCCTGCAGTTCGCGGATACGGTCCTTGGCCCAGCCCTCCGCCTCGAGCTCCTCGGTGACGGCGGAATCGAGCACCACCAGGCCGGCGTTTCCGGGCAGTGGTGCCGTCGACTCCGGCTCCGCGGCAACGAGTTTGCGGGTGAACTCCTCCGGTAGCAACGCAATACCTGCTGCACTCACGACACCGTCGGAGTCCTCTTCCCAATCGCCTGCCTTGACGGCCTTGATGACCTTCTGGACATCCTTGCCGATCCGGGGTCCGGCCGCGCGTGCGTTCACGACGAGCTCGAACTTTCCGTGCACGGCAACGTCTTCGGTGAGATCGACTTTCTTGACGTTGACCTCGTCGGCGATGATGTCGACGAACGGGCGCAGGCGCTCCGCATCGGCCGCGGCAACCGTGACCTCGGGCAGTGGCAACCGCACGCGCAGGTTCTGGGCCTTACGCAGACCCAGCACCGTGGAACACACGGTACGAACCTCGTCCATGCTCTCGACGAGTTCCGGATCCGACGGCAGTTCGTCGGCCGCGGGCCAATCCGTCAGGTGCACCGAGCGGCCGCCGGTCAAGCCCCGCCACACCACTTCGCTGATCAGCGGCAACAAGGGAGCTGCGATGCGGGTGAGCACCTCGAGTACGGTGTGCAGGGTGTCGATCGCGTCGGCATCCTCGCTCCAGAACCGCGAACGAGACCGTCGCACATACCAATTGGTGAGTGCATCGCAGAACGTGCGCAGCTCGTCGCACGCACCGGCGATGTCGTTGCCCTCGAGCGCATCGGTGATCGCGTCGCGGGTGGCCGACAGCTTGGCGAGAACGTAGCGATCGAGCACGTGCGGCGAATCGGTCCGCCACCGGCCGGGTGTCGAGGCGTACAGCTGAAGGAAACTCCACGCATTCCAGATGGGCAGCAGTGCCTGCCGCACGCCCTCACGGATGCCCTGCTCGGTGACGATCAGGTTGCCGCCGCGCAGGATGGGCGACGACATCAGGAACCACCGCATGGCGTCGGAGCCGTCGCGGTCGAAGACCTCCTTGACGTCCGGGTAGTTACCCTTGGACTTGCTCATCTTCAGACCGTCGTCGCCGAGCACGATGCCGTGTGCGGCAACAGTTTTGAACGCAGGTCGATCGAAGAGCGCGGTCGCCAGCACGTGCAGCGTGTAGAACCAGCCACGGGTCTGCCCGTTGTACTCGACGATGAAATCGCCCGGGTTGTGCGTTTGGAACCATTCCTCGTTCTCGAACGGGAAATGCACCTGCGCATACGGCATCGACCCCGACTCGAACCAGCAGTCCAGCACCTCGGGAACGCGACGCATCGTGGACTTACCGGTCGGGTCGTCCGGGTTGGGTCGCGTCAGGTCGTCGATGTACGGCCGGTGCAGATCGCTGGGTCGTACGCCGAAATCGCGCTCGAGTTCATCGAGACTGCCGTAGACGTCCAGACGGGGGTAGGCAGGATCGTCCGAGGTCCACGCCGGAATCGGGCTGCCCCAGTACCGGTTTCGGCTGATGTTCCAATCGCGTGCACCTTCGAGCCACTTACCGAACTGCCCGTCCTTGATGTGCTCGGGCACCCAGGTGATCTCCTGGTTCAGCTCGACCATTCGATCGCGGAACTTCGTCACCGCGACGAACCACGACGGAACCGCCATGTAGATCAGCGGCTGACCACTACGCCAACTGTGCGGGTACGAGTGCTCGATGGTCTCGTGGCGCAGCAAGCGGCCCGAGGCTTTGAGATCCTTGATGATCACCGGATTGGCGTCGAACACCATCAGGCCTTCGTACGGCGGCACCATGGAAGTGAACTTGCCGCCCGCATCGAGCGGTTGCACCACCTCGATCCCGTTCGCGGTGGCCACGTCCATGTCCTCTTCGCCGAAAGCGGGTGCGAGGTGCACGATTCCGGTGCCCGAATCGGTGGTGACGTAGTCGGCCTGCAACATGCGGTGCGCGTTCTCGTGGCCGAGGAAGAAGTCGTACGGCGGCGCGTAGGTGAGTCCTACCAACTCGGCACCGGTGTGCTCCGACAGCACCTCCGGCTCCTCCCCCAGTTCCTTCGCGTAGTGCGCCAGTCGCGCCGCGGCGAGCACGTAACGCTCACCGTCGGTGCCTCGCACCTGCACGTAGTGCACCTCGGGGTGAACCGCCATCGCCAAGTTGGACGGAAGGGTCCACGGAGTGGTGGTCCAGATCAGTGCGTTCGCACCGTCCAACGGTGAGCCGGGTGCCGTCAACGGCATCGTCACGGTGACCGCGGGATCCTGACGCATCTTGTACGCGTCGTCCAGACGGGTCTCCTGATTGGACAGGGGGGTTTGCTCGTACCAGCTGTAGGGCAGCACTCGGTAGCCCTGGTAGATCAAGCCCTTGTCGTGCAGCGTCTTGAACGCCCACATGACCGACTCCATGAAGTCGACGTCGAGCGTCTTGTAATCGTTGTCGAAATCGACCCACCGGGCCTGTCGCGTGACGTAGTCCCGCCACTCGTCGGTGTACTGCAGCACCGACTGTTTGCAGTAGGCATTGAACTTCGCCAGGCCCATCTCGTCGATCTCGGACTTGTCCTTGATGCCGAGCTGCTTCTCTGCTTCGAGCTCTGCGGGGAGACCGTGGCAGTCCCAACCGAAGCGCCGCTCGACCTTCTTGCCCCGCATGGTCTGGAAACGCGGAACAAGATCCTTGACGTACCCGGTCAGCAGATGTCCGTAGTGGGGCAGGCCGTTCGCGAACGGAGGGCCGTCGTAGAAAACGAATTCCTCGGCATCTGCGCGGTTGTCGATGCTGGCACGGAACGTGCCGTCCTCGGCCCACTCGTGCAGCACGATGCGCTCGAGATCGGGGAACGGAACACTTCCGGACCGACCCTCGGCCAGATCCACCAATGGATACGAATCGCCTTTGGGACGTGCGGTCGAATCTGTCATCTCTGTCTCCTCCGTGCCGGACGCGTGGAACGCGACATCTGTTGGCACGGGGACGACGCTCGGCGAGTCGAACGCCGAGTACCGCGGTACCACCCCGCTTGCTCGCACTCGCCGGTGTCACCGGCGGCGCGAGCCACTCCATGTGAGCTGTGACGGGCTCACCCGTTCGGTTCTACTGAACGTCCATCCGAAGCACCTGAGCGCTCCACAAGCACGTCGTTCTTCCGAAGGCTCCCCGGTGATGGCCGGATCGGCACCTGAAACTGTGTATTCGGTTGGTGATGCTACCCGTCGAGCTCTGGCGGTGGTCGACGGCCGGTGAGTGCACCGACCAGCAGCAGAATCGCTCCGAGGATACACACCGCTATACATGCCCAAGCCCACACGACGGACCCCGTCATCAGGGCGAGAACCAAGAATCCGAAGCCGATCGCCGCTGCGCCGAGAGTCAGGACCAACACGGGATTCCTCGCTCACCACTCGCCATGACAACCGGGTCCGACGCTGCCGTCAACGGCAGCGTCGGCAGACGCAGTCGGGCGTCAGTTGCCCTTGGCGTACGACTGGCTGTAGCCGGAGGACTGGTTGTCCTGATTGAAGTTGTCCTGGCCGTTGTCGACAGGAAGTGCCGACGAACGGTTCTCGAGCTCTTCGAGCTGGGATTCGAGGTACGACTTGAGACGCACTCGGTACTCGCGCTCGAACGTCTTGAGCTGCTCGATGCGGCCTTCGAGAACGGAGCGCTGCTGGTTGATGGTCGCCATGATCTCGGTGTGCTTGCGCTCGGCGTCGGCCTGCAGTGCGTCGGCCTTCTCCTTGGCCTGACGAAGCTGGGTCTCGGAGCGTGTCTGCGCATCGGAAAGCAGCGACTCGGACTTCTGCCGGGCCTCGGACATCATCGACTCGGAGCGCGTACGTGCATCGGACACCAGACGCTCGGCGTTGGTGCGGGCGTTGCCGAGCAACTGCTCGGACTCCGACTTGGCGTCACCGGTGAGACGATCGGCCATCTCCTGAGCGAGGCCGAGGATCTTTGCGGCCTGCATGTTGGAGTCGCCACTCTGCTGCGGGGCTGCGGCCACGGGTGCCACCGGTGCCGGCTGCTGAACCACAGGCGCGGGCTTGGGGGGATCCACCGGGCGCGGCGGCTCGACCTTCGGTGCCGCGACCTGAGCAGGCTGCGGGTTCTGCCGAACCGAGCTCTTCGCGTCCGCGAGCTCCTGATCGAGCTCACCGACTCGCTGCCGGAGATCGGCGTTCTCTTCGATCAGTCGCGACAGCTCTTGCTCGACGAGGTCGAGGAAAGCGTCGACCTCGTCTTCGTTGTAACCACGCTTACCGATGGGCGGCTTGCTGAACGCTACGTTGTGCACATCAGCTGGAGTCAGCGGCATGGAAGGATCCCTTCACGCGTCTTGGGGCGGTAGAGCAAGCATTCAGTTATATGCCATTCCGCGCGAGTGCAGAACAATCAAACTGTAACTGGCGTCCATTCTGTCACACAGGACACGCAGCTTGCGCGCGTCCTGCGTTCTAACATTCCATCTTCGGCCTCAGGCCGCGAGACCACTGGTCACATTCCACGCGATGAACACGACGAACAGCAGGACCATGATGGACAGATCCAGCCGAACTCCACCGAGATTCAGAGGCGGAATGATCCTGCGGAGAAACTTCACCGGCGGGTCGGTAACCGTGAAGATCGCCTCGAGCAAGATGACGACGACTCCACTCGGTTGCCAATCCCTCGCGAAAGTCCTGATGAACTCGACGATGATTCGACCGATGAGGAGGAGCCAAAAAAGAAACAATACGATGTTGATCACCGTGAACACGATCACGGCTATACTCTGCCTGACTTCGACAGGCTGAGCAAAGTGCGCTGGTCACAGCCTCGAACTACCGCTCCGAACAGAGAAACTCTCACTGCTGACTGTAGAAACCGGTCTCAGCGATGCGCCGGCGCTCCTGCGGCGATACATCGACATCGGCGGGCGAAAGCAGGAAGACCTTCGTCGCCACCTTGTCGAACGAACCGCGAAGCGCAAATGCCAGACCGGCGGCAAAGTCGACCAGTCGCTTGGCGTCCGCGTTGCTCATCTCCACCAGGTCCATGATCACCGGGGTGCCGTCGCGGAAACGCTCGCCGATGGTGCGAGCCTCGCTGTAGTCGCGCGGACGCAGCGTGGTGATCTTGGACAACGGACCACCGTCGTCGACGATCGGGCTGCGACGAGTTTCCGCCCGCACATCCATGCGAGTGTCCATGGCAAGTGCTCCGCGCGTGGCCGTACCTCGGGTCGACGGTGCCGATGCACGTCCCCGGCCGCCGATCGGGGCCAGGGTGGCCGCCGGCCGGGGTGCCTCGTAATCGTCGTAGTCGTCGTCGAGCTGAGCGTGCCGAGATCCGCCGAAGGACGGCTTCACGAACTCGCGCTCGTCGATGTCGTCGTAACCGTCACGCGCGCCACGGGAGTTGCGTCGCGCGTCCGGATCGTCGAGGTAGTCGTCCTCGTAGTCGGCGAGCGGAACCATGCCGAAGTACGCCTTGAACTTGTGCAGGGTGCTCATCGTTCTGCCTTCCGTGGAGTGTGTCTACCGTCGATCCCCAGGTTCGCAAGTGTCAGTTGTGACTGATGTGATCCTGGACTGTTATTGCGAGGTTATCGGCCGCGCCCCGAGTATTGCGGTACCGACACGCACGCACGTCGATCCGTGGCGCACAGCAGCTTCCAGATCTCCGGTCATACCTGCAGACAGCTCGAGCGCCTCGGGGTGATCGAGCAACAGACGACGGTGGAGATTCTCGAGGTCGGCGAACGCGGCGTCCGGCTCGGCGTCGAGGGGCGGTACCGCCATCAATCCGGCCAGACGCAGCCCGGCGGCCTCGGACACAGCCTCGGCCAGCCCGCGGAGCTCGTCTCGTTCGACGCCTCCGCGGTGTACGTCCCCGTCGAGGCTGACCTGAAGAAGTACGTCGAGTTCCGACCGGCGCACACCCTCGTCCAGAGCCGATGTGGCCGCTTTCGACAGTGCCGTCACGAGCCGCGCGCTGTCCACCGAATGGATGGAATGGGCCCAGCCCGCGACGGACTTCGCCTTGTTTCGCTGCAGGTGTCCGATCATGTGCCACCGCGGCGGATCGCCGGCAAAATCCTCGGCCGTCTCGGCAACCTTCGGCGACGCGTCCTGCTCGCGGGATTCACCGAAGTCGCGGCACCCGAGCCGGTACAGGGTGCGCACGTCCGACGCCGGAAAGAACTTGGTCACCGGAAGAAGAGCGACCTCGGCGGGGTTGCGTCCGGCGTCGGCGCACGCGCGGGTCAACCGTTCCCGGACCGTCGTCAACGCCGTTTCGATCTCGATGGCACGGTCGGCTACCGGCCCGCCGTCATCGCTGGGTTCAGTCATGACATCCCTCTTCCGCCGGCTCAGCGATCGACCGTCGCAGGCCGATCGTCTGTCGATGCACTGTCCATCCACACCACACTGGCGATCCGGCCGGTCGACCCTTCCCGGCGATGGCTGAACAACGTTCGGTCCTCGATGGTGCAGCGCGGATCTTGCGCCACTGCGGACACTCCGGCCGAGAGTAGTTGGGCCCGGACACCGGCGGGAATGTCGAGTCCCGGCGTATTCCGAACCGTCGTCGTCGCGCTGCCGGGAAGATGCTTGTCGACGTCCGCACGCATGACTGAGGGCACCTCGTACTGGCGTCCACTCGCGGCCGGACCGAGAAAGGCACCGATCCTCGCGGGCAGCGCACCGAGCTCGACCATCGCTTCCACCACTCGGGGCACGATGCCGATACGGGCACCGACCCGGCCCGCGTGCACGGCCGCGATAACTCCGGCCTCCTCGTCGGACAGCAGGATCGGTACGCAATCAGCAGTCAACACCACAAGCCCGAGGTCCCGCTGCGTCGTCACCAACGCGTCGGTCATAGGCACCGGCTCGGCCACGGGACCGTCGACCACCGTGACGGTACGTCCGTGAACCTGCTCCATGAAGACGAGCCGCTCGACCCCCATCCCCAGTCTCTCACCGAGACGACGGCGGTTGGCCTCGACGGCGGACGGATCGTCGCCCACATGATCACCGAGATTGAACGTGTCGAACGGGGGTGCCGAGACACCGCCCGCTCTCGACGTCGACACCCGTCGAACGCGGAACGGACCAGCGGATGCGGTACCGCTCACCGCCGCATGAAGGACGGTACGTCGACTTCGTCTTCGCCCTCGTCCTCGGCGATCGGCACCCGACGGCCGGAGCCGACACCCTCGCGACCCTGACCGCCGCCGGATTCACGGCTGGACGACTCACGGTTGGACGAGCTCGACGAGTTGAGCGGCGGCAGGCTGCTGCCACTCGGTGCACCGACCGGGTCGCGGAACACAGCACCCTCGGAGCTCTCGTTCGTGCGCGAGGACACCTCACCGGAGCGGGCCGATCCGATCGGACCGCGCGTGGACGTGGCCGCTTCCACCGGGCGGCGCGTCGGTGTGCCGCCGTCGAAGCCTGCGGCGATGACGGTCACCCGAACCTCGTCACCGAGCGAATCGTCGATGACCGTTCCGAAGATGATGTTGGCATCGATGTGCGCTGCTTCCTGCACCAGCGACGCAGCCTCGTTGATCTCGAACAGACCGAGATCGGAGCCGCCGGCGATGGACAGGAGCACTCCGCGTGCGCCTTCCATCGACGCTTCGAGCAGCGGAGAGTTGATCGCCGATTCCGCGGCCTTGATCGCGCGACCTTCGCCGCGGGAGGAGCCGATGCCCATCAGCGCACTGCCTGCGCCGGACATGACGCCCTTGACGTCGGCGAAGTCGACGTTGATCAGGCCCGGGGTGGTGATGAGGTCGGTGATGCCCTGGACACCGTTGAGCAGAACCTCGTCGGCGCTGCGGAATGCATCCATGAGGCTCACCGCGGCATCGCCGAGCTGAAGCAGACGGTCGTTGGGGATGACGATGAGCGTGTCGCAGGACTCACGAAGCTGCTGGATGCCGGTATCGGCCTGTCCGCCGCGACGCTTGCCTTCGAAGGAGAACGGCCGCGTGACGACTCCGACGGTCAGTGCGCCGAGCTTGCGCGCGATGTTAGCGACTACGGGAGCGCCGCCGGTACCGGTGCCGCCACCCTCTCCTGCGGTGACGAAGACCATGTCGGCACCCTTGAGCACCTCTTCGATCTCGTCCTTGTGATCATCTGCTGCGCGGCGACCCACCTCGGGATCGGCTCCTGCGCCGAGCCCGCGGGTCAGTTCGCGACCCACGTCGAGCTTGACGTCTGCGTCGCTCATCAGCAAGGCCTGAGCGTCGGTGTTGACCGCGATGAACTCGACTCCCTTGAGTCCCTGTTCGATCATGCGGTTGACCGCGTTCACGCCGCCGCCGCCGATGCCGACGACCTTGATTACGGCGAGGTAGTTGTGCGGGGGCGTCATGGGCTCTCGCCTTCCGTGGGTTGTTGCGTGAAATGTGGAAAACTCTCAACCTAAACCACAGGCTTAGAGTTATGTCAAGTACTGAACTGCTCGGAACGCTATTCATCCCCGACGGCTATCGCCATTAGGCGCGCCGACGCCGCGCCGGAAATATGCGTCACTCGCGCTGGAACTACTTCGTGGTGGGTAGATCCGGACTCGACACATCGAAGATCTGCCCGGGCTGCGACAGCAACGCGATCGCCACCGCGGCCTTGCGTTCGGAGTTGTCTTTGCTACCCCACACGACGGTTCGTCCGTCGAGCAACAGAATCGAGATGTCGGACAGGGTGCTCGCTCGCAACTCACCCACCTGATCTCGCAACAGCGGCGGCAGCGTATCGAGCACTGCGAGAGCGTCTTTCGTCACGGGATCACCGAACACCGGGTTCTCGGTCACCAGCCGCACAACCCCCGGCGGCGGAGGTGCGATCGCGAAATCGACCCCGGTGGAATCGAGCAGATGGGTGCCGTCCGGAGAATCGAAGAACGCCACGGGCGTTCGCTCCTCGACGGTCACCTGCACGGTCGACGGATACTTGCGCTGCACGCGCACCGAGGCCAACGCCGGAATAGTCGCCACCCGCTGCGCCGCCGCAGCCGTGTCCACTCGAACCAGTGGAAGACCGGCGGGAACGTCGAGCAGGTCGAGGACCTCCTGCTCGGACACCGAGGACTCCCCCGCGACCGTGACGCTCCGAACCGACAGAAACGGCGTGAAGTACACCAGCGCAGCCGATCCCACCACCACGACAACGACAGCAAGCGCAATCAGCACGGCCTTGCGACGCGACCGCTTCACCCGAGTACGTTCGTCTTCCCTGGCCCGGGCGCGCGCCTGCTTGTCACTCATCGGCGACGTCGAATCATCCTGTACTGCAGCTGTTCCCGATCTGGAAGAACGAACTCGATCGGAGCGGCGGGTCACGGAGCCGGCCGATCCTTCGGTTCACTGCGGCCGGTCGCAGCACCGAAATCGGTTTTCGAGCGAAGTGCGTCCAGAATCGGACCACCGAGCATCGTCACGTCACCCGCCCCCATGGTGATGACCACGTCTCCCGGCCTGCTCAGCTGCGCGACCTGCTTGGCCACCATCGACAGATCCGGTTGGTAATTCACCGGTTTCGTCACCGAGGCTGCAACCAGCGCACCCGTCACACCGGGCAACGGCTCCTCACGTGCACCGTAGACATCGAGCACCACTATCTCGTCCGCCAACGACAACGCCGCTCCGAACTCCTCGGCAAAGGTGGCGGTCCGTGAATACAGGTGCGGCTGGAACACCACCACCACCCGCCCCCGCTCGAGACCTGCGCGGTCCTGGCCCGCGACGAGAGCCTGCGCTGCGGTCAACACCGCACGCACCTCGGTGGGATGGTGTGCGTAATCGTCGAACACTCGGACGCCGTGCTCTCGGCCGGTGAACTGAAAACGCCGATGAACCCCGCCGAAGCCGGTGAGCCCGGCCAACAGTTCCTCGGTGCCGGCACCCACCTGACGAGCGGCGACGAACGCTGCGAGCGCATTGAGTGCGGTGTGCCGTCCGGGAACACCGAGCCGAACCGTCCGCGCCGCATCCTCGCCGGCGATCTGCAGCTGCGCGACGCCGCCGATGTCCTCGGGCTCCCACGCCAACAGACGAACGGCCATGTCGACCGGTCCGGCGTCTACGTCGGACGACCCGTAGCCGAGCACGGTCACGCCGGGCAGATTCTTCTGGACCACTCGGCGAGCCAGGGCTGCCGAACCAGGATCGTCCATGCATGCCACGAGCACGCCGCCGGGGCGCAGCACAGCGGCGAAGTCGTCGAACACCTGTACGTAGGCCTCGGTGGTGCCGAAGTGGTCCAGGTGATCGGCCTCGATATTGGTCACGATGATCACGTCTGCCGTGTACTGCAGCAGCGAACCGTCGCTCTCGTCCGCTTCTGCCACGAACACGTCGCCGCTTCCGTGGTGTGCATTGGTCCCGGCCTCGTTGAGCTCTCCTCCGACGGCGAACGACGGATCGAAGCCGCAATGCTGCAGCGCGACCACCAGCATCGAGGTGGTCGACGTCTTGCCATGGGTACCCGAGACCAGCACAGTGCGGTAGCCCTGCATGAGGGAGGACAGCACGGCCGGCCGCAGAACCACCGGAATTCCGCGCTCGCGGGCCGCGACCAGCTCTGGATTGGTCTTGGGAATTGCGGCATGGGTCGTCACCACGACCGAGGGGCCGCCCTCGATCATGTCGAGCGCACTGGCGTCGTGACCGATGCGAACCTGCGCACCACGTGCTCGGAGCGCGAGCACACCACGGGATTCCTTGGCGTCCGATCCCGATACCTGCCCGCCGCGAGCCAGCAGGATGCGCGCGATACCGGACATTCCGGCACCGCCGATACCCACCATGTGTACTCGTTGTAGCTCTGCCGGCAATTCCGACATTGCCGCACCGTCAATTGTCACGCGGACGTCTCCCTCGTTCTCTTCGCATGCGCGACACCGCCCGGATCAGCGTCTCGCCGCGTGCGCAGTATCGAGCACGATCTGCGCCACGGCCGCTGCTGCTCCTTTGTGCCCGGCACCGGCCGCGGCCCGAGACATGGCAGCAATCTTCTCCGTGTCGTTCAGCAGCGCCACCACCGTGTCGGTCACGTACTGCTCGGTCAGTGTCGCATCGGACACCAGGATGCCACCTCCGGCGTCGACGACCGGACGGGCGTTGAGCTCCTGCTCGCCGTTGCCGTGTGGCAGGGGTACGTACACCGCGGGCAGACCGGTCGCCGACACCTCGGCGACCGTCATGGCACCGGACCGACAGATGGCCAGGTCCGCGGCCGCGTACGCCAGATCCATCCGGTCGATGTACGGCAGCGCGACGTACGGCGCATTCGGGTTGCGCTGTTCTACGTCGAGCGTGTTCTTCGGTCCGTGCGCGTGCAGCACCGAAATGCCGGCCGCGGCGAGCGCAGACGAGGCACCGGAGACGGCGTCGTTGAGGGATCGGGCTCCCTGCGAACCGCCGAACACCAGCAGTACCGGGCCCTGCTCGGGCAGACCGAAGTGTTCCCGGGCCTGTGCGCGCACCGCCGCGCGGTCGAGTCCGGTGATGGTGGGACGGACAGGGATTCCGATGACTTCCGCGTCGGCTGCACCGCGCGCCGCGATGCCCGATCCGGCAACGGCCGCAAGCACGCGTCGAGCGGACCTGGCCCCGACCTTGTTGGCGATGCCTGCCCTGGCATTGGCCTCGTGGATGACCACGGGAAGTCGCCCACCACGACCGAGCAGCCGTCCCCGCGCGGCGAGATAGGCGGGCAACGCGACGTAACCACCGAATCCGACGAGCACGTCGGCCTCGACGGCCGCGAATATCTCCCTCGTTCGACGTACCGATCGCACAACGCGGACCGGCAGCTTCAACAGGTCGACGGTGGGCTTACGCGGCAGCGGCACGGGTGGGATGAGTTCGAGGGCATATCCACGGGCCGGAACCAGTGTCGTCTCCAGGCCACGACTGCTGCCGAGAGCGGTGACGGTGACGGTGGGGTCTAGGACGCGGAGGGCGTCGGCCACTGCGAGCGCAGGCTCGATGTGCCCGGCCGTCCCGCCCCCGGCAACCACTACGGAAATCGGCCTGGATGTCTGCTTCACCGTCGATATCCTCGCTCACCCGAGCGAACGGGTGGGCGACCGGGTTGTGGTTCCGGACGCGGACGGTACGAACCCTGAGGTTCCGGACGGGGCCGGGGAGACGTCCGAGACCCGGCTGCGTACCCGGCCGACGGCTCACGACGCTGCGGCTCGGGGCGGCGGGCCCGGCCGCGGAGCGAATCGCCCCGTCGATCGGTCGAGGAGGGCGACATCGTGTCGGCCCGGGAACTCGAGACTCGGGTACGTCCCGGCTCGGGTGCGCGCGCTCCTCGCCCGTCCTTACCCCTGCGGGCCTCGAGACGCTTGCGGTCCTGAGCGGCCAGGGTTGGTCGGGTGGACTTCGAGCGAGCCATCGCGGCGCGCTGGGGCGAGAACACCGCGGGCAACGGAAGCTTGAGAGCACGAGCGATTCGCCCCTCCTGGCCGGCGTGCAGGGCTGCGATCGCTTCGGGCTCGTGGCGGGCCGCACTCGCGATGATGCCGAACATCAGCAGCGTGATCGCCGTCGACGTGCCGCCGTAGGACACCAGCGGCAACTGCAGGCCGGTCACCGGCAGCAGACCCACGACATAGCTGATGTTGATCATGGCCTGACCGAACACCCAGCAGGTGGCACCGGCGGTCAACAGGCGCAGAAAGGGATCGACCGAGCGCATGGCGATGCGCAGACCCGTGTAGACGAACAGTCCGAACAATCCGATGACGGCAAGGCAGCCGATCGTGCCGAGTTCCTCACCGATGATGGCGAAGATGAAGTCGTTGTGCGCGTTGGGAAGATAGCTCCACTTCGCGCGGCTCTGCCCCAACCCGCGGCCGAACAGACCACCGTCGGCCAGCGAGTATTTCGCCTGGGTCGACTGGTAGGACAGTCCCGAAGTGTCTTCTCCCGGGTTGAGCCAGGCCTTCACGCGGTTGGAGCGGTAGCCGGCAGTGAACGCGAGCACCGTCGCCAGCGCCATACCCGTCATCAGCACTGCACCGAACAACCGGGCGTTGAGACCGGCGAACCACAGCAGCGCCACCAGGATGATGCCGAGGGCGATCGCTGTACTCAGGTTGGGCTGCAGCACCACCAGCAGACACATCAGCAGACCGGCAGGCAGCAGTGGCACCAGCAACGACTTGATGTTGCCGTGTTCGCTGCGACGCGAGGCCAGCAGATGCGCACCCCACAGCACCAGCGCGACCTTCGCCAGTTCGGACGGCTGGAACGAGACGACGCCGAAGTCGAACCAACGCCGTGCGCCTTGACGCTCGGCACCGATCCCAGGGATCAGCACGAGCATCAACATCGTGATCGAGACCAGGAACAGTGGAAAAGACAGCTTCCTGAGGTACCGAACCGGGAGTCGGAGAGCCACGTAGAACGCGACCGCTCCCAACGCCACGCCGATCAACTGCTGAGTGAACAGCGCGTATCCGGACTCGTCGGCCGCAAAGGATTCTGCGGACGACGCCGACAGCACCATCACCAGGCCCAGCACCGTCAGCAGTACGGCGATCGTGACAATGAGATGGAACGACGCCAGCGGACGGCCGAACCACAGGCCGATTCGAGTGCGGGGCGGGGACGTGCGGCGAGGTGGGCGCGGCGGCTGAGCAGCGGTGGTCACGAGCGCGGCGATCCGATGTCGACGATATCCAGCAGCTGCACGGACTCGGCGAAGCTTCGACCGCGGTGCCCGTAGTCGGAGAACATGTCCAGCGACGCAGCCGCGGGAGCCAGCAGGACGGTATCCCCCGGCGCAGCGCGTCCGGCCGCATGGGCGACAGCGGCCCGCATCACCGCATCAGCATCTTCAGCACCATGAGTCACACCAGCATCGTCTCCCGAAGGGAGCCTCACGACCGGAACATCGGGCGCGTGTCGCGCCAAAGCCTCTGCGATCTGCATCCCATCGCGGCCCAGCAGCACCGCAGCAACGAGTCGATCCGCGATCTCCACGACCAGATCGTCGATCACCGCACCCTTGAGCAACCCTCCCGCGATCCACACGACGCGCTCGTGCGCCAGGATCGACGAACGAGCCGCATGCGGGTTCGTCGCCTTCGAATCGTCGATGAACGTCACTCCGCCGAGCTCGCGCACCACCGCCGCGCGATGCGGTCCCACCCGGTAGCTCTGAAGACCGGCTCGAACCGCGCCTGGCTGCACCCCGATCGAGCGAGCCAGCGCGGCGGCCGCCAGCGCATCGAGAATCCCGGAGGGTCCGCTCGGCTCGACGTCCGCGGCTGCGAGAAGTTCGACGTTCTCACCGAACGCGTTGTCGACCAGTACACCCGACCGCACTCCCAGCTCGCCCGAGGCGGGTTCGCCCAGCCGGAAACCGACGACGTTGCCGGACGGCGAGCCCGCGGCCAGGCGTGCTGCTCGCGTGTCGTCGAGGCCGACGACAGCAATCTCACCGGACAACGCTCGAGCCTTGGCCTGGACATATCCGTCCATGCCGCCGTGCCAATCGAGGTGATCCTCGGCGATGTTGAGTACCACCCCGGCCGCCGGATGCACCGACGGAGCCCAGAACAATTGGAACGAGGACAGTTCTACCGCGAGAACACTTGGATGCGGCGTGCGACGCAGCGCGTCGGCGATGGGAAGTCCGATGTTTCCGCAGGCTACCGACTCGATAGCGGCAGCCTCGAGAATCGACGCCAGCATCGAGGTGGTGGTCGTCTTTCCGTTGGTTCCGGTGACCACCAGCCAGCGAGTTCTCGGGCCGTACAGCTCGGCCCGGTCCACGTGCCAGGACAACTCGACATCGCCCCACACCGGAATCCCCTGATCGGCGGCTGCAGCCAACACCGGAGAATCGGGACGGAAGCCGGGACTGGTGACGACAAGCGAGAACGCTGCCAGCGCGGCGGGATCGCCGAGCAGGTCGTCCTGCAGCACCACCGCGGCACCGATGCTCGACGCCCTGTCGAGCGCACCACGATCGGAGTCGGTGACGGTGACGACGGCCCCGAGGTCCAGCAATGGGCGCACCACGGCGAGACCGGACACGCGGGCACCGGTCACCAGTACCGAACTACCGCGCAGCCACGACAGGTCGATCGAAGTTTCGTTCATGCCCTATCCGCCGACGGCAGCGAGATACTCGCTGTAGAACAGGGCGAGTCCGACAGCCGACGCGATGGCGGCCAGCAACCAGAACCGGATGATCACCGTCGTCTCGGCCCATCCCGCCAACTCGAAGTGATGATGGAACGGGGCCATCCGGAACACGCGTCGGCGACTCGAGCGGAACACCGCCACCTGAATGACGACCGATGCGGCCTCGGCGACGAACAGTGCACCGATCACGACCATGATCAGTTCGGTCTTGGTGACCACCGACAGACCGGCGATCAGACCACCGAGGGCGAGAGATCCGGTGTCACCCATGAAGATCTTGGCCGGCGCGGCGTTCCACCACAGGAAACCGATGCATGCGCCCGCAGCGGAGGCGCACACCAGAGCCAGGTCGAGGGGGTCTCGGACGTCGTAGCAGCCGGGGGCAGGACCGGCGGGGCCGGCGCAGGCTTGCCGGTACTGCCAGAACGTGATGACGGTGTAGGCCCCGAGAACCAACGTCATCGATCCGGCGGCGAGGCCGTCGAGACCGTCGGTGAGGTTGACCGAATTCGACCACGCGATCACCAGTAGACAGACGAACAACACGAACACGACGGCAGACATCGACCAGGTTGCGATATCTCGAACGTAGGAAAGCTGAGTACTTCCGGGAGTGAGACCGCTGTCGCTGCGGAACTGCAGCACCAGAATCGCGAACAGCACGGCCGCCGTTATCTGCCCGACGTACTTGCCGGTCGCGTTCAGACCGAGGTTGCGTTGCTTGCGGATCTTGATGAAGTCGTCCAGGAACCCGACGAGCCCGAGCACCGTCGTCAGTCCGAGCACGAGCAGAGCAGATGCCGACGGGCCGTCGGCGTCGTACCCGATTCCGATCAGGTGCGAGCCCCAGTAACCGGCCCAGATTCCGACCAGAATGGCCACGCCGCCCATCGTGGGCGTACCACGCTTCGATTGGTGACTCGCCGGGCCTTCCACTCGAATCTCTTGACCGAACCCCTGCTTCGAGAAGGTCTTGATCAGTATCGGAGTCAGCAGAATTGCGACGGCGAGCGCGATGCCGCCGGCGAACAGGATCTGCCTCACTGATCGCCCTCCGCGGATGCGCTCGTATCTGCCAGGACGGCGTCGGCAACTGTCCACATGGCCCCGGACTGCGACGCCTTCACCAAAACGATGTCACCGGGACGCACCTCGTCGAGGAGCACAGCGATCGCCGACTCGCGGTCGGGTACGAGCATCGACTCCTCGCCCCACGAACCTTCCATGACGGCACCTTGATGCAGTGCCCGAGTGGGTCGTCCCGAGTCGACGATGATCAACCGATCGACGTCCAGTCGTACGGCCAGCCGGCCGATCGCGTCGTGCTCGACCACGGAGTCGGCACCGAGTTCGCCCATCTCCCCGAGGACCGCCCAGCTGCGACGCTTGGGCCCGTCGTCACGGCGAGACATCGAGACCAGGGCCTTCAGGGCGGCGCGCATCGAATCTGGATTGGCGTTGTAGGAATCGTTGACGACGGTGACGCCGTCCGTACGGGTACGCACGTCCATCCGCCTGATCGACGTCGGCGCAGCGGTCGACAGCGCGTCGGCCACCTGCGCCAACGTTGCTCCGCATTCGAGTGCGACGGCAGCTGCCGCGAGCGCATTGCCGACCTGATGCTCACCGTGCACCGCCAGGGTGATCGGTACCGTGCCCGCCGCGCATTCGAGTGTGAACGACGCGCGGGCGTCGGTATCGACCTGCACGTCGACTGCCCTGACGTCCGCATCGGCACTTCGGCCCACGGTGACAACGGATGCCGTTGTGCGCGTTGACATCTCGGCGACCAAACGATCGTCGATGTTGAGAATCGCCACTCCCCCGTCGGCGGCACCGGGCAGCGCTTCGACGAGTTCACCCTTCGCCAGAGCGATGGCCGCACGCGACCCGAACTCGCCCAGGTGCGCCGTGCCCACGTTGAGCACCACCCCGATCCTCGGCGGCGCGAGCTCGGCGAGTTCGGCGATATGGCCGATTCCCCTGGCCGACAGCTCGAGACACAGGAAGTCGGTATCGACGTCTGCCCGTAGAGCCGTCCAGGGGTGGCCGAGTTCGTTGTTGAACGATCCGGGCGGGGCCACCACCGAGCCGAGCGGTTCGAGTACCGCCGAGATCAGATCCTTGGTGGAGGTTTTTCCCGAGGACCCCGTCACCCCGACGACGGTCAGCCCGTGCTCAGCGGTCAGCTCGAGCACCGAGGCCCGCGCCAGAGCTCCGAGTGCGGTCAACACTGCCGAACCGGAACCGTCCGGGTCGTTCTCGAGCGCCATCGCGCGACTGTCGTGCGGGACCGGACGGACGACCACGGCCGGTACACCGACCGGGCGCGCGGCCAGCACCAGCGCCGCACCTGCGGCAACCGCGTCGGCGGCGTGGTCGTGACCGTCCACCTTGGCTCCGGGAAGGGCGAGGAAAATACTGCCGGGGGTCACCTTGCGGGAATCGAACTCCACCGGCCCGGGCACTACAACCATCGGGTCCGACACGTCGTGCAATGTGCCTCCGACGATCTCGGCGATGCGGCCCATCGTCAGCGGAATCACCGTACGCCCGCGCTCGTGCCGACCAACCGCGCGTCGATAGCCGAGGCGAGTACCACTCTGTCGTCGAACGGGTGCTTCACCCCTGCGATCTCCTGGCCTGTTTCGTGCCCTTTTCCTGCGATCAACACAACATCCCCTTCGCGCGCCCACACCACGGCCTGTTCGATCGCCGCCGCGCGGCCTGCCACATTTCTCACTTCACCACGAACATCGTCCGGCACGGACAGCGCTCCGTCTTCCACGGCCCGCCGAATGGCGGCCGGATCCTCGCTGCGCGGGTTGTCGTCGGTCACCAGCAGGAGATCCGCGCCCCGCGCCCCGGCTGCACCCATCAGCGGGCGTTTGGCAGTGTCGCGGTCCCCGCCTGCTCCGAGCACCACCGCAATCCGTCCACGGGAAGATTCACGCAACGTCGCCAGCACGGCCTCGACGGCCGCGGGCTTGTGCGCGTAGTCCACCACGGCCAGGAAGCTCTGACCTCGATCGATACGCTGCACACGACCCGGGACGTCGACCGTCGCGAGTCCGGCCGCCGCCGTGGACACGTCCACCCCGGCCGCCGCGCATGTCGCCAGTGCCAGCACGGCATTCGCCACGTTGTAGCGCCCCGGTAAGCGGACCGAGACCGGCAGCGACAGCCCGTTCGGATCGGCGACGACGAACGACTGCGTGCCGTTGTCGTGCTTGGCCCAGTCCGACACCGTCCATTGCGAGTCGTCACCGGTCGATGCGGTCACCACCGTCGACCCGGCAGCGCGAGCGATGTCTGCCATCCGCACACCCCACGCATCGTCGACACAGACGACCGCGGTGTCGGCGCGGACAGCAGAGTCGGCCGCGAACAATCGACTCTTGGCCAGAAAGTAATCCTCGAGCGAGTCGTGGAAATCGAGGTGGTCCTGCGAAAGATTGGTGAACGCCCCGACCGCGAAGCAGGTTCCATCTACTCGGCCCAGAGACAACGCGTGCGAGGACACTTCCATCACCACCGTGTCGACGCCCTCCTCCACCATCACCGCGAAGAGCGCGTGCAACTGCGGTGCCTCGGGCGTGGTGAGTGCGCTCGGTACGTACCGACCTGCGACGCGTGTCTCGATGGTGCCGATCAAACCGCACCGACGTCCGGCAGCCGTCAGGCCTGCCTCGACCAGGTACGACGTCGTCGTCTTTCCCGAGGTACCGGTGATTCCGACGACGGTCATCTTCGAGGAGGGATCGCCGTAGATCAGCGCTGATACCGCGCCCAACACCTGCCGAGGACGATCGTGCACGAGTACCGGAACCTGCTGTTCCATGCCGGCGAGGACGCGCACCACGATGTCGAGTCCGGCGGGGTCGGTGAGAACTGCCACCGCACCGCGACCGACCGCGTCCGCCGCGAATTCGGCTCCGTGACGACTCGAGCCGGGCAACGCCGCGAAGAGATCGCCGGACAGGACGGACTGCGCTCTGAGATCGATACCGGTCACCCGCACCCCTTCGGGGTCTCCGGCACCGATCGAGGCTCCGGCCGCGGACGCCACCTCGGACACCTCGGTGTGCGGTGGATTCGCCGGACGTGTACCCGGAGCCGGTTGTGAATCCGCTGAGACAGTCACTCCTGCTCCCTTCCTCTCTACTGCAGGGCGCGCGCCTGCCCCGGCTCGATCACGCCGCGGCGGCGGCCGAACGAACGCGCCCGAACCGATGTGTCAGATTACCGGCGACCGGGATCGCGATGTTGCCGCCCCGACTCGAGAACCGGCGGGTCCGGAACTCAGTCCGCCTGCAGAACCAGCTTGGGTCCGGGGTCTGCCGACATGGGCACGCTGTCCCGCTGCAGCATCCAGCTGGCGATGTTGTGGAACAGCGGAGCCGCCGACTGACCGCCCGAGCCATCGGCACTGCGTGTCGGGGCGTCGAGCATGATGCCGATCACGTAGCGAGGATCGTCGGCGGGCGCGATACCCGCGAACGTGATCCAGTAGTTCGAGTTGGAGTAGCACTTGCATTCCGGATCGACCTGCTGAGCCGTACCGGTCTTGCCACTGATCTGGTAGCCCTCGACGCCGGCGGCCACTCCCGTGCCGCGCTGGTTACCCGTGTCGTCCTGAGTGACGGAACGGAACATGTTGCGAACCGTTTTCGCGGTATCGGGGCTGACCACGTACACCCCGTCCGGCTGCTCGGTCTCGGTCCGCTGACCGTTCGCGTCCACCGTCGCCTCGACGATGCGCGGAGGGATGCGCACGCCGTTGTTGGCGATTGCCTGGTACATACCGGTCATCTGCAGCAACGTCATCGACAGGCCCTGACCGATGGGAAGGTTGGCGAACGTGCCGCCCGACCATTGATCCCTACTGGGCACACTGCCCGCGCTCTCGTTCGGCAAACCGACATCACTGCGCTGGCCGAGACCGAACCTGCTGAGCATGTCGGCGTACCGGTCCTCGCCGACGCGTTGCGCCAGCATCAGCGTGCCGACGTTGGAGGACTTACCGAACACGCCGGTCGTGGTGTACGGGGCGACACCGTGTTCCCACGCATCCCTGACCGACACACCGGACATGAAGATGCTGCCCGGAACCTGCAACACCTCGTCCGGCGTGGTGAGTCCGTACTCGATGGCCGCAGCCGCCGTGATGATCTTGTTCACCGAACCCGGCTCGAACGGAGTGGTGACGGGCAGATTGCCCATCTCCTTGGTGCGCTCGTTGTTACCGACGCCGATCCCGGCATTGAAGGTGTTGTCGTTCGACATCGCCAGCACTTCACCGGTCCGCGAATCCTGCACGTAGGCCGACGCGTTCTTTGCCCCGGACAGGTCCTTTGCCAACTGCACCTGCTGCTGCACGTAGTACTGGAGGTCTGCATCGATCGTCAGTTCCACGCTGGAACCGTTGACCGCCGGCTGCTTGTCGCGCCAGCTTCCGGGAATGACGGCACCATCGGAACCGCGATCGTAGGTCTGCGAACCGTCAGTTCCGGCGAGGGTCGCGTCGAGTGAATCCTCCAGACCGAGCAGACCGTGTCCGTCCCAACCGGTGGCACCGACGATGTTGGCGGCCAGAGATCCGCCGGGATACTCCCGGATGTCCTGGCGCTCGAGCCCGACCTGCTTGAAATCGGCACTGATCTTCGACGCCACGGTCGCGTCCACACCCCGTGCCAGATAGGTGAATTCGTCGTTGCTCTTCAGTTTGGCGAGCAGATCCTTCTCGCTGATCACGTCACCGAGATCGTTGTGGATGCGCTCGGCGATGTCCTCGAGGTACTGCTCGGTCTCGGGCTCGGTGGGATCTTTCGCGCGAGCCTCGTCGAGTTCCTTACGAACCCGAACCGGCTGGAAGGTCAGCGCTTTCGCCTCCATCGTGAAGGCGATCGGATTTCCGTTCCGATCGAGAATCGACCCACGCATCGCGGGATCGACAAGGGTGGTGGTGCGCTGCGACGCCGACTCGGCCGACAGTCTTGGGCCGTCGAACCCCTGAATCCACAACAATTGCGCTGCTGCGACAGCCAGCGCCACGTACATGAGAACTCTGCCGGTTCCGTGACGGAACCGAAAGGTGGACGAGTCGAGACGCTTTCGGCTCGGTGGCCGTCGAGTCGGAGCAGGCGTAGGCCTGGTCACTGCCCGTCACCCGCGGCTTCTTCGGTGGCCGGAGCCGCAGGGGCAGCGGACGACGGAGTTTCGGCCGACGGTGTCTCGAGCGAGGGGATGCTCATGGGAATGAATTGTTCAGCAAGCGCAGTGTTTCCAGCGCCATTGCTTGCACTCGGCGTGGCGGCACGAGTATCGATGGAGCCGGAGGTCCGGCTGGGCTGCGATGCGCTACGCGGCGTCTGCTGCTGCGACTGCGCGGATGCAGAGGGGGCGGTGCCCTCGCCTGCAGCGGCGGGAGCCACCGGATCGAGCGGAGCAACCGGCGCACCGTCGGCCGGAGCCGGTGTACCCACGACCTGCACACCGCCGTCGGGCGCGACGATCAGCCGGGCAGGATTCTTGGCCGGAACCATTCCGAGCCCGGCCGCCTTGCGAGCCAGCTCGGGAGCCGATTCTGCCAACTCGACATCGCGCTGTAATGCTGCTCGCTGCTGAGCAAGCTCGGTGTTGACGGCCTTTGCGGCGCTGAGGTCGTACGAATCGCCGGCAGACCGCGTGGTGAGCAACAACGTCAGGCCGAGACCGAGGGCCAGCAAGCCGATGATCAACGCGACGAACGGAATTCGCGCAGCGATAGCACCTCCGTCGATCGACCGACGAGTGCCGGAACCACGATGAGAGTCCGACGTGTGAATCGACGCGCGCTGGTGCCTGCGCTCGTACGCACGAAGAGCGGCACCGGATCGACCACCGCTCTTACCCGTACGTTCAGGGCGCGAGAGTGGAGCCTGCGGAACGACCCTATGCCCCTGCAGGGGAACCCGATTGCGTTGTGTTCCAACGGTTGTGCCTGGAACCGTCATTCCGCTCTCCTTGCAATCCGTTCGGCGGCGCGCAATCTCACCGGAGCCGAACGTGGGTTGACGTCGATTTCTTCATCCGAGGCGCGCTCGGCACCTCTGGTCAGGAGTCGAAAGTCCGGACCCATTCCGGGAAGCTCTACCGGCAGCCCCTCGGGGCTACGGGATTTGATCCGCGGGGCCAACTCTTGCTTGACGACTCGGTCTTCGAGCGACTGATACGACATGAAGACCACCCGGCCACCCACGGCCAAGGCGTCGAGCCCGGCCGGCACCGCGGACTTCAGCGAGTCCAGCTCACCGTTGACCTCGATCCGCAGGGCCTGAAAGGTGCGCTTTGCCGGGTGCCCACCGGTGCGCCGCGTCGCGGCCGGGATTGCGGCGTAGAGCAATTCGACCAACGGACCACTGGTGGTGAACGGCGTGTGCTCACGTCGGCGCAGAACGGCGGAGGCAATCTTCCCGGCGAACCGCTCCTCGCCGTAGGTGCTGAGTACTCGCGCGATATCGCCGTGCGAGTAGGTGTTGAGCACGTCGGCGGCGGTGATACCCACGGTCGGATTCATCCGCATGTCCAGCGGCGCATCGACGGAGTAGGCGAACCCTCGATCGGACTCGTCCAGCTGCATCGACGACACTCCCAGATCGAACAGAATGGCGTGCACGGATTCGAGCGCAGGCAGGCCGGCTTCGTCGAGCGCCTCGGCAATACCGTCGTACGTCGTGTGTACCAACGTGATTCGATCGGAGAATGGGGCCAGCCGGGATCCGGCGAGTCGGAGTGCGTCGGGATCGCGATCGAGTCCGATGAGGTGCAGGTGCGGATAAGTTCGGAGGAAGTGTTCGGCGTGACCACCGAGTCCCAGAGTCGCGTCGATCATGACGCGGGTGCCGTCAGCAGAATCGATTGCGGGGCCCAGTAATTCGTCGGCCCGATCGAGTCGAACCGGTACGTGCAGCGGACCTGCGGATCGACGATCGGGTCGGTCGGTGGACGATGCGCTCTCGTCCCGCCCGTCGCCCTCCGTCATGGTTCCTCCCGGTCGTGCGTACGTACGTCTCGCCCGGGTCCGGGCCGTGCGGGTTGCCCACGGACGCCGGAGCGAATGCTTCGAGGTCCCTGTCCGATAGGGAACCTGGCGTTGGGGAAGAACGTCAGGGTCCTGATCTGCGAAACCTGGCGTTGGGGAAGAACGTCAGGGTTCTGATCGGGCAGAGGCCTCGCTGCACTCGCAGGCGACCTGGGCGGTCTACAAGATTCCCCCGAGGGATTCGTCGAATGCGTCGGAGAAGTCCTGCTCGTTTTCAGCGGAGTAACGGGCCCATGCTTCGTCGTTCCAGATTTCGATGAAATCCATCGAACCGATCACCACACAGTTCCGTTCGAGCCCGGCGTATCGACGATGCTCCGGACTGATGGTGATTCGACCCTGTCCGTCCGGCCTCTGCTCATCGGTTCCCGAAAAGAACTGACGAACGTAGGCGCGGGCTTTCGGGTTGGCACGAGACGCTGCCGTCAGCTTCCGTGACCGCTCAGCGAAGTCTGCCGCGGTGTAGACCGCGAGGCTGAAATCTTGCCCCTTGCTCACCATGACACCTCCTGCAAGCGCGTCCCGAAACTTGGCCGGCAACGTCAGTCGACCCTTGTCGTCGAGCTTTGGCGTGTAGGTACCGAGAAACACTCGCCACCTCCAGCCTCGACTCTCCGCTGCGGACCACTTTACCCCACTCTCCCCCACTTCGAACCATTCAGAGCGCGAATAATTTGGGCAGTTTCACATTTCCCCAGTTCAAAGGCAGCAAAGACTGCTCGAATTGACGGTCAGCATCCAGCCCTGGAAGGCCGGTTCAGGTCCGACGAAAAGCGCCCACACGCGTCCCATCAACGGCATGAGCAGGCCTTTTGCGACATATGAGACGAAACAGAGCCGTCCTGAGAGGCTCAGTGGAGCTGAGGTGGGGCGAAGTGGGGACTTTTGCTGATCGTGGGGCGAAGTGGGGAGGCGGCCCGAAATGCGCCGGCTACGACCCGTCGGCACCGGGCAGCCGACGTCCGCTCGGCAGCGGCCGCAGCAGGCGATCCGATCACCGCACAAACACAGCAGCACCTCACCCGAAGGTGAGGTGCTGCTGTGAGTGACGCGTGAAGTTGTGGGAACGAACCTGAATCGGGCGGGCCGTGAAAGACCCGGTCTTACTCAGTCCTGCTCGAACCTCTTACGGAACCGGTCCTCCATGCGAGAGGTGAAGCTGCCACCTTTGCGGCCACCCTTCGATTTCTGTCCGGTACCTCGGCCGGAGGCGTCGGCGGCACTGTTGGTGGTGCCACCTTCCTCGGACGTCGGTGCGGCTCCCTTCTTGGAGCCGCCGAACAGGAACAGTGCCCCGGCACCGAACATGAACAAAAAGCCGATGAGACTGACGACGAGAAAAGCCAAGCTGTTCGTCGACAAAGCAACACCGGCGACGAGCAACACGAGTCCCACGACGAACAGCGCGGCGGCCTGAAAGCGCCTCCTGCTCGACGCCGCGCGAACACGGCCGCCTCTCACATGAGACGCGAACTTGGGATCCTCGGCGTAGAGAGCGCTCTCGATCTGATCGAGCATGCGCTGCTCGTGCTCGGAGAGTGGCACGGTACCTCCCCCTGCACTGATATTGAAGGTCGTTTCTGTTGCGAAACGACGGGAAGCTGACCTTGGCGGCTACCTAGACACGATGATACGAGCTGAATCCGCTGCTTACCACCTACTCGCACGATGTGTTCCTGAGAAACCCCGAAGTTTTCGAGACGGCCGTCCCGGAAACTCCGGCCGAACACCGTGTGACGTGGCAGTTCACGCCCGTCGACCCTTTCGATCAGCTATGCCGACAACGGTGTGGTCATCGGGTCGACGGAGGCGAACCGCGACTGACCGCCGAGTCGATCGTCGACCGAGTTCAAAAAGCTACTCACGTGTCGATAGAAATCGTCGGCATCGAGATCGGTGACCGTGCTCGACGCGCCCGCTTCCACTGCGGCGCGGGTGGCCGAGAACGATGCGAAGTAGTCCGACCACACAGCGAGTTCGGGTGCCGCCTTCGCCATCAACACCCACGCGTTGCGCGAGCGCGGGCGAGCACCGATCGAGTTCGGCAACGACGCCAGTACCGCCGCCGCTCCCTTGAGCGCCGCGGCATAGCTCCCGAGAAACCGGTCACCCGCGTCGCTCTCGCCGATGGACTCGGACAACAGAGCGTCGGCTCGACCGAGCAGAACCCGGGCCTGACGCGGCACCGGCGACCGCACGCCGGCATCGAATGCCTTCGTGATCGTCATACTCGAACACCTCCAGTTCGAATCTCCGGTGCGTACCTGACGCGCCCGGAACCGTGACGAAGCCTTACAGTCGAACTCCGGAGTATTCGACCCCTGATCGGAGTCGAAGCCACCGGCGCACTCGGCCCCGATCATCGAACACCCGTTCGACGCTTTTCAATATAGCTGTGCCCACCGACAAGTTTCCGAAGAAAGGTTGAGGACAGTCGTCACCGATGCGCGGACAACGCCGTACCTGGTCGATCTGACGCCCCCGGAATTTCGCCTGCGGCTGCTCGAAGCACTGTCGATCTACGTCGAAGCCATGGGTTACCCACGCGGCACCGAGCAGAGCCGGGCACCGATGTGGAGCGAACATCTGCATCGTCCCGGCTGGCGTGCGGTCGGAGCGCTGCTCCCGAATTCCGACCCGGGGCAGGCCGATTCACTGGTCGCAGTCGCCTACGGCTACCACGGCGCACCACATCAGTGGTGGCATCAACAGGTTCGAGACGGATTGCGCCGCTCGGGACACCCTCCGCAGAGTATCGAGAAGGCATTGGGGAACTACTTCGAGCTCACCGAGCTCCACGTTCTCCCGAGCGCCCAGGGGTACGGCCTCGGTTGGCAGTTGTGTAATCGGTTGCTCGAGGGTGTGGATGCCGACAACGTGATGTTGTCCACACCCGAGGTGGCGCGAGAGGACAATCGAGCCTGGCGACTCTATCGGCGGCTGGGCTTTGTGGACGTGCTTCGTGACTTCAGATTCGCAGGCGATCGTCGGCCCTTCGCCGTGCTCGGTCGCCTATTGCCACTGGACGGGCCAGTAGCCTGAGGGGTGTGATCGATGCTGTGGTGGTGGGCTCCGGCCATAACGCCCTGACCTCCGCCTGCTACTTGACCGATGCCGGTTGGTCCGTCGAGGTTCTCGAACGCGACACGGTTGCCGGTGGCGCAGTATCGACCGTGGACCGCTTTCCCGGTCATCGGGTGGACCGCGGTTCGTCGGCGCACATCATGATCCGCCACACGGGGATAGTCGAGGAGCTCGACCTCGCACAGTTCGGCCTCCGCTACATCGACTGCGATCCCTGGGCGTTCGCACCGGGAGCCGTCGGCACCGACGAGCGCGCCCTCGTCTTCCATCGCGATCTCGATCGCACCTGCGACTCCATCGCCGCTGCGTGCGGGGCCGCGGACGCCAGCGCCTACCGCACGTTCGTCTCGGTGTGGGGCCCTCGGAGCGAACGAACCATGCGCGCGTTCGGCGGACCGCCGACCGGAGCGAAACTGCTCCGCTCCTTCTGGGGTCTCGGGGCCCCGGACGGGGGCAGCATGCTCTCGCGCGAATTTCTCGCCACCGGTGATTCGTTGCTGGACGAGATGTTCTCGAGCGAACGTCTCAAGGCCGCACTGGCGTGGTTCGGCGCACAGTCGGGGCCGCCGATGTCCGAGCCGGGTACCGCGCCGATGGTCGGTTTCGCCGCTCTCATGCACACTCTTCCGCCCGGCCGCGCCGTTGGTGGCAGCGGCGCGCTGACCGAGGCGATGATCGCCCGGTTGCAGCGGGACGGGGCCGAACTCACCCTCGGCGACGCCGTGACCTCGCTCGTACGCCGCCCGCACGGCTGGACCACCAGGACGGCATCGGGTCGGGAGATCGACAGTCGAGTCGTCGTTGCCGGTTGCCATATCTTGACCACTCTCGACCTACTCGCCGACGGCGGGCACGACGCGACGCAGATCGCGCGGTGGCGCAGCACGATTCGGGTGGGTCCTGGACTCGGCACTGCGGTCCGGTTGGCCACCGACGCACTTCCGGTATATCCCAGTGCCGACCGAATCGAGGACGGCACCCACGGCCTCGCGCTGCTGGTACGTGACCGCAGCCAGCTGCGCCTGGCACACGGCCACGCACTCGCCGGTGATCTGCCGCCGACTCCGGCCGTGCTCGGAATGTCGTTCAGTGCCATCGACCCCACCATCGCGCCGCCGGGACAACATCAGATCTCGCTGTGGTCGCAGTGGCATCCACACACTCTCGCCGACGGCCGACGATGGCGTTCGGACGTTCCGGGCGAACGCTCGTTGGCCGAGTTCGAGGCGGACCGGATCGTGGCCGAAATGGATCGGTACGCGCCCGGATTCGCCGGCGCGGTGCTGGATCGACACGTCCAGTCACCGCCCGACATCGAGCGTGAGCTCGGGTTGATCGGGGGCAACATCATGCACCTGGACATGTCACTCGATCAGATGATGATGTGGCGGCCGCACCCACAACTGGCGGGTCATCGAGTTCCGGGGGCGGACGGGCTGTATCTCACCGGCGCATCCACCCACCCCGGTGGCGGCGTCACTGCAGCCAGCGGTCGGTCGGCCGCACGGATCGCGATCGACGACGCACGCGCCGGACGCCGACGCGAGTTCTTCCGGAGGAGGCGGATATGAGGATTGCACCGATCGTCGTCGCGGTCGCCGCCGTCGGCTGCCAGATCGTCTACCCGCTGGTGTCGGGGTCGACCCGAGACGCGGTGACGGTCGCCGTGGTCGCGTTGCTCGCACTCGCGTCGATCCTGCATGCCGTGCTGCACCGAGGAGCAGTGTGGGCCACCGTTCTTGTCGTCGTGACAGCAGGCACCGGGTTCGCGTCGGAGCTGGTGGGCACCGCCACCGGCATCCCGTTCGGCGAATACTTCTACGCGCAGAATCGCTTGGGTCCCAGCCTGTTCGAGGTGCCCGTGGTGGTCCCGCTGGCCTGGACGGCCGGTTTCTACCCGATCTGGTGCGCCGTGACCTACGTCGTTCGCCGTCTCGGCACGACGCAGGTCCGGGCCGCCGGCCTCCGGATCGCCGCAGTGGCGGTGGGCATGGTCGGCTGGGACCTCTATCTCGATCCACAGATGGTCACCGACGGCCAATGGACGTGGACGGCCGGTGCCGTCGGCCTGCCGGGGGTGCCGTCCATACCGCTGACCAACTACCTCGGCTGGCTCGTGGTGGCCACGCTGATGGCGGCGGTCGTGGAGACGCTCGACCGTGCCATCGGAGGCCCTCGCCCGTCCGATATTCGGCTGCAACCGTTCGACGATGCGGTACCCATCGGGTTGTTCCTGTGGACGTGGCTCGGGTCGGCACTGGCGCATGCCGTTTTCCTCGACGGTCCGGAACTTCGCTTCTCTGCGGTGTACGGGTTCCTCGTGATGGGTGTGGTCGGCATACCGCTGGTGTGGATCGGTGGCCGCGGCCGCGTGCGTCCACCACGATCTCGCGCGGCAGTCTCCGGTCTCGGTACCGACACGCCTCGCTGAGAACCCCTGCCGACAGACATCGGCTCCATGGCCTGGCACGATGTCGCTGTGCAGTCGACATCGCGAACATCTCACCGAACCCACCGCCGCAGAATTCTCTCGGTGGTCGCACTGGCGTTGCTGGTCGCGCCGATGCTGGCCGGGTGCCTACGGGTACAGGTCACGATGGGGGTGTCGGCGAACGACCGGGTGGCGGGCCAGATCGTGGCGGCCAGTGTGCCGACCTCGGACTCCGATACCGGACCGGAGCTCGTGGTTCCGTCCTCGATCGAGAACAAGGTGCGCGTCGAGCCGTACAACCAGGATGGGTACGTCGGATCACAGGCCATTTTCGACGATCTGTCGTTCGGCGATGTGCAGACCCTCGGATCGATCTTCCAGAACGCCGCCGGATCGTTCCAGCTGGAGCTTCAGCGATCGGGTGACACCGTCACGCTGGCGGGTAACGCCGACCTGTCCTCGGTTCCGGCTCAGGGTTCGGACGTGCAGTTCACCATTGCGTTCCCTTCCCGCATCGGAACGACGAACGGCACCCGCGAAAGCGACAACTCGATCTCCTGGAAGTTGCCCGCAGGAGAGGTGACGTCGTTGCGCGCCGAGGTCAACTACCCCGATCCGAATACCAGGAGCTTCGCCGGCTGGGCGGGCATCGTCGGTGGTGTGACCGTCGGCGTCGCAGCCATCATCGGAGCCATGGCCTGGGTCTCGCGCAACCCACCACTGCGCACTCGGCAGCCGCGCGGACCCGAGGCGAACAGTCCGACCGACAGAACGTCGGTGTGACCGAACGACTCTCGGTACGAACAACGGCGACCACTGCTGTCCTGGCAACGGCGTCGGCTGCAGTATCGCTGCTCAATCTGCGATTCACGCCCGGCTTGAGTGCTCCGGATCATGACGTCCTCGAACGCATCGTCGTCTGCATTCCCGCCCGCGACGAGCTGACGACACTTCCGTGGTTGATCGGCGATCTCCTGCGTCAACGATCGTGCCCCGACATGCAGGTCATCGTCCTCGACGACGACTCCAGCGACGGAACGGCTTCGGCTGCCCGAGCCGCCGCCGCCGGTGATCCGAGGATTCGCATCGTGACCTCTCGTGCCACTCCCCCGGCCGGATGGACCGGCAAGGCCGCCGCGTGCGCCGAGCTGGCGAGACTGGCCGACGAAGGCGACGCACAGACGTCGCTGATCATGTTCGTCGACGCCGACGTGCGACTCGCGCCCGATGCAGTGGCAGCCGCTGCAAGGACGCTGCGGCAGTACGATGTGGCGCTGCTGTGCCCCTGGCCCGAGCAGCTGGTCGGCAGCATCGCCGAGCGACTCGTTCAACCTCTGCTCGCATGGTCCTGGATGTCCACTCTTCCCGTGCCGGTGGCCAACTCGACGCTGCTGCCCTCGATGGCGGTCGCCTGTGGGCAGTTCATGGCGTTCGACGCCGCCGCGTATCGCGCCATCGGGGGCCACGGCTGTGTCGCAGCCAGCGCAACCGAGGATCTGGATCTGGCACGCACGCTGCGCCGACGAGGCATGTCGACGGCGGTGGTGTCGGGAGCGGGTTTCGTCAGTTGCCGGATGTATCGGTCGGCTGCCGACCTACGATCCGGGTACAGCCGGTGGCTGTGGAACGAGTTCGGCGGCCCGGTCGGTTCGATCACCGCAACACTGGCGTCGGCAATGATCTACCTGGTGCCGCCGATAGCGGCGCTCACGGCCTCGGGATCTGTGCGACGCCTCGGCTTGGCCGGATACCTCGCGGGCACGGTGTCCCGATTGGCCGCGCGTCGACGCGAATCGGGACCGCGATTCGGCGTCGACGATGCGGTCGACGCCGCGCTGCATCCGGTGTCGATCCTCGCTTTCACCGGACTCGTCGCGGAATCCCACGTTCGCAGGCGACGCGGATCACTGACGTGGAAGTCGCGTCCCTCTCCGCGCCGCTGACGCCGCTAGACCCGCGCGGGCGCGAGTCCCAGGTTGCACAACACCTCACGGGTGGCCCGGGCAAAGTTCAACGTGATGAAGTGCAATCCGGGTGCACCCTCGGAAATCAGCCGCTCGCCGATGTTCGTGGCGAGTTCGATACCCACCTCTCGGACGGCCGCGCGGTCCTCTTCGGGACCGGATCCCGCTGCGCGGGTGAACTTCTCGTCCAGGGAAGACGGCAGTGTGGTACCCGACAGCTCGAGCATCCGGCGAACCGACCGGAGCGAGGTGATGGGCATGATCTCGGGGATGATCGGCTTGGCACCCTGCTCGGCGTCGTACGCGGACACACGATCGCGCAGACGCAGATAGTCGTCCACCTCGAAGAACATTTGGGTGATCGAGTACTCGGCCCCAGCACGAAGCTTGCCCACCAGGCACCTGGTGTCCTGCTCGAGGTCGTCGGCGCGGTGGTGTCCTTCGGGGAACGACGCCACTCCGACGTGGAAGTCGCCGAGATCGCGCACCAACCGAACCAGTTCCTCCGCGTACTCGACCCCGTCCGGATGCTTCTCCCAGTCACCGAGCGGATCTCCCGGCGGATCTCCGCGTAGCACCAAGATGTTCGTGATGCCGCGGTCGGCGTAGGACCCGACCATCGACCGCAACTCGTCGACACTGTGCGAAACGGCAGTGAGATGCGCCACAGGAAGCAGCGTGGTCTCTTCTGCTATCTGCCCGGTGACGCGCACCGTTCGATCTCGGGTCGAGCCTCCTGCACCGTATGTCATCGACACGAAGGCAGGCGCAAGCTGCTCGAACTCACGAACTGCACGCCACAACCGGGCCTCCGCCGCAGCATCACGTGGAGGCGAGAACTCGACAGAGAACGGGATTCTGGCGTCCGGTTCACTGCGTAGTCGGTCGACGATGGACGGCGTCGTCGACGCGTTCCCTCGGCTCGTCCGCCCCCGGACGGATTCTTCGCTCACCCGAAGATCATAGGTTGCGCGTCGGAACAGGCCGTCGGGCCTCCCGGGGTCGGTGTTCGCTGCACGTCGGCACGTGGGTGTGGACGGCTACTAGTCTGGGAACCACATTCCGACGCACCCACCACACACCTTGGAGGATCGTCCTGTCCGGAGACTTGTCCTCGCCCGTCGTCGACACCCCCACTGCCGCACTCGGACCGGAGGCGCTCCGCGCTGCCGTGGACGCGAAGCTCGCCGAGTTCTTCGCGACGCGCCGCGAGGTCGTCGACACCGTCGGCGGCGGCTATCCCGCAGCCGTGGCAGATCTCGAAGCGTTCGTGCTGCGCGGCGGCAAGCGCATGCGTCCCGCGTTCGCCTGGACGGCATGGCTCGGTGCGGGTGGCGAATCCACCGGTACGCGCTCCGATGCAGTGCTGCGCGCCTGTTCGGCGCTCGAGCTGATTCAGGCCTGCGCGTTGATTCACGACGACATCATCGATTCGTCCAGCACACGGCGCGGCTTTCCGACCGTGCACGTCGACTTCGCGCGACGGCACCGGGACGCGGGCTGGTCCGGATCGTCGGAGCACTTCGGCGAATCGGCCGCCATTCTCGTCGGAGATCTCGCCCTGTGCTGGGCCGACGACCTACTCCGCGAGTCGGGCATCGACGACGACGCAGCACGCCGGGTCCAGCCGGTGTGGTCGGCCATGCGCACAGAGGTCCTGGGTGGTCAACTGCTCGACATCGAGGCCGAAGCAGGCACCGACGAAGGGGTGGCGGCTGCAATGCGGGTCAATCGCTACAAGACCGCCGCCTACACGGTGGAACGACCGCTGCACCTCGGCGCAGTTCTGGCCGATGCAGACGAGGATCTGATCGCCGCGTATCGCAGCTTCGGGGCCGACATCGGGATCGCGTTCCAATTGCGCGACGACCTGCTCGGAGTGTTCGGCGATCCCGAGGTGACCGGCAAACCGTCGGGCGACGACATCACCGAGGGCAAGCGCACCGTGCTGATCGCGTCGGCGCTGAAGCAGGCCGACGAGAGCCGCCCGGATCTTGCAGCCACGATCCGGGCCAGCCTGGGAACCGAACTCGACGCCGTCGCAGTGGCCGATATCCGTTCGATTCTGGTCGAACTGGGCGCGGTCGACGCGGTCGAACGGCAGATCGACGAGCTCGGCGCGCGGGCAGTCTCGGCCCTGGACAACAGTTCGATCGAGCCGGTCGCGGCCGCGCATCTGCGCGCCATGGCAACCGCCGCAATCAAGCGGCAGTACTGAAAGTGAGCGACATGTCTTCGATTCGTACGGTCACCGGACCCACCGACCGGGTCGTGGTGGTGGGAGCCGGATTGGCTGGATTGGCTGCCGGTCTGCACCTGCTGGGGGCAGGCAAGAAGGTCACCATCGTCGAACGAGACGAGACCGTGGGCGGCCGTGTCGGGGTGTACCCGGTGTCCGACTCCGACGGCTCGCACCTGTACGACATCGACAACGGCGCAAGCGTGTTGACCATGCCGAACCTGGTGCTCGAGGCCTTGGCCGCGGTGGGTGCCGATTTCGAGTCGACGACACCCCAGATCCGTCTCACGGCCCTGTCGCCGTCGTATCACACGCGGTACGCCGACGGTACGTCGATCGATGTCTACTCTGACCCGGAGGCGATGGCGGCCGAGGTGGAACGCACCTGTGGGCCCGCCGAGGCGCAGGGATATCGCGACCTGCGTCGGTGGCTGGCCGACATCTTCGATGCCGAATTCGACCGGTACATCGATTCGAACTTCGATTCCCCGCTCGATCTCGTGGGCTCGAAGGCCGCCGTTCGCGACACCGCCACGCTGATCAAACTGGGCGGCTTCGGCAAACTCGGACCGCGTGTCGACCGCTTTCTGAAAGACACCCGACTGCGGCGTGTCTTCACGTTTCAAGCGCTCTACGCAGGGATGGCACCGCAGAAAGCGCTTGCGGTGTACGGGGCAATCGCGCACATGGACACGTCCCTCGGCGTCTTCTTCCCCGAGGGCGGCATGGCGGCCATCGCTCGGGCCATGGCCGACGCGTTCGTCACAGCGGGCGGAACACTGGACCTCGGCACCGACATCGTCGATGTCACCGTCGACCGCGGCCGTGCCGACTCCGTGCTGACCGCGACCGGCCGTCGAATCGCGTGCGACGCACTCGTTCTCACCGCCGACCTACCCGTGGTCGATCGACTCCTCGACCGGGCGTCGGTGTCGAAGAAGGGCAGACGCAACGGCTACGGCGTCGTCTCACCGTCGGCGGTCGTCGCGCACGGAACAGTTCCCGTCGAGCAGACCGCGAAGTGGCCCGCTCGTGCCCATCACACCATCGATTTCGGCGACGAATGGGCCGAGACGTTCCGAAGGATCACCGCCAAGGCGGGCAAGGGATCGTTGATGGCCGATCCCTCGTTGCTCATCACCAGACCTTCGGTGAGCGATCCGAACCTCGAAGTGGTGCGCGGCGGCGTACGCAGTGAGCCGGTGTCGATATTGGCACCGTGTCCCAATCTGGACAGCGCTCCGCTGGCGTGGGCAGAACTGGCGCACCCCTACCTCCGCGAGATACTGACGACGATGGAGAGTCGCGGATACACGGGACTCCTGGACGCATTCGTTCTCGACCACATCGACACACCCGAGACCTGGGCGCAGAAGGGCATGATCGAAGGATCGCCGTTCTCGTCCGCTCACGTGTTCCGGCAGACCGGGCCGTTCCGGCGAAAGAACATGGTCGCCGGGCTCGACAACGTGGTTCTCGCCGGCTCCGGCACGACGCCGGGCGTGGGCGTTCCGACGGTTCTGGTGTCGGGAAAGCTCGCCGCCGAGCGGGTGACAGGACGCTCGGGGCGGTAGCTTCGTTCGGTTCACTGCAACGACCAACTAAGCTGAACGCGATCGTTTGCCGGTCGCGCGCATTGCTGCGACCATGATCGTTCGACGAACTGCACAATGCATCGACTTCGGATGAAGTTCGCGAACAATACTTTCGTTGCAGAGGAGGAGTAGGCGGCAATGTCTTCGATTTCGTCGCACTCCACCTCCGAGGATCGATCGTCGGACGACGTCCCCGCGTCGGCGACCACACCACGACCGTCGAGAACGACTGCAACGGGAAACTTTCTCCGCAGCCCGGAGGGCAAAGCGGCAATCCTCGGTGTCGTCGGGGCCGTCTGCATCACGTTCGGCGGGTTCGGCGCAGGCAGCGTGCGGCGGCGCGATCCGCTGCTCGAGGAGATGCACCTGTCGTGGCTCCGATTCGGCCACGGATTCGTCCTGTCGACCATCATCGTCTGGGTCGGCGTACTGCTGATGATCACCGCCTGGGTCCGGCTCGGGCGCGCAACCCTGCACGGACGCACCACGGTCGGCGAACTGAGATGGATCGTTCCTGCATGGACGGCGCCGCTCTTGCTGTCGGTCCCCATGTTCAGCCGAGACGCATACTCCTACCTGGCTCAGGGGGCCCTGCTCCGTGACGGTTTCGATCCGTACGGCGTTGGTCCCGTTGCCAATCCAGGTGTGCTGCTCGACAACGTCAGCAACGTCTGGACCACCACGACGGCCCCCTACGGCCCACTGTTCCTCCTTCTCGGTCGCGGTATCACCACGTTGACGGGCGACAACGTCATCGCGGGGACCATGCTCCTGCGCCTGACCATGCTGCCCGGTCTGGCGCTGATGATGTGGGCGGTTCCGCGGCTGGCCAAGCACCTCGGCGGCCGAGCGACCACTGCTGTGTGGCTCGCGGTGCTCAACCCCTTGGTCCTGATCCATCTGATCGGCGGGGTACACAACGAGTTGCTCATGGTGGGCCTGATGACGGCCGGCATCGTGTTGGCTCTCGAACATCGCCACGTGGCCGGCATCGCGCTGGTGGCGATCGCGGTGGCGATCAAGGCAACCGCAGGTCTGGCGCTGCCCTTCCTGGTCTGGATCTGGATGTTGCACGTACGGGACAAGGCCCGCGCCGAAGACCGAACGCCACCCTCGCCGGTGCTGGTGTTCACGAAGACCGCCGGGATCGGAGCCTCGGTCTTCGTTGCGGTGTTCGCGGTCTCGTCGCTGGTCGCCGGAGTGGGAATCGGGTGGCTGACCGCGCTGTCGGGGTCGGCAAAGATCATCAATTGGCTCTCCCTGCCCACGATTCTCGCGCACCTGGTGACTGTCAGCACCTCCTGGTTCCTCGATCTTCGACTGGACCCGGTTCTCTACGTCACGCGGCTGCTGTGCTCGGTCGTCCTGGTGGTCATCCTCGCTGCAGCCTGGTGGTGGGGCCGCAAGTCCGAGCGAAACGCTGTCAAGGGCATCCTGATCGCCCTCGTCGCCACGGTCGTTCTCTCCCCCGCTGCTCTGCCCTGGTACTACTCGTGGCCGCTGGCGATCGCTGCCGGATTCGCACTGTCTCGAACGACTCTGATGGTCCTGACCGGTCTGTCGACGTGGCTCATGCTCGTCTTCCAACCCGACGGTGCCATCGGCCTGTACAACGTCGTGCATGTGGCACTGGCTGTCGTCGCGGCCGTGGTGGCCGCCCTCGCGTTGACACGCGTCGACCCACTGCGTTTACGGTCGGACCGATCCAGGGAACACCGTGCCGTGCCGAATGCTCCCAAGAACGCTGCATCCGAACCGTCCGGAGACGAGTCCACGTCATGAGGTTCCCGCGATGAAAGAGTTGGACGGTATCGACCCGTCACTGCACGAGGCATACCGAATCTGCCGTGAGCTCAACGCCGAGCACGGTAAGACGTACTTCCTCGCCACCCGCCTGCTGCCGACCGACAAGCGCGCAGGCGTGCACGCGCTGTACGGATTCGCCCGCATGGTCGACGACATCGTGGACCTCGAGGGCACCGACATCGCCGTCGGATCGGACGAGCTCAACGCTCGCCGCATCGTCGAACTCGATGTGATCGAATCCCGAGTGCGCGACGCCCTGGCCGGAAAGCCGTTGCCGCACAGCGTGACCGACCAGGTATTGAGCGCACTGTGCGACACCGTGCTGCGGTACGACATTCCGCACGACTACTTCTTCGCGTTCATGCACTCGATGCGCATGGACATTCCGGGCAGCGACGTGTTCGTCTCGCGCTACCGAACGATGGAGCAACTGCGCGAGTACATGTACGGCTCCGCTGCCGTCATCGGACTGCAGATGCTGCCCATCCTGGGAACCGTGGTCGAACGATCCGAGGCCGAGCCTCCGGCCGCGGCACTGGGCGAGGCGTTCCAGCTGACGAACTTCATCCGAGACATGGGCGAGGACCTCGATCGCGACCGAATCTATCTCCCCACCGACGAGCTGGCTGCCTTCGGAGTAGACGAAGAGTTGCTCCGGTGGTGTCGGACGACCGGCAGAGTCGATGTCCGGGTCACTCGCGCTCTCGCCCACCTGATCGCCGTCACCCGCTCGATCTATCGCACGTCCGATGCCGGTATCGACATGCTCGATCCGCGCGTGCGTCCGTCGATGCGTACGGCGTCCGTCCTCTACGGCCGCATTCTGGACGAGGTCGAGTCGCAGGGCTACCGCGTACTCTCCCAGCGGGCGACGGTGCCGCAGTGGACACGCGCCCGCATCGCGCTTCCGCAGTTCGCCGTCACCGGCTTCAAGCGTGCGACCGTTCGCTAGAAGGCCATGGCCTGTGCGCGTCTGATCACTTCGCGCATCAGATCGCCGTGCAGTGCGGCCACAGGCGCGCCGGGCAAGCTCTCGTCCTCGGTGAACAGCCACCGCAGGATTTCTTCGTCCTCGTAGCCACCGTCGTGCAGCACGGCCAACAAGCCGGGCAGACCCTTGACGATGGTGCCCTTGCTCGCGTCGAGGAACTGCTCGGGAACACCGGGCACGCGAGAACGCTTCAGAGCCAACAGTTGACGATCTCGAACGAGCTGTTCGACGCGGGTCTTGGGAACGTCGAGGATCTTCGCGACGTCGGCGAACTGCAGCAGAGACACCGACGGATCGAGCACGTCGTCGGCATAGGGAATGGCACTCACGCAGGTAACGTTAACGGGTCCGGCGTCCAGACTTCAAAAACGGCAGACGCGGCGGGAGAGCAACACGTTCGCCGATGGCCGGTCGACGCCCCGATACGATCGGCGTCGTGGTTCCGCACAGAAGCGGTCCGGGACCGAAGCGGACAACACAGCAGTCAGACAGTGGACGACGAGAGGAGGTTCGGTGATACCGGGTTCGATGCTCGATCGTCGATACCGTATCGACGGACCGATCGCACGGGGCGGTATGTCGACGGTCTATCGCGGCCTCGATACCAGGCTCGATCGCCCGGTCGCGGTGAAGATCATGGATCCGAAGTTCGCCGAGGATCCGCAGTTCGTCCAGCGATTCGAGTTCGAGGCACGGGCCGTGGCCAGGCTCAGCCATCCGGGTCTCGTCGCCGTCTACGACCACGGACGGGACGGCGAGCATGCCTTCCTGGTCATGGAACTCGTCGAGGGTGGAACTCTGCGTGAGCTCCTGCGTGAGCGTGGCCCGATGCCACCGCACGCTGCGGTCGCCGTCGTGCGGCCCGTTCTCGAGGCGCTCGCGGTCGCCCATCGAGCAGGGTTGGTGCACCGCGACATCAAACCCGAGAACATTCTGATCAGCGACGACGGCGACGTGAAGATCGCCGATTTCGGACTCGTGCGCGCGGTCGCAGCCTCCACCGTCACGTCCAGCAGTGTGATTCTGGGCACGGCCGCGTACCTATCTCCCGAGCAGGTCACCACCGGCTCGGCGTCCGCGAGCAGCGACGTCTACGGCGTCGGAATCGTACTCTTCGAGCTGTTGACCGGACGCACCCCGTTCACCGGCGACACCTCGCTGTCCATCGCCTACCAGCGCATCGACAACGACGTGCCGCTTCCCTCCACCTTCATTGCCGGCGTTCCGCCCCAATTCGACGACGTGGTGCAGCACGCGACCGTCCGCGCCCCGGAGCACCGGTACCGCAACGCCGACGACATGGCGCGCGCGCTGCGCGGGGCCGCAACCGCGCTCGCGTTGCCCGACTACCGTGTGCCCGCGCCCCAACGGTCGGCCGAGCACCTGAGCTCCGCGGCCGCAGGTGCACCGACGACGGTGGCCGGCGATCGTGCGCCGTCCGCTCGCACCCAAGTGGTCCAGGATTCGCCGCCCCCGCCGCCGCAACACGGGGTACAGCACACGCGAGTGGTGACGTCACCGACTTCCAGAGGCGTCGAGTACGGCCCGGAACACGACGATGCGCCGCCCGCCGAGCCCCCTGCGACGGGCCGAGGGCAGTATCGTTTCCCGGACTTCGAGGCGGACCGACAGCGCTCGCGTCGAGCTATCGTGATTTGGCTGCTCGTCGTTGCCCTGCTCGCGGTGCTCGTCGGCTTCGGCGGTTGGTGGATGGGGTCGGGCCGTTACACCGCCGTCCCGATGGTCGACGGCCTCGACACCACCGGTGCCACCAGCGCCGTGGAGGCGGCCGGTCTCGAGGCCTCGGTGCGTGGAACGTACTCGGACTCGGTGGACACCGACCTTCTCATCGGCACCGACCCCACTGGCGGATCACGAATCGCCAAGGGCGACACGGTGTTCCTGCTGGTGTCACTGGGTAGCCCCAGCGTCCCCTCGATCGACGCGACCGCATCCGTCGCCGATGTGGAACAGCAACTGCGAGACCGTACGTTCACTCCCGTCGACGGCGGCGAGGCCTTCAGCACCACCGCTCCCGTCGGCGGAGTCGCAGCCCTGGACCCACCGCCTGGCACCGTGTTGACCACCGGAAGCTCGGTGACGGTGCTGCGCAGCAAAGGCGCACCGCCGGTCGAGGTGCCCGACGTGCGCGGTCAGAGCGTCGACCAGGCCCGCACGACGCTCGAATCGGTGGGAATCACCGTCGGCGAGGTTCGGGAGACGTTCGACGACGAGACCGACGGCGGCAAAGCAATCGGAACGACGCCCGAAGCCGGGCAGACGGTCAGATCGGGGACCACCGCCGTGCTCGACGTGTCCAACGCCGTCACCGTGCCGTCGCTGCTCGGGCGTTCGGTCGGTTCGGCGCGCACGACGCTCACAGCCCTGGGACTGACCATCGACGTGCGTCAGGTGGTCGACACGGACGGCTCATTGGTGATCACCCAGAGCCCCGGAGCCGGCTCCCGCGTGGAACCGGGCTCCGAGGTGAGGGTCGTCTCACTGCCCTGAGCCGGATGTAGCGACCGAGTCAGTCGCGGAGCATCTCGGCGACGAGGAAGGCCAGCTCGATGCTTTGCTGGGTGTTGAGCCGCGGATCACAGGCCGTTTCGTAGCGTCCGGCGAGGTCCAGATCGGAGATGTCCTGGGCACCGCCGAGGCACTCGGTGACGTCGTCGCCGGTCAGCTCGACATGGATTCCGCCCGGGTGCGTTCCGAGGCCGTTGTGCACCTCGAAGAATCCCTGCACCTCGTCGACGATGCGGTCGAAGTGACGCGTCTTGTAGCCGGTCGACGCCTCGTGGGTATTGCCGTGCATGGGATCGCACTGCCAGATGACCTGGTGTCCGGTGGCCTGCACCTTTTCGATGATGGCCGGCAGGATGTCGCGCACCTTTCCGTTGCCCATGCGTGAGATCAGCGTCAGACGGCCCGGCTTGTTGGTCGGGTCGAGGCGCTCGACGTACTCGACGGCCATCTCGGGTGTGGTCGTGGGTCCGATCTTGAGACCGATCGGGTTGGAGATCAACTCGGCCAACGCAATGTGTGCCCCGTCGAGCTGACGGGTACGGTCGCCGATCCACAGGAAGTGCGCCGACAGGTCGTACAGCTTGGGGTGATCGTCGGTGTTGTCCAGGCGCAGCATCGCACGCTCGTAGTCCAGGACAAGGGCTTCGTGGCTCGCGTAGATCTGTGCGGTATGCAGATTGGGGTCGTTCACGCCGCAGGCATCCATGAAGCGCAGGCCGCGATCGATCTCTCCCGCGAGTGCTTCGTATCGTGCACCTGCGGGTGAATTGGCCACGAACTCACGATTCCAGTCGTGAACCTTGTGCAGATCCGCCATGCCCGCGCCGGTGAGCGCGCGGACCAGGTTCATCGCTGCGCTGGCATTGGCGTATGCGCGCACCAGTCGCGACGGATCGTGGCCGCGAACGCTCTCGTCGGCCACGAGCGAGTTGATCATGTCGCCGCGGTAGGACTGAAGACCGAGCGCGTCGATGTTCGAGGACCGTGGCTTGGCGTACTGGCCGGCGATGCGAGCGACCTTGACCACCGGCATGCTCGCGCCGTACGTGAGCACCACTGCCATCTGCAGCAGCGTGCGGATGTTGCCCTTGATGTGCGGTTCGGTGTTGTCCACGAACGTCTCGGCGCAGTCGCCGCCCTGCAGCAGGAAGGCCTCACCGCGCGCAACGGCGGCCAGCTTGTCCGACAACGCCTCCACTTCACCGGCGACGGTGATGGGCGGAACGCTCTCGAGCACCTTGCGCATGTCCGCAGCGTGCTCGGGGTCCCACTGCGGCTGCTGCGCGGCCGGCTTGGCCAACGCATCGTCCAATCGAGTACGCATCGTCGGCGACAACGGCGGCAGGTCGGGCAAGCGATCGATGGGTACGTCGACAGTCCAGTTCACGAGTACAGGATATTCGCACCACTGTCATCGCAGGACAACGGGTGTTCACCCGCGGTGCGAGTACTCCTCGATCGCCTGGAACTTGGCCAGATTGTGCCGCGCATCGGCCAGTGCATCATGCGCATCGTCGGGAACCGACGGCAGCTCGGGGCTGCCGCGATCCTCCCAGTGCTGGCGTAATTCCCGGGTGAACCGCGGCAGAGAACGGGGCAACTCGGTCATCGAACCCCACAGCTGACACAGCGCCACGTGGTCGTACGCAGCCACCCACGCCCACAATTCGACCTCGGCACCGTAGTGCGGGACCAGGAACTCGAGTAGTTCCTCCCGGATCCGAGACCGACTCATCCACAGCGGCGACGAGTACGGTGGCAACTTGGGCAGCACGTTGCGCCGAACCCAGCGGCCTGCGCGCTCGGGATCGAACTCGGAGGACACCGCATAGAATTCGCGACCGTCCTCCGAAACCACACCGATCGAGACCAACTCGATTGTGCGACCATCCTCGATGAACTCTGTGTCGTAGAAGTAGCGCACGCGGCTCACCTTAGCGCGTGCCCCGACACGTCCCGGCCTACCGGTAGTCCGAATCCGAACAGCCCCGAAAGGCCCACGTTGTGACATCGCCCGACACCAACCGTCCGATAGCCGAGGCATCGGAGCCGGCCGGGACGACGCCACCTCGGTGGCCTCGATGGGCCGTCGTGTCGAGCAGGATCGTCGTCCTGGTCGCCGCCGCAGTCGGCGTCTTGTTCCACCTCAACGGCTTTCCGGGTCTGCGGGCTCTCGGCGAGCACTACCGACTGGATCTGGACGTCTATCGACTCGGCGGTCAGGTGTTCGCGGAAGGCGGGGACCTCTACGGGCAGCTGCCGCCGATCGCCACCGGCACAACGCTGCCGTTCACCTATCCCCCGATCGCCGCGGCGATCTTCAGCCCGCTGTCGTCGGTATCGCTGTACGCCGCATCGATCACCGTGACGGCTCTGTCGATGATCCTGTTGCTGGTGACGGTCGTGGCGACACTCACCTCGCTCGGATTGCGTCCCCGCACACTCTTGTGGTGGTCTGCCGGAGCAGTGTTCGCGTTGTCGGTGCTCGTACTGGAGCCGGTCACCTCGACGTTGAACTATGGACAGATCAACATCGTGCTGATGGCGTTCGTGGCTCTCGACTGCCTCCCGAAGAAGACTCCCTGGCCGCGAGGGGTCCTGATCGGCCTCGTGGCTGCCGTCAAGCTCACGCCTGCGGTGTTCGTGTTGTTCTTTCTGTTGCGCAAGGACTTTCGCGCTGCGGTGGTCTCGGTTCTGAGTTTCGCGCTGTTCACCGGAATCGGCTTCGCGCTGACGTGGTCGGACTCGGTGAAGTACTGGACCGAGACCATCGTCGATTCCGATCGGATCGGTGGCCCGGCCTACCCGCCCAACCAGTCGATCACCGGTGTGCTTGCACGCCTCGGATTGGACGAGTTGCCCCGGTCGATCCTGTGGATCGCGTTGTCGGTGGTGGTACTCGGCATAGCGGCTGTGGCGATGCGAAAAGCGTTCGCGGCCGGCCGGATTGCCTTGGCTCTGACGATCAACGCCATGTTCGGCCTGCTGGTCTCACCGGTGTCCTGGTCACATCACTGGGTGTGGGCGGTTCCGTTCACCATCGTGCTCGCCGTTCTGGGCTATCGCCGCCGCAGTGCGCTGCTGCTGACTCTGGTGGCCGTCGGACTCGCTGTGATGGTGTACCCACCGCATTGGAAACTCGGCGAAGGACGATGGAGCGGACTCGGCTGGCCGTTGCTCGATCAGTTCGCGGCATCCGCCTACGTGTGGTGGGCTCTGGCCTCGATCGTCGCCCTCGCGGCGATCGGCCTCTCCAACCACTCGAAGACAGCTGACGAGGCCGCCGCGATCTAGGTGATCGCGCGTGTTTCCGTGCAGGTTCAGCTGGCCTTGGAGTCGGGGATACGCCGAGCCGCGGGAGCCGAATCTTCTACCGGTGCAGCCTTTTTCATCGAAGCGGCGTACACGTCCACGTATTCCTGACCGGACAGCAGCATCAAGTCGTACATCACTTCGTCGGTGACGGCGCGCTCGACGAACCGATTGCCTGCCATGCCCTCGAAACGCGAAAAATCGATGGGCTTGCCGATGCGGATGGTGACCTTCGCCGGACGCCAGACACGCGAACCGATCGGGTTCATCTTCTCGGTGCCGATCATCGCGACGGGAATCACCTGAACTCCGGTTTGCAGCGCCAGCCGTGCCATACCGGTCTTGCCCTTGTACAGCCGAGCGTCGGGCGACCGGGTGCCCTCGGGATAGATGCCGAGAACCTTCCCCGCTTCGATCACCCGCACGCCCGCGTCGAGGGCGTCCTGCGCCGCGTCGGCTCCGGTGCGATCGATCGGGACCTGCCCCACTGCAGTGAAAAACCACTTCTGGAACGCACCCTTGAGTCCGGGACCGGTGAAGTATTCGCTCTTGGCAAGGAAGGTGATGCGGCGAGGCGTCTTGAGCGGGAGGTAGAAGGAGTCGAGAACAGCTTTGTGGTTACTCGCCAGGATGACCGGACCATGCGCCGGAATGTTCTCGGCACCCTCGATCGTCGGTCGCCCGAGGGCGATGAGCAGGGGCCCGATGAAAACGTACTTGACCAGCCAGTACCACATTGACTTGCTCCCTGATGATGGTCCGGAAATCATTCGATGCCGGCTCCCGAAAACGAGAATCGACTGCGGCCGTGCATCCTCGAACCGTGCCGCGTAGTGAACTGTACCCACGGTTTATGACACCAGCCACATCATCCTCGACTCCGGGACCGAGCTCACACGATCCGGGCGGACGCGGTCAGCGCACGCCGGTGAGGAACTGGGCCCGGGCCAGCTCCGCAGCCCCGATCATGCCCGCCGCCTCGCCCAGTTGCGTACTGCGGATACGAGCCAACGGGCGGTGGCCCGCGCCGGTCACCAGCTCCGCGTACTTGTCGGTTGCGCGCGCGAGAAACTGACTCGACGACGTGGCCACGCCCCCGGCCAACACGATCAGATCGGGGTCGTACACGTCACTGACCATCGACAATCCCACCCCGAGCCACTGCGCGAAATCCTCCATCGTCCGTCGCGCGATCGAATCACCGTCCTGCGCGGCGGTGGCAATCCGACGACCGGTCAACGAGCCGGGATCGAGGAACACCTCCCGGGCCAGGGTCGTCGACGACGACGGGTCCGCAGCGAGGAACTCGACCGCGGTGTCCACCAGCGCAGTGCCGCTGCAATACCTCTCCCAGCAGCCACGCTTGCCGCAGGGGCAGGCCCGGCCGTCGGGTACTACCTGAATGTGGCCGAGCTCCGGTGCCACGCCGTGGCTGCCGCGATAGATCCTGCCGTCGATCAGCAGCGCCGCGCCGATTCCGGTACCTATGGCCACCATCACCACGTTGCGGCCACCGGACGCGGCCCCGAATCGATATTCGGCCCACGCTGCCGAGTTGGCGTCGTGTTCGAGCAATACCGGCAGTCCGATGCGCTTGCTCATCTCGGTCGCGACGGGGGTGTCCACCCACGGCAGATGCGGAGCGAACCGAACTGTCGTGCGCTCGGAATCGATGAATCCTGCAACCGCGAGCCCGACGGCGGCGATGTCGTGTCGCCCGGCCAACTCCTGCACTGCGCGGTCCAGCCCTCGCTCGAGTGCTCGTGCGGTGTGCGGAGTGGGAGCAGCCGTCGAATCCAGCACTTGCCCGTCGGCGTCGACGACCGAGGCCCGCAGGCTTGTCCCGCCCACGTCGATGCCGACCGTCAGTCGCTGCTGGTGTCGCTTCATTGCTTGTTGCCTTTCTCCGCCGTCCCCCACACGGCTGTCACCGATCGATCCTCACGCTCATCCGTCACGGACGATCCTGCGTATCCGATCGTGAATTCTTCACTCGAACGGTAATCGGAACGAACGCCGGGCGACGTTCGCCCGGCATATTCGTGTCGACCGACACGTTCGAGAGGTCTACCGGCTCGGGCACCGTCGGGTCCGGCTCGGGACCTGATGGCGGGGGTTCCGCCGGAGCCGCGGCGGTGTGACCGGTTGCGGGGTTCGTGTGGTCTGGCTTCGTGCGGTCGGCGTTCGTGTGGTCGGCAAGCAGCTGGCGCAGCAGCGCGATGATCACCGTCCCTTCCGAAGCCACGAGTTCGACCAGATCGTGCCGCTCGCCGCGCACCAATGCAGCAAGTGCACACACCGGACACCAACTGCAGCCCTGCTGATCACGTTCCTGCTGCGTCTCCGCAACTCGGCGCAGGATGGGGTCGAGTCGAGTCAGCACGGTGTCGGCCAAGGCCAGTAGATCGGCCCCCAATTCGGAATGCCCGGAGGTCATCGCTGCCCCCCGAACATGCTGCGCGGACTCGTCACCTTGGCCACACTTCTCGTCACAGTGGCCACACGTCGGGATTCGGGCGGAAACGCACCACCAGGCAGGGCCCGTCGAGCTCGGCGGAGTCTGCGATGCACCGACGAAGCACCGACGCCAACCTGATGCGCCGTCGCCTTCCGTCGGCACTGACTATCAAGTCGTCCTCCACTCGCCCCACACCCAAGGTCGTCGAATCCACTACCGGCAGCAGCATTCTCATCGCATATACGGATTCGAGTCCGCGCCCGGACTCGAGTACCACGGAGGGCTGCTCACTCCGCTCCGGCGCGCGCCGTTCGAGCAAGCTCGGTTCCAGGCGATCTGCCACGTCCTGCAAGGGCCCCAACCCTACCGGTTCACCAGGGGCTCGCTCCACCTCGACCACGGGGACGGTGCCGATCCGTCGACGCAGCTCGGCGACCGCGTCGAGCTGCGCGGACCGCCAGCTCTCGAACCAGAACACAGCCGGATGGGCACCGACCATACGGATCGACGACGAGTTGAGCCGCGGCAGAATCTTGTTGACGAGAACCCGATCGATTCTGATTCCGAGCAGTGCCGCGGCCGACAGAGTTCGTTCGGCATCGACTACCGAGAGCTGTTCGGCAGTGACGACCACGGTCGCGCCGGTGCGCGCAGAGTCGGTGATCAGCGATCGAACCGAGTCGACCTGGGCGAGCACTCGCTCGATCATCGCCACTACGAGCGTGAGACGCACGTCGGATCCGGTGCCTGCCACCATCCGATCGTGGTGCGGCCAGATCCGTTCCACGTACGCGGCCACGGTGTCTGGCAACTGCAGCGTTCTCAACGCATCGGCCGATGCAGGCATATCCACTATCACTGTGTCCCAGCGACCTTCGTCGACAAGACGACAGATCTCGTGCATGCCCAACAATTCTTCGATTCCAGGGAAGCCGACCAGCTCCTCCGGCTCTACAGCCCCGAAGCTCACCCCGTGCTCGTGGCCCGCCGACGCCATGGCCACCACGGAACCGAGTCCTCGATACCGTGCCTCGAGGAGACTCAGCGTGTCGATCTCGACGATGTCCAGGCCCGCTGTGACGGGCACGACTCGGGACGGCTCCGAGGATTCGTCATCGACAGCGCCGTCGAGCGTGCCCGAAAATGCGTCGACGAGCGACGAAGCCTGATCCACGGAGGCAATCAAGACCCGCTCGCCGGCTTCGGCAAGCCGCAGGCCCGACGCCGCCGCCAGCGTGGTTTTCCCCGCACCACCTTTGCCGAGGAACAGCATCACCGTGGTGCGGGGTTCGGTGCGAGCTTCGCTCAGCCTTCGACCCGCTTCTTCAATTCCTTGAGTGCAGTGTCGGTGATGACCTTCTCTGCCTTGCGCTTGAACAGGCCGATCATCGGAATGTTCAGGTCCACGGTGAGCTCGTACGTCACGTCGGTGCCGCTCCCGGTTTCGCGAAGCGTGTACGAGCCCTTCTGGGATTTCTGCATCTCACCCGACACGAGGTTCCACGACACGGAGCTGCCGTCGGCGGCCCAGTCGTACTCGAGTTCGTAGGTGTCCTTCACCATCCCGGCGTCCAACACGAACTTCACTCGCTTACCGCGTCCGTCCGGACCGACGTCGAGGACCTCGACGGACTTCGCGGCCGACACCCACGAGGGGTACGAGTCGAAATCGGCGATGACGTCCATGACCTGGCTGGGCGGGGCTTCGACGACGATCGATCTCTGGGTTTTCTCCGCCATGACTTCTCGTCCGCTTCCTCTCGAGTACTTCGATCGATTCGTTCGGTGTTGTGCCGTGGAACAGGCGGCGGATCTATCTCACACGATCGATCCGCGGACGCACAATCGCGAACCGGCCGACCGTACCGCGCGGTTCAATCGCGAGCTGAACTCGACGCTACGTGGCTCGGTGCCTCACCCGCAGACCGACCGGCCTCCAGCTCGCGTTTGAGCTCGAAGGTCATGGCGCGGCCCGCCACCCGACGAGAGTGTTGTTGCGAGGTGATCTCGCCGGAACCCGAAGGCTCCGCATGCAGGAAGTAGTGCACGACTACTCCGTCGAGCGCGGGTTCGAGCCACAGCTCCATGGTTCCGACCACACCGCCGCGCACGGCCCAGCGGATCCCCTTCTCCCCGCGGTCCTCCGTGATGGTCAGGTTCAGATCCGGCCACCAGCGACGCCACCGCTCGGGTGAGGCGAAAGCCTGCGCCACCCGTTCACCGGGGGCGGCCACGAATGTCTGGTCCGCAACTTGAATACCGCTCATCGTCAGAGCTTCACACATGGGGTCGCTGGCTGCGCACGAGAGGCACATTCGGGCGCCCTGTTGCCGGGTCTACAGTATCCGGGAAGCCGAGCTATCGACTTTCGTTCTCCCAGTTCTATCCGGAGGTAATCCGTGCGCGAGTTCACCGCCGCCGCAAAGTACACCATCGAAGACAGCGACTCGGCTGTCGACACCGTCTTCCTCCGTGCTCGCAACACGCCCGATGCCGTCGTGTTCCGCCGGCTCGTGGACGGCACCTGGACCGACGTCACCGCGGCCGAGTTCGAGAGATCGGTCGTGGGCGTGGCGCGAGGTCTGATCGCAGCAGGCATAGAACAGGGTGATCGAGTTGCGCTGATGTCGTCGACGCGGTTCGAGTGGTCTGTCGTCGACTATGCGATCTGGGCCGCGGGCGGCGTGACCGTGCCGATCTACGAGACGTCGTCCGCCGGGCAGGTCGAGTGGATTCTCGAAGACGCCGAGCCGGTCCTGCTCGTTCTCGAGAACGATGCACACGTGCAGGAGACGAAAGATGTTGTGGCGGCTGCACAGTCAGTGCGTCGAACGTTCGTGATCGAGTCGGCCGACACCGACACCGACGCCGTGCAGGCACTGATCGACGGGGGCGCAGATGTCACCGAGGATTCCGTGCACCGACGAGTGGCGGCACTGAGCGCGTCCGACCCCGCAACATTGATCTACACCTCGGGCACCACCGGGCGCCCCAAGGGCGTCCAGCTGACCCACGCCAATCTGCTGGCGGAGTCCCTCGGTATTCGCGAGACGTCCCTGAAGACACTGATGACGCAGGGCCGAAGCACCCTGATGTTCCTACCCCTGGCCCATGTCCTCGCACGGGCAGTGAGTATCGCGTCGTTCGACGCCGGGGTCACGCTCGGTCACACCAACGACATTCCCAACCTCGTCGCGACGTTCGGAACGTTCCAACCGGACTTCATCCTCTCGGTTCCACGAGTGTTCGAGAAGGTTTTCAACACCGCGAAGCAGAAGGCGCACTCCGACGGCAAGGGCAAGATTTTCGACCTTGCCACCGAATGCGCGGTGGCGTGGAGCGAGGCGCAGGACACGGGCGGCCCAGGAATCGTGTTGCGCGCCAAGCACACCGTGTTCGACAAACTGGTGTACGGCAAGCTGCGGGCCGCCCTCGGAGGCAAATGCGAACTGGCCATCTCCGGTGGCGCTCCCCTCGGTAGTCGGCTCGGCCACTTCTACCGGGGCATCGGCGTGACGATCTACGAGGGTTACGGCCTGACCGAAACCACCGCCGCCTTCGCCGTCAACACCATCGGATTCCAGCGCGTGGGTAGCGTCGGACGGCCGTTGCCCGGCAACACCGTTCGCATCGCCGAGGACGGGGAAATTCAGCTGCGCGGGCCGGTGGTGTTCGACGGCTACTGGCGCAACGAGGAAGCCACGGCAGAGTCACTGGACGACGGTTGGTTCCGCACCGGAGATCTGGGCAGCGTCGACGACGACGGTTACATCACGATTTCCGGTCGGAAGAAGGAATTGATCGTCACGGCGGGCGGCAAGAACGTCTCGCCGGCCGGTTTGGAGGACCGACTTCGTGCGGGCGCTCTGATAAGCCAGGCTGTTGTCGTGGGCGATCAGAAGCCCTTCATCGGAGCGCTCATCACTCTCGACCCGGAGGCGTTCGATCGGTGGAAGTCCGCGCACGGCAAGGCCTCCGACGCCACCGCGGCGGATCTGCAGAAGGACCCCGATCTCGTCTCCGAGATCGATGCAGCCGTCGCCGATGCGAACAAGTCCGTCTCGCATGCGGAGTCCATCAAGAAATATCGACTGCTCCCCCATGACTTCTCGGAGGAGAGCGGCGAGCTGACCCCGACGATGAAGCTCAAGCGCAACGTCATCACCAAGGCGTACGCCGACGACATCGAATCCATCTACGCCCGCTGAGGCGTCCGGTCTCCGAAAGGTCGGGCGCTAGATCAACGACCGCAGCTTTTCCGTCAGTACGTCCCAGCGCCACTCGGCGTCGACCCACGCGCGGCCGGCGTTACCCATTTGGGCGGCGAGCGTGCGATCGGACAGGATGCGCACGATCGCATCGGTTATCTCCGAGACCGAAGTTCCGTCGACAACGAGCCCGGTCTTGTTGTGCTGCACAGCTTCCGGCGCACCCCCGGATGTTCCGGCTACGACGGGCACACCGCAGGAAGACGCTTCGAGGTAGACGATTCCGAGGCCCTCCACGTCGAGACCCGCGCCACGAGTGCGGCTCGGCATCGCGAACACGTCGGCGATGGTGTGGTGGGCGGCAAGTTCCACCGACGGCACCGTGCCGGTGAACACGACGTGCTGCTCCATGCCGGTGGATCGGACGAGCTCGCGCAGAGTCTTCTCGTATGGTCCTCCTCCGACGATCACCAGAACGGCACCATCGACGGCACGCTTGATTCCCGGCAGCGCTCGGATCAGGAAGTCCTGTCCCTTACGGGGTACGAGCCGCGAGAGACACAAAACGGTGGGTCGATCACCGAGTCCGTAGCGCGCGCGCAGTTCCGCTCGTGCGGCGTCGTCGGGTACGAAGCGATCCGTATCGACTCCGGGCGGCAGGTGCTCGAGGGCTGCGGTGCGACCGAACGCCGAGCTGAATCGACCCCGGGTGTATTTGCTGACGTAGGTGACCACGTCGGTGTTCTCGCCGATCGTGCGGAGGGTCGCCCGCCCGCCCGGCACCATCGACCAGCCGACCTCGTGACCGTGGGTACTGGCCACGATGCGCTCGGCTCCAGCTTTACGCAGGTGCGACGACATCACGGCCAGCGGTGCCGATGCGCCGAACCACACCGAATCGCACCGACGCGACTTCAGGATTCGGGCTGCCCGACGCGCCACGAGCGGGGTCGGCAGCATCAGTGTCGTCGGATGCCGGATCACCTCGAACGGCTGCTCGGCATCGAATTTCTCGTGCGAGTCACCGCGCCACCGCGGAGCGTAGACCACGAGTTCGTCAGCGGGTAGTTGCGAGGCGAAGCTGTGCAGGTAGGACTGGATTCCACCCGGGCGAGGCGGAAAGTCGTTCGTCACGAGAAGAGTACGACGCATGGCGACAACCGTAGCGCTCGACGTCAGCGGGCCCGATCAGCCACCCAGTTGCCCCACGAGGCGACGAACTGGGCGCGGTCCGATCTCAGTACCGACCCGAAGGCGGCATCGATGGAGCCGTCCGAGTCCGGTTCAGACGCCAATGCCTCGTACAGCCTGCGCAGGGTCGACTCTCCGAACCGATCGGCCACGAAGGCGAACACCGACCACGCCGACTCGTAGGCAACACTCGAACGTGCCCCTCCGGCACCGAAATCCTCGTCCTTCGGCAGCACCGTCGGCGGCCCACCGGACGCCACGATCGAGGCAAGAGTGGGAGCGAGCTGCACGAAATCGGCACCGGAATGGCGATACCCGGAGTAGTCGGCGAACCCCTCCGCCACCCACAACGCCGTACCGTCCGCCGTCCGCGCCCTGGCTGCCACATGGGTCAACTCGTGCCGCAGAACCGATCGAACGGTGAACGGCGTCAATCGCGCCGCGGCTTCGGGACCGAACACCACCCGCTGGCCGGTCGGACGCGAGCCGTCCGCAGCCACCGCGTCGGACACCGTCACCGCAGCGACGTCGGTCGACGGATCCGATTCGGTCAGCTCGCCGAACTCCTCCGCGGACGAAGCAACGAACACCAGACCGTCTCGAGCCCAGTCGTCTCCCCAGAAGTCGGTGACCGCATCGATTGCCGACGGGAGCTCGGCAGCCAGGGCCCCGACGAACTGCTCTCGATCCGGATGCCCCATCACCACCGATGTCCCCGATGACGTCGGAACCGAACGAATCGTCAACGATCCGAAGTCCCACGGCCCACGCCAGGTGTGGCGTCGATACTCGGGCAGATCCGCATCGTCGACGAGCCGCCATCGACCGTCCCGCTCGGCAACGACGAGCGAGACCGGTCGACTAGTCGGCGACGCGTCCGGCCCCGCCACGGCGTACCGCAGATACACCGAAGGTGCCCAGATGTCGGTAGCGTCCAACGGCTCTGCGATCGAAGGCGGAACCGGCGTTTCCGGCTCGTCGCCCAGGACGTAGCCGAATTCGGAGAACGGTACGCCCGGAACGGACGCCGCCCGCCGCACTTGCGCCTCGACGAAATTCGGATCTGCCCGCGGATCCATCAGTGCCCGCAGACTGTCGACATCTCCGGCGCGAACAGCGTCGGCCCACTGGTCGAGAAGGACTGTCACGTCGGCTCGACGCTGCTGGTCGTACGTCTGCGGGGCCTGACCGACGGTGGCGTCGGTCGACGGTGCTCGGGATTCGGTGTCGGTGCGGTGAACGTTGTGCACGACGACCACCGAGAGGGTCACCGCGGCGACGAGAGCAAGTGCAAGCCACCGCAACCGCGCCGATCGGACCAGGAGGCGGATCCCTGCGGGCCGATCAGGCTCGCTCATACGCGCATACGTGGATCGTCGCGACACACCTCAGTATCGACGCGCCCCGTAGTACGGGAACGATGCCATCGACTGCACCTTGACGGGCACTCCGTAGGTGGAGGCATGAAGGACGTTGCCGCCGCCGGCGTAGATGCCGACGTGCGACGCGTCCGGATAGAACAACACCACATCACCGGGCTGTAGGTCCTTCTGGTCCACCGGAGTTCCGCCCTCGGCCTGGGCCTGACTCGTCCGCGGCACGGTCTTGCCCACCTGCTTGTACGCCCACATGACCAACCCCGAGCAGTCGAAGCCATCCGGTCCGGTCGCGCCCCAAACGTACGGCTTACCGATCTGTGTCAGACCGGCCTGCAACGCGCTGGCTCCCGATCCGGGCGTCAGATTCTGCAGGAGAACAGTCGGATCGAAACCCTCGGGCATGGACGATCCGGCGAGAGCGAGCTGCTCCGAGGACGACAGCGCACTGTAGGCGGCCATCACCTCGGCGATCTGACCCTGAAGTTCACTCTGCTTGGCCTGTAGATCGTCGCTGACTGCCTTGGCTTGCTCTGCTGCCATTCGGGCTTGGTCGGCGGCCGTCGCTGCGGCCTGCTCGGCACTGACGGCGTCCGCGCTCGCCTGCTTGAACCGGGCGACCTGGTCGGCCGTATCGGCCGAAATCACGTCGAGTGCCGACATCTGGTCGAGCAACTGCTGCGGTGAATCACTCACCATCACGGCAAACAACCGATTGGTCCGAGCGCCCTGGTAGTTGACGTTGGCAACCTTGTCCATGGCCGGCTTCAGCGCCGCCAGCTGCGTCTGTGCTGCGTCCAGCGCGGCCCGGCTCTGGTCGACAACGGCCTGCGCGTCGAGCTGCTGCTGCATCTTGGCGTCCAGATCGATCTGAGCGTTGTTCAGAGATTCGTTGGTCTGCTCGGACTGGCGCGAGAGCTCGGCGAGCTCGGCCTGAGCGTCGGACGCGGAATCGAAGCCCGGTTGCGCAACCGCGGGCGTGGTCGGCGCAAAGGCGATGCATGCCGCCAACGTGGCAGCCACCACCGAGTTACCGGTCAGACGCCACACTCGGGTAGATCTCGATATCGCCACGGAAAGCGACTCTCCGTCCTCGCACATGCCACCTCGAACGAGGCAACGGTTGGAAAAGTAAACCGAAACAAACCCTACCCACGCGATTACGGGGATGGACGTGAACACAGTCCGAAATCGACGGGGTTTCCAGGTGACCGATCACAAAATAAACGTCGACCAGGTCTCGATCAGATTACGAACTCGACGCTCTGCTGTCCACCGGGGCGGCGTGTCACCGTGCCCGGAGACGACGACAGGGTCGAGCCGGAATACGGCTCGACCCTGTCGGTCTGTCACGCTGAACGTCGACTGTCGATATCAGTAACGGCGAGCACCATCGAACGGCATCGAGTCGACCGGAGCGACCTTGACCGGCACGCCGGACGTGGATGCGTGCACGACGTTGCCGTCGCCGATGTACATGCCCGAATGCGAGCCACCGTAGAACGAGACGACGTCGCCGGGCATCAGGCTGTTACGCGACACCGGGGTGCCTGCGGCTGCCTGGTCGTAGCTCGTGCGCGGCAGGCTGACGCCGGCCTGCTTGTACGCCCACTGGATCAGTCCCGAGCAGTCGAAAGAATCCGGACCCGAAGCGCCGTACACGTACGGAGCGCCGATCTTGGACTCAGCGGCCTGAACGGCCTTCGCTGCGGGGGTGACCTGGGGCACCAGCGGCGCACCCGGTGCAGGCATACCCGGAAGGTTGAGTGGAGGGAGGCCCGGGATGTCGGGAATCTCGAAGGTTCCGACGCCGGGAATGGTGAGGGGGGCCGCCATCGCGGGTGCAGCGGGAAGAATGACCACGCCTGCCGTGAGCGCTCCGGCTACGAGAACTCGACGCAATGATCGGTTGGAAAGTTGTGACGCCACGAAAGATGGTGCTCCGTTTCTTCCTATCGTCCGCCGACCGAGTTAGCTGACGGGTTCGGGCTGGGAAGAGCAGCCCTACCCACCGGCCACTCGAGGTGGCTCAGCGGGATTCACCCCAGTAGATATCGGGTTCCCGGTACGAACACTCTCGCGAGTGAACGATTAGGCGGTGACTTGCGACGCCACTCCGGTTTGGATTGGCGAGACTCCGCAAGGTCTCAGGAAGGTTACGAAATGGCATACCCCCGTGTCGACCCCAACGCGCCGACACGACCGGATCAGGCCCGAAATTCGCTAGACGGCCCGCTGATCCTCCGGAGTGTCACGAGTCGGTAACGACGACACTTCGGCCGTCTCGTCGACGTCGGTCACGAGCTTGAGAGTAGGCACCAGACCTACCTCCGCAAGCACCCCCATTGCACCGAGTTCTTCCTGCTCGAGCGTGATCGGCGAGGGTGGACCGACCCATCGACCGTCCGATCTCGTCGGCATTCCCGGCGGCCCCAGAAGGACGGTCACGACGCAGTCCGCGCAGGCGATGTCACGGACCAGGCAGTCACTGCAGTCGATGATCATTGTGATCCTCGTCTCTTTGTTGTTTCCGGCGGCCGAATCGGCCGATCGAGCGAAAGGTAGCGCGCACCACCGACAGGTTTCGTGACACATCACGGTGCGGGGCGACGACACGGCCCGAACTCATCACCGCGGTGAGTGTTTGTGTCGGAGGTCGGACCTACCGTCTTCCGAGTGAGCCTGCCCATCCAGCTGTCGTTCGACGAACTGGACACCCCACTGCACGACACGACGTTCGTCGTCGTCGACCTGGAAACCACGGGCGGCAGCTCGGACACCGAGGCCATCACCGAAATCGGAGCGGTCAAGGTTCGAGGAGGCGAGATTCTCGGCGAGTTCGCCACCCTCGTCGATCCGGGCAGGTCCATTCCGCCGTACATCGTGGAACTCACCGGAATCACGTCTGCGATGCTGATCGGCGCGCCACGGATAGAACGAGTGCTACCCGGCTTCCTCGAGTTTGCTCGCGGCTCTGTGTTGGTGGCCCACAACGCGGGCTTCGACACCGGGTTCCTCAAGGCCGCCGCCAGCCGTCTCGACATAGCGTGGCCCCGGTTTCAGGTGTTGTGCACCGTCAAGCTGGCGCGACGGGTTCTCACACGGGACGAAGCACCCTCGGTCAAGCTCTCCGCACTGTCCACGCTGTTCAGGTCCGGCACCCGGCCTACGCACCGTGCCCTGGACGACGCCCGGGCAACGGTCGACGTGTTGCACGGCCTCATCGAGCGAGTGGGCAATCAGGGCGTCCACAGTTACGCCGAGTTGGTCGACTACCTTCCGGCGGTGTCGGCCGGCCAGCGCGCCAAACGCGGACTTGCTGCTCACCTGCCGGGCACGCCCGGCGTTTATCTTTTTCGCGGCCCGTCCGACGAGGTCTTGTACGTCGGCACCTCCAACAACCTCAAGCGCCGTGTACGCAACTACTTCACCGGGTCGGAGACCAGGGGTCGGATGAAGGAGATGGTCTCCCTCGCCACGCGTGTCGATCACGTCGAGTGCGCGCATGCACTCGAAGCCGGTGTCCGAGAACTGCGCCTGCTCTCCGCGCACATCCCGCCGTACAACCGACGCTCGAAGTTTCCGAAGAAGGGCTGGTGGATCACTCTCACCGACGAGGCGTTCCCACGTCTGTCGATAGTCCGGACGCCGGCCCCCAACAGTCTCGGTCCGTTCTCGGTTCGCGGCGACGCCGCAGAGGCTTCGGCGCTCGTGGCGGAGTTCTGTCGTCTCCGCACGTGCACTCGCCGACTGGCCCGTTCGGTTCGGCACGGTGACGACTGCCCGGCAACGGACGTCGGCGGCTGCCCAGCGGCACTGTCCGGGCCGTTGACAGCCGAGGAGTACTCCGGAGCACCAGCGCAGTTTCTGGCGCTCGTGTGCGGCCAGGACGACGCTATCCTCTATTCGATGCGCCGACGCGTCGCCGAACTCGCGGACAGGGAGCTATACGAGACGGCCGCACGCTTGCGAGACCGGATCGCGATCACCGTGGACGCGATACGCAGAATGCATCGGTCGGCGGCTGTGGCCGCCATCGCCGAACTCGTGGCCGCACGGCGAACCACCGACGGAGGATGGGAGTTGATCGTCGTGCGATTCGGCCGGCTGGCCGGTGCTGCGGTCGCTCCCCGCGGAGTGCACCCGATGCCCGTCGTAGATGCCATCACCGCGTCCGCCGAAACGGTGATTCCCGATCCGACGCCGCTCCGAGGTGCGCCGCCGGAAGAGGTCGGTCTCATCGCGTCCTGGCTCCGCACCGATGGGGTTCGTATCGTGCGTACCAGCAGCGGCTACTGCAGTCCGGCACGCTCTGCGGGTTCGTGGGAAGACTGGTGTCGAACGGCGAGAGAAGCCGCGCGGCAGGAGTGGAGCCCGCGGAACGACCGGTGATGCAGGAGTGGAGCCCGCGGAACG
>NZ_JCAJWY010000009.1:0-93704 GCF_059489205.1 Rhodococcoides sp. S146-33
AGGAATTACGTGACGGACAACCCCTCAAGCCTGGGGAATTACGTGACCGCTGACATGCAAGTCCCGACCACAATTCGTTTGTGCTGGAACGCCGAACTCGGCGACAACCCAACCAGCGTTCGCTCCCAGCAGGCAACTGTGCGTGGACTTGCGCGGGAAACAGGCACGGTGGCACCACCTGCTTTGCTTCACATCGATTCTCCGCGTGCGGCGTCAGTCGTCAGCGTGTACGTACCGACAGTGGCTGCCGCCCCCACCATTCAAGATGTGCGCAATGGAGTGCAACTCGGACCGCTTGATCTCGCAATGTGGGCAATCGACGATCTGGTTCGCGCGACCCGCCTCAGAGGTCATCCTCTTCCCGACCTCACAGTCGAATCGCTACCGGCACAGGAAATCGCATTGACCTACGCCGACGTGGTGAACACAACCCTGCGCTGGACCGGCAATTGGTGGACCCATCGCCTACCGGGTCCGGACGCCGACGCAGGCAACTGGGACGCTCCGATTCCAGCATCAGAACAGCAGGCTGTGGTTGCCGACTTCGCCGGCCTTCGTGTTGAAGTGCCGGCAGCAGTGGCCATCGACCTTCTCTACCGTGCTCACGTCTCCCTGGACGCAGGCCAACCCGACAACGCTATCGTCGGATACGCCGTCGCCTGCGAGTATTTCATCAGCAATCTTGCGTTGGCTATTCGATGGGAGAACGGAGAGGGCGCCGTAGCCGCGGCGGCGGCCCTCGACCTAGTTCACAACGGGCCGCTTGCGCTCCTTCGCAAGTGCGATCCCTTGGGTGGCGGATCGTGGGACAATGACAAGGCCGGCGTGATCCAGGCATACAAGCATGCGGTCCTCACGAGGCGAAACAAAATTGTTCACCGCGGCCAGCAGTACACAACAGCGAGCGCAAACGAAACCAGGTTGGCGGCTGGGACTCTGATCGAGATGCTGAAATCCAGACTGGTTCGTAGTCCAAAATTTCCCCGCACGACGGGCTTGTTCACCGGCAGGGAGAGCATTCAGGCTTACGCTTCCAAGAGGCGCAAGCAGGAACTTCTCGACAGCCTGCTCGATGAGACCCGTTATCGAAGCAGCGATGCTGCGTTCCGGATCTGGCGAAACGAATTTTACTCACATACAGACGGCGAAGAACCATAGATCCCAGTGGATCCTGAAGAAGTGCGTCCGACACGGCAAGGCCGAGATCTGGGCGCGCCGATGAACAGTCCGGTCACTGCGCTTGAGGACAGCACCGAGACCCTCGTTCTGCCGATCGGTGACGTCGCCTGCCACATGTTGCCCAGTGCGTTTGTTGGGTGCAACGTCCTGTAGCCATGCATCGCGGCTAGCGCCTTTCCTGCATTTGCATCTTACAGGAATCGAGACAGCCCACCGCTGAGTTCATCCGGCACCGAACGTTCAGATGCGGAACAAATCACGCCTACCGTGGGGGCTGTGGGTCAGGGGTGCTATCGACGACGACTGCATTCGAGAGTTCGTCCACTCCTGCCCGGACGGAATCACAGGCACCGAGCAACGAGTCCCATGTGAGTGGGTCGTCGATGCCAAGACCGTTTTGAGAAGCGGTGAAGACTTCATTCGGGTCAAGGTCCCATAACAAACAAAGTCTGTGTGCCGCAGCGATCGTAGCGTCCATTGCGAACTGTACGTTTCTCAAAGTCGCACACCAGGTGTAGTTGGTGCGTTTCTGCTCTTGAATCACGGCGAGTGTCAGCCACACTGCGTTGCCGTGTGTTGGGCGACTCAGCTCGTCGTACGCCAATGCATGCGGGAACGCATCCTCGATCAGTTTCCGATTGCTACTTGCGGATTGCTTCGGTATATCATTAAACGTGGTGCCGGTCCTGTTTCGCCACTTTTTCCAGGCTTCGAGGAGTTCAAGCGCTCCAAGTTCTGATGAGGATCTGTACTCCTGAAGAGCTGCATGAAACAGTGCATGAGTGCGTAAAACGCGAATCTTCCAACCGATTTCGGGATCGCCGACGAACATGGCTCTGCTTGCATGCTCGGCCGTAACACGGGCAAGGGCCGCGGATCCGATGTGCATCGGAAAGTCGCGTCCAACCAATTCACAACACGACAGCAACGCATCACCCGCAGAGATCACGTAGAACTTCGCTAACCGATGCGCAGTGAGGAGTGGGCCCTCAACGTCGTCCGCGTGGCCGATCTCCAGATCTACCGCGTCCATCGATTCCACTCCAGGCTCCCGATACTGCGGCGAATGATTCGCTGCCGCGAGCGCGAAGTGGGCTATGTACTGCCCGACGTTGCTGGCCTTCACTGCGAAGGCTCGGACCTCGTCGAGATTGAACTGCGATCCTTCAACCGACATAGTCGCGACACTACGTGTTGCCGATGACACGAGGATGACTACGCGCCCGCGCAGACTTTCTCGGACGCAGCGGTGCGTCCACATCCGCCACTCCTGGCGACGTCAAATTCATGCTTGAAGCAGGTTCTGGTCACCAGTAGCCCGATCCGGTCGGCCTTCGGCCCGGTACCGTCGCACCTGTGACACCGAGACAGGCAGCACGGCGAGCGGTTACAGCCACCAGTGGTCGCAGTTCGGTGCTTGGTGCACCGCGGCCTACGGCGAGGCGCTACCCGAACCCAACGGACCGGTCATCAGAGCTCGATTACTGGAGGCTTTGACTCGTTCAAGTCCAGCACGTCCACCGATGACGCGGTCGGGCTTTACACAGCCCTGGCCGCCGTGTACGACGAAAGCAACGATCCCATCGTCGGCGGACGGGTCGTAGTGTCGGTCAAACGATTCTCCGGACAAGTAGGGCCAGACCACGTCCGCGCCCTCGACAGCGTCGTCCGCCAACAGGGTGCGATCAAGGGAATCCTCATCACGACGTCGAACTTCGGCCCGGCGTCGTACAGCATCATTCAGAATAAGCCCTTGCTACTCGTGGACGGAGAACAGCTCAGGTCCTGGTTGCAGAGCTATCTACAAATTGCCACCTGACTGCGCCCTGGTACCGGACCACGACCGACACCGATACACGAACGAGAGTCACCGGTGGGCGAGACGCCTTGCACCACGCGAGTGGGGGCTATCGCTCGGTGCGGTGGTCCGGTGGAAGTTGCTGGGGCGTAAGCCGTGGTTGTCGCCAATACCGCCACGGTGAGAGACACCGGCAACGAAAGTGAACTGCCCAATTCACGGAGCCACAGGGTGAACAGTTTCGATAAGCAGAAAGCGCATTTCCGATGAGCGCCATCACCGTCCTCGATTCCAGAACGGATGCATCCCCAGAAGGCCCATCTCGGCTCGGCCCACCGGGCCCAACTTAGGTCCATCGTGTCCTCTGAGGCCTCGGGATTTGCGTGAAGGTGCAGTAGTCCCGGAGCACACGCGACGCGTCGGGGCTGAGAAGCATTCGCTGTCTATCGGTCGGTTGGTTTTATCAACTCTTCGTCCACAAGCTGGTTGGCCGGCAGACGGATACAGGCAAGCTTGCCAGGTTACTTGTGCAGCATGTGTCCGATGGAGCCGTGGCACCGCCTAACGTGCAGGTCTAGAGGACTCGCCGAGAGTCAGCCGTTAGGCCGCCGAGTGTGGGCAGGCTGACCAGTTCGGGTGGGAGTTTCGTACCACACACTGTTGCGAGCTTAATGCCGAAAATCACGATGTCAGGCAGTCGTTCCGTTAAGAAGTGGTCCCAGGACTCTGGATGACGGTCAGCCTCGTCCGCGGCATCGAGGGCCAATTTTGCCAGCTTGGCAATGTGCAGGGTGTAATGGCGGAGCTGATCGGACTTTGACAGGCCGGCAACGTCTGCGTGGTAGAAGTGGTCGTGCATGTACTGCGCAGACTGCAGATCCTCCCAAGTCTTCGCTTCGCGAATGCCTTGAGCTCCATCGAACGCGTTGGCGTGTCGAGCTGGGTGTTTGGCCTCAATTCGCTCGATCCGATCGCTGTAAAGTGACTGGATATCTAGAGTGTGTTTGCGGCCAGACCGTACAGACGCAATCCTCAACAGATGTCCAACTCTTAGCACGCTGTCGCGATCGGCGGACTCGTTGTGCTCACTGCGATCGCAAAAAGTCGCCAAGTCGCCGGCTGCCCGAACGAGGGTGCGGACAAGCTGCATGGGCGTGGAGTCCTCCAAAGCCGGCGCTGCCTCGTCTGTCTTCACGGGTCCACCATAGTTGTCCAGTGAGTCAGTATCCGCGTGTCCTACCGGCGCGTCGACTAGCTGTTGGTTATTTCTCATTGGTGGCACTCGTCATCATCCTGGGCATCGTCTCGAACATGCGGAGCAAGATCTGGTCGACACGGGTGCGCCACTGCGCACGGCTATCGGTTCGTTCACGTTCGTTTGATCTCTGGTCTTGAGCGTAGCGCTTGTTCGCTTCGGCTAGCTCGTTGAGATCTTCAGCAAAAGTGCAACGTGCTTTATGAACTGCCTCGTCGGAGGCGTCCTCCATCTTGAGAAGCTCTGTTGCAATCCGATGGAGGGCCTCGATTCCCACAACTGGCACGGGATCCGCATCCACCGCCATCTGCGCTCCGGGTCTCCAGTCGGCTACGGCACTGTGCCATCGGTTTACGACATCGTTCACGCAATGGCTCGTACGGAAGAACAGGGGTGCAAGGAGGTCGAGAAGCCCCGACGGATCTTCGACTCGAAGGTCGAGCGAGGGTACGACGACCTTCGGTGCGCCCGCACCGGCGACCGGCATGGTTGTAACCGTGCAAACTGCGCCGGTAGTGATGGAACGTCCTCGAGAATTGAGCCTGGTCACGGCGTCGTTCTGTAAGCGGGCGAGCTCCCCCACGTTAATCGGCCACCAGTGAGGCATTTCTTGCTTACGAAAGTAGCCTGTGACGTCTAGCTTCTTACTCTTAATCGTCATTTGGACGAGTGTGAAGGCAGGAAAGCCCTGGCCGTCATTCTTGAAGTCGTCTACTGGATCCACCAAGATTGCGATCGCACGACTGGTGCTTTCGTCTGCGTATAGCGCATCGACCGCCCGATCGAATTGATTAATGCGACCGTTGTCGTATCCCACTAGCCGTTCCCCGTGATTGAATGGTGCCGCTGCTCCTCGAACGGGGCGTTGCCACCAATCGACCATTTCGGAGAACCACTTGTTTGTGCCGATCTCACCAGGACTGGCGTCAGTCGCCGATCCGACATCCGGATAATGGCGGGGAAGTTTCTGGGCAGTCTGGCCATCACGAATCCTGCAGACAAGCGGCGAGGGCATTCGATCGAAGCCCCCCTGGGATGCGAGTAGAAGGTCATGCACTTCTTCAGCAGTCGTGGCTTCGATTACCCCGGTCCGCTGCGGGTCGTCGCCACCAACCCGGTGCACGGCCACAGAGAGTGTCTCGAAATCGATCTTGACACCGACGTTGCGTGACGGGACGAGAGTTAGTTTCACATCATCAACCCGTGGCATTTCGGTAGAAAATTCTAGAAGACGGCCGATATCATTTGTTGCGGGTTGTCCATGACCGACAGTCGGCGCACTGACCACCAAAAGTCGATGTGGGGCCTGGCCTTGACTTTTCTCGAAAGGCACAAATACGTCTTGAATAACTCGCTCCTCATGTTTGTGGCCATGAAGGACGACATCGACGTCGTTCGAAGCGAGCCATTCGCGGAATTCTCCAAGGTTGGTGATTCCTTCGAATGGCTTGAATTCCTCCGAAGTCCCCACCGGTCTCAGCTGATGATGTAGTGCTGCGACAATCGCAGGTTGATGTCCAGAACGGCGGAGTTCGGACATGCGTTCTCGGAGTATTTCGTGCAAGACGGCTCTTTGGCCAGCATCAACCCGCGCGATATCGTAGAGCCCTCTTCGCTTCCAGGCCGAGAGTAAGCGACTGACCGGGAGGCCCGTTTCATCCTTTTTGTCTGCCAGCTTCTGCAGTTGTTCAAGGTGTGGTTCGAGGTCTTTCTCGACCCTGGTTTCGACTCCGCAGTGGTTTGAGGAATTGACTCCTAGAATCACGAACGAATGATCATCTGCAACAATGACCGGAGTTGACGCACCAGGTCGGATGCTGTTGTTGGGCTCGATGTCGATGCCCTCGAGCAGCGCCGTTGTATAGCCATGATCCCTCAGCTTGAGAAAATTTTCGTACCGTTGGCGGGTGCCCGCAGGTGTTCCCCATTGCACGTCGTGGTTTCCTGGAACGATGAGGACGTTCTCGGGATCGGGAAGTGAGTCCTTCAACGCTCCCAAAACTCCCGGAAGGAGTTCAAACCCATCGCTCCTGCCCTGGACGGTCACGTCGCCGCTCACGACAACAGCGTCGAGTTTTCGGCCAGCCTCAGCGAGAGCTTGCCCCAGTTGAGCCAGCGATGACTTTATTGTTTCAGTGCGGCGTTGCCTGTCCTCTGGGGATACGACGTCGACCTTGTAGTCTCCGGTAACGTCGCCACTGCTGGTCGCCGACGCCAGATGAAGATCGGATAGATGCAGGAGTAGACCCACGATGCTCGCTTTCGTTCGCTTGAAACCGGACGTCCGACCAGGCTGTTGGCGTGAACACTGCGGTCTGTAGTTCGTGCTCAGAGGAATGGTATCCGCCGTTCGAACACCGCTGTGCGGAAGTGTCACCGTGCGGAACTTTTCGGTACACACTTGGCCGCGCGTGGGACGAGGGGCAGACTATCGTATGGATAATGCTTAACCCGTCGAGCGCGGATGCGTACGAGGATGATCCGACCTTGCGCAGGTGTCGACGGTTCTCCGAAAGGTGGGGTTACTCGTCGCTTGTAGTCTTGAATCTTTTCGCCTTCCGGTCGGCATACCCCGCTGAGTTGGTGAGAGCCGTGGACCCCGTCGGTCCGGAGAATGATCGCAATCTGCGACGGTGGGCGAGGCATCCTCACGTTGTTGCAGCCTGGGGTACCGGCGGCACCCTCCTTAGGCGTCAAGACGCAGTAGTTCCGATCTTCGACCAGCTGCAGTGCCTGGGCTTGACGAAGAGTTTAGGGCCGCAACACCCTCTCTACTTGAGGTCGACATCGACCTTGAAACCGTTCCCGAACCCTACTCGTTGAGTAGTGCATGAGGGATTTGGCGGGGCATGGTCATGGGTGCCGCTGCCATCAACGGCTTGAAATTACCCGCTAAACTTCATCTCATCCTGAACCGCGCGTGGCCGCCTTAAGGGCTGAATAGTGCACGCTCTGAGGGGCCGTCTGAGGCCATCTAGTGGGGACCTGCCGGTAGGCTCTCTGATTTCTGCAGATCGCCGGAACTGTTTCGACAGTCAGTTCGGCTGGATTTGCTCTCGATCCGTGCGAGCTACAACCATGAGGTTGCGGGTTCGAACCCTAGTCCGACCGGCTAGTTCTACACTGGAGTCATGGGCATTTCGTGGATCGCGAGCGGTGGTTTGGAGGGCGAAAGCGGCTCCGAATCGGTGCGCGTTCATGCGGATTCACTAGGGTCCGCAGGGACTATCCGCGTGAGTCTCGGTGTCACGAGCGTGTCACAAGTCGGTACCTACGAGTGTGGATTCGGGTGGTGCTGCCTGGACGATTGACACAGGTCAGGGCCCCTGTGGTGGTTCCATGCGGACGTATCTGGTTGTCTGGCAACATACTTGTAAGCGAGCGGTCAACGGTTCAATCCCGTTAGGAGGCTCCACTGCTCCGATCCCGCTGTTGGGTCGGAGCGTTTTCTTGCCCATTTTGAGGCGCATCAGCTCCCCGGTTTGGAATACCCGACGCCGATCGGAGTCAGTTATCCGAAACGAAGGAGCTGAAGTGGACACGTCGTCGGGTGCTGGTTCGACACCCCGCTTTGGTAGGGCATCATGAGTCGATGAGCGATCTCGAGTACCTGGCCACTTTGGTTGCTGCACTGGATGCTGAGATTGCGCGGGTCTCTGCGGCCGAATCGGGCTCCGACGAGCAGTCGTCAGCCATCGATGACGCGGTCGCTGCCGTCTTGCGGCTGCGCTCGAAGGTGAAGGCCGGCTACCCCGGCAAGAAGGCCTACTACATCGCAGTGTCGACCGATCCGAAGGGAATCAGGGTCGAGGGGATTGCAGCTCTGCAGGGGAAACGCGCCCACGAATTGGTGCGCGACGGCGGTTGGATGCACGCGGATTCCAGCACCGTGCTCGACCTCCTCGATGACGATCAGCTCGGTCGGTACAGAGCCGTCGCAGGACGCGGCGTAGCGCAAACGTTCCGAGATTCGCGTGAATATCTTTCAGCAGCACTAGGTCTCGCCGAGAACTAGACCACCCGACCGACCCGGCCTGGCGCGTTCGTACCGAAGCCAGGCCGACTCGGGAACGATCAGGCGGTGCGCCGTGGTCCGGATCGATCGATCACCTGGCGAACTGCATCTGCGACCGGCGTTGTGCCGTCGGTGAGTTCGACGATGGTTCGAGTCAACGACGGTTCGGCAAGTGCCGCGGCGATGAACGCCGCAACGTTGTCGCGGCGCACGTCACCGTGCTCGATGGCCAGTCCGGCGGTGACAGTGCCGTCTCCTGGCTCGTCGAGGAGAACTCCCGGTCGCACGATCAGCCAGTCCAGATCGGTGTGGGTCAGGTAGACGTCGGCCGTCTTCTTGGTGGCCATGTAGTGCTCGAATCCCTCGGACGGCTGCTGGCTTCGGCCCGATTCGGGGAACGCAGAGACCAATACGAACCGATCGACGCCGGCTCTGCGTGCTGCGTCGGCTGCCTTCTCCAGGCCCTTGCCGTCGATCAGTGTTGTCTTGTCCATGCCGGTGCCATGTGCGCCTGCACTGAAGACGACGGCGTCGTGGCCCGTGAACGCCGTTGCGAGCGTGGCGACGTCGTTGTCGATGAGGTCACCGAAAACGGCTGTTGCGCCGGTTGATTCGACCAGGTCACGATGATCGGGATTGCGGATCATTCCGGAAACGGTGTCACCGCGGCCGGTGAGGATGGTGCTGAGTCTCGAGCCGATGCCGCCTGCGGCACCGATGATGAAGGTCTTCATGTGTGTCTCCTTGCTTTTGTTCAGCGGGCGAGCGCGACCGTCCGCAGGAATGTCACGGGCTTCGGGCCGTTGTTGATGTACTGGTAGACGCGGTCACTGCGGAGGCGGCCGGACTCGCCGGCCGAAATGACGACCTCTGTCGCGTCCGCTCGAACGGTCAGCTCGCCGGTGAGCACGTGGAACAGTTCGGCAGATCCAGGGGAGTCGGGGCGGCCGCCGTACTGATCGCCCGATACCAACGACCAGAGCCACATATCGGCCACTCGGATGCCGGGGGTGGACACCAACAGATGTGCGGTGCTGCCCAGTCGAGAGGTCCACACCAGCACGTGTGCGGATGCGGAGATCCGTTCGACCGCAATGTCGCCGGGTACCGAGTCCCCGACGAGCTCGGTGAAGTCGGTTCCCAGGCTTCGGGCAATACGGGTTACCGCGACCAGGCTCGGATTGGCTTGCCCGTGCTCGATCTGAGTGAGAAGGCGACGGCTCACATCCGACAGGTCGGCCAGCTGCTGCACGGTCAAAGACCTCCGAGATCGAAGCACGCGGATGCGCGCTCCGATCTGCTGCAGGAACTCTCGGGTGAGTTCGCCGTCACCGGCACCGTCGTCCTCGGGTTCGTGGCCAGTAGGTGTCACGATCTCACACGGCAAACAATTGATCGATGTTCCGGAAAGCTTTGAACTCGAGAGCGTTTCCGGAAGGATCGAGAAAGAACATGGTCCATTGCTCGCCCGGCTCGCCTGCGAAGCGCACATACGGTTCGATGACGAAGTCCGTGCCGGCGGCTTCGAGGCGGCCTGCGAGTTCCTTGAATTCGTCCACCGCGAGTACCAAACCGAAATGCGGCACCGGAACCTCGTGCCCATCGACGGGGTTGGTTCCGGCGACCGGCGACCGTGCGTCGGAGGAACCGTCGCCTACCTGGTGGGTGACGACCTGGTGTCCGCGGACATTCCAATCGGTCCATCTCTCCGACGAGCGCCCGCGCGAGAATCCGAGCACGTCACCGTAGAACTTCCGGGCAGCGTCGATATCGTGAACCGGAATCGCCAGGTGAAAAGGGGGGATGGTTGCAGAAGCCATGTGAGCAGATTAATGCTCATCCAATGTGCAGTCAACTGCTCACACCGTGGTCCAGCGTCCATGAGTCGAGCAGCTGACAGCCCCGGTCCTACGTCAGGTGCCAGGCTGGATCCAGCGTCCCGAAGTAACCGATTCGGTCATGGCATCGAGGACTTCGGCACTGCGGACGGCGTCTCGCACCGTTGCGCCGCAGGGCTTTCCGTCTGCGATGGACTTCAAGAAGCGCATGGCCTCGATGACTTTGAGGTCGTCATACCCCATGGACGACGCCGAACCTGGTTGGAATGCGCCGTATTCTCCGTGCGAAGGTCCGACGTAGACGGTCGATGCGGGTTGATCCTGGTATCGGTCACCGATGCTGAGAGAGAGTTCGCCCAGCCGGCGGAAGTCCCAGGACACAGCACCTTTGGTGCCGTGAATCTCGAATCCGTATGCGTTCTGATCGCCGACGGCCACACGACTTGCCTCGAGCACGACGCGCGCTCCGCTGTGCAGTCGGAGTTGGCTGCTGACGAAGTCCTCGTTTTCGACGGCACCGCGTTCACCCCCGGCCGCGAGGGCATGACCGGTGGTGGAGCCGCTCGGCTTCGTTCGTTCGGGAACGAAGATCGCGGTGTCTGCCACCAGGGATTCGATGTCGCCCAGCAGGTAGTAGACCAGGTCGGCTCCGTGCGAGGCGAGATCGCCGAGCACTCCGTTGCCCCCACGGTCCCGCTCGAATCGCCAGCTCAGCGCCCCGTCGGGATGAGCTGCGTAGTCGCTGAAGAATCGGAACCGAGCATGAGTGATGGACCCGAGTTCGCCCGATTCCACCAAAGCTCTGGCTTCCTCGACCGCAGGAGCATTGCGGTAATTGAAGCCGACGGCCGTCTGTACGCCCGCCTTGTCGGCAGCGTGCGCAACTGCCCGTGCGTCGTCGGCGGAGAGACCGACTGGCTTCTCGATCCAGATGTGCTTGCCCGCCTCGACCATTGCAGTTCCGATGGAGCGGTGCAGGAAGTTGGGCGCGGTGATGGACACGGCCTCGATCGTCGGGTCGGATTGGATCTCGTGCCAGTCGGTTGTCGCCGTCGCGAAGCCGAACTGATCGGCAGCGTCGTCCGCTCGGCCTTCGAGCTCGTCCGCGACCATCGCCAACTCCGGTCGCAGGCCGAGGTCTGGATAGTGTTGCGTCAGCCGAGAATACGCCTGCGTGTGCACCCGTCCCATCCACCCGAAACCAGCTACTCCGACACGAACCGACCGAGTCGACCGCACAACAAAACCCCTTTTCGAAAGATGTGCGGGCCGGTCCGATCGGACCGGCCCGATACAGCAGGTGGGTGACGAGCCCGAATTACCGCCGGAGTTCGTGGGTGAGGGTGTCGAGCTCGTCGCCGCCCGCCATTTCCTTCGTGAGGTCGTCGAGCGAGATGTCCTCGTAGCTGCAATCGAGCTTCTGGCGGCCACGGTTGAGGAGGACGAAGTGATCTCCGACCATGTAGGCGTGGTGGGGATTGTGGGTGATGAAGACGACGCCGAAGCCCTGTTCCTTGGCTGCGGAGATGTAGCGCAGCACCATTCCCGACTGCTTGACGCCGAGGGCCGCGGTCGGCTCGTCGAGGATCAGTACCCGCGCACCGAAGAAGATGGCGCGGGCGATGGCAACACACTGACGCTGACCACCGGAGAGGGACCCGATGGGTGCATCGACGTCGGGTAGGTCGATGCCCATCTTGTGCAGTTCCTCGATGGTCGTCGCGCGCATGGCATTGGTGTCGAGCGACTTGAACACACTGCCTTTGCGGAGCTCCTGACCGAGAAAGAAGTTGCGCCACACGGGCATCAACGCGACCACAGCAAGGTCCTGGTAGACCGTCGCTATGCCTTGGTTGAGCGCGTCCTTGGGGGAGTCGAATGTGGTCGCCTTGCCGTCGACGAGCAGTTCTCCTTCGCTCTGTTGATGCAGGCCGGCCATGATCTTGATCAAGGTGGACTTGCCGGCTCCGTTGTCGCCGAGGACTCCGGTGACCTCACCGGCACCCACGCGTAGGTTGATGCCCTGCAGCGCAATGATGTTGCCGTAGCTCTTGCCCACGTTCTTCAGTTCGATGAGGGGCGTTCTGCCTCCGCCTGCGGGTTCGGATTCGATGGGGGTGTCGGCGTGAATGGTCATGATTACCTCTTGGCAGCGTAGGTGCGGAACGAGTTGTTGGCGATGACGGCGAACAGCAGCATCGCGCCGAGGAAGAACTTGAACCAGTCGGGGTTCCAGCCGGCGTAGACGATGCCCTGGTTGGCCATGCCGAAGATGAACGCGCCGATGAATGCGCCGATGGCAGTGCCGAACCCGCCGGTGAGCAGGCACCCACCGATAACGGCGGCGATGATGTACAGGAACTCGTTGCCGACGCCTTGGCCGGACTGAACGGTGTTGAACGCGAACAGCAGGTGCATGCCGACGAACCAGGCGCAGAAGCCGACGAACATGAACAAGCCGATCTTGACCTTCGTCACCGGCACACCGATCGCACGGGCCGAGTCCTGATTGCCACCGACGGCGAAGATCCAGTTTCCGATCCGCGTCTTCATCAACACCCAGGTGGCTGCGAGCGTGAAAAGGATCCACCACACGACGGTGATGCGGATGGAGACTCCGAACAGCGAGAACGACGACGAGAACACCGCTTTGGCAGAATCGAATCCGTCCATGTCCGAGATCGACTGTGTTGCCACCTGTCCAGTCACCAACTTGGTGACGGCGAGGTTGATTCCGGTGAGCATCAGGAAGCTTGCGAGTGTGATGAGGAACGACGGGATTTTGGTCTTCATGACCAGGTATCCGTTGAGGAACCCGACCGCGAGCGCCAGCACCAACGCCAACGCCGATCCGATCCATACGTTCAGGTGCAGATTGTAGGCAATCATCGACGCCATGATGGACGAAAAGGTGACCGCGACACCGGTCGACAGATCGAACTCGCCGCCGATCATCAGCAACGAGACCCCGATGGCCATGATCCCGATCGTCGACGACGCATAGAGAACGGTGGCGAGCGCCTCGGGGGAGCGGAACGGTGGTGCGACGATGCAGAAGAACACGAAGATGATGATCGCTCCGAAGAGCGCTCCGATCTCCGGGCGAATCAACAAGCGCTGCAACGGCTTCTGCTTCTTCACCCGCTCATCGACGACGACAGTGTGTTTGGACAGATCCAGGTCGGCCTGCGTGGACATGGTATTCCTTCCCTGCTGGTACGACGCTCACCGGCAGCGGGATCCGCGGGCCGGTGAGCGTCGGGTTCAGCGAGTACCGTTCTGGGCGTACTCGGCGATGGCGTCGATATTGGTCGAGTCGATGAACGCGGGTCCGGTCAATACCGGGGTGCCTCCGCCGATGGTGTTGCCGTTGTTGAGGTAGAGCCACAGCGAGTCGATGGCCAGGTAGCCCTGCAGGTACGGCTGCTGATCGATGGCCCACTCGACATCGCCGGACTTGATCGCGTCGACCAGTGCGGCGTTGGTGTCGAACGTGACGACGGTGGCGTTGCTACCGGCGTTGGCCTTGGACTGCACGGCCGTCAGCGCGATCGGGGCTCCGAGCGCGACTATGTGATCGATCGACGGATCCTGCTGCAACTTCGCGGTGATGGTGGCCTCCACCGACGGCATGTCCTTGCTGTTGACGTTGAGGATCTCGGTGCTGCCACCGGTGAATCCGGATGTGACTCCAGCGCAGCGAGATTCGAGAGCCACCTGGCCCTGCTCCTGGATGATGCAGAGTGTCTTCTTCGCACCGTCCGCGGTCAGGCGGGCACCAGCGGCCTGGCCGGCAATGGTCTCGTCCTGTCCGAAGTACTGGCCGACTCCCATGTCCTTCCACGAGTCGAATCCGGAGTTGAACGCCACCACCGGAATTCCGGCGGCTTCTGCGGCCTCCACCGAGGGGGCCATGGCGTCGGGCTTGGCCAGCGTCACCGCGATGCCGTCGACCTTCGAGTCGATCGCACTCTGGACCAGGTTGGCCTGATTGGGCGCTTCGGGATCTGCGGAGTAGCGCAGTTCGATGTTGTCCTTCGCCGCCGCTGCCTCGGCACCCTTGCGAATCAGATCCCAGAACGTATCGCCCGGTACCTCGTGGGTGATCATCGCGATGGTTGCCTTCGGGGTATCGGCCGTTCCTGCATTGCTTCCGGAGTCGGACTCCTCGGGAGCACCTCCCGAGGACGAACACGCGGCGACCGATGCCGCCAACGCGACCCCCATCGCCAGTGCGATGGTTTTGCGCCCCAGGTTCTTTGGGGACCTGTCCGCTACCGAACCCAGACGAGACGTCATTTTCCAAACATCCTCTCGATGACCAGACGACCCGCTGATGCGGGCCTGGCGTACTGCCTTAGACGATGTAATACCGGTCACACTCAAAAGTCAATAGTTTGTCCAGACATTAGGACTGCAGGGAATGGAAGACTGCGAATCAGGAGGGAAAAACGATGCCGAGGAGGCGTCGCAGCTCGTCGAGGGTCTCGAGAGTGGAGATGGCGTCGATCATTGTGTGGCAGGGGCTTTCGAGCTCCCCACTTGCGATCCGACGGGCGGCCTCCGCGGCCTCGTAGGCGAGTCCCTGGGGGTAACCGCTGACGTCGTCGACGAACCGAGCCGATCGTCCGTCGCGCAGGGTCACCGTGAAGTCTCCTGGTCGATAGAAGACGTCCGCTGTACGGAGCATGCCCGCCGTGCCGCACACCGCACCGAGGTTCGGTGTGTCGGCCAGGATGGTGGTGTTGAGAACGGCGTGAGCACCTGTCGGCGAGGTCAGGACCGCCGAGATCTGACCGTTGAGCTCCGAGTTTGCCTGCTGTCCCACCGCCGTGACACCAGCCGGTCGGCCCAGCGCCTTTTGAGCGAAATAGACGACATAGGTACCCAGATCGAGTAGGGGACCGCCGGCCAGTGCGGGGTCGTAGATTCGATGATCGGTGTCGAAGTGCTCGCCGTGATCGGCCAGGACGGTACCGATCTCACCGAGCATTCCCTGCGTCAAGATCTGGGAGATCACGTCGAATTTCGGCAGAAACGCAGACCACATGGCCTCCATCGCGAACAGTCCCTTGGATCGGGCGAGTTCGGCGACAGCGCGAGCCTGGTGGGCGTCGAGAGCGAGGGGTTTTTCCACCACGACGTGCTTACCTGCGTCGAGTGCCAAGCTTGCGTGCTCGAAGTGGAGGGTGTGCGGGGTGGCGATGTACACGACGTCGACATCGGAACGTGCAACGAGATCCTCGTAATTGCCGTGGACGGTCGGGATTCCCCAGTCCGCAGCGAAGGCCGCGCCTCGCTGCGCGTTTCTCGAGGCGACGGCGGTGATCTGCTGGGAAGTGTGGTGGCGCAGTGCCTCTGCGAACCGCGCTGCGATCCATCCCGGTCCGAGGATGCCCCATCGAAGCGCAGGCGCATCGATAGGCGGTGCGACGCGTGAGGGTGGAAGTAGTAGTTCCGTGGTCGAAGTCATGCCACGCACCCTAGTATCTCGTGTTGTACATATGTCCGGACATTCGGATGTTTTCATCGAGATCGAAAGCGAGGGTCCATGAGCGTGCGCGTAGGAGTAATCGGAGCCGGAGTGATGGGGGCCGACCATATAAGGAACCTGCATTCCGTGGTGTCGGGCGCGACCGTGACGGCCGTGGCGGACGTCGACGCCACCCGCGCGGCCGGTCTCGCGGCCGAGGTCGGCGCGGACGGCATCACCGACCCGTACGCGTTGATTTCGCGAACGGACGTCGACGCCGTTGTCGTCGCCTCCCATGACTCCACCCACGCCGAGTTGGTGCTCGCCTGTATCGAGGCCCGCAAGCCTGTCCTCTGTGAGAAGCCGCTCGCGGTCACCGTCGAGGAATGCGCAACAGTCGTTCGAGCCCACGAGGCTGCGATCTCGGGCGGAATTCCCTTGCTCACTGTGGGTTTCATGCGCCGATTCGACCCGGGATACGTCGAGTTGAAGCACACGGTGTCTTCGGGCGCAGTGGGCGATCCGTTGATCGTGCACTGCTCGAGTCGCACGGTCACCTCCGGTCCGGGCGGCGATTCGGAGGCAAGTATCACCAATTCCGCGATACACGAACTCGATACGGTGCCGTGGTTGCTCGATTCCCCGGTGGTCGAGGTCAGCTGGCATGCCACTCGTGCGAGCAAGCGGATAGCGCATCGCCGCGATCCGCAGTTCATGCTGCTCAGAACCGAGAGTGGCGTCCTGACGACCGTGGAGTTGTTCCTCAACGCCGGCTACGGTTACGACATCCGCTGTGAGGTGGTCGGCGAAGATGGCGCGAGCCGTCTGGCGGAGCCGGTTCGGACGCTGACCGATCAGGCTCTGCAGCACGGTCATTCGTACTCGAAGGACTGGGTGCCCCGCTTTGCCGACGCTTATCGACTCCAACTGGGCGAGTGGATCGGCTCGATCACCGAAGGGCGCACGTCCACACTGGCCTCGGCGCGTGACGGGCTGCAGGCGAGCGTGGTGGCGCAGGCGTTGATCACCTCGATGCACAGCGACGGCGCAACAGTCGTGGTGGAGAGCCCTTTCTGACGGCGATTACCGATGTCCTGGTATGGCTCGGACCTTCAGCGGTCGACCAGGGTGGTGTCGAAGTAATACCGGGACGCCCGGTACACGTGCGCGCCGAACTCGACGACGCTCCCCGAGTCGTCGAAAGCGGTGCGGTGCATGGTCAGTAGGGGTGCCTTGTACTTTTCGTCGAGCAAGGCTGCCTCGTCGCGGTCGGCCGCGCGGGCACCTATGCGCTGGCGGGCGAGTCTGATGTGCACCCCTCGCGTACGTAGCGAGGAGTACAGGCCCTGGGTCTCCAGCTCGTCCGGATCCGGGGCTATGTCGCCCGGCAGATAATTGACCATGACCGCGAGCGGCTCACCGTTGGTGCTTCGGAGCCTGCGAATGGTGACGACGTCCGTCGTCTCGGAGATGTTCAGTTCCTGTGCGACGTCGTGGGTCGGCGGACCGACCTGGTAGTCGAGGAGGCGGGTGGTCGGGTTCTGGCCGGCGCGTGCGAGGTCGTCGAACAGGCTGGTGAGCTCGACCGGTCGGTGGACCGGGCTCTGAACCACCTGTGTTCCGACGCCCCGCTTCCGTACCAGTAGCCCCTTGTCGACGAGTTCTTGAATCGCACGCCGGGTGGTGGGGCGAGACAGGCTCAGTCGCTTGGCAAGTGCCAACTCGTTCTCGAAGCGCTCTCCCGGCGCGAGGACACCCTGCAGGATGGCGGATTCGATTGCCTGGGCCAGCTGAAAGTACAGGGGCACCGGACTCGACCGATTGAGTTCGACAGGAAGTTGAGCCGCCTCGGTTGCAGCCGCCGCTGTGTTCGACGTGGTCACTGGTCTCTCCCGTCTTTCTGTGGGCGCTGTGGGGCACCGGCTTGTACGAAGTCTAGGTCATGGATAACATCACTTGACCGGAAGTAAGAATGTCAGGACAAACTATTGACATTCGTGTGTGAGCTCACGCACAGTGGACGCACCGCAGAAACGTGGGAAGCCCGCACTCGAAACCAACACCTCACACCAATGGAGTCGATCGTGACCACCTCAGCCGACGCGAACACCGCGGCCTTCGACGTCCTCGCAATCGGGCGAAGCGGTGTCGATATCTATCCTCTGCAGACCGGCGTCGGTCTCGAGGAGGTCGACACCTTCGGAAAGTTCCTGGGGGGTAGCGCCGCGAACGTCACCGTCGCCGCCGCGCGACTGGGGTGCCGCTCGGCGCTGATCTCCGGCGTCGGTAACGACCCCTTCGGCCGATACGTTGCCGCGGAGCTGGCTCGGTTGGGCGTCGACAACCGATTCGTCGTCACCGACGACCAATTCGCAACTCCGGTCACGTTCTGCGAGATCTTTCCGCCCGACGACTTCCCGCTCTATTTCTATCGGAAGCCGTCGGCGCCCGATCTCCAGATTCGTCCGGAGAACATCGACGTCGACGCTGTCCGCAACGCTCGTCTGTACTGGTCGACAGTCACCGGATTGTCCGAAGAGCCGAGCCGCAGCGCCCATTTCGCTGCATGGGACGCCCGAGATCGAGCACCGTTGACCGTACTGGATCTGGACTACCGGCCGATGTTCTGGGATTCGCCCGCCGCCGCGACGGAGCAGGTACGCCGGGCGCTCGAGCAGGTCACGGTTGCCGTCGGGAACAAGGAGGAGTGCCAGATCGCAGTCGGTGAGACCGACCCGCACAAGGCGGCCGATGCACTCCTCGATCTCGGAGTCTCCCTTGCCATCGTCAAGATGGGCCCCAAAGGTGTTCTCGGCAAGACCAAGACGCAGACCGTCACGGTGGCACCGAACTTCGTCGACGTGGTCAACGGACTCGGGGCGGGAGACAGCTTCGGCGGTTCGCTCTGTCACGGCTTGCTCGCCGGTTGGCCGCTGGAAAAAATCTTGCGATACGGCAATGCCGCAGGAGCCATCGTGGCATCGCGCCTCGAATGTTCGACGGCAATGCCCACCGCCACCGAAGTCGCTCTGCTCGCCGAACAAACCGCAACGGAGGCTGTCAATGTCTGAGACCACCTTGAGCCCCGCACCCGCGGCCGCCAGTTACGCCGAGGTCACCGCAATTCGCGCTACCGATCCGCAGGCCATCGAACGTGCGTGGGCAACTCGGGTCACCCGCCCGACGATCCGCGGCAACGGCCGCCTGATGATCGTTGCTGCCGACCATCCGGCCCGGGGCGCGCTCTCGGTCGGCTCGAACATGACCGCCATGAACAGCCGCACCGAGTTGCTGGACCGACTCCGCACCGCGCTCGCCAACCCCGGCGTCGACGGTGTGCTCGGATCCGCCGACATCCTGGACGACCTCGTGCTGCTCGGTGCGCTCGAGGACAAAGTGGTCTTCTCATCGATGAATCGTGGTGGCTTGGCCGGCGCGTCGTTCGAGCTGGACGACCGAATGACCGGTGCCACAGCCGCTTCCACTGCCAAAGCTCGGATGAACGGTGCTAAGATGCTCACCCGAATTGCACTCGACGATCCGGGCACTCTGGCGACGATGACCGCATGCGCGCAGGCAATCGACGAACTGGCCGCGGCCAACCTCATTGCCATGGTCGAGCCGTTTCTTTCGCGCCGGGTCGAAGGTCGCGTGAAGAACGATTTGAGCACCGACGCGGTCATCAAATCGATCCACATCACGCAGGGTCTGGGATCCAGCTCCGCCCACACCTGGATGAAGCTTCCCGTGGTGCCCGAGATGGAACGTGTCATGGACGCCACCACATTTCCGACGCTGCTCCTCGGCGGCGACCCGCAGACCGCTCCAGAGGAGACGTACGCGAGTTGGGCACGCGCACTGGAGATTCCCGCGGTTCGGGGCCTGATCGTCGGTCGCACGTTGCTCTACCCGCCGGACGGAAACGTCGAAGCTGCAGTCGGTACCGCCGTCGACATGGTGAGGTGAAACATGAACTCCGAGTACTACATCGCAGCCGGTACAGGTAGCGCGGACGGATTCGACGTCGTGGTCACGCCGGACTCCGCTGGCTGGACCGAATCCAGCTTGTGGACAGTCACGCTCGCCGCGGGACAAGCCCTCGAACTGGAATCCGGACGCGACGAAATCATGGTCCTGCCACTGTCTGGTTCGGCCACGGTCACCAGCGACAGCACGACATTCGAGCTCCTCGGTCGAGCGTCCGTGTTCGACGGTCCTTCCGACTTCGTCTACGTCGGTAGAGATTCCGCGTACACGATAGTCAGCGCCGCCGGTGGTCGCTTCGCCCTCTGCGGTGCGCGTGCAAGATTCAAGTTGCCTTTCCGGTACGTACCCGCATCGAAGATCCCAGTGGAGTTGCGTGGTGCCGGGAACTGCAGCAGGCAGGTTCACAACTTCGGAACCGCAGACACGTTCGACGCAGACTCGATCATCGCCTGCGAGGTCATCACTCCCGGTGGTAACTGGTCCTCGTATCCCGGCCACAAGCACGACGAGAACACCTCGACCGAATCGGCACTCGAGGAGATCTACTACTTCGAGATCGCCGACGGGCCCCAGGGCAACGCAGGTTTCGGCTACCACCGGGTGTACGGCACCCCGCAGCGACCGATCGAGGTACTCGAGGAAGTCAGAACCGGAGACGTGGTTCTGGTGCCGCACGGATACCACGGACCGTCGGTCGCGGCCCCCGGCTACCACATGTACTACCTGAACGTCATGGCCGGACCCGGTGCCGAACGCGCCTGGAACATCGTCGACGACCCCGAACACACCTGGATTCGCGGCAGCTGGACCGATCAACCGGTCGACCCCCGCCTTCCCCTTCACACCGCATCGACAGGAGCATGACCGTGGTGTCCACAGCGCCGATCTCGGCGAGCAAGAACGACAATGCCGAACCGACAGTGCATCTGACGGTCTCGCAGGCCGTCGTGAAGTTTCTGGCCAACCAGTTCGTCGAGCGTGACGGCGTCCGCGCCAAGTTCTTCGCGGGAGCCTTCGGCATCTTCGGTCACGGGAATGTCGCGGGCCTCGGGCAAGCACTACTGCAGGCCGAGATCGACGCCGTCGAATCCGGCACCGAACCGGAATTGCCGTATGTCCTCGGACGTAACGAACAAGCTATGGTGCACAGCGCCGTGGCCTATGCGCGCCAGAAAGATCGTCTGCAGTCCTGGGCAGTGACAGCCAGCGTCGGGCCGGGCTCGACCAACATGCTGACCGGTGCAGCTCTGGCCACGATCAACCGTCTTCCCGTATTACTGCTTCCCGCCGACACTTTCGCCACGCGAGCCAGCGCACCGGTGTTACAAGAGCTCGAGCTTCCGTCGAGCGGCGACGTCACGGTCAACGATGCATTCAAGCCGCTGTCGCGCTACTTCGACCGGGTGTGGCGTCCCGAGCAGCTGCCGAGTGCTCTGCTCGGTGCCATGCGTGTGCTCACCGATCCGGTCGAGACAGGTGCGGCGACCGTCGCCATCCCTCAGGACGTGCAAGCAGAAGCATTCGACTGGCCGGAGTCCTTCTTCGCACCGCGTACCTGGCACGTGGCTCGGCCCGTCCCGGAGAAGTCCGTCGTGGAGCGGGCGGCCGCTGTCATTCGCAGTGCGCGGAAGCCACTGATCGTCGCAGGCGGCGGCGTGATCTATTCTCGTGCGACCGATGCACTTGCCTCGTTCTGCGCGGCGACGGGCATCCCCGTCGGGCAGAGCCAGGCGGGCAAGGGATCGTTGCCGTACGACCACCCACAGTCCGTCGGCGCCGTCGGCTCCACCGGAACGACGGCCGCCAATGCGCTCGCCACCGACGCCGACGTCGTGATCGGAATCGGTACGCGTTACAGTGATTTCACCACTGCCTCGCGCACCGCGTTCACCAACCCGGACGTGAAGTTCGTCAACATCAACGTTGCCTCCATCGACTCGGTCAAGCAGGGCGGTGTCTCCGTTCTCGCCGACGCCCGAGAGGCTTTGGACGCACTGGCCGAGGCACTCGGCGACTTCTCGGTGTCGGACGACTATCGCAGTAGAGTTGCCGAACTCGCACAGCAATGGGACGACACGGTGACGTCGGTGTACAACATCGAGGATTCGTCCGCACCGCTGAATCAGAACCAGGTCATCGGTCTTGCGAACACCTTGTCCGATCCCCGCGACGTCGTCGTGTGTGCTGCCGGGTCCATGCCTGGTGATCTGCACAAGCTGTGGCGCACAAGAGATTCGAAGGGATATCACGTCGAGTACGGCTTCTCGTGCATGGGCTACGAAGTAGCAGGCGGTATCGGTGCGAAGATGGCCGAGCCCGACCGTGACGTGTTCATCCTGGTGGGCGATGGGTCGTACCTGATGATGGCGACCGAACTGGTCACCGCCGTGCAGGAGGGCGTCAAGGTCATCATGATCTTGGTACAGAACCACGGGTTCGCTTCCATCGGTTCGCTGTCGGAGTCGCTCGGATCGCAAAGATTCGGCACCGATTACCGATACCGCGGCGAGGACGGTCGTCTGGACGGTGGCATTCTGCCCGTCGATCTCGCCGCCAACGCGGCAAGCCTCGGCGTGGATGTCGTCCGGGTGAACAACGGCAACGAGTTCACGGACGCCGTGAAGGCGGCGAAGGCCAGCGAGACGAGCACGGTCATCCACGTCGAAACCGACCCACTCATCGCTGCACCGGATTCCGAATCCTGGTGGGATGTGCCGGTCAGTGCCACCTCGACCCTCGAGTCGACGACGACCGCATACGAGACGTATCAGAAGTGGAAGAAGATTCAGCGGCCGTTCCTGCGTCCGTCCGGCCAGTAGTCACCCCAGAACATTCGGCATATTTCGAGAGGAACTATTTTCATGAGCGTTATTCGCGTGGGATCGGCACCTGATTCGTGGGGCGTCTGGTTTCCGGAGGACCCGCAGCAGACCCCGTACGGCCGGTTCCTCGACGAGGTGTCCGCATCGGGTTACGAGTGGATCGAGCTCGGGCCGTTCGGATATCTCCCGACCGATCCGCAGAAGCTGTCCGACGAGCTCGCTGCACACAACCTGAAGCTTTCTGCCGGAACCGTTTTCGAGCATCTGCACCAGGACGATTCCTGGGATGCGGTGTGGACTCAGATCGAGGACGTCGCGAAACTGACTGCGGCAGTGGGCGGAAAGCACGTCGTGGTCATTCCCGAGATGTGGCGTGACCCGAGCACCGGTGCGGTACTCGAGGACCGCACACTCACCACCGATCAGTGGCGCAAGAAGACCGAGGGTATGAACGAGCTCGGCAAGCGCATGTTCGAGCAGTACGGCGTCAAGGCTCAGTACCACCCGCACGCGGACTCTCACGTCGACACCGAGGAGAACGTCTATCGGTTCCTCGACGGCACGTCGAGTGAGTTCGTCAACCTGTGCCTCGATACCGGTCACATCAGTTACTGCGGCGGAGACAACATCGCGATCATCGAGCGCGCACCGGAGCGCATCGGATACCTGCATCTCAAGCAGGTCGACGAAGCCGTCCGCGCCCGAGTCGAGGCGGAGGATCTGCCGTTCGGCGAGGCATGCAAGCTGGGCGCGATGACCGAGCCGCCGCTCGGCATCCCGGACATGCCGCCGTTGCTGTCGACCATCGAGCGGTTGGCCGACGAAGGCAAGCTCACCGCAGACATCTTCGCGATCGTCGAGCAGGACATGTACCCGTGCGAGCCGGACTACCCGCTGCCGATCGCCCAGCGCACTCGTAAGTACCTGGGCTCCTGCGGGATCCCGTCCATCCAATTCAGCTGATACCCGCAAGGAGACTTTTTTCATGACCAACGAACTGCGCATCGCCGTCCTCGGGGTCGGCATGATGGGTGCCGACCACGTCGCTCGCATCTCCTCGAAGATCGCCGGTGCACGCGTTGCCGTCGTCAACGACTACTTCACCGAAAAGGCCGAAGAGCTCGCCGCGTCCATCCCTGGCGCTCGGGTCGTCAACGACCCGATCGACGCCATCGCCGATCCCGAGGTCGATGCCGTGCTGCTCGCGACCCCCGGTCCGACGCACGAGAAGCAGCTCCTCGCGTGTCTCGAGCACGGCAAGCCCGTCATGTGCGAGAAGCCGCTGACCACCGATGTCGAAACATCCCTCGCAGTAGTGAAGGCCGAGGCCGAGCTGGGCAAGAAGCTGATCCAGGTCGGATTCATGCGCCGCTTCGACAACGAGTACGCAGATCTCAAGGCTCTGATCGACTCCGGCGATATCGGCCGGCCGCTCGTCGTGCACTGCGCACACCGCAACCCGGCTGTGCCGCCGCACTTCGACAGCGCGATGATCGTCAAGGATTCGCTGGTGCACGAAGTGGACGTCACCCGCTTCCTGCTCGACGAGGAAATCACGACGGTGCAGATCATCACACCGTCGGCCAACACGAATGCGCCCGCGGGACTGACGGATCCGCAGATCGCCATCTTCACGACCGAGACCGGTCGGCACGTCGACGCGGAGGTGTTCGTGACCACGGGCGTCGCGTACGAGGTCAGGACAGAGGTCGTGGCCGAACGCGGTAGTGCCATGATCGGTCTCGATGTGGGCCTGGTTCGTAAGTCCGCGCCCGGAACCTGGGGCGGCACGATCACACCGTCGTTCAAGGAGCGCTTCGGGCAGGCATACGACACGGAAATTCAGCGGTGGGTCGACGCCGTGCGCTCGGGTGCCGAGACCGGCAACTATGTCGACGGTCCTGGCGCTTGGGACGGGTACGCTGCAGCAGCTGTGTGCGAGGCCGGAGTGAAGTCGCTCGAGTCGGGTGCTCCCGTGGCCGTGGATATGGTTCCGCGTTCCTCGATCCCGGGCGCGTGAAGCGAATGAAGATCGCTCTCGATCCGACTCCGTTTCACCACGACTACTCGCTGCTCGAATTACCCGGTGTGGTAGCCGATCTCGGGTACGAGTGGCTGCAGTTGACTCCGCACGTGGACATGATTCCCTTCTTCAACCATCCGAAAGCCGACGACGACCTCGTCGCCAAGTTCAAGAAGGCGTGTTCCGACGCCGGTGTCGGCATCGCATCCGTACTTCCGGTGCTCCGGTGGTCCGGGCCCGACGAGGACGCACGTGAGGCTGCAGTTCGATACTGGAAGCGCGCAATCCAGATCACCGTGGATCTTGGTGTGTCGACCATGAACACCGAGTTCAGTGGTCGCCCCGAAAAGCCCGAGGAATCCGAGCGGTCTTTCTACCGGTCGATGGAGGAACTGGTTCCCATCATCGAACGCGAAGGCCTCGATGTGTTGATCGATCCGCATCCCGACGACTTCGTAGAGGACGGTTTGGCGGCGGTTCGTACCATTCGCGGAATCAACTCGAAGAACATCGGCATGGTGATCGTGGCATGTCATCAGTTCCATATGGGCGGCGATCTCGACGCGATCATGACGGCGGCGGGGGACATGGTGCGACTGGTGCACGTGGCCGACACGATGGATCATCATCGCTCGCACGGGCTTCGGTACATCACCAATCCTCCGGGCAACGCCGTACGCGTGCACCAGCACCTCAAGATCGGTGACGGCGATGTCGATTGGAACCAGTTCTTCGGCGGCCTCGGCAAGCTCGGCTTCTACGACCGCGACACCGTCATGGTCTCGAGTGTGTTTGCGGAGAACGAGAACGCGCACGAGGTCTCGCGATATCAGCTCGACACGATTCGGAAATACGTCTCCGAGCACTCCTGATCTCCACTCACGTAGGGAAAAATCATGACCGACAACGTTATTGCACATTGGGTGGACGGAAAGCCGTTCGCCGGCACGTCCGACAAGACCGCTCCGGTCACCAACCCCGCAACCGGGCAGGTGACCGGCCAGGTAGCGCTGGCCACCGTCGAGGATGCACGCTCGGTCATCGCCTCTGCCGCAGCAGCATTCCCGGGCTGGCGAGACACCTCGCTGGCCAAGCGAACCGCAATCATCTTCAAATTCCGGGAATTGCTCAACGCCAAGAAGGGTGAGCTCGCAGAGATCATCACCGCCGAGCACGGCAAGGTTCTCTCCGACGCACTCGGCGAAATCAGCCGCGGCCAGGAGGTCGTCGAATTCGCCTGTGGCATTCCCCATCTGCTCAAGGGTGGCTTCACCGAGAACGCGTCGACCAAGGTCGATATCTACTCGATCCGTCAGCCCCTCGGCCCCGTCGGCATCATCAGCCCGTTCAACTTCCCAGCGATGGTGCCGATGTGGTTCTTCCCCATCGCCATCGCGGCCGGCAACACGGTCGTTCTCAAGCCCAGCGAGAAGGATCCGACCGCATCGCTGTGGATCGCCGCGCTCTGGGAAGAAGCAGGCCTACCTCCCGGTGTCTTCAACGTCCTGCAGGGTGACAAGGTTTCCGTCGACGAACTGCTCGAGAACAAGTCGATCAAGTCGATCAGCTTCGTCGGGTCGACGCCGATCGCGCAGTACGTCTACTCCACCGGCACCGCGAACGGTAAGCGCGTCCAGGCTCTCGGCGGCGCGAAGAACCATGCGATCGTGCTGCCGGATGCCGATCTCGACCTCGCGGCCGACGCGATGGTCAACGCCGGGTTCGGTTCTGCCGGTGAGCGTTGCATGGCCATCTCCGCGCTGGTTGCCGTCGGGAATATCGCCGACGACCTGGTCGCGAAGATCGTCGAGCGCACCACCCCACTCGTCACGGGCGACGGAACCACGGGCGCGGACATGGGACCTCTGGTGACCAAGGCGCATCGCGACAAGGTCGCCTCCTACGTCGATGCAGGAGAGGCCGCCGGTGCCACCATCGTCGTCGACGGACGCACAGTCCAGGCCGACGGTGGCAAGGACGGATTCTGGCTCGGCCCGACGTTGATCGACAATGTCACCACCGATATGAGCATCTACACCGACGAGATCTTCGGACCGGTCCTGTCGGTGGTTCGGGTCGATACCTACGACGAGGCACTCGAGCTCATCAACTCGAACCCCTACGGCAACGGCACCGCCATCTTCACCAATGACGGCGGCGCGGCCCGACGCTTCCAGAACGAGGTCGAGGTCGGCATGATCGGCATCAACGTCCCGATCCCGGTGCCCATGGCGTACTACAGCTTCGGTGGCTGGAAGAACAGCCTGTTCGGTGACACCCACGCCCACGGAATGGAAGGCGTGCACTTCTTCACCCGCGGCAAAGCAGTCACCAGCCGCTGGCTCGACCCCAGCCACGGCGGCATCAACCTCGGCTTCCCTGAGAACGACTGAGCCCTGAACTGCGAAACCCCCGCTCCCATTGTCGGAGCTGGGGTTTCGCGCTGCACGGGCAGCAGATGCCGGACCGATTCGACTCTGCGGGGTGCGCCGGGGTCAGTGCAGCATGTGGAGTATTCGAGCCTGGGCGTCGTCGACGGTAGCGGCAACAACGTCGTAGTGGGTTGCATCGGGTACGGGCCGATAGGTCACCTCGCGCACGCCGCTTGCCAGCAGTGCAGCAGCCAAGCCGGTCGTTGCTGCCGGCGGCACGACCATGTCTGCCAGTCCTTGTTCGATCACCACCGGCCGGGTGTATCCGGTGGTCGGCACCGACAGATACTCGCGTAGAGCCGAGGCCATCGCAGAATCGGACAGCGGCCGGGCAAGAAGCTGCTGCGGAGAAACACCGATCACTTGCTCTCTCAGCGCGCCGATACAGCTGTCCTCTGCTTGCGTTACGTAGGCGCGTCCGATGTCACTGAGGTAGCCGTCTACGTCGATATCGGGCCGAGAGTCCTCGAGCCCGTGGAGGATGTAGATCAGGGTGGCAGTGACGTTGTCGAGTTGTGCGATCCGGGGTGTGGTGGGAGAAAGTAGTGGCAGCAGGACCTCGAGGTTCGACGAGGGTGCGAACGACACCACCCCGCGAAAGTCTGACGGGGCTCCGTACATACCGGTGCGAGCTCCGGTGGTGAGTGCGGCCGCGCCGCCTTGAGAGTGCCCGGCGGCGACCCAGGTTCGCGACAATGCGGGCAGCATGTCGGCTGCTGCGTCGACGGCGTCGGTGACGGCATTCGCCGCCGAGACACTGTTCAGATAGTGGTGGATGTCCGACGTTCCGAGTCCGATGTAGTCCGTCGAGACTACGGCCGTACCGCTACGGAGTAGGTTGCTGATCAGGGGCTTCGACAGTTCGACGGCCATCGGATCCTCGGCAGTCCTGTTCTCCAGCGCCGTGCTCATGGCGCATGAATCACCCACGCCGACGGTGCCTTTGGCCCAGGATACAATCGGCCACCCGCCTGCTGGCGGCGTGCCGGAGGGGATGTACACCTGTCCGCGGGCTCGCGCCGGACGCCCGTGTTCGTCGGTGGTCCAGTAGGACAGTGCGTAGCCGGCATAGGCACCGTCGATGATCCTCGAAATCGGCTCGATAGATGTCGACGGTGCCGCGCCGGCAACGGGGCCGAGCACTCCCGAGCCGGCAAGCATTGCAGCAGTTGCGAACCAGACCAACGTGGATCGAATTTTCATGTATTCCCCCGCGATCGACCGTAGAGGTTCGGATCCGCCGCCCCCGCGCGGAAATATACCCCGGCTTGCGCCGTGGAACTACAGATTCCGACGACGACGAGACCCTGCGTGACATGTTCTGTCGCGCAGGGTCTCCTCATCGTCGTTCTTGCCGGCAGCGGCCGTATCAGCTGGGTTGGACGCTCAGGACCGGGACGGGCGACATCATGAGTAGACGCTGAGTGATGCTGCCCAGCAACGCTTTACCGACTCGGCTGCGTCTCTTGATTCCGATGACGAGTCGCGTCACTTCGGGATGGGCGTCGATCTCGTCGAGGACGGCTGTTGCTGGATCGCGGTCTGCTCGTCCGGCCCGGTCGATGACCCGCACAGCAAGCTCTGCGTCGAGTCCGCTGACGTCGAGTCCGCCGAGAGTCAAATTCACCACGATCAGTTCGGTGCGCATGGCACCTGCTTCGTCGGCCGCGAGGCGCAGGGCGTGACGACCCTCTTCGTTGTCGGTTACTGCAACCAGTATTGCCATGTCGTGCCGTCCTTTCGATGCGTTCGGTTCACGAGTACTCGCGACGGAATCCGGCCTCTAGCTGTTCGAGTGATTGCCCGCGTGTTTCCGGTACCTGGGTGACGATGAAGATCAGTGCCAGGACCCCGAGCCCGACGAAGATGAAGAAGGTCGGCGCTATGCCCAGCGCTTCGACGACAGGCGGGAATGCGAGCGCAACAACAGCATTGGCCAACCAGAGCATGAACACGCAGACCCCGATTGCGAAGCTGCGGATCTTGAGGGGGAAGATCTCGGCAAGCATGAGCCACACCAGGGGGCCGATGGTGCCCTGCATGCAGAAAACGAACAGCACGACGAAGACGAGGATGAAGTACGCCTTGGCATTGCCGTCGGGCAGTAGCAGCGCGGAAAGTCCGACGAGGAGGTGGAAGAAGGTCGTCAGCCCGAAGCCGGCGATGAGCATCGTCCGGCGGTTCACCTTGTTCATGATGAGCAAACCGACGGTGATGCCGAGAACGCTGAACAATCCGTTGAGGGTGTTGGCGATGATTGCGGCGCTGTCGGAGAAACCCGCGTCACCGAGCAGTTGCGTTCCGTAGTACATGACCGAGTTGATCCCGGTGAACTGCTGGAAGACGCCGAGGCCGACGCCGATGAAAATGAGTCGACGGATCCAGCGGACGGACAGGTCCGCGGCACCTCCGGTCTGGGAGAGTCGCTCTTCTTCTGCCAGAGCGTGGACTTCGGCCATCTCGGCTACTGCGCGTTCATCGGTCCGTACCTGCTTCAGAACTGCCAGTGCCTCGTCGTCGCGACCCTGCAGCACGAGCCAGCGCGGACTCTCGGGCATGCGCAGCATGCCGACGAACAGCGCGATCGCTGGGAAAAGTGCGACCACCAGCATGTAGCGCCACACCGACTCGTGGTCGCCCCAGATATTGAAAATGATGGCATTGATGATGAAGGCCGCGAACTGGCCGCTCACGATCATCACCTCGTTGCGGGTGACCAGAGATCCGCGTCGCTCCGCCGGTGCAACCTCGGAGAGGTAGACCGGAACCGTGGCGGACGCGCCGCCGACCGCAAGGCCGAGGATGAATCGGAATACCGCGAGCACCTCCCACGACGGGGCAAGCACACACCCGATCGTGCCCAGGGCGAAGACGCCGGAGAGCAGCAAGATGTTGTGGCGTCGACCGTATTTGTCGGAAAGGCGCCCTCCGACCAGTGCGCCGATCGCAGCACCGAAGATGAGAATGCTGACGACAAGACCTTCGGTGAACGACGTGAGCCCCAGGTCGTCCTTCATCGGTTCGAGCGCACCGTTGATGACACCGGTGTCGTAGCCGAACAGTAGCCCGCCGAATGTCGCTACGACGGCGATGACGCCCAGTCGTCGGGAATGCGTCCCCGGTGTGTCGGGCGGCAGCGCACTCCGTGAGGTTGGTTGAGCTGAAGACATCTGTTTCTCATCCTCCGATACCCGTGGGTGGCAACTCTGCTGTCAAAGCGGGAAATCCATGTACGTATGTCTTAACATACTGACAGCAAAATGAGAAGTGGGTCACAGGACGCGCACTGGGCATCCGATCGAACGCGCGGGCGTCGAGGCCGTCCGGAGGTACGGTTTCGACAGTGGTGTCCGGGTGCAGGGGGGAACGTGGTCGAGGGCGAGCAGGGTGATCACCGGCCGGATGCTGGTTCGCAGCCTCGCGCGCGATCTCGAAAACCCACGATGGACGATATTGCCGCTCGGGCGGGGGTATCACGCACGCTTGTGTCGTTCGTCCTCGGAGGCAAGGCCGGTGCGGGGGAGCGAACGCGAGAGCGCGTCCTTCGAATAGCTGCTGAACTCGGATACACACCCGACGCGACCGCTCAGCTGTTGGCCCGGGGACGCAGTCGAACCATCGGAGTTCTGATCGACGTCGAGCAGCCATTCCAAGCGCAGTTGGTGAAGCGAATCTATCCGGTTGCGAAAGCCGCGGGTTACGAGGTGTTGCTCTCTGCCAGCGCACCGGGACGAGACGAACGGGCTGCCGTCGAATCTCTGATCGGACATCGATGCGAAGGGCTGATCCTGCTCGGTCCGAGCTCGGACCAGTCGTACTTCGAGGAGTTGGAAGACCGTGCCGTCGTAGTTGTCGTGGCAAAACCGTTGTCTCGGAGCAACTTCGACAGTGTGCGCAGCGCCGACGACAGCGGTGTTCGGCAATCCGTCGACCATCTGATCGAATTGGGCCACCGCGAGATCCATCACATCGACGGGGGATCCGGTCCGGGATCCGCGATCAGGAGCGCCGCGTATCGCGGTGCGATGGATCGACACGACCTGGGCGATCGAATTCGAGTGATCGCCGGAGCTCACGATGAGGCGTCGGGGGTTGCTGCCGGGCATCTCATGCTCGACGAAGGCAGTTTGCCGACAGCGGTTCTTGCGGGCAACGATCGCTGTGCATTGGGCCTCATGGATGCGCTCGACCGCGCCGGAATCGATGTGCCCGGTGATGTGTCCATCGTCGGATACGACGACAGCGAACTCGCGCGGCTGTCTCGGATCGATCTGACGACCGTGCGGCAGAACGTCGATGCCCTGGCCGAAAACGCCGTTACGTTCGCGGTGACGCGCCTGGAGAACGTCTCCGCGCCGGCGTCCGAGATGATCGTCGAACCACATCTCATCGTGCGCGGAAGCACCGGACCCGTGCGTTCCGCAGAGCGCATTCGCGCGTTGAAGCACCGGGGTTTGTAGCCGAACTCTTGACTTGAACCTGTGACGTAGCCCATAGTAGTTCTACTAACGCGCTTAAGTAACTGCGTCTCGCGACGCACTGGAACTGGGAGATCAGATGTCGAACTTCGTCGAGGCCGGCGGTACCGCAGTGAAGTCCGCTGCCGCCGCACTCGCGTTCTCTGTGATGCTGTTCGTGTTGATTCTCGGATTCCTCGCCTCCGGGATCATCGGCGTCGCGGGGTCGATCAGGAATTGAGAACGTCGCCAGCCGTCGAATGATGCTGGGCGTCAATGGATTACGAGGACCGATCGCTAGTTCGAGACGGCGGGAGCGCGGCCGATGTAGCGGGTGTCGTCGACTTGTGCGACGGTGAACGCTGCGATATCGGCGCGGGTGATGGCGAAGCCGAGTTTGTCGGTGCCGAAGAAGCCCGACCTGACGGTACCTGTGGCGTCGCCGTTCGTGGGGCGTATGAAACGCACTATCGTCCAGTCCAATCCGGAGCTCATGATCGCGGCGGACATGGCGGTCATGTCGTCGTACGCGCGGCGAATGAACGTGCGTGCGGTGAACGAGACGAACCGAGTCATCGGGGTCGGACTCTCCTGTGGGTCGAGCACCGATGGGGTGCCGTGTCCGACATATCGGGTGACGCCGTGACGACTCATGGCAGCAAGGATGTGCTGCACCCCATCGGTCAGAGGCAGTCCCGTGATCGTGCGGTCGGTCAACGGCCCGAGAGCGCTGACGACGACATCGGCACCGTGGACAGCGCGGTCGACGGATTCGGAATCAGCTAGTTCCCCGACCACCAGGCGTACACGGTCTGCCCACCGCTCGGGGACTTTGGAGGGGTTGCGGGCATATGCGGTGACGGTGTGACCGGCCTCCAGTAGGCGGTCGACGGTCAGGGAGCCGATGACGCCGGTGGCACCGAAGACAGTGATGTTCATTGGTATCGAATCCTTACGGTTGATGCAGGAAATGAGGGGCGACGTCAAGGTGCCTGGCGTCTCTTACTCGAATCTGTAAGTGGAACTTGTTCTCCGCTTGATTGAACCACATATCTGGAAGATTTATTCCACTTGGCTGCTAGGGTGGGGTATGCCCTCCGAGCAGCGGCCATTGAGGGCCGACGCAGAGCGAAACCGCCAGGCGATCATCTCGGCAGCGTCGACCATTCTGTCCGAGGAGGGAACGGCGACGACCCTCGAACACATTGCAAGCGTCGCCGGGGTAGGAGTGGGGACGATCTATCGTCGGTTTCCGACAATCGACGACCTGGTCGCCGTCGTGCTGGAAGAGAAGATGACACGCTATGCCGATCGCACCGAGGCGGCCGCCGAGCGAGCGTCCACCGAGCCGTGGGAAGCATTCCGTGACTACGTCCACTTCTTCCTGTCCGAGCAAGCTGCCGATCTCGGATTCAGCGACGTCATCCTGTTCGGTACCAACGGCTCAGGAACTGTCCAGTTCCGAAGCGAGATCCAGCGCGCGTTCGACGCGTCGGTGACCCTGGTGAATCGTGCGAAAGCGGCCGGTGCGATTCGAGCGGACTTCCACCACAGCGACCTGTTGCTACTCCATCATGCCAACGCCGGTCTCCTGCGCGGTACCCAGAGCACCGCTCCGAATGCGTGGAAACGTTTGGGCGACTACATGCTTCAAGCGTTTCGTATGTCAGGTCCAGAACCGCTGACGCCGGCACCCGACGCCTGGCACTGACCGCCCCGCGGTAAAACGCCACCCGTCACTGTCTTTCGGCAGGGCCGAGGCCGGCGACCGCCGTCGTTGCGAGGTTCAGAAGCCGTTCGATGAATTCGTTCCGTTCGATCGGCAGTGCACCGCGAAGCCACATGGCGACTACGTGGGTCGAGCCGGAAACGAGCAAGTGCCCTACCAGTTGCGCGTCCACGTCGTCGACGGATGTCGATGACATCAAGCCCAGAAGCTGGTTCACGTACCGATCCACGGCGGCGTCGCGCGTCGCGAGTAGTGCTGGGCTGGCAGCTGATTCGAGATACAGTCGAGCTGTCCGTGGGTCGTCCATCGCGTCCAGTACGGCCTCGATGGCCAACGTCAGTACCTGCCGAGGATCTGAGATGCCGAGGTTGCCCGCCGCGTCGATGGCTTGCGAGATGGAGTCGAAGACGTCTTGCATGGCCGCCGACAACAGCTCTTCCAGGGACGTATAGGTCTCGTAGAAGTACCGCTTTGCGAGAGTTGCTCGGGCGCATACCGCGCCGATAGTGAGTTCGGTGACGCCCTTGTCGTGCACGAGATCCAGTGCGGCCTCCCGGAGGCGATCTTGCCGATCTGCAAGTCGTTCCTCCTGAGACAGACCGCCGTACTTGCGTGAGGGGCCATCGATCGAGTTCATACCGACATCTTGACACTCGGGGAGCTGCGCTGCATTATTCAGGAACTGCTACGTCGCAGTTCCTGATTGGAGTGGTCATGGTGTGTTGCATTGCCGCAATTGCAGTCCTGTCGATCCTGTCGCGGGTTTTCGTACGGCCGATTTCGTGGGTGAGAGGTGGGGGGCGAGACGTGCCCCACCTGCCCACGGCGAAGTACACGGTCCGACCGCTGCAGAGATCGGACGTCTTCCAGTGAAGAACACGACGCCGCAGGATCTACTCGTCGTGCCCGAAACCGAACCGATGTCGGTCCCGCTCCTCGACGAACGAGCACCACTTCTTCCACCGGTCACGGCCAGGGTCGTCGGCAAATTCATGACCGTCTACGCCGCGGTGTGGATCCTGGGCCTCACCCTGCTTCTGGCCGGGACCGGTCGCATACAGATTCTCGGCGCAGAGTTACTGGTCCCGGGTGGTGGACACTTTGCCCACGGCCACATTCTGTTCGGCGTCGTTGCGATCGTGTCGTTGGTTGCGGCCGTGCTGCTCTGGTGGATGGTCGGCGCTTTCGTCGCACCGTTCGTCGTGTGGGGTCTCAACGCGGCGTGGGCTGTGGCAATGCCGAGCCACCACCACATCGACAGCGTCACTGCGGCGGTACTGTCCGCGGTGGTACCCACCTTGCTGGCCTTCGCTGTTGTCGCCCACGCCGTACGCCATCGTCGGCGCCGAGGCGTGGCAGCCCGTACCAATCTCGTATTGCGAGAACTGGAGGTCGCCGTCACGCGGGTTCCGTCGAGTCCTGTTCTGCCCGTGGGCGAGGCGTCGATCGAGGATCTCACCCGGCTGAGGCTGGCTTTCGATCTGGCCCTGCAGCCGGTAGACCGTTTCGACGGATTCGACCGACGGGATCAGTTCAGAGAAGCCGCGCTGAGATACCAGCTCAGTATCCTCGGCTACACGCTGGCGACGTATCGATACAACTACGCTCCCGCATTTTCGGGCTATCTGGCCGAGTCGGCGGCGCGGTCGATCCACAAGATGAGCGATCGACGAGTATGGGGATACTGGGCCGTCGAGAATGCCTGGGGCAGAATGAAGTCGAGTCGCGATCCGGTAGCGAACACCGACAACATCATGCTCACCGGCTGGCAGGGTGTCGCCGTCGGGATGTTCGAGAGTCTCGAGGACAACCGCTTCTCCCAGCCGGAAGCGCTGACGTATCGGTGGTCCGACACCGAGTCGTACGCCAACGACTTTCATTCGCTCTCGGCGTCGATCGAACACAACATGCGGAGATCACCGTTCACGCTGTACTCGTGTGAACCTCGCTGGATCTACCCGGTGTGCAACACCTTCGGCGTCAACACGTTGGTCATGCACGACAGACTCCACGGCACCCATATGTTCGCCGATCTCGAAGAGTCCATCCGGCGGGCGTACCTGGAGGAATTTCATCGACCCGACGGACGGATCATCGGGGTCCGATCCGAGACTGCTGGAATCTCCTGGAGCCCGTGGTCCGGAGACGGAGTGTGGCTACCGACGACGTACTGGATGCACGCGGCTATGCCCGATCTGGCGCACCGCTCGTGGTGGCTGATGCGCGATACGGTGCTGCGCCACGACGGCGAACGGTTTCACCTGCCGAGGACTCTGGCCAATCGGGTGGATGCCGGTTCCTACTCCTTCGGTGGGGATACCTTCGGTCAGATCATGCTCGCCATGGCAGCCCGGGAGATCGGTGACGAGGATGTCGCGGCCAACGTCCTGTCGCATCTGGATCATCATGAACCCACCCGAACTGCAAACGGTGCAACGGTTTTCACACAGACATCGACGCAGGGAAATCTGTACTCTCTGATGGCTCGGTTCGGTCGGCACGGGGGTCTTCGTGACCTCGTCGGGCATGGGGCCGATGCGAACTGGCTCCGGGGACCACGTCTGGCCGACGCGTCGTACCCGGACGTCCTGGTGGGTCGCGCGGTCAGCGACGGGGCAGCGCTCGACTGCGTGCTCCATCCGGGCGCGGAACGAAAGCGAGTGAATCTCACGATCGACAACGCGCAACCCGCGCGAGACTACCTCGTCCGAGGTGCTACGGAGGAGACCGTCAAAGCAGGACACGACGGCCGCTTCGCCCTCACCGTCGACCTCGACGGTCGAACCGAGCTACGAATCGAGCCACGATCATGAACCGAGTTTCGGGCCGCCGCGTCCGGCAGCAGATACGTGCACTGGACCCGACCGAGGATGCCGACGAGATCGTGAGAATGTCGGTTGTCACGCTCAACGGAAAAAACAGGCTGGTGTACGCACTCTTCACCGTGGCGTTCATCAAACAGGTGGCCGTGCCAGACATGGCGCGCATTCTGTACCGGCGAGGAACCGGCGACATCGTTCGAGAGACCGTGAAGCGCAACGACGATACGATCGTCTTCTTCGGCCAACTGCTCGACCATGGACCGAACTCGCCCACAGGTCGCGAATGGATCGACCGCCTGAACCGGATACACGCCAATTTTCCCATCCGGAACAACGATTCGCTGTACACCCTGTCGACGCTCGCACTCGACCCGCACGATCTGACACTGGCGCTGGGGCACTCGCCGTTCGGTCCAGCGGAACTGCAATCGCAGTGGCTCTTCTGGCGAAAGGTTGCGGTGCGGCAACACCTGGAGGGCATACCGGAAACCCGCGCAGAGCTCAGCGCATGGGCGGAGTTGTACGAGAAGACGGAATACGCAGCCAGCGAGGAAGGTCGACACATCACAGATGCTCTGGTGCGTGCTTTCGGGCAGCGGTGCTTGCCCGCGCCGCTACGACGGTGGGACGCGCAGATCATTGCTGTGTTCTGCCCACCGCTACTCCGTGAAATCCACGGCCTGCCCAGCCCGGGACCTGTGTCGAGGGCGCTTGCTCGCGCCGCGCTCGCGGCATACGTTCGCACTCTGCCGATCCAGTTGGTCCCAGTAAACCGTTCACTGGCAAATGATTTCGGAGACAATCGCTACGGCGTGCGAGTGCCGGACGACGTCGGGTACCAGCGGCCCGCCGGCCGGGACCGATCCGAGTCACGGTGAGTAGGGCGGGCTTCCGGTCCGATCCGAAGCAGCCGACTGTTTGGCCTTGTACAGGGCAATATCGGCCTGGGTCAGCAGCTCTTCGAGTGTGCTGGCTCCGGTGTTGTGCGCGACGCCGATGCTGATCGACACCGAGACTTGTCCGTCGACGACGTCGATCGGCGGGGACGTCGCGATGATCATGTCGCGCTCGATGTCCGCGGCAGATCGAGTTCGACCGAGCAATGTGTCGTCGAAGAGCGCAGCCACGAACTCGTCTCCGCCGATTCTTCCGAATACGGTGCCGGAATCGCAGATCGCAACCAGCCGCGCAGCTGTCGTTCGCAGGACTTTGTCTCCGACCAAGTGGCCGTACGTATCGTTGATAGCTTTGAAGTCATCGAGGTCGATGAACAATACTGCTGCGGGAGCAGCGGTCTCCGCAGTTGTCCGTTCGATTCGTTCGAGTAGCGCCGCGCGATTGAGCACGCCGGTGAGATCGTCGACCCTCGACTTGACCAGGAGTTCGCGGTACGCCTCGAGCAGACTGCTAGTTGTCGCGGCAAAATCGGTGACATCTCGGAAGCTGATCGCGACCACACCGTCGACGTAGTTTGCGGTCACCTCGAGCGTTCTGCCGGGAATGAACAGGGCCTGCACCACCCTGGTGACCTCGCCGCGAGTCGTGATCGCCTCCCGGTGCAGATCGTCGAAGTAGGACCCAGCCGTCACCGGTAGTGCCTCGTGCATGTGCCGTCCGACGACCTCCGCTCGGCTGACGCCCAGGTGGCGTTCGGTCTGAGTGTTGATGTACTGCAACACCATTGCCTCGTCGACAATGGCGAATCCGAGTGACACGCCGTCGAGGATGCGGCTCCACCGTGCTTCGGGCATCAGGTCCAGCTGGGGTTCCGCCGGTGGAACGACCAGGGAGACGACGCCGGTCAGCACCGAGGGCGATCCATCGGGGGCATGCTCGATGGACACACTCCTGGTGAGTACATGCCGAATGGTGCTGCTGCGATCGATGATCCGATAGATACACTCCGCCCCTATCGATGCACGCGCGTCACCGTAGAGCGTTCGGAGCAGGTCCGTGTCGTCTGGGTGCACGCGGCTGTGCCAGATCTCGAGTGGGGGCCGATCGTCGTGACCGGCGTCGAATATCGCTGCCGCCCGCGCGTCCCACTCCATGTACGACTGCCCGATATGGAAGCGCGTGATGCCGATGGACGCCGCGTGCGATGCCACGTCCGAGACGAGTGGTTCCGCGCCGAACGACGAGTGTGGGGCGTCGGCCATACGCGACTCCATCCCATCGGCGATCCTGTTCCTTTCGAGTGTGTACCAAAGGACCGATTCGCGCCATGGAATCAAGGGTTGTGTCGGTTTAGGTGTTCGTCGAGCTGGATCTCGTACCAGTCAGAAGGGTCGTTGTGTGTTCGGCATCAGCCGGTCGACCCAGCAGGAAGCCCTGGGCCAGATCGCACCCGGCTGCAGTGAGGACGTCGAGTTGTGCCTGCGTTTCGACGCCCTCACCCACGACGGTCACACCGTACGCCTTCGCGAGGGCGATGATGGCAGTTACCACGTCGCGACCTCGGGTGGTGTGAAGAGCATCGATATACGTTTTGTCGATCTTGAAGCTGCTGATCGACGGAAAGCGTTCGAGGTATGCCAGGCTGCTGTAGCCCTTCCCGACGTCGTCGAGCGACAACGCGACGCCGATCTCACGCAGAGCAGCCAAGTTCGACGCAACGGTGCCGTTGTCGGACAGCCACTCCGTTTCGGTGAGTTCGAGCACGATGGCGCCGGCAGGTGCACCGGTGGTGTCGAGGGCGACCGCCACTCGGTTCGGGAATGCCGGGTCTCGCAATTGCAGCGCGCTGATGTTCACGCGGACGCTCGGGTGAACGGTCTCGCGCCACCGCACGAGTTGCCGGCAGGCAGTGGTTAGTGCCCAATCGCCGAGAAGTGTTGCCAGACCGGTGCGTTCGGCGACCGCAACGAATTCTGATGGCTCTATGGAGCCCAACTTCGGGTGGTGCCACCGTGCCAGTGCTTCGACGGAGACGATCTGTCCGGTCGCGATGTCGATCAGGGGTTGGTACGCGAGGTTCAGATCGCCACCGGCGAGAGCCCTGCGGAGATCCACCGACATCGAGCGCACGCGGTCGGCGTCGTAGAGATCGCTCGAATCGAAGACCGCATGTCCGGCTCGGGTGTCCTTCGCTCGATACATCGCGAGGTCGGCTGATCTGAGAAGCTCACTACGAGTCGAGTTCGGCTCGGAGACAACGACTCCGATGCTGGCGCTCACCGGTATCGGATCGTCGTCGTCTTCGACGGTCGACGAACCGAGAGAAGCGCGAATGCACTCGGCGATGCGTTCTGCGTGCGCTACATCGTGAACGTGATTACAGATCATCAGGAATTCGTCGCCGCCGAGTCTGGCCACCATGTCGCCGGGTTCCACTGTCTCGGTGAGGCGCCGCGCGAAGCGCACGAGTGAGCGGTCTCCGGCGTCGTGGCCGAGGCTATCGTTGATGATCTTGAAATCGTCGACGTCGAGCATCAGCAATGCCACTCGTTGGTCGTTCTCGCGGGCACGGGCCAGTGCGGCATCTATCTCGGCATACGCCCCTGCTCGATTGGGCAGCTCGGTCAACTGATCGTGGGCACTGCGCCAGCGCAGTTCTCGGTCGAGTTCGACCCGTTCGAGTGCGGCCGACAGTACTCCTGCTACCGCGGAGACGAAGGCGATGTCGCCGTCGCCGAACAGGTGTGGGATCCGGCCGAAGAGAATCAACGCGCCCCACAGACCGGTTCCGATGGTGATCGGGACGGCGACTCCGCTGCGAAAACCCATGGCGGACATCGCCGAGGTGTCGAATCGCGTTTCGGAGTCGGTGTCGGAGCACACGGTGGTTTCGCTTCGAGCCAGTGCATAACCGGTCAATGACCCGTCGCCGGCGGCCACCACGACATCGTCTCGAAGCGAACGGGTGACAGCGTCGATGGACAGAAACGGTTCGGCCGGGTTCGAATGTCTGGCCAGTGCCGCGGACTCCACGCCGATCAACGTGGCCGCCGTGTTCGTGGCCGCTGTCAGTACGGCGTCGAAGCTTGCAGTGACAGCGAGTGCGCTCAACTCGGCCAAGGCTCGTTGCTCGACGGCAATCCTCACCGCCGATGTGGCCGCGGCCAGCAGTTCGAGGTCACGTCGATGGCCACGGGTGCGGTCGCGGACGATCGTCGCGATCAGATCGGGTCCCCGTCCTGAACGTCGGACGACGAACGTGGACAGGGCGACGGGAATGCCCGCGCCGGTCGCGAAGTGGCGTAGCTCGGTTCGCCCCTGCCAATGCCCTGTCGCCCGCAACGCGTCTTCGACGTCCCCGGACACCTCGAGTCCGCCGGCAGTGAAGAAATCCACTGTCGACAGACGGTTCGCCGGTAGTGCGTCGAGGCCGACCAGGCGGAGGCCGGCCGGATTGACGTCGATCACGGCACCCGAGAATTCCGACAGGGCGACCATGTCGGGGGATTCGTCGAACAGAGCGCGAAGAACGAGCGGATCGAGGCCAGGATCGCTCATCTGTCTCCGTTTCGCACTCGTAGCGGCGACGGCCGATGGGCAGCACCACCGACGGTCGCAGGGGACGACAGTTGTTGTTCCTGTCTACAGCATGGAGGTGTGCGGGCGAGATGACAAGCAATCCGGATTACATTAAGTCCACGCAAGCTGGGACCGAGTGTGCCAGTAAATGTCTGGAGGCTCGGGCAGGTCCGGGTTGTTCGCGGCTGTCAGCTCGTGGTCGATGGTGAGTGCGACGAGGTTCTGCTCGAGTTGTGCAGTGGTGGCCGCGCCGGACAGCACCACATCGGCCCATGGTTGCGCGAGTGCAATTGCCAGCGCCAATGCGTCGCGTCCGACCCCGGCGGAGTCTGCTGCCCTGGCGAGTGCCGAATCTTCCATCACGAGTCGGCCATTGGCCATCGCCTCTTTGACGACGACGAACCAGCCGGCCTCGTGTGCACGGGCCAGGGCGGGACCGGCGGACGGTTCGAGGGGGTTCCAGGTCGATTGCACCGAGCTGAACACCCCGAACTGCAGCGCTGCATCCACCACATCGGCTTGTTGCGGCCCGCTGGTGCTGATGCCGATTCGGGTGCCACTGTCGGCTACCGCGCGTAGGTCGTCGAGAAGTGCCGTGTCGGTGAGCGCAGGACTGTCCGGAGTGACGCTGTGGATCAGATAATGGTCGGGCGCACCACCGAGCTCGCGGCGGGTTTGCGGCCACTGTTCGGCGAAGCGTGCAACCGAATGCTCTTTGACCTCGTGGACTTCGGCTCCCTGCTGAAAATCGGCGACGTAGGCGTATCCCCACTTCGAGCCGATCACGAGGTTCTCGCGCCGCCCCGGATGTCGAGTCAACCAATTGCCGAGGAACTGCTCGGCAAGCCCGTACGAGCGCGCAACGTCGAAGTGCCGAACCCCGTGGTCCCACGCGGCGTCGAGTACTGCGTGGCAGTGCTGCTCCAAGGCTGCCGGATCGAATCGCCCGGCCACGGCGTCCGAGTGCCCGATCGTCAGGTACTCGGGACGTCCGAGTGCGGCGAGGCCGAGGCCGAGTTGTGTCATGTGGTCAGTACTTTCGTTGTGCCGTGGCGATCAGGACCACCCTATCCGCGATCGGGTAGCGCGGGCTCCCTCGATGCGAAATGTTGCGAGACATGAAATCTCGGCTGAGACTGGGATGTCGAGGCCCGATCGGGCTTGTGCTTGTAGTACGACTACGAAGGAGTGAGCTGTTGACCGATTTCGCAGGGAAGCCCTTGATCGGTGAGATTCGGCTTGCACGCGCGCGTGCTGGGACGAGTTGGGCCAGCTTGGCCGAAGCTATCGATATGCCGGTGGCATGGACGGTCTCGGCTCTGTACGGGCAGCATCCTCTCACCGTCGCTCAGGCCGATCTGCTCGCAGAGAAACTGAGCATGCCCGAAGGCTCGTTGTTCGAGCTGACCCTGGCTCCCTATCGCGGGTCACTCGACATCTCCTCCGACCCCACGGTCTACCGATTCCACGAAGCGCTTCAGGTATACGGGCCGGCGCTCAAGGAGCTGATCGCCGAGGAGTTCGGCGACGGCATCATGAGTGCCATCAACTTCACGATGAACATCGAACGACGCCCGCACGACGACGGAGATCGCGTCGTGGTGACATTCGACGGGAAGTTCCTCGACTATCGATGGACCGAATAGTCCGGTGGACGGTGTCGGCGTAGATCGGAGTCTTCCGAGCCTGGACCGACCAGTGCACGCCGCATCCAGCCGTACACCCTCTCGTCGTTGAGGAGTGTGAAATGGTGGGCGCTGTTGATCGCCAGCCCATCGTCCGGCCGAAGTCCTATGTTGCGCAGCTTGTTTCGTCCTCCGGCGCTGTCGGTGCGAACGAGGCCGTCGCCCACGAATATCCCGACCGGGTGTCGAGGGTTGCCGGTGACGACGGCAGAGGCGTGATGGTGCCGCACCCCCTCCGGAACCGAGATGTCCATCGCCGCGCCCACATCGAATCCGTCGGTGTAGCTGGCATGCCCCTCTTGTTCGGTGATTGCGCCGTGGATCAGGTCGCGGACCCCGGCGCTTCGCCGCGCCAACAGATGTGCGAACGGCCGAGTCTCGGGTGCGAGCGCCAGCGCTGCTGTGGCCAGGTGAACCCCGCGTGCGAGCGGAGCGCCCAGATGAGGAGTTCCCAGGGTGAACACGTCCGTCAACAGGTCCACCCATCGGCGGCCGCTCTCGGCGGCGTGATGAGCGGCGCTGCGTGAGACCAACCCGCCCATGGAGTGACCGACCAGTGTGATTCGGTGAACCCGGACCGGCCACGCCGTGATGAGCTGTTCCAGGAGGTCCGACAGGTCGCGGCCGTTCGTGCCGATTCGACGTCCGGTGTTGTAGCGCACGAAGATCGAGGTGGTTCCGGCTTCGGAGTCCAGCCGCTCCCCGTACGTGGGCCGCCCGCCGAGCCGCCACGCCGATTCGGTTTCGACCAGACCGTGCAGAAACAACACCAGGTGCGCTCCCGCGGTGGGGAACGCCGCGGCAAGCGCGCGATATTCCGGGGGTACGGGGCGTCCGTCGACACGGATCGACATGGGATACGCAAGGACCCGGGCGGTTCGCTCCATCTCGTCCCCGATGAGACCGTGCAGGACCGCGATGGTCTGCGCACCACCGGCGGTGTGCGACGGCGAGGGCCGTGAGTCGTCCTCGCTCGTCTCGTCGCCGCCGGTCAAGGCACCGACGACCTTGGCTGCCCCGGTACATGCGGCCGCGACGGTCGCGTAAGTGCCCGCGGCGATCGCGTCGTGCATCAGCTGTGTCGGTAGGACGGCTGGACCGACCCCGAGCCGTACGGCAGCGAACGTTCGTCGTGCAATTGCCGAGTGGACGGCGCGAACGCCACCTGCGGCCGCCGCCATCTCGCGAAGGGTGAGCTCGCCGAGTTCACCCAGTTCCTGCGTGCGCTGAGATTTCTTCCCCACCGAATCCAGTGTACGTGTGTCCACTGAAACGGTCGAGCTGCAAAAAATCAGCGCCGGCCGACCACCGGGTTCAGCTCGGAAGCCGCAAGCCCCCCGGGCTCGACGCCGGGCAGGAATTCGCGCCACGTGCCGCTGATCAGCGTCGGCGACTCCACGACTCGAGCCCCGTCGGCGAAGTAGGTGTTGGCCAGGGCTCGGCGCGGCTGCGTGGTCAGGTTCGGTCCCGCGGTGTGGAAGCACAGCGCGGAGTGGAAGGACACGTCACCCACGGCGAACGGCGTCGACTCGACTTCGACGTCGCGCTCGACGAAGCGCTTCGTGACGGCCTCGTCGTACGACGTGCCGACCTTGTCGAACTCCAAATCCACAACCTCGTCCAGCACCTGTCGACCGCGAGCGAACGACAGCGGACCCATACGACCGGGGATCGCCGACATCGGCATCCACGCAGTGACCGCCTGGGTGGTCTGCAGCGGGAAATGTTCGGCGTCGTGGTGCCAGGGAGTGCGTCCGCAACCGGGCTCCTTGGACAGTGCGTTGTCGTGATAGAGCCGAACGGCCGGTTCGTCGAGCAAGGCTGCGGCGACGCCGCCGATTCGGGGAGACAGCGCCACGGCGCGCATCAAGTCGTCGTGGAGCCACATCTGTTCCAGCGCAGTGAATCTGCCGGCCACGTTCTCGCCGTGCTCGGCCCGCAGCAGCTCCTCGAGGCGCTCGGCGAGGCGACGCACGACGGCCGGGGAGAACACGGCGGGCAGCCGCACGAAGGCCTGTCGAGCGAATGCGTCGACGGCAGCAGGGTCGAGGTCGTACGGCTGAGCAAGCTCACGCTCGACCTGCGCGTCCGTCGCCGCCTCGATGTCGGGTAGGCCAGGACCGTCGACCAGCTCGGTCGGCATCGTGTCGTTGGCGGCCAGCGTGACGTACCAATCCCACCAGTCCTGATCGTCACCTGCCCAATCCTGATCGATACCGCCATCGCGATTCTGTTCGGGGAGAAGCTTGTTGGTCAGATCCACAACAGGGCTGCCTCGTGCGAGAAGGTGTAGGAACCGGACGTGTCGCGACAGGAGGCAAGGTAGTCACCCAGCACCGGTGCCGCCTCCATCTCCTCCAGCGACACGGAGTCGTCGAAGGCGCAACGCTGCAGAAAGCCTTCCGCAACAGCACGATCGGAGGTACCGGTGGTGTACGTGACGCGCTGGTCCCGCACGTCTGCACCTGCTCGAATCAGCGCGTCGCGTACCTGCTCGGCCGTTGTGTACGGCGTGGCCTCGCGCACGCCGGCGCGGAAAGCGTCGTAGAACGCAATGTAATGCGAGGCCGCTGTGGCCTGAGCGACCAGGCCCAGCCCGCCGGGGGCCAGTGCGGACACGAATCTTTCGGCTGCAGCGTCCAACTCGGCCGGTGGTAGTGCATAGAGCGCATGAGTGGCCCACACGACGTCGTAGCCGGTGTGATCGGCGGGCAGGTCCTGCAGGGTCATCACCAGGTCGCGACGAGCAACGAACGGTTTCCCCAGCGCTCCTCGCGCCTCGGCCACCGAGAATGCCGACGGGTCGAGGAGGTCGTAGGCCAGGTCTGGCACCGCGGACAAGTCGGTGTACCGCCGCAGTGCGGTCGGGAACTTGCCGCTGCCGCAGGCCACGTCCAGAAGCGTCCAGTCGTCGTGCGCTCGCTCGGCGAGCAGGGCTGGCCAATCGGCGGCCAGTGCCAGCTGGTGGTAGTCCTCGGTGGCCAAGGCGTAGAAGGCCTCCATCCCCGTGCGACCGGCCTCGCTCCAATGCTCGAGACTGCGCTCGGCTGTGTCTCCGCTGCTCACGCGATTCCTCCTAGAAAGTCAACTACGACGCACCGGACGGGGCGCCATGGTTGACTCGGTCCAATGTCCAACATAGCTCCGAATCCGCCGACCGACACTGCTGCTCTGCTTCTCGACGAGTTGCGGTCGGTGCGGCGCGGGGCGGATGCGCTGGCGGGCCTCGCGCCCGAGTCCTACGCCCGAGCGCACGCGGCCTTCGAGCGACTATCCGACCAGCGCGATCTGATCGCCGAGCACGTAACCGCGCGGCTGGCAGGGATGGGCGATGGACCGATCTCGGTGCTGTCGGTGGGTTGCGGTGACGGCTCGCTGGACGCTCGGCTCGCCGCGAGCCTGGTGCAGGTGGTGCCCGGACGAGCGGTCCGGTATGTCGGCATCGACCCCTGGCCTGGGAGCGCCGAGCTCTTCACCGCCAAGATGGTCGCGCTCGAGGCCACCGAGCTCGACTCCCACGCATACGTCGCACCGTTCGACGACTCGTCGGTCGACGAGACGTTCGACGTCGTGATGTTCGTGCACTCGATGTATTACGTCGCGGACTTGCAAGCAACGCTGCGTGCCGCGCTCGCCCTGTTGCGCCCCGGCGGCGAACTGTGGGTCGCCATTGCGCCGACGGCCGCGCTCAACGCACTCGTCGAAGTCCTTGCCCCTCCGCTCGAGGGCCATCGGCAGTGGTTCAGCGCCGACGTCGAGAAAGCCTTCGTCGACGCCGAGATCACCGTCGACGACGTGGTCACTCTGGATGCTCTCGTCGACCTCGCCGCCGCGAGCGACGAGGTGCTCGACTTCTCGGTACAAGCCCGACTGACGCCGGAGTTGCGTGTGCCCGTGCGGGCCTATCTCGACGCCGTGTCGGTCCCCGCTGCCGTTGGTGGGCAGCGTGTTCCGCATCCGGTCGACGTGTTCGCCGCGACCCGTCTTCGATAGCCCCGCCGCCGTGAATCAGCTCCTCGGATTCGAATATCCGACGCCGATCGGAGTCGTGGATCCGGAAGCGAGGAGCCGATCGGTGAACGGGGACTCACACGTTAGGAAAGCCACCGGCCCGTCCGAGTAGAGCGGGGACTTCCTTGTCCAGCGCGGACCCGAGCCACGACGCGGCATCGATCAGAACTTGTTGAGCAACACCGGTTTCGACTCCCGATCGATCGAGTGCGTAGATGAGGTCCTCGGACGCGATGTTGCCCGTTGCCGCAGGGGCGAACGGGCACCCTCCGAAGCCGCCGATACTGGCGTCCAACGCGTGCGCACCCGTGTCCAGAGCAGTCAATGCGTTGGCGTAGCCCGTGTTTCTCGTGTTGTGGAAATGCCATCGCTGCGGAATTCCGGGTGCTCGTGTGTTCGCCACGTCGGCCAATATGCGTACCTGCGTCGGCACGCCGACGCCGATGGTGTCCGCCAAGGCAATTTCCGACGGCCGATCCTCGGCCAACTGCGCGAGGATCTCACCGACGAACTCGGGATCGACCTCTCCGCTGAACGGACAACCGAACGCCGCCGCAATGGTGACGGTGGTGCTCAACCCGGCCGATCCGGCATCGCGAACGACATCGCGGGCAGTCGAGATTGCTTCTGCAACAGAACAATTCTGATTTCTCCGGCTGAACTCTTCGGAGGCAACGACCACGACGTTGACTTCGTCGACGCGCGCTGCGACTGCCCGCTCGAGACCGCGCCGATTCAACACGAGGCCGATGTACGACACGTCGTCGCGCCGCTCGAGACCGGCCATCACGTCCTCGGCCCCGGCCATCTGCGGCACTCGTTTCGGGTTGACGAAGCTGACCGCTTCGATTCGCTTGACGCCGGCCGCGACACTGCGAGCGATCAACTCGATCTTCTGGTCCACCGTCAGCACGGTTTTTTCGTTCTGCAGCCCGTCACGCGGACCCACTTCGACAAGTTGTACAGACGTCATAGCGCGATCCTCCTCTCCGGAGGCATTGCATGCAATACCGAGACAAAACCGCCTCCGAATCTTGTCAAAGCGTGGACAGCACGCCGGACTGGCCTTAAGTTGTGAACAACTAGCTCCCCTTCGGACGGAGGCCTGAATGGTCAGGGCCGTGGATCGCGTGTACTCCCACATTCGCGACGGCATCATCGCGGGAACCTACGCGCCCGGCGAACGGCTGGGGGAGGTCGACATCGCAGAATTGACCGACACCAGTCGGACGCCAGTTCGCGAGGCTCTGCGGCAACTCGAGATGGAAGGGCTCGTCGAGGTCGTTCCCCACCGCGGGGCGCGCGTCTACTCCTGGACAGCAGACGATCTCGAAGAAATCTACGACCTACGAATGACGCTCGAAGCCATGGCCGCGGCGCGGGCGGCGCGCCGAATCGGCGAGAAGGACCTCGACAGGCTGAGCGAGCTCTGCGATCTGATGGAATCTGCAGCGGCTCACGGTGCCGGGCAGCAACTGGACCTGATGGCGCAGCTCAACGACGAGTTTCACGCCATCGTGCGTACCGCCGCCGCCAGCACTCGCTTGCTGACGATGCTCGGTGCCGTCATTCAATTCCCCCTCGTGATGCGCACCTTTCACCGCTACGCACCGGCTGACGTCGCCCGTAGTCATGCGCACCACCGCGATCTGGTGTCAGCCCTGACCAGTGGAGACGAAGTCTGGGCCGACTCGGTGATGCGTGCTCACGTCCGTGCCGCCAAACACGTTCTTCTGCAATCCCTCACGCCCGACGAAGTCAAGGAGTCCGAATGAGCGAGGCTGCCTCAGGGCCGTTGTCAGATCTCCGAGTAGTAGAGATGGGCCAGTTGTTGGCCGGGCCGTTCTGCGGACAACTCCTCGCCGATTTCGGAGCGGAGGTCATCAAGCTGGAGCCGCCGGGCAAGGGTGACCCGATGCGGCAGTGGGGCCGCGAAAAGCCCCACGGCAAGTCGCTGTGGTGGCCGGTGGTGGCGAGAAACAAGAAGTCGGTCACCTGCAATCTTCGTACCGAAGAAGGACAGGCGCTTGCGCGCAACATCATCGGTAAGTCGGACATCGTCGTCGAGAACTTCCGCCCCGGCACCCTCGAGCGATGGGGACTCGGGTACGAGGACCTGCGCACGCTCGACCCGCGTCTGATCATGGCCAGGGTGACCGGCTACGGCCAAGACGGGCCTTACTCTCCCCGCGCCGGCTTCGGTTCGATCGGCGAGGCGATGGGCGGAATCCGATATGTGACAGGCAATCCGGATCAGCCGCCGTCCCGGGCCGGAATCTCGCTCGGCGACTCCCTGGCTGCGGTATTCGCGACGATCGGTGTCCTTACCGCCGTACACCACCGGGAGCGCACCGGGCGTGGTCAACTGGTGGATTCGGCGATCTACGAGGCCGTGCTCGCCATGATGGAATCACTGCTCCCCGAGTACGAGATCGGTGGATACCAGCGCGAACGCACCGGGTCGGTGTTGCCGAACATCGCGCCGAGCAATGTCTATCCGACAAAGGGCGGGGAGATGATTCTGGTTGCTGCGAACCAGGATTCGGTCTACGCCCGACTGGTCACCGCGATGGGCCGCGCCGATCTGGTAACCGATCCTCGTTATGTCGACCACGCATCACGTGGGGTCAACATGGAAGAACTCGACGCTGTCATCGGATCGTGGACCGCAGACCTCGGAACCGATGAAGTGCTCGACATCCTCCATGAGGCAGGCGTCCCCGCCGGCCGCATCTACACCGCTCGTGACATGTTCGACGATCCGCATTTCGCGGCTCGCGATGCCATCGTGCGTCTGGCACATCCCGATTTCGGCGAGATCCCGATGGCGGGTGTCGTGCCCAAGCTCAGCGACAGTCCCGGAGCCGTCCGGCATGCAGGACCCGAACTCGGAGAGCATAATTCGGATATCTACGGGTCCCTACTCGGGTTGACCGACGCCGAACAGGCTGCGCTCGTCGACCGCGGCACCATCTGATCTCGACAACACCACTCACCGCATCCCACACGACCGGAGATCACCATGCGCTATCGATTGGGCGTCGACGTCGGCGGAACCTTCACCGACGTACTGCTTCTCGAAGAAACGACAGGTACAACCTTCAGGGCCAAGACTCCGTCGACACCCGCCGATCAGTCGGTCGGCGTGTTGAACGGCATCGACAAGGTGTGTTCGGAGGCCGGGATCGAACCGTCGGAGATCGATCAGGTCCTGCACGGCACCACGGTGGCGACCAACGCCATCCTTCAGGGCCGTGGTGCGCGCGTCGGGCTCGTGACCACGGACGGGTTTCGGCAGGTCCTGCAGATCGCCAGATCGTACGTTCCGGGCGGTCTGGCGGGCTGGATCATCTGGCCCAAGCCCGAACCACTTGCAGCGCTGGAGAACACCGTCGAGGTCGTAGGTCGTTTGGCCGCGGATGGTAGCGAAGTGACGGCGCTCGACGAGAACCAGGCACGGACTCAACTCCGTCGACTGGCCGGTGCCGGTATCGAGGCTCTCACGATCTCGCTCATCAACTCGTACGCGAACGACACCCATGAGAAGCAGGTCGCCGAGTGGGCAGCCGACGAGCTGCCGGGCATTCCGATCTCCATTTCCAGTCAGGTCCTCCCCGAAATGCGGGAGTACGAGCGCACCCTCACCACCGTGGCCAACAGCTACGTTCAACCAGAGGTGTCGCGCTACGTACGAAACCTGGACAAGTCCCTGCAGGACAGGGGAATCGAGGCCCCCCTGTCCATCCTGCGCAGCGACGGCGGACTGGTGCAGTCGGCGAAGGCGTCGGAGGCACCGGTGTCGTTGCTGCTCTCCGGTCCGGCCGGTGGCGTCACCGGAGCCGTCTGGTTTGCCGAACAGGCCGGCTTCTCCGACTTCCTCACGTTCGACATGGGTGGAACCAGTACCGATGTGGCCCTCGTGCTCGGTGGACAGCCGCGCATCGGGCGTGAGACCAAAGTGGGTGATCTCGCGGTCCGCGCCACGAGCGTGGACGTGCGAACCGTCGGTGCCGGTGGTGGTTCCATTGCGCACGTACCCGAGTTGACCCGTGCATTGCGGGTCGGGCCGCAATCGGCCGGTGCCGACCCGGGGCCTGCCGCCTACGGAAAGGGCGGAACCGAACCGACGGTCACCGACGCGAACGTCGTTCTCGGGTACCTGCCGACCTCGTTGGCAGGCGGCGAGGTCGATCTCGACGCCGAGGCGAGCCGGACCGCGGTGGCAACGATCGCGGACGCGATCGGCCTCGCCAGTCCGGAGGAAGCCGCGTCCGGGATCGTCGATATCGTCAACGAGAACATGTTCGGCGCTTTGCGATTGGTCAGTGTGCAGCAGGGATACGACCCACGTGACTTCGCGCTCGTCTCGTTCGGTGGTGCCGGGCCGCTGCACGCCAACGCTCTGGGACGACTCACCGGGGCGTGGCCGGTGATCGTGCCCCCGTCTCCCGGCGTCCTCTGCGCTTACGGCGACGCCACGACGTGTCTGCGCGACGAGGCTGCGCGAACCATGGTCAGGGCGTTCTCGGACATCGACGACGGCGAGGTGCGTAAGGCGCTGGCGGAATTGGCCGAGTCGGCCGCCGAAAGGCTGTCGTCCGAGGGTGTTCCGAAAGAACAGCAGACCGCCGCCTACCAGGTGGATCTGCGCTACCAGGGGCAGGGATTCGAGATTCCCGTCGACCTCGACGCCGCCGCCCTGGACTCCGGAGACGTGCTGGCAACACTCGGAGCCGCTTTCGACGCCGAACATCAGCGCCTGTTCTCGTTCCTGCTGAAGAACGAACGGGAGGTCATCAATCTTCGAGTGACCGTCAGCGGGCCGCGTCCCGAGGTGGCGTTCCAGCCGCTGGAGCAGGGCACCGAGGACGTCGAGGCGGCTCTGATGTCCACGAACGACGTCTGGATGGACGGGAAGTACTCGAAGGCCGGGATCTACGATCGCTCGAAACTGCTGGCGGGCAACGTCGTGACAGGCCCAGCGGTCATCACCGAGATGGACTCCACCACGCTGGTGCTGTCCGGGCACGCAGCGACCGTCCACGCCAGTGCCTGCCTTCTCATCGCCCCGATCGGCACCGACGACACCCACCGCACCACTCGACTGCAGGAGAGCTGATGGCCACCATCATCGAGACCTCGAAGACTCCGTTCACGACAGTTCCCGTCGACCCGATCACCCTGGACATCATCGAGAACGCGCTGCGAAACGCGCGGGCGGAGATGGACGAAGTTCTGTTCAGAACCGCACTGTCACCGGGCATTCGCGAGCAGCACGACGAATTCCCGCTCATCGCCGACCCGAGCGGCAAGATGGTCGTCGGTCAATTCGGGCTCTCCGTCCCGGATTTCCTCGACAACTTCTCCGGAACCGTCGGCGAGGGTGACATCCTCCTGACCTCCGACCCGTACGCCTGTGGGGCCGCGATCAGCCACGCCAACGACTGGCTCATCGTTCTCCCCATCTTCCACAGCGGGAGGGTGGTCGGATGGTCGTCGATGTTCGGCCACATGGCCGACGTCGGGGGCAAGACGCCGTCGTCGATGCCGACGGACGCGCACACCATCTTCGAGGAAGGGGTGATCATTCCGCCGTTCAAGCTCTACAGCGCAGGAGAATTGAACGAGACCGCGTTGGACATCATCCTCAATCAGGTGCGCAAGCCCGATTGGAACCGAGCGGACCTCAACGGGCTCGTTGCTGCGTGCACCACCGCGTCGCGGCGCATCGTCGAACTCTGCGACCGATTCGGTGTGGATGTGTACCTGTCGGCGCTCGATGCGTTGCTGGACAGGAACTATCAGGCCATGAAGGTGCTGCTCGCAATGTTGTTCGTCGACGGCGAGACCATCGAGTTCAGCGATTTCATCTGCGACGACGGGTGCGGTTACGGACCGTACGAACTCGCGATCACGCTGACTCGACACGGCGAAAAGATCCATCTCGACTTCAGCAAGGCCGCACCGCAGGCCGTCGGGCCGATCAACTATTTCATCAACGAGAACCTCGTACGCATGTTCTTCGGTATCTACGTCATCACCGTGGCCGATCCGCAGATTCTCTGGAACGACGGCTTCTATCCGCTGATCGACGTGACCATCCCCGAGGACTCGTTCTGGAAGCCGCGCTATCCCGCTGCGCTCAACGGACGAAATCACGGGATCGGGCGTGTCTTCGACCTTTTCGGTGGACTGTTGGGAAAGAACAATCCCGAGATTCTCAATGCTGCCGGCTTCTCGTCCTCGCCGCACTTCATGTACTCCGGCCACTACGACGGGGGTGCCCGCGACGGCGAGTGGTTCCAGCTCTACTCGATCGGTTTCGGCGGTATCCCGGGCCGACCGATGGGCGACGGCCCGGACGGGCACTCGCTGTGGCCGTCGTTCGTGAACATTCCGTGCGAGTACCTCGAGTCGTACTACCCACTGCGTATCGAGCGCTGGGAGACCGTCACCGATACCGGCGGTGCCGGGTTGCATCGTGGTGGCAACGGCGTCGATGTGGCGTACTACTTCGAGGAGCCCGGCACCATTGCCATCCACGACGACAGGTGGCTGACGTACCCGTGGGGAGTCAACGGCGGCAAACCCGGTGCGAGAGGGAAGAAGTGGATCGTTCGGGCATCGGGGGAGGTCGAGGTGTTGCCCAGCAAGATTCACGAGGTCCCGGTCGCGCGCGGTGACGTTCTGCATTTCGTCACGTGGGGTGGCGGAGGATGGGGTGACCCGTTGACCCGGGATCCCGAGTTGATCGGTCTCGAGGTGCGCCGAGGTCTCGTCAGTAGCGAAGGTGCCCGAGCCGGGTACGGAACGGTCTGCGACGCCGACGGTGTGGTGGATTCGGCTGCGTCAGAAGCGCTTCGACGGGAGATGGCGGAAGCGCGCGGTGAGATCGAGGTCTTCGACAAGGGGCCGTCGATCGAGGTGATTCTCGAACGGTGCGAGGCCGAGACCGGTCTGCCGGCACCTCGTCCGCCGGTGAACGTCAGAAAGGCGGTACGAGCGTGAGCGATACCCTCGGCTCGTATCGCGAGTCGGGGTTCGCCGGTGAGCTGGGCCCTGGACGTAGCCCAGCGGTACTGGTGGTCGACATCGTCGACGCCTACCTGGTCGATGGCTCACCCATGCGCGCCCCGGTGGACGCTGCGGTTCAGGCTGCGGCGCAGCTGGTGTCGGCCGCCAGAGCCGCTGGCATTCCCGTCGTGTTCACCAGGGTCAGTTACCAGCCTGGCGGTAGCGACGGCGGCCTGTTCATGTCCAAGATCCCGGCGTTGAAGGTCTTCGAGGAAGGCTCGGAACTCGGCGAGTTTCCGGCGGAACCCCGTCCGCTTGCGGGCGAGACCGTGGTGACCAAGCAGTACGCGAGTGCGTTCTTCGGCACCTCGCTTGCCGCCACACTCACGGCCTCCGGTATCGACACGCTGTACATCTGTGGGTTGACCACCAGCGGGTGCATCCGTGCGAGTGCCACCGATGCACTCCAACACGGGTTCCGCCCACTGGTGGTCGCCGATGCGTGCGGTGATCGTGAGCCGGGCATGCACGAGTCGAACCTGCTCGACCTGCAAGCGAAATATGCAGACGTGATCGGCCTTGCCGAGGCGCTGGATCATTTCGGGGCGTCGGACGATTGCGTCTGACACGCAATGAGCGGTCGATGCCGCCCGTCAGACCTGGGTGGACGAGGTGGAATCGCCGCTGATGGACCGAATCATCTCGGCTGCCAGCGTGCTGATCTTGACGTTCGTGTTCTGTGACCGCTCGGACAGGATGGAGAATGCCTCGTCGGCCGACACTCCTCGCACGGCCATGATGATCCCCTTGGCCTGATCGATATCGGCACGAGTTTTCATCGCAGTGATAAGGCCGTCCAGCTCGGTCTCCGCCGTCTCTGCGCGGCGGGTGATGCGCACCGATGCCTCGATTGCAGTGGCGAACAGCTCCACCAGAACTTCATCGATGTCCCCGAATCCATGCGTGTTCCGGCTGTAGATATTGAGCGCTCCGAGGTGGCGGTCGTCGATCGACATCGGGGCCGAGAGGTAGCTGCGTACACCGAGGCCGGCCACGTTCGCGGCGAATCGTGGCCACCGCTCGGCGACGTCGTCGACACGCACCCGAACCATCTGGCCCGTTCGCGCGGCCTCGAGGCAGGGGCCCTCATCGGCTCGATACTGATCGTCGTCGACGTCGTTGACGCGGGGATCACTCGATGCTGCGGTCGTAGGATGGTCGGCTCCGTCTTGCAGAACCGTGATGCCGACCATGTCTGCGTCCGGCACCGCCAGTGACACTTCTCGGCAGACTGCCTGCATCAATGCTCCCGAGTCGTGGCCGGAGAGAAGCAAGCGGGAGATGTTCTCCAGAGCGCGGGTGTAGCTCGTGACTCGGGTGACCGACGAGGCCGGTGGTAACTCGATGCTGTCGGTACCCGAACGATCTGTCTTCGGGCGCTTCGGCGCGTTCGATGTCATTGTCGGCCTCTCAACTTCGTCAGTGCTACGTGCGCCCGGCCAAGCATGCGCACTGCAGCATCCGCGGCCCGAACACTGATAGAGCCTAACGCCGATTCGCCCGTCTGTATTGTCTGTTGTTCGGCACCGGGGGCACGCCCCAGCGAATTCTTTCTCGTCAGCGGCTGCGATATACGCGTGGGAGTACGAACCAGAAGCCGAGTGCGAAGAGACCGACGACCAGCGCCGCAGGTGCCGCAGCTCCGATCCCCAGAACGATCTCGAAGGTCAGTGCCGCCGAGCCGACCAAGGTTGTTCCCAGCATGAACAGGCCGGCGATCGCCAGACTGTTACCTACCCGCACCACGACGTCGATGGCACGCCTACGAAACAGCAGCCGATGCATACTCACCGGGGCCACGAGCAGAACGGTCGCAAGTATCGATGCCGACACGGTCACCAAATACACCACGTGACCTGTTGTGGACAGGCCGTCGAACCGAGCCTGAAACGGCAACGTCAGCAGAAAGCCGGTCAGCAGTTGCACGCCGGTCTGCACGACGCGAAGCTCCTGCAGCAGAGCCGCCCAGTTGCGATCCAGTTGCTGAGTCGGAGTTTCGTTGCGCACCCGGCCGTTCCACTCAATCTGATCGTCTTCTTGGTCGCTCGCCATCGACCAAGAATAGTTGCGGATTCGAGTGCATCGAGGGATGTTCGGCGGTTCGGAACCACTTATCGTGTCGACGCGAATGGAGTATGATCGACGGCATTCTGGTCGAGCCCGCGCCAGCCCCTCCACTCGTACGCGGCTCGCCGAATTCGCTGTCAGCACAGAGCTATCGACAAAACCCGCGTATGTAGACGGCCATCGCCGTGCTCGCAGGATCGCCGACAGACCTTGTCTGCTCGAGAAGCCGGCCCGAGGAACATCGAAGGATGATGCGTAGTGTCCACCACCTCCGACCAACCAGCGTCGCCCTACGGCGTGCAGACCGGTGACGGCACCGAATGTGACGACCGCGCGATGATCGATTACGCCATTCGCTGGGTCAATTCCGGCGGCGGACCGGAAACCGAGATTCAAGCACGCTTCGGCATGCCGGGTCGAACGTTCTACCGCACAGTTCTCTCGATACTCGAGCGTCGTCAGGAATCGGAACTCGCTCCACTCGGAGTGAGCCCCATGCTCGCTACTCGTATCGCATCGGTAGCACGTCGTCGCGTGTGGATCTCGAGGTGACTCCCGCAGTGATCTCCGGATCGAACCTGCGTGGCCTCAGCGTCGCCGAACTCGATGCGGCACTTCTCGATACAGAGGACCAACTGAGGTCCGCCCGCCGGGAAAATCGAACGGACGCAGATGCCGCCGGGCTCGAAGACCTGCGCCGACGGGTCCTCAACGAGTTTCGTCGTCGAGGGCTGTAGCTGTCGGTTCGCAACATCGTGGCGAACACGAACGGCGGCACCGTGGGCACGTGACAGGACGCGCAACTCAGACGGCATACCGGCGAGCCGACGGCATCGACGGCTCGGGATGACGACGTGAATACGCGGCTGCTGTGGCGTCGTAGATGCGCAGGGTGTCTTCGGCTATCCGGTCCCAAGAGAAGCGCGACTGCGCGCGATCCGAACCCGAGACACCCAGTGAAAATCGCTGAGACTCGTTGTGCACGAGTAGTTCGAGTGCTCGTGCCAGATGCCTCGTCTCGGGCGGATCGACCGACCGGCCGGTGATACCGTCGACGACCAGATCGCCCGCGTAGCCAATCCCGTAGGCGACCACGGGCAAGCCACAGGCCATGGCCTCGAGTGTCATGATGCCTGCCGATTCGCTCGGAGACAGACAGACGAACATGTCGGCCGACCTCAGCAATGTCGACATGTGTCGATGTCGAACCGGACCCGTGAAGATCGTGCGGCCGGACATACCATGCTCGGCGGCCACTTCTCGTAGCCGCGCGACGCCGCTGGTGTCCGGGCGTTCGCCGCCGAGCAAAACCAGTTCGGTGTCTTCCAATTTGCCGAGCAGCTGGACCACCGTGGTGAAGTCGACGTCGGAACCCACCATGGCCACACGACACGACGCTGTGCTGCGCGGCGCTGTAGGTCCCGACGGGTCGAAGTCGTCGAGATCCACGCCGGTGGGGACGATGGACACTTTTGCCCTGGGCACTCCCATTCGAGTCAACCTGTCCGCCTCGTCGGGAGACGATGCGATGAGACGATCGGCCGATCGAGCAATCTTTCTTTCCATGGATGCTCGAGGAACGGTCGAATCGCTTTCGGTGAGCGGGGATTTGGGGTGCCCAACTTCGGCCAGGCTGTGAAACGACACCACCGTCGGTACCTGCACTGCACCCGCGGCAAGCGCAGTGGCCAGGCCTGAAACCCACGAACGTGCATGTGCGACATCGGGCTTGTCTCGTGTCAGGCAGTCGCGCAGCGAGGATGCGAATGCGCTGGTGTGGGGCAACGTCTGAGCTTCTGTCATGGGGACCGCAGGCCCCGCGGCCACATTGATCACCCGGTAGCCGCCGGGCGCGAGAATGTCGTCGGCCAGGCTCGGGCTCTGCTTTCTCGTGTAGACATCGACTCGACTACCCGCACGGATCAGCGACGATGCCAACCGATCCAGCTGGACAGACGACTGCTCGGATTCGATATCCACCGACTCGATCATCGGACTCACGTGTTCGGAAACGAGCGCAACGTGCATGACTCTTCGGCCCCTGTCGGGTTCCACACGGCCCGAACCGGGCGCATACCCCGGTCGCGGTTGAGCGAGGGATATGCCGACCCGATCCTGGAGTCAGCGTGCTGGTCGACGCTTACGGTGACAGTCGGTCGGGACGGCGGGACTTCCGAGCTACTACACCAGCTGCCCGCCGGCCCACGACCGGACTTGCTTCCGTGCATCGACGATCCCAGCCTATTGCCTCCGACGCCGATGCGAAACCTCTGGCGTACGATTCGCCCGCGACGGGGGTATCGGCCGCGCGGGAGCGAGTGACGACAGCATGCGACCTCCCAAGCCCACCAGCTCGTGTCGATCGACCCGCGTGGCTGAGTGCGGCGTCGAACCGGGGGAAGTGTCGGGTTTGTCGGCGTCGATCCGACCTCCCGGAACGTTGCACCGTCGACGTGAATAAACGCAGTGCTGTAACATGTTTCGATCCGATCTGATCGGTATATGCTGACTTTGCGCGGTTGAAGAGTAGCCCCGTGGTCAACACATCGACTGCGAGAACTGCAGACCGCGTTCTGTGGAACGGTGCAAGCCTCCGGTCGAATGGCAATGGAGGTGCGCAATGGTATTTTTGCGTTCTGTTCACAGCGACACAGAATCGATCAGATTGTCGTTCTGTGGCCCCACCAATCTCGAAGACAGTGCATTCGCCATGTCTGTGGACGAGCCGGTCGGGGGACCCGTCGTCATACGAATTATCGGGAAAGTAGACGGATCAGCGGTTCCTGTTCTGGGTGAGTGTGTTTCGGAAGCCATCGTGTGTGGTCGTTCCCTGGTCGTCGATCTACTGGACGTCGACATCGTTCATCCTGCCGTTGTAAGGATCCTGTCGGCTGCAGCGTCTCGATTGTCCGAGCATCGGTGTTCCGCGATGGTGGCGTGTTCCCCCGAGATTCGGCACCAACTTCGGCAGGGCGGATTCCCCGAATCCATCGAGTGCTTCGAAACAGTCGCAGAAGCGATTCGCGCATGCCTGAAGCCGCACAGGGCCGCGGGGCTGTCGCCTTCACCGTGACAATCCTGGGGACCGAGACGAAAGACGACCATGACAAGTTACGCACTGCCCACAGTGGGAGTGGAGGAAGAGTACTTCCTCATCGATGCCCACACGATGCAACCCACGGCGGCCAATGCTGCGGTCATTGCACACGCGCGGCGTATGGGGATAGAGGCCGTCTCCGAACTCACCGAAGTGCAACTGGAGACCAATTCGCCGCCGCTACAGCATCTTCGAGATCTTCGCGAACACGTGGTATCCACCCGTACGGTCCTGTCCGCGATTACCCTCTCGCACAACATCCGCCTACTGGCCTCCGGCGTGTCACCGGTGCCACACGCAGACCCGGGTCCAGTTCCGATTTCGGAAGGCGTTCGCTATCAACGACTCGCCAGAACCTATGGCGCGCTGGCCGACAGCGTCGCCACCTGTGGTGGCCACATCCACGTCGAAGTGCCGAACAAAGCGATGGCCGTGGAGGTGTGCAACTTCGTCCGGCCGTGGCTACCCGCTCTCTTGGCGATGACGTCCAACAGTCCGATAATCGACGGTGCCGATACCGGGCACGCGACGTGGCGATCGACGGTGTGGGTAGATGGCCCAGTGCCGGTCCTCCGCCGTACCTGCACTCGGCGGATCACTACGATGACCTGGTCGCCTTCATGATCCACACCGGGGTGATACTCGACGAAGCGTCTTTGTACTGGGATGTTCGCCCCAGCATCCACCAACCGACGATCGAGGTGAGAGTCGGCGACGTCCCGGCCGTTGCCGACGAAGTCGCCCTGTCCGCAGCGCTGGTCCGCGGACTGGTCATGACTGCGGTGCGGTCGATCGAGAATGGTGAGCAGGCCCCGTTCATCGAAGATCGGCACCTGACCGCGGCGTACCACCGAGCTCGTGTCCATGGAGTGGCCGGGGATGGAGTGGACCCCTTCACGGGGAAGTTGGTGCCTGCGCTGAGTCTGCTGCGCTCTCTCGTGCGGTGCATCAAGCCTGCGCTCACGGCTGCCGGTGACACCCGGTACGTCGAAACCTGCCTCGAACGTCTGCAGCTCCTGGGCAATGGAGCTCAACGTCAACGTGAGGTGTTCGCCCGTACCGGGGATCCTGTTGCGGTGGCGGCTGTTGCGGCTCGGTGCACCACCTCCGACTGGAGCGCAGCAGTGTCGCACACTGCGTCCTGAAACTGGCAGAACCGAAACGACTTTCGCGGCATCACAAACGACGACGGGAGGATCGACATGGCAACAAGTGCACGACAAAAACATCCACCGATCCGGTGGGCGGCACTGCTGACAGGAGTTGTTTTTCTTCTGGTCGGCGTGCTGGGCTTCATTCCTTCATCGACCACGACAGCAGTGCAAACTTCGTTCCGGTCAACGAAGCGGACAACTGGCTACACCTGGGCCTGGCCGTGGCGATGGTCGCGCGCGGTCTGTTGACATCCGGTATGAAGACGCGCGCAGTCCCGTAATCCGGGCGCGCCGACAGCACCTGGCCGAAGAGTGCCGCCATCGAAGTCGTTGTGTGGCCCACCCGAATCAACGATCGACGATTCCCGTGACGATGGCATCGAGCGTGGAGCCGGCCAATATCTTGCCTGCGATGTCCGAGACCGGCAATCGAGTTCGCCGTACGAGGCCGTCGAGCACGTCGACAGCCGCAGGGATCGTCAGGGCGTGTCGTTGGGCGAGAACACCTGCAGCTTGCTCGACCTCGGCCGTGCTTTCCGCCCGCAATCGGATGGACTCGGCCCAGCGTTCGCCCGCCGCACCGTCCGCCGACAGGCGAATTGCACCGGCGATCAAATCGGCCAGAATCTGCACAGCCATCGGATCGCGGCGAGCTACCGGCTGCGGTCCCTCAGGCTTGGTGATCCACGAATGCGTGGTGCCGACGACGAGAGCGCCGACTGCTGTCGAGCCGTACCGAATCGGGTATGCGCGCAGACCTCCCACGCCGTGTTCGGCTGCCGCCGAGGCCAGCTCGTTCCATCGAGCGGGTGGGTGCGCGGTGTCGTCGACGACAACCACCGCGTTGTGATCGATTCCCGCCGAACCGATTGCCACGAATATCGGATCGGGCAGCAAAGGATCGGTGTCCGGAGCAGTTGCGACCACAGCACGTCGGTTCGACTCGGCATCGAGGACCACACCGGCGCACACTCCGGCTGCGATGATCCGCGCCTGCTCGCTGGCCGTGGCGCAGATCGTGCGGAAATCGTCGATGTTCGTGAGCATTCGGCTGACGGTAGCCAGATGTGTCGTGACTGGCGCGAAGACATTGTCGTCGATCATGAGTGCCTCCTGGTCTGCGAACGGAACCTACAGTCGGACGGGGTAGTCGGGTGGCTCGAGCTCGGTCTCATCCAGGTCCACCGCCGTCGTCGCGTCGAGCATCGAAATCGGTCGTCTCGAATACCAACCGACGCGCCACGACATCCTCGGCTATGTCGGCGAGAGAACGATGTTCCAGATACGCGCGAGAACGCATGGTCGCCATCGCGTCGTCGATGTTCACGTCCAATTGAACCGACACCATGCCCGCTGCGTGATTGACCTGAGGCCGCGAAAACTCCGAATCGAAGACGGAGTTCTGTGCGCGGACGGCGACGTCGTTCTCGCTTGCCGCTTTTTCGGACGCCGCGAAGTACGTCAACAACACCTGGACGATCGTGGCGGCCCCGCCGACGGTGGCCTCGTATTCGGGTCCGGTGAGTTCCCCGGTTCGAGTCCGATACAGCTCCAGAGACCCGAACACTGTGTTGCCGCTGGAGAGAGGAAAGGCGAAAACGCCTGCCGCACCGGCCTCGATGGCGTCTTCGGTGAAACCGAGCCACCGCTCCCGAACTGCGGGTTCGTCCAGGGAGGGGCACAGCACCGGTCGCTCGGATGTGAACGCATCCAGACACGGACCGACACCACTCGTGAATTGGATGTCGTCGAGATACTGCGCCAGTGCGCTACTCGCATACACGAGTTCGCGGGCACCACTTGCAGACATCAATGCAACCGCTAGACCGTCCACCCGGGCACCCTCGGCAATGGCGTCACACGTACGGGTCAGCATGAGCTGCGGGGAGACCGCGGTCGGGTCGCGGTTGCCCTCGCGATCGTGTCCGCCCGCCTCGTCGGGGTTCACCGCGCGCGGCCAGTGGCGGTTGTCGCCGAAGAGAGCGGGGTCATCGTCGTGTATTCCTTCTACTCGACACGTTCGAGTGCACGCGGTGTACACCGAAACGCTGGTTGCGTTCAGCGTATCGGCTCCGCTCTCGGCTGTACGAGTGACACCGCAGACGCCGAATGCGCGTAAGGTCAGCGTCACTGGGGCACGCGCGTGAGTTAGGTCCGATCTCACAGCTGCCACAGCACGGCGTTCTCGCTCATCTTCGGTCTTCACGGATCGCTACGATTCGGCCGGCCCCTTGGTAACACGACGTTGGGCGGCACATCGATGGTCGACAGAGAACAGGGGAACAACGGGGCCGGCGAACGCGGTGACCGGAACGCCGGGGCCTCGCTGCGATCGACCGATCCGGCGTTGGCAGACCTCATCGATTCTCGGCTGAACCTGTCGGTTATCGATGCCGACCACCTCGTCGAACTGATGACGCGGGTGGCCGAACTCGCTGTCGAGCACATCGACGGGGCGGACCATGCAGGCATCACCGTCGTCCTCGACACCGCAACGCCGTTGACTGTAGGACCGACGGACGAGCGGGTCGAAATTTTCGATCGAAGCCAATACGAGCTGGGCGTCGGGCCGTGCCTGCTGGCGGCCGGGAGCGACAGTTTCGTCGACATCGATCTTCCCGAGATGATCGCACGCTGGCCCGGTCTTGCCGAGGTGTCGAAGAAATGTGGGATTTCTCGGGTGTTTGCTGCTCCGCTCCATCGGCATCGCGAGACCGTCGGATCGCTGAATTTGTACACCGACTCCGGTACGCCTGTGGTCGTATCGGCAACCTCGCCGGTGTTGCTCTCGTTGCTCGAGCGCCTGGACCTCGGGATGGGTGATTACAGCGACAGCCTTGCTGCAAGTCGACAGGCAGAGGTGCTTCGCTCGGCTCTCGAAGACCGCGCGACAGTCGACTTCGCCTTGGGAATCATTGCCCAATCACGTGGATGTTCGTACGAGGACGCGGTGAAAATACTCGACGCGCTGGCCGGTCACGATGCGGACACTCGCCTATCCGCCGCCAAGCAGATCGTCGCAGATCGCCGACTGCGCCCAGACGTTTGACCGATCCGGCAGGGTGCGGGCCGCCTACTGCTCATGCTGGCTTACCTCGGCTTGTCCGGCAAACTTCTCGTCGGGTGACGCAGGTCGAGTGAATGCACACATTTTGTCCTGACTGGCACCCCGAAGTGGGGTAAATTCGACTAGCAGCGGTCGAGCCCGCGCCGCGAACAGAAGCAGCCTCCAGCGTGTCGGTCGGCCTTCATGATCGAAACGGTGCCGACGCGTGCCACGTCGTGAACAACCGACCTGTTCCAGGCTGACTCATTCCAAAAATGATCGACGAACCAACCTTGGGTGGTCATCGTGAACGTCGTTGCAAGCAATTCCGCCGGCATAATTCGTGACGCGGGTCTGAGAGTCACTCGTCCGCGAGTTCTCGTATTGGATATAGTTGCAGCACAACCTCATTCCGATGCCGAAAGCATACTGCGTTCGGCGCGCGACACTTTGCCTGCGGTCTCCAAGCAGGCCGTGTACGACGTGCTCGATGCATTGACGACCTCAGGATTGCTACGACGCATTCGTCTCGGGGGTCATTCGGCCCGCTACGAGACCAGGGTCGGCGACAACCATCACCACATAGTGTGTCGCACGTGCGGTGTCATCGTCGACGCGGACTGCGCGACCGGCAAGCCTCCGTGTTTGCAACCCGCCCACGATCACGGCTTCGCTCTCGACGAAGCCGAGGTGACGTATTGGGGAATTTGCCCCGATTGCGCACCGACACAGACGATTGCAGCCCGCAATCATGCCCATAAGACGTCGTCCATCGGAAAGGACCGCTCGTGACTTCCGACGCCCGCCCACCCCACTCCGACACCCGGACCGCCAGCACCAGTGAAAGCGAAAATCCGGTCATCGAATCGCCGAAACCGAAGGCGCATGCTCCGATCACCAACAAGGACTGGTGGCCGGATCAAATCGACCTGTCCATTCTGCACGCACACACCTCCAAATCGAACCCGTTCGGCCAGAGTTTCGACTATGCAGCGGAATTCGCGACGCTCGACGTGGACGAGCTCAAAGCGGACGTGATCTCGGTGATGACGACCTCGAAGGACTGGTGGCCGGCCGACTACGGCCACTACGGTGGCCTGTTCATCCGTATGAGCTGGCACGCGGCGGGAACGTACCGCACATTCGACGGACGCGGAGGTGGAGGGCAAGGCGCGCAACGCTTTGCGCCACTGAACAGTTGGCCGGACAACGCCAATCTCGACAAGGCGCGCCGACTGCTGTGGCCGGTCAAACAGAAGTACGGGAACAAGATCTCGTGGGCCGACCTACTGGTGTTCGCCGGTAACACAGCGCTCGAGTCGATGGGGTTCGAGACATTCGGATTCGGCTTCGGACGCGAGGACATCTGGGAACCGGAGGAGGTGTTCTGGGGCCCGGAGGATGAATGGTTGGGCACCGACAAGCGCTACTCCGGTGAGCGGGAGCTGGCCAAGCCTCTCGGTGCCACCACGATGGGTTTGATCTACGTCAATCCCGAGGGACCCGAGGGAGAACCGGATCCGGTGGCTGCCGCGCACGACATCCGCGAGACCTTCGCGAGAATGGCGATGAACGACGAGGAAACCGCGGCCCTCATCGTCGGCGGACACAGCTTCGGCAAAACACACGGGGCCGGTCCGGCCGACAAGATCGGGCCCGAACCCGAGGGCGCTCCCATCGAGCAACAGGGCCTGGGTTGGAAGAACGGCTACGGCAAGGGCATAGCCGAGGATCAGATCACCAGCGGCCTCGAGGTCGTCTGGACCGAGACTCCCACCCAGTGGGGTAACGGTTACCTGAAGAACCTCTACGGATACGAGTGGGAGCTCACCAAGAGTCCGGCCGGGGCATGGCAGTTCACCGCGAAGGACGGGGCGGGTGCGGGCACCATCCCAGATCCGTTCGGCGGTCCGGGACGTGCTCCGACGATGCTCGTCACCGACATTTCGATGCGTGCCGACCCGGCGTACGAAAAGATCACTCGGCGTTGGCTCGAGCATCCCGAGGAACTCTCCCACGCATTCGCCAAGGCGTGGTACAAGTTGCTGCACCGCGACATGGGGCCGGTCTCTCGCTATCTCGGACCGTGGGTTCCGGAACCACAGCTGTGGCAGGACCCGGTGCCACCGCAGGAGGGCGAACCGATCGACGACGCCGATGCCACCGCATTGAAATCTGCGATCCTGGAGTCGGGCCTCACGGTTCGACAGCTCATCGGTGTTGCATGGTCGTCCATGAGCAGCTTCCGAGTCACCGACTTCCGCGGTGGTGCCAACGGAGCGCGAGTGCGACTCGAGCCGCAGAGGAGTTGGGAGGCAAACGAACCCACGGAGCTCGAGGAGGTGATTCCGGTCCTCGACGGAATCAGGCTGGACTTCGAGAACTCGGCGTCGAACGGCAAGAGGGTCTCGTTGGCCGACACGATCGTGTTGGCCGGAAACGCGGCAGTCGAAAAGGCGGCGCGAGACGCAGGTTTCGATGTCACCGTACCGTTCCGGCCCGGTCGGACCGACGCGAGCCAGGAGCAGACCGACGTCGAATCCTTCGGTGTCCTCGAACCGAGAGCCGATGGGTTCCGCAATTACGTTGCGGACGGAGAGACCACTCCGCAGCAGGTGCTGTTCCTCGATCGCGCCTACATGTTGAATCTGACCGCGCCCGAGATGACGGTTCTGACGGGAGGGTTGCGCGTGCTGGGGGCCAATCATGGTGGGTCGACCCACGGCGTCTTCACCGACCGCCCCGGAGTGCTCAGCAACGACTTCTTCGTCCAGCTGCTCGATTCCGACACGGAATGGACGAGGGGCGAGGACGACATCTACATCGGCTCTGCCCGCGGCTCCGGTGAACAGAGGTGGACTGCCACACCGATCGATCTGGTGTTCGGTTCACACTCGCAGCTGCGAGCGCTGTCCGAGGTGTACGCGCAATCAGACAACGGCGGCAAGTTCGTCGACGATTTCGTGGCGGCATGGGCCAAGTTGGCGGACAACGATCGATTCGATTCCCGGTAAGTAGAACTGGTTGTGCAACAACGGGTTCGCAGATTGCGTTGTTTGAATCGCATCGGTTCGTGGAAATCACGACTCAGCTCGAACGTAAGTGCTCGGGCATTGCGGTCGAGTCAGGGGCCGGAGGTTGAAACCCCTGCAGCCTCCGGTTCCGCGACCGCAAGAGCTTCTCGCTGAAGACATCCGGCGAACATCTTCGACCAGTGATGTGCGGAGTATGTGATGGACATCGATTCAGAACAACGGCTACCGACCGAGTCGGACGTTTCTTCCGTCTGCGGAAAGATCGCCGAGTTGGCCGAAACGTACGGCATTGCCATCGGTACGGCCGAATCTCTGACCGCGGGCAACCTTGCAGCGATGCTCGGCAAGGCACCTTCCTCGGGGAACTGGTATCGCGGCGGCATCGTTGCCTACCACGAGAGTGTGAAACACGGTTTGCTGAATGTGCCCGAGGGGCCGGTCGTCAGTGAGCAGGCCGCGTCGGCGATGGCGCGGTCGACAGCATCACTGATCGGGGCGCATCTCACCGTTGCGGTCACCGGTGAGGCCGGGCCGCAGAGCCAGGAAGACCAGCCCCCGGGAACGGTGTGGGCCGCCGTGTACGACCGCGGTGAGGTCACGGCAGATCGTAAGCAGTTCGAGGGCGAACCGGAGGAAATTCTGGCCCAGACTCTGGCCTTCTCCCTCGACACTCTGTTGCGGCATGTCAGGAAGCGGGCGCACGCATAGTCGCATCGGTGCGCAACGTCATCCATCGTTGAGAGATCGGAGCAAGATGAGTACCGATTCCATTGTCCGCGAGCATATTCAGCACGAGCTGGGCGTCCGGCCGTCCATCGATTCAGGCGACGAAATCCGTAGGAGGGTCGCATTTCTCGCCGATTACCTGCGGGTGAGTGGAACGTCGGGGTTCGTGCTGGGTATCAGCGGAGGCCAGGACAGCACCCTCGCGGGGAAGCTTGCACAACTCGCTGTTCGGGAGGCCGCCGAACTCGGTATGCACGCCTCTTTCGTGGCGGTGCGGCTTCCTTACGGAACGCAGAAGGACGAAGACGATGCGAAAATCGCGCTCGATTTCATCGAGCCCGATCGGATGGTGACCGTCGACATCAGAGATGCCGTCGACGCTTCGGCTCGGGCCGCGGCGTCTGCGTTGGATGTGGAGCGTATTGCCGACTTCGTGCGGGGCAATATCAAGGCGCGTGAACGCATGATCGCTCAGTACACGATCGCCGGCCAGGAAAATCTGCTGGTGGTCGGTACCGATCACGCCGCCGAGGCGGTAACGGGATTCTTCACCAAGTTCGGCGACGGCGGTGCTGATGTCACTCCGCTGAGTGGCCTCACGAAAAGTCAAGGAGCGCAGCTTCTTCGGCATCTGAATGCGCCGGAATCGACGTGGCGCAAGATACCTACGGCCGATCTCGAGGACGACCGCCCTGCACTTCCCGACGAGCAAGCCCTCGGGGTCACGTACGCGCAGATCGACGCCTATCTGCAGGGCGGCCCCGTCGAAGACGCCGCGGCGAGCACCATCGAACAGTGGTACGAGAGGACCCGACACAAGCGCACTACTCCCGTGGGCCCGGACGATCGGTGGTGGCGCACGGCCGTCGACGACGGCGGCCGACTCCGGCGTTAGTAGCGCTCGGTGTCGACCGCCAGGGCGTAGCGTCAGGCCGAATACGCGGTTTCCGGTGGATCGTCTGCGTCGCACTCCGGGCAGGTCGGCTCGGAGCCGGCCACTGAATGCACCGCCTCCAGCGCGGACTGTACGTCCGTGAAAATGGGGACTGCAGCGTCGAGTCCCACCAGGTGCATCGGACGAGTTGTTGCCGGCCCTGATGCCACCACCACCAATGATGTCGAACAACAGGCTCTCCTACGGGCAGAGACGAGAACGCTCATCCCGACCGATGCGAGAAACGACACCGCCGAAAGATCGACGACCACGGCGGCCGGCGATTCGGTGACAGCACATTCGATGTGGTGCGCAAGTTCGGACGAAGTCGCAAGGTCCACCTCGCCGTGAACGTACAGCACGATTGCCTCCCCGTTCCGTTCTGTGGTGACCTCGAGTCCCAGCAGGTGATTGTCGTGCATGGCGAATGACCGTCCTTACCTGGTGACATGGACGTCGACGGACGTGCCTCGAGCGTCATGCATGGGCCGGACGAACACACGGGCCATGCAGGAACGAATTGGGGAGCTACGGAGGTCGACTACGGGCAAGGGCTACACCGCGCTGATGCGATCATAACCACACTCCGACCGACATGGCCAGCCAACTTCGCTGTCACACAAAGGTGATCGCCGAACTTCACCAACCAAGTAAACTAGCGCCCGGTACCTGCGCGTGGTGACTGGCGGACGATGGAATAGGCGGCGTGTCCGGTGACCCTCGACCTCTTTCGGTCATCCATTCGGGTCGATGGGTCCGCTTTTGTCAGTTGGTGTTTCAGTCCCGGTCGGTTGCCGGTCGTTTCGTTCGACGCGTCGATGGCTCGAGGACGGGGAAATTGTCTGTTCGGCAATGGATTCGATCATCGATGCAGCGATCTCGCTGACTTTGACGTTTCTGTTCTGAGACTGCTCCGAAAGCAGGGCGAACGCGTCGTCGGCAGAAATGCCACGCATGGCCATGATTATTCCTTTGGCCTGGTCGATGTCCGATCTCGTCCTCATCGCGGTCCGAAGTCCGTCGATCTCCTGCTCGGCCGCGTGGGCGCGCTGCGCGATGGCAACCGCTGTTTCGATCGACGTGGCGAACAGGGCAACCGAGACCTCGTCGACGTGATCGAAGCCGGCGACCGCGGCACCGTAGATGTTCAGTGAACCGAAGCGCTGGTCGTCGAGTGCGAGCGGCACCGAAAGGTAGCTGTCCACTCCGAGATCGGCCGCTGCAGCAGCAAAACGAGGCCATCGAGCTCGGGCTTCATCGGCCCGCGCACGAACCATTCGGCCGGCCACGGCCGCCTCGAGGCAAGGGCCCTCGCCTGTTCGGTACTGATCGGAGTCGATGTAGTGCACGGCGGGGTCGGTGGAGGCAACGGTGCTCGCTCGTCCGGACGCGTCGAGCACGGTTATTCCGACCATGTCTGCACCGGGAACCACCGCCGTGACCTCCGAGCACACCGACTGCAGTACGACGTCGATGTCGGCTCCGCTGAGGATCTTGCGCTTGATGCGCCGCAGCGCCTGCGTGTAGAGCTCGAGCCGCGCAAACGGCGCGCGAGAGGAATCGGGTGTGGGAGTTGCACCGATACCGTCTCTGTTGGAGAGGTCACTCACTGGTTGGCTCGCTTCGGTCGGGCCGCCGCGTCACACGCAGGCAGGCTCTCGTGAATCACCGGCCCCGACTCGACCGAACGGGCTCAATATACAGAACCTGAAACTGTGGTCCTCCGGAGACCGGAGCATCCTCGGGTCCGCTCTTGGATGCCGAGTAGTCGCCTTCAGGGACGAGTCGAGGTATCGTGCACAGTGATTGGGTGGAGACGACGCCCGCGGAACCGGCCGTAGCGTCTTCGCGAGCCTCGGTCTCTGCCTTGTGGAGGTGGGTGTCGATGACATCCCAGGCTGCTTCTTTCTCACTGTCCGTCGATGGTCCGGACGCAGGCCCGATGGAAATTTCGGTGCGGGGTGCACTCACAGTTCCCACGAATGCCCGACTGCTGGCGGACTGTCTGGTGGCGATTGCCGCCGCCGATCGGCCGTTGATCGTCGATCTCACAGACGTGTCCGAGATCGGCAGTACGGCCGTCGACCTCATCGTGGAGGCGGCACGTCGCTTGTCGTACAGAGGTTTTCGTCTGACTGTCCGGCCGCCGACCACGATCGATGATGGCGACTTCCGAGCGTTGAGCAAATATGTGCACGTGGAGTGCGCCGAGCATCGTGTTGGGCGATCGACCATGCGAACTGCGGCAGTGGATGCCCTGCACGGAACCTACCTGTAACCAGGTCGTCGGCCGAAAGTGCTGCTGTGCAGGATATTACGAATTCAAACTCTTTCGACACCACTGTTTGCCGCGAAATCGGTCGGGTAGCCGGATGTAGTCACTGGCTGGATTCACGAACCGAAGTGGAGACTACATGTTTCGTCATACCGACTATTTGCAATTCGATGCCGAGCCGGAAAAGCCGGACCCGGTGTATGCGCACAAACTTCAGGAACTCATCGGCGGTGCATACGGCGAGATGACGGTGACCATGCAATATCTGTTCCAAGGTTGGAACTGTCGCATGGAAGGAAAATACAAAGACCTCATCATGGACATCGCCACCGAAGAGATGGGCCATGTCGAAATGCTCGCCACCATGGTCGCCCGCCTGCTCGAGGGCGCTCCGGCCACCGAGTCGACCAAGAATGCCGCTGCCGATCCGGTCGTCGCGGCAGTCATGGGCGGAATGGATCCGCAACAGGCGATCGTGTCCGGCGGCGGCGCATTACCCGCCGATTCCAACGGCTACCCCTGGAACGGCCGCTACATCGTCGCCAGCGGCAATCTGCTTGCCGATTTTCGAGCCAATGTCGCCGCCGAGGCGCAGGGTCGGCTGCAGACTGCTCGGTTGTACAACATGACCGACGACCCGGGCGTCAAGGCAATGCTGCAGTTCAATCTGGCGCGCGATACTCACCATCAGAACCTATGGTTGGCGGCGATCGAAGAACTGCAAGCGGATGGTCTGGAGGACGTCGTCGCCCCGAGTGCGCTTCTCGACGAGGAGGCATCGGAGCACGCCACCGATCTGTGGCACCTGTCGGACGGCGACCTCTCGTCAACCGGCGGCTGGGCCAACCGGCTGGCTCCTGACGGCAAGCGGCAGATGGGCTTTCTCGAAGACCCACAACCGCTGGGAGGCAAAGCATCTGCTCCCGCACCCGACCCGAAGCTGTATGCCACGTACGACGGAGCGAAGGGGGACCCGGACTCGGCCGCGTTCGGCACGGAGAAGGGTGTCGTGGGCAAGATCAAGGATGCGTTGGATCCGGACGCGACCTGACCAAAATACTCACACCGTGCGGCCCGGAAAGCTTGTCTGCGTCCGGGCCGCGCAGTGATCTGTGCGGAACGGCCGCACGGCAGCGAGCACACGGTATGTCGGGTAGTAGACGGGGAGCACGGCGTACCCGATAGTTGTTCAATGGACACGCTGAACCCCGATGTACCGGATGACGTCTTCGCGGACGTGTTGAAGCAGATCTCCCACTTCGTGCGGTCGCGTGTCGTACCGCGCGAACTTGAGATCATGAACACCGATGAGATTCCCGACGATCTGCGGAAGCAGGCCGCCGAGATGGGACTGTTCGGCTACGCGATCCCACAGGAGTGGGGCGGGCTGGGTCTGAACCTGATCCAGGACGTCGAGTTCGCGATGGAACTCGGCTACACCTCGTTGTCGCTGCGGTCGATGTTCGGCACCAACAACGGGATCGCTGGGCAGGTGCTCGTCGGCTTCGGTACCGAGGAGCAGAAGGCGAAGTGGTTGCCGGGCATGGCATCCGGCGATATCGTCGCCTCTTTCGCGCTGACCGAGGACGGGGCTGGGTCCAATCCGGCGGGTCTGAGGACGACGGCGAAGGTGGATGGTGCCGGGTGGGTCATCAACGGCAGCAAGCGATACATCACCAATGCGCCGATCGCGAACATGTTCGTCGTCTTCGCCAAGCTGGATCCGAAACCGGAGAGCGGCAACGGTATTGCGGTATTCCTGGTTCCTGCCGACACCGAGGGGATCGAGGTGGGTGTCAAGGACGCGAAGATGGGTCAGCAGGGCTCCGGCACAGCCGATGTGAACTTCACCGACGTGCGGGTTGCCGCCGACGCACTGGTCGGCGGCAACGGTGATCTCGGGTACAAGGCGGCGATGACGTCGCTGGCGCGTGGGCGGGTGCATATCGCGGCGCTGGCTGTCGGTCAGGCGCAGCGTGCCTTGGACGAGTCGGTCTCCCACGCTGCGGCATCCACTCAGGGCGGTGAGCCGATCGGAAACTTTCAGCTGGTGCAGGCGATGATCGCCGATCAGCAGGTCGGTGTCATGGCGGGCCGGGCAATGGTGCGTGAGGCCGCGCGGGCGTGGGTGCAGGAGACCGATCGGCGGATCGCACCGTCGGCGGTGAAGCTGTTCTGTACCGAGATGGTGGGCAAGGTCGCCGATCTCGCCGTCCAGATCCACGGCGGTGCCGGATACATGCGTGAGGTGCCGGTCGAGCGTATCTACCGGGACGTACGACTGCTGCGGTTGTACGAGGGCACGAGCGAGATTCAGCGGTTGATCGTCGGCGGCGGCCTGATCAGGGCCGAACAGAAGCGCAACTCGTGAACATGCCAGGCGTAGGCTCCTGGCATGTCGTTCAGAATCCGTCGCTCCGACCACGTCGGCTTCTCCGTCGGTTCCCTCGACGACGCCCTTCGGTTCTGGATCGATGGTCTCGGCGCGGTCCTCGAACGCACCGGTGAGATGGGTGGAGAGTTTCTCGGAGAGGTCACCGGAGCGCACGGGGCTGCAGTCCGGATGGCGGTGGTATCCGTTGCGGGTCAGACGATCGAACTGCTGGAATATCGCAACGTCCAGGGAGAGCAGGGATCGTCTCGACCCCACGATCCGGGTTTCGCCCATCTTGCCTTCGAGGTCGACAACATCGACGCGGTCCTGACGCGAATCGCGGACTTCGGGTGGACGGCGCAGGGAACTCCTCAACCTATTGCCGGCGGGGCAAAGGTGGGCACCCGCGTGATGTACGCGGTGGGTCCACATGGAGAGACGATCGAGTTCATGGAGCCCCCGCAGTGATGAGCCAGCAGGGATGGTCGGGCCGACCCCCCGCCGAATGGGCAGTATTCCCCTGATCGTCGGTAGCACGCAGACGTTGATGCCTAACGTGGACGGTGACGACGAAAGGACCAGCGCATGCCGCAATTCCCCGGTCTCTCCCACGTGGCCGTGACCGTATCCGATCTTGCTGCCAGCACCGAGTGGTACTCACGACTGTTCGACGCCTCGCCCGTTCTCGATGAAGACGAAGAATCCGGCGACTATCACCACACCGTGTTCGCGCTCGACGGCGGCATGCTCTTCGGGCTGCATACACACGGTGCGGCCCAGAGGTCTGGTGCCTTCGACGAGAAGAGCACAGGTGTGGACCACATCGCCTTCTCGTGCACCCAGGACGAGCTGGCGGACTGGGTGTCCACGCTCGACCGACTCGACATCGCGCACAGCGGAATCAAGAACGCCCACTACGGTTCTGGAATCTCGTTTCGAGATCCGGACAACATTGCGCTCGAATTCTTCGCTGCGCCTGCCTGATCGAGCTGTCCTTCACATCGTCAGGTACCGCAGAAAGTCTGAAAACCCGCGCTGAAGTTCTCGGGCGCAGGCAGAGCGTAGTCAGGACGGTCGTCCCGGCGAACGAACGGTGACATGACGACCTCGAGCAAACGCTCGAAAGGTTCCAGATCACCCTCGGTCGCGGCAGTCAAGGCAGCGTCGACCAAGTGGTTGCGGGGTATGTGAACCGGGTTGACGCGATCCATGCCGTCGGCGACAGATGACAAATTCTGTTCCCGCGCCGAAACCGTTGTGCGCCAACGCTCGAGCCAGTTCGCGGACGCGTCCGGTGGAACGAGGGAGTCGAACGGAGCCGAGTGTCCCCGCAGGTTGTCGGCGAGCGCCCGGAAGGCCAGGGTCCAATCGGTACGGTGTTCGGTGAGCAGTCGATGAAGATCGTCGACGAGTGCCGCGTCCATCCCATCGTCTGCCAGTCCGAGCTTGCGGGCCATCGCGGCAGAGTAGTGCTGTCGGTATCGATCCCCGAACGTATCGAGGACCGCAGTGAGAGCGGTGATGGCAGTGTCCGGCGTCGAATTCACCAGTGGGAGCAGTGTTTCACCGAATCGGGCCAGATTCCACCCGAGCACCGCGGGTTGATTTCCGTAGGCGTAGCGTCCGCCGTGGTCGATGGAGCTGAATACCGTTGCAGGATCGTAGGCGTCGAGAAACGCGCACGGCCCGTAGTCGATGGTCTCGCCGGAAATCGTCGTGTTGTCTGTGTTCATGACACCGTGAACGAATCCGACCGACATCCACTGAGCAACAAGGGATGCCTGAGCCTCGACGACGGCTTCGAAGAAGGCGAGGTAGCGGTCCTCGGAAGGAAGATCGACGAAGGCAGGGTAGTGGCGGGCGATCGCGTAATCCGCGAGCGGCTGCGCGAGCCCCTCACGCCGGGCAGCGAACTCGAAGGTGCCCACCCGCAGATGGCTGGACGCGACCCGGGCAAGTACTGCCCCGGGTTGCGGACCTCCTTCTCGCAGTACCCGCTCGCCGGTCGTCACGACGGCAAGTGAGCGCGTGGTGGGAATGTTCAGCGCATGCATTGCCTCGCTGATCAGATATTCGCGCAGCATCGCTCCTACTACCGCGCGCCCGTCACCGCCACGCGAGAACGGTGTAGCGCCGGACCCTTTGAGATGCAGATCTACTCGATGGCCCCGATCGTCGTGAAGCTCGCCGAGCAGAAGTGCGCGGCCGTCACCCAACAACGGTACGAAGTTCCCGAATTGGTGACCGGCATACGCCATCGCCACCGAGGCAGCCTCGGCCGACGGAGTCGATCCGGACAGCACACCGGCACCGTCCGGAGTGCGCAGCGACTCTGGGTCGAGTGAAAGCGACCGAGCCAGGTCGTCGTTGAGGATGAGCACCCGCGGATCCGGTGCGTGGGTGCCCTGCCACGGCACCGTCACACCGGGAACATCGTCGACCAACGTGGTCTCGAACCCGAATGCAGGCAGGTTCGTGGTCGCGACTGCGGGGTCGTTCGAGGATCCACTCATAGTTCAAGGTTAGCGACGAACGACCTCGGGTTGCGCCGCCGCATCGAATCGGATGTACACGCGTCCGGTGTCGTCGTCGACCGACACCCGCGCTCGCACCTCGTAGACCTCGGCGATCAAGTCCTCGGTCAGCACAGCCGCAGGTGTACCGCCTGCGACGACCTTCCCATCTTTGAGGACCAGCACCTCGTCGCAGAACATCGCGGCCAGGTTCAGGTCGTGGAGCGCGACGATGCTCGTGATCGGGAGGCGCGCGACGAGCGCCAACAGCTCGAGCTGGTGATGGATGTCGAGGTGGTTGGTGGGTTCGTCCAGCAACATTTCGCGGGGCTGCTGCGCGAGGGCCCGGGCGATGTGCGTCCGCTGCTGCTCACCACCGGACAAGGTGCGCCACAAACGATCTGCCTTGTCGCCGAGCCCGGTCTGCGCCAGGGCGTCGTCCACTGCGTCGTCGTCCAGGTCGCTTCCACCGAACGCGCCGCGGTGCGGAATTCGGCCGAGACGCACGACGTCACGAACCGTCACGTCGATGTCCGTGTGGGCATGTTGACCGACCACCGCAACGGCGCGGGCAATGTGTTTGCGTTTGAGCGCACCGAGCTCCGTACCGTCGAGCTCGACGACACCCGACGTAGGTGTTGCTGCCCCGGCCATCAGATGCAGCAATGAGGATTTGCCGGAACCATTGGGGCCCAACAGTCCCACCATTCGGCCGGGCCCGGGATGCACGGTCACCCCGTCGACCACGAGGACTCCGCCGCGCTTCCACGACACGTTGGACGCGTGCAGTGTCATCGGATCCCCCTCCGGCGAGCCATGATCGCGATGAAGGCGGGCACGCCGACCAATGCGGTTCCGACGCCGACCGGAAGTGGGGTAGGAGCAAACGCGACTCGGGAGACGGCGTCGACCCACACCATGAAGATGGCACCGATGATCGCGGTGGCCGGCACCAGTCGACTGTGGTTGGGGCCCACAATTAGTCGCGCGGCGTGCGGCAGGATGAGCCCGACGAAGCCGATCGCACCGGCGACGCTGACCAACGTCGCGGTGATCAGGGCGGTACCGACGAGCAGTGCCAGGCGCACTTTTTTCACATCGAAACCGAGCGAGGACGCGACGGAGTTACCGAACGCGAACGCGTCGAGCACAAAGGCGTAGTAGCAGCACACCACCGCGCCGATGCCGGCCACAGTCACACACAGCACGACGTCGTTCCATCGCACTCCCTCGAACGATCCGAGGAGCCAGAACATCACGCCGCGGGTCTCGTCGGAGTCCGCGAACGCAAAGATCACGAAAGATGTGAGGGCCGAGAACAATTGAGTGGTTGCGACGCCGGCGAGGATGACGCGGTCGTTTCCGCTACCGGACATGCGGGCGAGGAACAGGACCAGGCCGAACGCGACGAGTGCGCCGATGAACGCACCACCGGACAGGCCGAGGGCGGCCCCACCCACGCCGAGAACGCCGACCACAACGGCCCCCGTCGAGGCACCGGACGAGACGCCGAGCACGAACGGGTCCGCCAGCGGATTGCGCAGTAGTGACTGCATGATCACTCCGCAGACTCCGAGGCCGACGCCACTGGCTGCCGCGACGAGCGCCCGGGGAAGCCGCTCCTCCCAGATGATCGCATTCTTCGAGACCTTCACCGGCACATCGGTGATTCCGAGATGGTTCAGCACCACATCTCGAACGTTGACCAACGAAATGTTCGCCGGCCCCAAGGTGATGGCGACGAGTACCGAGGCCACGCACAGTGCGATTCCAGCTACCGCCGCCAGCACCCACCGCCACAGATGACGGGAGGCAGGCGAGCGATCGACTGCAGGGCGGCGGGCGGCGGTGGTGATCAGGACGACAGCCCCAGATCGCGCAGTCCGGCCGACACCTTCTCGACACCGTCGACTGCCCGGATGGACGGGTTCATCTCGGCTCCGTGCAAGGAGATGTAGCGCTTGTCGCGGACGGCCTCCATGGTGTTGGTGACGGGGTCGGATTCGAGGAACGCGATCTTGTCGGCGAGTAGGTCACCGGGGAAGCGATTGCGCGCCAGGTCGCCCAGAACGAGGACGGTCGGATCACGGTCCACCATGGTCTCCCATCCGACGGCGGGCCAGTCGTCGTCGGTGTCGGCGAATACGTTGGACATCCCGACCGTGCGTGCGAGTAGATCTGCCGATCCCCGTCCGCCGGCAATGTAGGGGCTCTTGGTGTCTGCGAACCAGAAGGCAACGGACACATCGGCCTTCGCTGTCTGCGCGGTGGCGTCGGCCATGCGGTTCTTCAGTTCGTCGACGAACTCGGCTCCGCGCTCGTTCACATCGAAGACGGCTGCCAGTTCGGTGATCTCCTGGTACAGCGAATCCATGGTCAGGGGCGTCGTGCGGGTGTTGCCCCCGTTGACGCTGCGACCGGCGTCGCAGTCGGTGGGGGACAGGTAGGTCGCGGCACCGGTCTCACCGAAGCGCGAGCGTTCTGCCACCCCGCCCTGCTCGAAATGCCGTCCGAAGGACGCGGTGACGAAATCTGGTTCGGTGTCCAGCACCACTTCGTACGTAGGCGCGTTGTCGGCGAGTCTCGGAACCGAAGCGTTCGCATCGGCGAGGTTCTCCCGGACCGGGTCCGTCCACGACGCGGTGCCCACCAGCCGATCCTGCAGGCCGAGTGAGAGAAGAATTTCGGTGGAGTTCTGGTCGAGCGATACCACCCGTTGCGGTGCCGACTCGAAGGTCACCGACTCTCCGCAGTTCTCGATCGTCAGTGGGTAGGACGTCCCGCCGGCAGTGGTATCGGCGACCGCGTCGGGAACCTCCTCGGAGGCCCCGCAGGCGGCGAGCGATCCGGCCAGGGCGGCAGCGACGGCGAGGGTGCCTGCGCGGCGACGAACGTTCAGCACTGAAGGTTTCCTTCGGTCCAAGACAGCAACGAGCCGCCGGGGATTGCCCGACGGCGCACCGTACGTGAGGTACGGGTGAGCACAGGCTAACCTTTGGATCGCGTCGACGGAAATCGTGCACTGCGATCAGGTCCGAAACGAAGTGCTGCGCGTCATACTCGATTCATGGCCGACTTCAACGAGATGATCATCGACGAGTTCCGCAGCAACGGCGGGCACGTATCGACGGCGGGCTTCGGTGATGCGCTCGTCGTTCTGCACTCCATCGGTGCCAAGAGCGGTGAGATTCGGTTGAACCCGCTCATGGCAATTCCCGAGGGCGATAGTTGGCTGATTGTCGGGTCGGCAGCCGGTTCGCCGAAACATCCTGCGTGGGTCCACAACCTGCGTGCCCACCCCGCCATCGACGTCGAGATTCCCGGAGACGGTGCCGTCAGGACCATTCCGGTGACCGTGTCGGAAATACCCGAGGACGAGTGGGACGCGAACTGGCAAAAATTCGTGAACGCGTCCGAGGGCTTCGCAAAATACGTCGAGACTGCAGAGGGGCGACGGTTCCCGATCTTCCGGTTGACGCCGGCCTGACTGACAGATTCCTGACTAGTGTCGGAGCATGACCGCTCCTGACGCATCGAATCTGCACCACATTCCCGGGCAGCCGAGAGTGGTGTTGTTGAAGCCTCTGGTGTCCAGTCCACTCATCGACATCGGCGAATACACGTACTACGACGATCCGGAGTTCGCCGAGGAGTTCGCGACCCGAAACGTACTGCACCACTACGGGCCCGATCGGTTGGTGATCGGAAAGTTCTGCGCCTTGGCCACCGGAGTCACGTTCATCATGAACGGGGCGAACCATCGGATGAACGGTGTGTCGACGTATCCCTTCCCTATCATGGGTGGTGCCTGGGCCGAGCACTCGGATTTGGTGTCCGATCTACCGTCGAGGGGGAACACTGTGGTGGGCAACGATGTCTGGATCGGCGGCAACGTCACCGTCATGCCGGGAGTGCGAATCGGGAACGGGGCCGTGATCTCTACCGAAAGTGTTGTCACCAAGGATGTCCCGGACTACGCCGTCGTGGGTGGTAACCCCGCCCGTGTGCTGCGAGAGCGGTTCACCGCGGACGAGACCCGGACGCTCCTGGACATCGCCTGGTGGAACTGGCCCATCGACTCGATCACCGAACACGTCCGCACGATCGCCGATGGGTCCGTGGCCGACCTCGCTGCGGTGGCAGCGCGACTGACCTGAGTGCTACACCGCCGCAGGTGTGTTCGTGTCGGCCAGTACGCGCGCAGCGACGGCAACGCCGATCTCGGCTATCTCGGCAAGGAGGTCTGCGCGTGACCGGGTATCGGAACCGTGCACAAATGTCGTCGATCCGACTGTCGCCCCGCAGTATTCGACGATGCCGCGCTCGATCTGCGTCCGGAACGCCTCGTGCACGCCGTGCCGCTCGAAGCTGTCGGAGTCCTCGGCCGCGACTGCTACCAGGTGAACGGTGAGTCGGTCGAGCTTCTTGACGATCCCCACTCCCGGGTTGTAGTCGAATGCCCACCCGCCGACGAAGACGCGATCGATCCAGCCTTTGAGTAGGGCGGGCATGGACCACCAGTACATCGGGAATGCGAGAACAAGATGGTCTGCGCGATCGATTCGCTCCTGTTCGGCGACGACGTCCGCCGGCGCGGTACCGTTGCCGCGGAACAGATTCAGGTCGGCGGTGGAAAATCGGGGATCGAAGTTCTCCGTAGCGAGGTCGGCTGTCTCGACGGTGCCGCCCGCGGTGCGAATCGCGTCCGAGACGGATGTGGCGACGTGGTGAGTAAGTGAGTCGGGATCGGAGTGGGAGAGTACGACGAGTGCGTTCATGGCTGTTCCTTCGTTGAGGCGAGTAGCTATGTACCAAGAGTAGGTTACTATTCGTATATAGCGCAAGGAGGTCCGCGATGGCTCGAATGAGATTGTCCAGATCGGACAGGTACGACCAACTGGTCGAGGTCTCGTGGGCCCTCGTGCGAGCGGAGGGGGCGGACGCCTTGACTCTCGGGCGACTCGCGGAACACGCCGGCGTCGCAAAACCTGTGGTGTACAGCCACTTCGGCTCACGGGCCGAACTATTGGCCGCGTTGTTCACCGAATTCGACGATCGGCAGACGGCCATGCTGGAGGAGAGCCTCGATGCTGCACCCGCTTCCTTGGACGGACGGGCACGGGCTATTGCGAACTCGTACGTCGGTTGCGCTCTCGCTCAGGGGCGCGAGTTGACGGGTGTGCTTGCTGCACTGGAGGGTTCTCCCGAATTGGAGCAGGTGAAGCGTGCATCGGAGCGGGCGTACTCCGAGCGCTGTCGAACGCTTCTGGAGCCGTTTGCTGCGGACGGTGTCTCGGCGTCGTCACTCACCGCTGTCTTCGGTGCCGCGGACGCGTTGTCGCATGCGGCTGTATCGGGTGTGCTCGCCCCCGAGGAGGCGACCGGAGAATTGACGACGTTGATCGTCGCCGTCGTCGGTAAAGCCTGACGCTAGCTGTACGTGTGTGTCGTCATTCCGGGGAACCGGGTGCGTAAAGCGTCGAGCTGGCGATGCAACTCGTACAGCGTCCGCCTCAGTGTGCGGGCTTCCTCGCTGTGCCAGGCCTGGCTGCGGGAATCTCCGACCCGGGACGCTTTGCGCGCCCATTCCTCGGATTCCTCGACGCGAGTGGAGGCGGTACCGATCTCCGTCTCCAGCATGTCGGCAAACACCCGCGCCTGGGCCTCGTCCGAGCTCTCCACTGTGCGTCTCCACTTTCCATCAGCGCGGAAGTACTGAAAATTTCGAGTACCGAAGATCAGGATAACCACTCGCAAACATACCGATTGATTGGATACGAGATCGTGGTCGTCGTTCTGCCGAAACGGACCGCACTCTCCTCGCGATCGAGTACCGTCCACACGCTGTGGGTTCGATGCAGGTAGAGGTGCCGCCGAGGTCGGCCGGGGGACAACGATCGAGGGGTGCGCGATGATTCATGAGCAAATGACGTTCCAGGTGGACGGCACCGAGGTGTCCGCCGTGTTGACCCTGCCCGCGGGTGAGAGCGTCGAGCCGTGGCCGGCGGTGTTCACCGCCCCGGGATTTGCCGGAGTCAAGGAAATGCTGATTCCTGACTACAGCGACGATCTCGCTGCAGGCGGGGTTGCAACGCTCGCGTTCGACTACCCCGGGTTCGGGGCGAGCGCCGGGGTCGTGCGTCAGCACATCGATCTGCCCCAGCAACTGCGTACCTTCCACGCTGCGCTCGATGTGCTGATCGACGACCCGCGCATCGATTCCGAACGAATCGGGGTGTGGGGAACCAGCATGTCCGGAGGGCACGCTATTGCTGTGGCCGCCGCGGACACACGGGTGAAGGCGGTAGCCGCGATCATCCCCTTCATTCGCCTCAGTCCCACGGGCAATCTGGAACTCGCGCCAGTCATCGCGAGAGACGCACTTCGGCGGCTGTTCCGCAGGCCAGGTCTGACCATTCCCGCTGCGGGGCGGCCGGGTGAGGTCGCGGCGATGAACTCGGACGGAGCGTACGAGTGGGCAGAAGGCATGGCGCGCGGCGCAGAGAATTATCGCAACGAAGTGACCGTTGCCTCGTTGCCGGCGATGTTGCGGTGGTCGACGCGTAAGGCTGCGGCCCGTCTTGCCGTACCGGTTCTGGCGGTCCTGGCCGAATCCGACACCATCACTCCGCCCGAACGAGTGCGTAAGGCGCTCGCCGACGTCGAGAGCGTCGAGTACGTGTCCTATCCAGAATCGCATTTCGAGCTGTTCACCGATCACGCCGACGCAGTTCGTGAGGCGACGGTTCAGTGGTTGATCAGGCATCTGGTGACCTGATGCTTCGGTCGGCCGGGCGTACCGAGAAACTGATGACTACTACGCGGCGTAGTCGATAGTAGGATCCCGTTCATGTCTGCCACGGATGGATTCGCGCCCCTGCGCGGTGCCTCCGTCGGCACTCTGTCCGCGCTGGTCACAACGACCGCGCACACGTTCGGCGGCGGGATGTTCCCGTCCGACGCTGCGGTCGTGCTGCTGGTGCTCGTGTGTGCGGCGGTCGGGTACGCGACATCGGCGGCACCGAATGTGGTGGCACCCCGCTTGCAGCTACTGGTCGTTCTGGCCACGGCTCAAGCGCTGGGACACCTGCTGCTCACCGCCGTGGACGGTCACCATCACGGTTCGATGCTCACGCAGCAGATGCTCGCAGCGCACGCCGTTGCCGTCCTGGTCGGCGCACTCGCCATTCGCGGAGCCGAGCACGGAATCCGTCGTGCAATCACTTCACTTCGCAGGGCATTGCCGCTACTGACGGCGCTCGTCGTCGACGAAAACCGCATCGCGCCGCCGCTCCCGGTGTACCGAATCCCGGCATCGACGCATCTGCTCGACCTCTCGGGCCGCGGGAACCGCGGACCACCGGCGCGCACTGCCTGAGCTCAGCCCTCCGTCTCACTCGACCTGATCGTCAGGCGTCGGGTAGCGGGCTGTTGTCGTCCTTCACATTGCACCCCTGGTGATTCGCGCTGCCATGACGCGGCTCGATCCGTCGTGCGATGCCACCTCGCGCATATCCGCGCGCCCACAATCTTTCCCGAGAAACGAGTCCTCGTGTCCACACCGGAACTGGAACGCGTCGCCGATCCTTCCCCGCCCACCCGTCCGCCCAGCCCTCGCAGCTGGCGTCCGCTCATCCTGCGTCTGCACTTCTACGCGGGCATTCTCATCGCACCGTTCATTTTGATCGCAACCATCAGCGGCGGGCTGTACGCCGTCGCACCGACCATCGAACAACTGATGTATCGGGACTATCTGCACGTCGACCCCACCGGCCCGGCCGTTCCGGTGGCCGATCAGATCCGAGCGGCGCAGGCAGAACAACCCGACCTCACCGTCGCCGCAGTGCGCCCCGCCGCCGACCCCGGCGACACCACCCGAGTGATGTTCACCGACCCCGGCCTCGGGGAATCGAAGCGACTGGCAGTCTTCGTCGACCCCTCGACTGCGACGTCCGTGGGTGAACTCCCCGTCTACGGCTCGTCCAGCGCATTGCCGGTGCGCACCTGGATCTCCGAACTGCACCGCCATCTGCACTTGGGGGAGCCGGGCCGCCTCTACAGCGAACTTGCGGCCTCGTGGTTGTGGGTGATCGCGCTCGGCGGTCTCTACCTGTGGTTCGAGCGTTATCGGCGCAACCAAGGCAGGGCGACACTGTTCACCTTCGATCGTAAGTCGAAGGGCCGCAACAGGTCCTTGAACTGGCATGGCGTAGCCGGGATCTGGATAGCCGTCGGTCTGATCTTCCTGTCCGCCACCGGACTTACGTGGTCCACCTACGCGGGTGAGAACGTCACCGAGCTGCGGTCGGCCCTGAGCTGGACCACACCCGCCGTCACCACAACCATCGGATCGTCCGACGCGGCGACGACCGATCACTCCGGTCACGGTGGGCATTCGATGGACATGTCCGCTGATGTATCGACGGTCGACAGCAATGTTGGCCGCATCGATTCGGTCCTCGATATCGCGAAAGTCAACGGCGTCGACGGAGCACTGGAGGCGTCGATCCCGGCATCGGACGACGTGGCGTTCGTCGTCGCCGAAACCCGTCAGCCCTGGGTGATGTCGAACAACTCCATCTCGATCGACGGCAGTACCGGCACAGTGATCGACACTCAGTACTTCTCGGACTGGCCGCTCGCGGCCAAGCTGTCGGCCTGGGGAATTCAATTGCACATGGGGACGCTGTTCGGCGTGGCCAATCAGCTTGCCCTGCTTGCTCTTGCGATCGCACTGGCATCGGTCATCGTCCGCGGCTACATGATGTGGTGGAAACGCCGCCCCACCAAGGTAACCGGTCTCAACATGGGCCGGCCGCCTCTGCGCGGCGGTATTCGTCGCATCTCGCCGATCGCGGCGGTCGCACTGACGGTGGTCGCAGTCGGGGTCGGCTGGTTCGTCCCGCTGCTCGGTCTGAGTCTGGTGGCGTTCCTGGCGGTCGACGTCGCGCTCGGTTCGATCCGTCGAACGCGGACCAGGGCCGCCAATTCAACTGCATCCCAACATGAAAGCGAAGTGGAATAGAGCTCACCTGTCGCACCTCGGGCTAGCGTCACAACCAGGTTCGCTACACCCGCATCAAAGCGTTGTCGACGCTGGCCAGCGCTAGGCCCATGCTGGTCGTCATGCCGATTCCGGTGGTGACGGTGACGATGTGCACGCCATCGATGGGGTCTTCGAGCAGGAACTCCGAACCCGGGGCTGAGCAGTACGTGCCCTGCCACCGTTCGGTGACGTCGATGTGGTCGACTCCGAACAGCGACTTGGCTTCGGTGAGAAGAACCTCGAATCCCTCCTCGCTCTGGAAGGGAGACGTGGTGATCTCGCGAACATGCGTGTCACCCAACAGAATCGACCCGTCCGGCTGCGGGGTGTACATCTGGTGCAGATCGAGTTCGACGTAGTCGGGGTGTTCGGCCTGCAGGCGAGCGGCGACATCTGCGACGGCGGGAAGGTTCTCGAAGCCCGAGTACCGGAGCAGCGACCAACCGGTGAACAACGGCGAGGGTAGTGGCGCGCGCAGTGGCAGGGACGCGCGCATCATGTGCAGTCGGCATCGCACCAGACCGCCGCGTTCCGCGTACTCGGGGAAGAGTCGATCGATGTCGTGATTGACGGTGACGAAGGTGGTGCCTGCGTACAGGTCGCCGCGTGAGGTGTGGACGATTCCTGGAGTGAACGACGTTGCGGCGGTGCGCCAGTGGAAGTCCACCCCGGAGGCGTCGAGCCAGCGCGCGATGGCCGGTGCGGCGGCACGCGGGTCGACCTGAATGTCGGTCGGCATGTAGAGGCCGCCCATCACATCGGTGTCGGCGATCGGCAGCCGGTCGAGCACCTCGCGGCGGTCCATCAACCGTGCGTGGTCGGGGCCGCGCAGTTCGGCGAATTGCTCGAGCACCGCGAATTCGTCCTCGTGCCGAGCCACGCAGTGCGTGCCGGACTCGGCAGCCCAGAAGCCGGCAGTGTGGGCCAGCTCGAGCCAGTGACTGCGACCGAACCTGGCGTACTCGAGTGCGTCCCCGGATTGCGCTGTGATGCAGGCGTGTCCGAAGTTCTGGACCGACGCGCCCGCGACCTGGTCTGCATGGTCCACCACTGCGACGGTCAGGCCGCGTCGGTGGGCGTGGTACGCGTGAGCGAGGCCGACTATCCCGGCCCCGACGATCACGACGTCGTATTCTGTGGTCATATCAGGCGTCCATGACTGCGGTGAATGTCATCCGGTCACCGCGATAGAGCGAACGTCGGTGCTCGATGGGAATCCCGTCGGTGTCGTAGGAGACGCGGCCGAGCAGGAACATCGGCGTTCGGGTGTCGACGGTGAGGAGCGCAGCCTCTCGGGCGTCGGGTAGGACAGTTTCGATGGTGTCGACTACGCGGCCGAAGATTATTCCGCGCGTGCGCAATTCGGCATAGAGCGAGGCTCGGTGATCGAAGCTCTCCGTCAGTCCCGGAATCCGGTGCGCAGGTATACGGGTCGTTTCCAGGCCTACTCGGACGTCGCCGGTGGTGAAGACGCGCTCGAGTTGCACCACATCTGCACCGATGTCGATTCCGAGTAGCTCCGCCAGGGCGTCGTCGGCCCGGAAGGTATCCCAACCCACCAGAATTCGAGTAGCACTCATACCCTTCTCGCGCGCGGCCTCGGTGTACGAACCGATGGCGAGCGGCAGTACGACCTTGGGCTCGGCAACCACCGTGGCTCGCCCACGACGTTCTATTCGACCCGCCACCAACAGCTCTCGGATGGCTTGGCGCAATGTCTCGCGGGAGACGTCGTATCGATCGGCGAGATCGCGCTCGGACGGAAACGCGTCGCCGGCGGCCATGCCGTCGAGCATCGCGTCGAGGCTTCTTCGCACGATCTGGTGCTTGAGCACCCGGGGTTCGGTGTCCACAACCATGAGCCGACCATAGCATCAATTGGTCTAGACCTAATTGTTGCGCGACGTTCACGATTCGTTCATCGAAGTTCCACGCAATGGTCTATACCAAACGGCAGTCTCTACCTCATGCCGAACACCACCGACCCGAACACTCGCGACATCGAACTTGTCGTCCTCGACATGGCCGGAACCACCGTCACCGACGACGGACTCGTACTGGATGCATTCGACGCCGCGGCGACGGCCGTCGGACTTGCGAACGACGGGCCCGAACGCGATGACGCGCGACGCTACGTACTCGACACCATGGGGCAGTCCAAGATCGAGGTGTTCCGGGCATTGTTCGGATCCGAGGAGCGTGCCCAGGCCGCCAACCGGGAATTCGAGTCTGCCTACGACGCCCGCATCGACGACGGCATCGCGCCCATCCCGGGTGCGGCCCAGGCCATCACGGCGCTGCGCGAATCCGGTATCAGCGTCGTCCTGACAACCGGATTCTCGGCTACGACGCAGCAGCGCATCATCGACACGCTCGGCTGGCAGGATCTGCCCGACGCCTTCCTCGCACCCGGCGATGCTGGTCGCGGCCGACCACACCCGGACCTCGTCCTCTCGGCTGCGTTGCGCTCCGAGGTCAGTGATATCGCTGCCGTCGCGGTGGTCGGTGACACCTCGAGCGACATCCTGTCCGGTCGGCGGGCAGGCGCATCCGTACTCGTCGGTGTGCTCACCGGTGCTCACTCTGCGGACCTACTCCGCGAAGCCGGTGCCACTCACGTGCTCGACAGCGTTGCCGAGCTCCCCCACATCGTTCTGCCCTGAACGCTCACACTCCACCGAACGGAACCCACGCCATGATCATCACCTCTCGCCGTCGTGCCGTAACCGCTGCGGCATTGCTGTCCGCTACTGCCCTCGTGGCAGCCGGTTGCTCCAGTTCATCCGACGGAGCCACGACCGAACAAGGATTTCCCGAAACCATCACGCTCGCCGCCATTCCCGCCGAGAACTCGACCGATCTGAAGGCCAGCTACGACCCGGTCATCGAGCGGCTGGAGAAGGAGACCGGAGCCACGGTCGAGTTCATCCAGGCCTCCGACTACGCCGGTGTGGTCGAGGGCTTGATCGCAGGCAATGTCGACCTCGCATTCTTCGGCCCGTTCGCCTACGTCGTGGCCGGTATCAACGGGGCCGAGATGACACCATTGGGTGCCGTCATCCAGGACAAGGGTGGCAAGCCCGGGTACCAGTCCTACGGAATCGCCCGGTCGGACAATGCTTCGGTCAGTGATCTCGCAGATTACGCAGGCAAGAAGGTCTGCTTCGTCGACCCGAGCTCGACCTCCGGATTCCTTTACCCCACAGCGGGGCTGATCGAAGACAAGGTCATCGCATCGGGCTCGGAGGCCGACATCTCTGCGGCGATGACCCCGATCTATGCCGGCGGACACGATGCATCGGTACTTGCTGTGAAAGCGGGTGATTGCGACGCCGGATTCGCGTTCGACACCATGGTCGACCGAACGATGATCGACAACGGCGAGATCGCACCCGGCGAGCTGAGGACCGTCTGGAAGTCCGAGACGATCGCCGGATCGCTCTTCGCGGCCAACAACGATCTGGGTACCGATGCCATCGCGAAACTGCAGGACGTATTCAGTGAGGGCATGAACTCGGATGCGTTCGTCGCCGACGGTATCTGCGCCGAGGAATGCCGCATCACCGACGAGGATGCATGGGGCGTCGTCCCGGCCCAGGACAGCGACTACGACGGCGTGCGCCACGTATGCGAGGTCACCGGTTCCGAGAAGTGCACGGGCTGATGACATCCACACCCATGGGCACGCGGGACGTGGTTGTCAGCGTCCGTAACGTCACCAAGACGTTTGGGCCGACCACCGCGCTCCAAGACGTCAACCTCGACGTTCATCGCAGTGAAATGCTGGTGTTGCTGGGGCTTTCGGGTTCCGGCAAGTCGACGCTGTTGCGGTGCATCAACGGACTGCATCCCGTCACCTCGGGCAACGTCACCGCTCTCGACATTCGCGTCGATCTGGCGAACCGTCGCCGGGTGCGCGAGTTGCGTCGCGACGTCGGGTTCATCTTTCAACACTTCAATCTCGTCGGTCGGTTGAGCTGCCTCGAGAACGTACTCGTGGGTGGCGTCGGTCGGCTGTCCCTTCCCCGGTACGGAACACTCACGTACCCGAAGGCGATGCGAGAGGAGGCTCGGGCCTGTCTCGACCGAGTCGGGTTGGCGGACTTCGCCGCACGCCGTGCCGACACGCTGTCGGGTGGACAGCAGCAACGGGTGGCGATCGCCCGGACGTTGATGCAGCGGCCCCGGATCGTGCTCGCGGACGAACCGGTCGCGTCCCTCGACCCAGAGAATGCAGGGGTGGTCATGGACCTGTTGCAGAGAGTGTGCCGTGAGGAGAAGCTGACCGTGGTGTGCACATTGCATCAGGTCGATCTCGCGCTGGGTTGGGCACATCGGCTCGTGGGTCTACGAGACGGACGGGTGGTGCTCGACCGCCCGGCCGCAGGGCTCGAGCGCGAGGACATCATGCCGATCTATCAGCGAATTGCGCCCGACCCCGGGAACAGGTCCGCGGTGGCACCGACATGACAGTCACGGCGTCGCCACAGCCGACGAAGACTGCAGCGCACAGTGATCCGCGTCGACCACGATGGCTGTTTCCGCTGATGAGCGTTGCTGCCCTGGTTTTCACGGTACTGTCTGCCGGGTATATCGACTTTGCGCCCACCACATTGCTCGACGGTCTCGACGACGTCGGCAATCTCCTCGAACGGATGCTGCCGCCCCGCGTCGACGACACCGGCCGGATCGTCTCACTTGCGGTCGAGACGTTGCTCATGGCGGTGCTGGGTACTGTGCTCGCGGCGATCGTCTCGATACCGCTCGCCTTCCTTGCCGCGCGGAACACCTCGCCGCATCCGATGCTGCACAGTGTGGCTCGCGCAATCATCACGTTCTGTCGGGCGATGCCGGATCTGCTGTTCGCGGTGCTGTTCGTCAGGGCGCTGGGGATCGGGGTGCTGCCCGGCATCCTCGCCCTCGCGCTGCACTCGATCGGCATGCTCGGCAAACTGTTCGCCGATGCCATCGAGGAGAGCGACGGGGGACCGCGCGAGGCGCTGCGCGCCGCCGGAGCGGGCTACTTTCGAGAGATGATCAATGCCGTTGTACCGCAGGTTGTTCCGGCATGGATCGGAGCGTTCGTATATCGGATCGACATCAACCTACGCATGTCGGTTGTTCTCGGATTCGTCGGAGCCGGCGGTATCGGCTTCGCCCTGCAGGACGCCCTGCGCGGATTGATCTACCCGCGTGCTCTCGGAATCGTGTTGGTGATCCTGGTGATCATCGCGGCAATGGAGTTGGTGGCCATGGCTCTTCGCCGCATGTTGCTTGTTCCGTCCGCGGCCGGCCCGCAGCGAGATCGACTGATGCGGATCGGGGCGTCGGCCGTGCTGGTGGTCGCGGTCGTGTCGTCCTTCGTGGTCCTCGAATTGGATCCGCGGTCGCTGCTGACGTGGATCGGGCCGTCGGTCGAAGTGTTCGGACGAATGGTCCCACCGGACTTCTCGTCGCTGGGATCGGAGCTGCTCGACGCCGCCGTCCAGACCGTCGCCATCGGTGTCGTGGCCACCGCAATCGGAATCGTACTGTCGATACCCGTCGGAGTCCTGGCCGCGCGCAACGCAACTCCGCATCCCGCGGTGTACTGGGTGGCGAGATCCTGGATCCTGTTGGTTCGCGCCGTTCCCGAACTCATCCTCGCGGTCGTGTTCGTCGCAGCGCTCGGATTGGGTCCGGTGGCGGGAACCTGCGCACTGGCCATCGGATCGGTCGGGTTTCTCGGCAAGCTCGTCGCCGACGCCATCGAGGAGATCGATCCCGGTCCCCTCGAGGCCGTCGCGTCGGTCGGTGGAGGTTGGTGGAACAGAACGCTCAGTGCCGTTGTCCCTCAGGCTGTCCCGTCGATGGTGGGCTTGAGTCTCTATCTGCTCGACGTGAACATCCGTACCTCCACCATCCTGGGGATCGTGGGTGCGGGAGGTATCGGTTTCCTGCTCTTCGAGTCCATTCGCACTCTGAACTTCGATGTTGCCGGTGCCATCGTTCTGGTGATCTTCGTCGTCGTGTACATCGTGGAAAGGATCTCCGGGTGGATCAGATCACTGTTGGTGTGACACGAGCCGCGGTGTGGATCGGTAGCGGAATCGAGATGCGGGACATCGAGATTCCTGCCCTCGCGCCCGGTGACCTGCTGGTCCGAGTCGATCTCGCGACGGTGTGCGGGAGTGATCTGCACACGGTGTCGGGACGCCGTGCCGGTGCGTGCCCGTCGGTACTCGGACACGAGGCCGTCGGCCACGTGGTCTCCGTCGGCGGCGACACGTCGAGCGCAGCAGTGGGGGATCGGATCGTGTGGTCGGTCACCGTGCCCTGTGGCCGGTGCGTACGGTGCGCGGCCGGTTTCACGGCCAAATGTTCGGACGTGCGCAAGGTGGGGCACGAGTCTGCCCGGAGCACATGGGTTCTCAGCGGCTCGTATGCCCGACACATCGTGCTTCCGCGCGGCACCGCTGTGGCGCACGTGCCCGATACGATGCCCGACGCAGTCGCCGCACCGGCTGCGTGTGCGACGGCCACGGTCATGGCGGCTCTCGAGGCGGCCGGCGCTCTCGACGGAAAGAGAGTCCTGATCGTCGGTGCAGGAATGCTGGGCATCTCGGCCGCTGCGGCAGCCACCGAGCGGGGCGCGACGGTCCGCGTGCTCGATCGAGACCCGGAACGGCAGGGGCGATCGCGTGACTTCGGTGCCGACGGCGACGACGGTGGACCGACGGATGTCGCCATCGACTTCTCCGGTGCGTCGTCCGCTGTGCAGTCGGCTCTGTCGAGACTCGACGTCGGCGGTCGCCTGGTGCTTGCCGGTTCCGTCTCGCCGGGTCCATCGATCACGGTGGACCCCGAAACCGTAGTGCGTCAGTGGCTCACGGTCACCGGCGTCCACAACTACGAGCCACGACACCTCCACCAGGCGGTCGCGTTTCTGCGAGACACCGTGGACAGATATCCGTGGGAATCCCTCGTCGAGCCACCGGTGCGTCTGGAGGAGCTCGCGTCGGTGTTGCGGCCGACGCCGCCGGGCATCCTGCGATCCTCGGTCGCGCCCTAGGGGGCTTCGAGAGATTGCGCTGTGCGCACACGGGATACACCGTCTGCATGCCCGAAGGCGACACCGTGTTCGTACTGGCCGCGAGGCTGCGGCGTGCGTTGGACGGCGCGCCGTTGCGGGTCGGCAGGCTGAACGTGCCGGCACATGCGGTGGAGAATTTGGCCGGCCGACGCGTCGTCGCGCATCGAACCCACGGGAAGCATCTGTTCACCGATTTCGAGGACGGCACCACACTGCACACACATCTGCGGATGAGCGGTTCGTGGACGGTGGTGCGGGCCGGGCGGTCGATTCCGCAGCGTGTGCGTCCGGACGTTCGCGTGCAGTTGGCCGTGGTCGATGGGCCTACCGCCTACGGAATTCTGTTACCGGTGGTCGACTACGGATTCACCGCCGACATGGATGCACTGGTCGCACATCTCGGGCCGGACCCGCTGCAGCCCACGTTCGACGCCGGTAGAGCGGCGGCGAATGTGGCTGCCCAACAGGATCGTCCGATCATCGCAACTCTGTTGGATCAGAGAGTGGTTGCCGGCCCCGGCAACCTGTGGGCGAACGAACTGTGCTTCCTTCGAGGACTGTGGCCTTGGACACCGTCGCGTGACGTGGACGCGCAGAAATTGATTGTGTTGCTCGAGCGGGCGATGCGGCACTCCGCGACGATGCCGGGAGCGATGCAGGTCACTACCGGGGACACTCGGAAGGGTCGCTCGCACTGGGTCGCCGGACGGGCAGGCAGGCCATGCCTGCGGTGCGGAACGTCCATTCGGGTAATTGCCGAGGTTCCGGGAGATTCGGATCGGCGTCGAACGTGGTGGTGTCCGAGATGCCAACCGGAGAGATAGCGACGAGCGGTCGATCGCTGTTGGCTCAACGACATAACCGCCCGCGGATACCGCGTGTTCGTTGCGGTACCACCCACAGGCTTCCTCGAGCGAGGAAATCGAAACCTGGGAGGCGGTCAGAAGGTCGAGTTGGTGGGGTGATCGGTGTTCACCAGATCCTGAGCCACCGTGCGCAGGGGCTGATTGTGCTGCTGCGACAGCTTTGCGAGCAACTCGAACGCCTGGACGGCATCGAGATCGTAGCGCTCCATGATCATCCCTTTGGCCTGGCCGATCAGGTCGCGGCTCGCCAGTCCCGTTCGAAACTGCTCGTTGTCGCGGGCACTGAGCATGGCGATCGCGGCGTGGGCAGCGAGTGCCTCACCGATCTCGACGGCGTCGTCGTCGAAAGCCCCAGGTTGGTTGCTGTAGAAGACCAATGCGCCGAGGTCATCGGCATTGCTGTAAAGCTGGAACGCGGCCAGCGACTTGAAACCCTCGCCGACGGCAAGGACAGCGAATTCCGGCCATCGTGGTTCGGACGTGAGGTCGTCCGACACGACGACGTCGAAATGACGGACCTCGGTGGGAATGGGGCCCTGGTCGAGTTCGTACTGAAGTCGACACAGCTCCTCGGCAAGAGGATCGGTGGACGCAACGACCGTTCGCTCACCCTTGCTCACGGTGGTGACGCAACCGACGGTTGCGCCCGGGATGAGCCGAATCGCAGTACGCAAAATTTCGCTGATCGTCTCTGGCATCGAACGACGGGTATCGCGAAGAGACCGCGCGAACTCGGCCAGCATCGAAGCCTGGGACGTACTGGCAGGGTGTCTATCGGTCGACTGTTGCGACATTCACACTGTCCTCTCGCATGGGACCTCTGCCGTCATTCGCCGGAGAAATCCACGAACATGCGCCGTCTGCTGGACGCCCTGCCGGCCGCCGAGGCCGGTGCTGTGCACTTTATACGGGTGCAAACCAGAGGGGACCGCCGATCGTGCGATCGACGGTCCCCTCTGCGGAAAGACTTACTTGAAGGTGTCCTTGATGTTCTCGCCGACCTTCTTCACGCCGGCCGAACCCTGGTCCTTCTTGCCCTCGGCCTCGAGGTCCTTGTTGTTGGTGGCGTCACCCACAACTTCCTTGGCCTTGCCGATTGCGTCTTCTGCTGCGTTCTTGGCCTTGTCGATGAAGCTCATGTGAGTTCCTTTCCTCGTCCTGGGTTGGTACTGGTTACTTAGTCGAGGGCCACCTTCCGAAGCGCACGTGTGCATCAAGAGATCTAGGTCACACACACCGTCGACGTTTCCACGACGCCGGCTGTGGATACATTCGACCGATGATGGTCGCCAAAGTGGACAGTTATCAGCGCAAACACCGGTCGGCAGGTTTCCCGCTGGCGGTGCTGTACAAGTTTCTCGACGACCGAGGCGGCTATCTGGCAGCACTGATCGCGTACTACTCGTTCCTCTCACTGTTTCCGCTCCTGCTGCTGTTCACCACGGTGTTGGGGATCGTGCTGGCCGGCGACCCGGAGCTGCAGGCCCGAATTCTCGATTCGGCGATGAGTCAAATTCCCGTGATCGGCGATCAACTCGGTCAGCCCGATCGCCTCAGCGGCGGAACTACGGCCATCGTCATCGGTGTCGTCGGGTCGCTGTACGGCGGGCTCGGGGTCTCCCTGGCCGCCCAGTACGCGATGAACACGGCATGGTCGGTACCCCGAAACGAGCAACCGGATCCGATCAAGGGACGCCTGCGCGGGTTGGTGCTGCTGAGCACGGTCGGCACGGCAATCATCGGGTTGACGGTCCTGAACGGTGTCGCGTCCTCGGGGGTATTCGGCTTCGCGGGCGGCGCGTTGGCACTGATCGGTGCGGTGATCGTCAACGTCGTGGTCTTCACCGCAGCGTTTCGTATCGGAACCGCACGTCCACTGAGTGTTCGCGAGGTTCTGCCCGGTGCGGCAATCGCCGCCGTGATCTGGCAGGCGCTCCAATCCTTCGGCGGAATCTACATTCGGTACGTCGTCGGCAATGCCAGCGCGGCCAATGGAATCTTCGCGATCGTCCTCGGTCTGCTCGGCTTCCTCTACGTCGCGTCGGTGCTGATCGTGCTGTGTATCGAGATCAACGCCGTGCGAGTCGATCACCTGCACCCCAGAGCTCTGCTCACGCCGTTCACCGACAACGTCGAACTCACCGAAGGGGACAAGAACTCCTACACCGGCCAGGCAGAAGCGCAGCGTAACAAGGGATTCCAGGACATCACGGTCACCTACGACGAGCCGGATTCGGTTGTGGGTGAGGATTCGACGGGCACGCGATCCGACTGATCGGCGTGGGCGGGGGTGGGCGGACTGATCGGGTTCGCAAACGCGCTCGCGTTCGTCAGGTGCGAGCGGAATAGCGAGGCGATCGGGCACAACTCGGTAGTTGTCAACCTGTCTGAGACAGGTGGATGTTGATTCCGGTCGGTGTTGG
>NZ_JCAJWY010000010.1:0-82480 GCF_059489205.1 Rhodococcoides sp. S146-33
GGGGATACAACCTGCCAGGCCACACGTCCAACCTCGTATCCCTGTCCGTGAAGACTGGGTCGGTGTCCGTCGCTCTGACTCGACAAAAGTTACGCCACCAACCCCACCCGTGCAAATCGGCAGGTGAACCGAGGGGTTGCGGTCATCTGCGCAGGTAAGAGCCCATACGCGCCCCTGCCCCGTCGACCCGGCAGACAAATGCTCTCGTGTGACGCCCACCATATTTGCGGGAAATGCCGGCGATACTGGTTTCACAGGCGTGACAACGCGAAGACATGATCCGGCATCGCAAGGCGCGGGTCCACGTCGTCGCCACGTTCGGCATGACCGACGCTTTCACCGATGGGAACGACACCCGCCCACACTCCCCCGGCAGCGATATCGGACTCGTCGTCGACGGGTCCGCCGGCACGCGCCTTCACAGATGCCTCGTACAGCGGAAGCGCCAGCACACTGGTCGCTGCGAGTTCCTTTCTCGTATGCGCACGCAGGTGCGCACTTCGACCGGGAACGACCTGGTCGACTATTGCGTCCAACGCGCGGACCCGCTCCCTCTCGTCCTCCACTCGACGCGGGAGCCCGACGATGACGGCACTTCGGTAGTTCATCGAGTGGTGGAACGCGGAACGAGCCAGGACCAACCCGTCGACCACGGTGACCGTCACGCAGATGTCCTGTGCCGGAGCCTCGATCAGGCTGCGAGAGGCGACCGAGCCGTGCAGGTACAGAGTCCCGGCCCTGTCCGGGCCGTCGGGATCAACGCCGAACACGGTCGGAAGCACCCGCGCCACGTTCTCCACCACTACGCCCAGATGGCAGAGGCGCGCCGAGCCGAGCACGTCCAGCAGTGCCGATCGCTGCGCTAGAGCGCGCTGCCGACCACGGATCACCGCGGTTCTGGGCGTCGGGGACAGGGGTTCCTCATCGATCGTCATGAAGACAGGATCCTGCTTGTTTGGCTCACTGTCATGGTCCAATAGACAGTAACTTTGCTAGGCCACTTACCTACTTGGATCGGTGACGCACGATGACCTTGCCGCCGAATTCGCTGTCGATCACGGTCGATCGCGCCGACCGTCGTACGTTGCCCGTTCAGGTAGCCGACGGCATTCGCACGGCGATCGATCGCGGGGAACTTGCACCAGGAGCCCGATTACCCAGTACCAGAGCACTTTCCGTCGAAGTAGGACTGGCTCGCGCCGTGGTCGAGAAGGCGTACGAACAGCTCGTCGCCGAGGGATGGCTCGACGCACGTCGCGGATCGGGCAACTACGTCCGAGATGTTCCGCATGCCGTTCGGTCGCACCGTCGGCTACGACCAGCACGGGAAGACTCACCGGTTGCGCATCGCATTTCGCTGCGACCCGGAATACCGTGGACTCCTCCTCGTGCGTCCGAAGCGTGGAAGCGAGCCTGGCGAGATGTGGGCGCATCGCCTCCACCCGGCGACTACCCCGATCCAGCGGGCTTATTGGACCTGAGAACACGCATCGCAGATCTGCTCGGCCGTGCGCGCGGACTGCACACCACCGCCGACTCGATCGTCGTCACAACAGGAAGCATTCACGGCCTCGACCTTGCGCTGGGCGCACTTTCGGCGCACCTCGGCGTCGAAAAGGTTCTCGCACTGGAGAATCCGGGTTATCGATCTGCCGCCGCCCTCGCTGAGCACCGCGGGTGGACCGTTCACGACGTCCCCGTCGACCGTGGGGGCCTCGAAGTCGGAGAACTCGAGACTGCACCTCCAAGGACCCCTGCCGTCTATGTCACCCCCTCGCACCAGTACCCCACCGGCGGGCTCATGCCCATAGCTCGTAGGCGCGCCCTCGCGGACTGGGCGCGGAATACCGGATCGACCATCATCGAGGACGACTACGATTCCGAATTCCGTTACGGCATAGCACCTTTGCCCACCGTTACCGAGCTCGTCCCCGACAACGCCGTCTACCTGGGAACCGTGTCGAAGACGTTGGGTGCCGGCGTGCGGCTCGGATGGATGGTGGCTCCCCCGTCGATGGTCGAGCGCATCACCGAAACGCGTCGCGCAATCGGCGACCACCCCTCGATTCCCATCCAATACGCCATGAGCTCACTGCTCCGCGACGGCGAATGGGACCGATCCGTACGCGCCGCGCGTCGAATCTATCGCGCACGTGACCGCATCGTTGCCGCCGCACTCTCTCGATTCGGCGAGCTTCGTGGTGTCGGTGCCGGCCTGCATACCGTGCTGATGCTCGACACCGACGTAGCACGCGACGTCGCAGCCGACTGTGCAACTAACGGGGTCGACGTGCCCACCCTCGAACACTCGACGCGGTCGCCCACCACCCAGGGTGGAGTCGTCGTCGGCTACGGCTCGGTGTCCGACGATCGATTCCAACGTGCCTTGGGAGTGCTGGTCGACGCGCTCGAAAGAAAGGGCGTCAGCTGACTCGCTCGATGTCCCCGCCGAGAGCAGTCAGGTTTTCCACGAATCGCGGGTAGCCCCTGTCGATGTGGAACACGTCGTGCACCTCGGTCGTTCCGTCGGCCACCAGCCCGGCCAGCACCAGCCCTGCCCCTGCCCGAATGTCGGACGACCACACCGGTGCACTGGAGAGCTGCGGCACACCGCGCACCACAGCATGGTGGCCATCGGTACGAGCGTCAGCGCCCAGCCGGATCATTTCCTCGACGAACCGGAAGCGCGCCTCGAATACGTTCTCGGTGATCATCGACGTCCCGTCGGCGACTGTTGCAAGGCCGATTGCCATCGGCTGAAGATCCGTGGGGAACCCGGGATAGGGCAACGTCGCGAAGTTCACCGCTCGCGGCCGCTCGTGCTGAACGACGCGGAAGCCGTCCGGCTCGCTGGTCACCTCGGCACCGGCAGAACGCAGCTTGTCCAGAACCAGCGACAGATGCTTGGGGTTGACCCCCCGCACTCGGACATCGCCTCGCGTCATCGCCGCGGCAATCCCCCACGTAGCAGCCACGATCCGATCGCCGATGACCCGATGAGTGGTCGGCTTCAGCGCACTGACACCGCGAATGGTGAGCGTCGACGTACCGGCACCCTGCACATCGGCACCCATCTCGTTGAGCATGTTGCACACATCGACGATGTCCGGTTCGCGTGCTGCATTGTCGATCACGGTCTCACCCGTAGCGAGTACCGCCGCCATCAAGATGTTCTCCGTCGCTCCCACGGAAGGGAAAGCCAGCCTGATGTTCGCGCCGCGCAGCTCGTCGGCCTCGGCTACGACGCATCCATGCTGAATCTCGCTACGTGCACCCAGCAACTGCAGACCGGACTGGTGCATGTCGAGGGGTCGTGAGCCGATGGCGTCGCCGCCCGGCAGGGCTACGACGGCCCGTTTACATCGCGCCACCAGCGGGCCCAACACACACACCGATGCTCGGAACTGTCGAACGGCCGCAAAATCGGCGTGATACTTGGGCATCGCAGGGGTGGTGATGTGAACGACCGAACCTTCGAGGTCGACCTCACACCCGAGCCCACGCAACACCTCTGCCATCAAAGGCACATCCAAGATGTCGGGGCAATTGGTGATCGTGCTGGTGCCTTCGGCAAGTAGCGCAGCAGCCATCAGCTTGAGGACGCTGTTCTTCGCGCCGCCGACCGCCACCTCACCGACGAGGCGGTTACCACCGTTGACCAAGAAACGTTCGCTCACTTCGACAGCGTAGCCAGCGGTACCGACCGTCACCCGCGCGGTACCGTAGCCGCATGGCCGTTCACCTCACTCGTATCTACACTCGGACCGGCGACGACGGGACCACGGGATTGAGCGATTTCTCGAGGGTCTCCAAGAACGACGCGCGGCTGATCGCCTACGCAGACTGCGACGAAACCAACGCCAGCCTCGGAGTCGCACTGGCACTGGGAAATCCGAGCGAAGCGGTGCGCGCCGTGATTCGAACCATTCAGAGCGACCTGTTCGACGCGGGTGCCGATCTGTCGACGCCCGTCGTGGCGGATCCGGAATACCCACCGCTGAGGATCGATCAGAGGTATATCGACCGTCTCGAAGCATGGTGCGACCAATTCAACGACGAGTTGCCCGCGTTGACGTCGTTCATTCTGCCCGGCGGCACACCTTTGGGAGCGTTGCTGCATGTTGCGCGAACCGTCGCACGGCGCGCGGAGAGATCGGCCTGGGCCGCGGTTCACGCCGGCCCCGAATCAACGAGCGATTTGCCGGCCAAATACCTCAACAGGCTTTCGGACCTGCTGTTCATTCTCAGTCGGTACGCCAATCCCGAGGGCGACATCCAGTGGGTACCGGGGTCGAGTCGGACCACGAGCGAACCCGATACCGACGAGAACTGATTACGCCGCCGGCCGCCTGCGACGCGAGCGGCCGGACGGTCGGGATTCCACCCAGGACAGGAAAGCGGTCAACGCACTTCTGTCCAAAGCCATTTCGTAATTCTTGCCGCTGTGCGTCAACTCCAGCACAGCGATGTCCGGAGTCATGATGTCGAACTCTGTGTCGCGTGGGGCCCGCCGCTCCCCCACGTGGATATCCTGCCTACCCAGGCGGTGATCAGGGCCGGGTCGCAGGCTCGACAACTTGAAGAACACCAGCGTGTTGTCGCCGTACCGAATGATGCCATGCCGCCAACCGGCGCCGCCGTCTGACGGAAGCACCCGCATGATCGCAGCCGTGCCTCCCCGTCGCAGCACCGCCAAACGGTACGCAAAAGCCGCGACGAGTCCTGCAAGCAGCACAACCAGAATGATCAGAGCAATCAATCCAGAAGGCATCGCAGGTCTCGTCGCGGCTTCTCGTGAACCTAGGACCGCTCGACAGCGCGGATACGTCCCTTGGCCACAGCAATGGCCTCCAGGTCGTCGCCGTTCTCTGCCACTACGGACCGTGCCGCTTCTACATCGATGTCGTCGGCAAAATCAGCCGACTCCGCCAGTACGGTCACCGTCTTGCCCGTCACCGACAGAAATCCACCGTGGACGGCGGCGATGATCTTTTCGCCATCGGTCGTCGTGATCGACACCGTGCCGCCCTCGATCAGTTGCCCGAGGACAGGCTCGTGGCCCAGCATGATGCCGATCTCACCTTCGGTGGTCTGAGCGCTGACGATGGTCGCGGTACCGGACCACAGCTTTTGCTCCACAGCGACCAGGGAGACCTCCATGCCGCTCTTCTCGGAAGAAGTCACGTCGGTCTACTTTCCGGCCATCTTCTTCGCGGCTGCCTCGACATCGTCGAGACCGCCACAGCTGTTGAAGGCCTGCTCGGGAAGGTGGTCGTACTCACCCTTGGTGACCTTGTCGAATGCCTCGATGGTGTCGGAGAGCGACACGACCGAACCGGCCTCACCGGTGAACTTCTCGGCAACGATGAAGTTCTGGCCGAGGAACTTCTGGAGGCGACGTGCACGGCCGACCAGAACCTTGTCCTCTTCCTGGAGCTCGTCCATACCGAGGATGGCGATGATGTCCTGCAGTTCCTTGTACTTCTGCAGGATCCGCTTGACCTCGTTGGCGACGCGGAAGTGCTCCGCACCGACGATGCCGGGCTCGAGGATGCGCGAGGTCGAGCTCAGTGGGTCCACAGCGGGGTAGATACCCATCTGCGAAATCGGACGCGAGAGCTCGGTCGTCGCATCGAGGTGCGCGAACGTCGTTGCCGGTGCCGGGTCGGTGTAGTCGTCGGCGGGAACGTAGATCGCCTGCAGCGAGGTGATCGAACGTCCGCGGGTCGAGGTGATGCGCTCCTGGAGCTCACCCATCTCGTCCGCCAGCGTGGGCTGGTAGCCCACGGCCGAGGGCATACGACCGAGAAGGGTCGACACCTCCGAACCTGCCTGCGTGAACCGGAAGATGTTGTCGATGAAGAGCAACACGTCCTGGCCCTGCACATCGCGGAAGTACTCCGCCATGGTCAGTGCGGACAGAGCGACGCGCATACGCGTGCCCGGCGGCTCGTCCATCTGGCCGAAGACGAGGGCGGTGTCCTGGAGGACGCCCATTTCTTCCATCTCGAGGTGAAGGTCGGTGCCCTCACGAGTGCGCTCGCCGACGCCTGCGAACACCGAGGTGCCCGAGAACTCACGTGCGATACGGGTGATCATTTCCTGGATCAGCACGGTCTTGCCGACACCGGCACCACCGAACAGTCCGATCTTGCCGCCCTTGACGTACGGGGTGAGAAGGTCGATGACCTTGATACCGGTCTCGAGGATCTCGGTCTTGCCCTCGAGCTGGTCGAAGGCTGGGGGCTTGCGGTGGATGCCCCACTGCTCGCCGTCGCGGCCGAGTCCGGGGGTGTCCAGGCAGTCACCGAGGGCGTTGAAGACGTGGCCCTTGACGACGTCGCCGACGGGAACCGAGATCGGCTTGCCCGAGTCGACGACAGCGGTGCCGCGGACGAGGCCGTCGGTCGGCTGCATCGAGATGGTGCGAACCAAGTTGTCGCCGAGGTGCTGGGCTACCTCGAGCGTCAAGGTCTTGGCCACGGTCGGCAGAGTGACCTCTGCGTTGAGGGCGTTGAACAGTGCGGGAATCGAGCCGCGCGGGAACTCGACGTCCACAACGGGGCCGATGACCCGAACGACACGGCCGGACTGAGTGTCCGCTCCGCTCGCGTTCTCTTGGGCTACTGCTGCGGTCATTGCTTAGTCACTTCCTGCGCTGTCGGCCAACGCGTTGGCGCCACCGACGATTTCGCTGATTTCCTGGGTGATCTGGGCCTGCCGAGCCTGGTTGGCCTGACGGCTCAAGGTCTCGACCAATTCGTTCGCGTTGTCCGTCGCTGCCTTCATGGCGGTACGACGCGCCGCGGACTCCGACGCTGCTGCATCGAGCAACGACGCGTAGATCCTGGTGCTGATGTACTTGGGCAGCAGCGCCGAGAGCAGAGTGCCTGCCTCCGGCTCGAATTCGTACTGTGCCTGCACATCTGCCGTCGGCGAGTCCGTCAACGCATCCGCACCCATCTCGAATTCCTCGTCTGTGTACGAGATTTCGAGTGGTGCCATTCGGCGAACTTCGGGCTTCTGCGTGAGCATCGACACGAAGCGGGTGTAGACGATATGCAACTCGTCCACGCCCTCGACGGTGCCTTCACCGTTGGGAGCGTCGACCTCGGTGCCCGAGCCCGCCATGAACAGCTCGACCAGATGCTTACTGGCCTTCGCTGCGTCGGCGTAGCCGGGTTCCTGGGAGAAGCCGGTCCAGGCACCCTTCACGTCCCGCTCGCGGAATGTGTAGTAGCCCAGGCCTTTTGCCCCGAGTACGTAAATGACCGGATCCTTGCCCTCGGAGCGGAGGAGCTGGAACAGCTCTTCCGATTCCTTGAGGACGTTGGAGTTGTAGCCACCGCACATACCGCGGTCACTGGTCACGACCAGGACTGCGGCACGCTTGGGCTCGGGTCGCTCGTTGAGCAACGGGTGATCGAGCGAGCTCGATGCACTCGCCAACGCGGAGAGCACCTTGGTGATCTCTTCCGCGTACGGCTTCGATGCGGCAACGCGGGCCTGCGCCTTGGTGATTCGCGAAGTTGCGATCAACTCTTGCGCTTTGGTGATCTTCTTCGTCGAGTTGACCGACTTGATACGGGAGCGAAGCTCGAGAATGCTTGCCATCTAGCTGTTCACGCTCCCTTCTGTGCTCGTCTTGTCACCTGTCATCGCCGGCCTACTTGCTGACTGTCTTGCGGGTGACGTTGACCTGCTCCTGGCTGACCTCGTCGGCGTTCAGAGTGTCTGCCTCGGCCTCGTTGACGACGCGGTTGCCGTCCGAGTCCACGAAACCGGCCTTGAACTTCTCGGTCGCTTCGGTCAGTGCCTTCTGGTTGTCGTCGTCGAGAGCCTTGCCACCGGCGATGCTGTCGTAGACGCCGCTTGCGTTGCGGTGCAGATCCTCGAGCAGCTCGGTCTCGAAGCGGCGAACATCGCCGACCGGGACGGAGTCGTACGTGCCCTGTCCGGCGAGCCAGATCGAGACGATCTGGTCTTCGACAGCCACCGGTGCGTACTGATCCTGCTTGAGCAGCTCCACCAGGCGAGCGCCGCGCTCGAGCTGTGCCTTGGACGCAGCGTCGAGATCGGACGCGAATGCGGAGAAGGCTTCGAGCTCACGGAACTGAGCGAGCTCGAGGCGAAGGGATCCGGAGACCTTCTTCATACCCTTGGTCTGCGCAGCACCGCCGACTCGGGAAACCGAGATACCCACGTTGATCGCGGGACGGACGCCCTTGTTGAAGAGGTCCGACTCCAGGAAGACCTGGCCGTCGGTGATGGAGATGACGTTGGTCGGGATGTATGCCGAGACGTCGTTGGCCTTGGTCTCGATGATCGGCAGAGCCGTCAACGATCCGCCGCCGAGCTCGTCGGACAGCTTCGCCGAGCGCTCCAGCAGACGGGAGTGCAAGTAGAAGACGTCACCGGGGTATGCCTCGCGGCCCGGCGGACGACGCAGCAGCAGCGAGATGGCGCGGTACGCCTCGGCCTGCTTGGTCAGGTCGTCGAACACGATGAGGACGTGCTTGCCCTGGTACATCCAGTGCTGGCCGATGGCCGAGCCGGTGTACGGAGCGAGCCACTTGAAGCCGGCCGAATCGGACGCGGGTGCGGCGACGATGGTGGTGTATTCGAGTGCGCCCTGCTCTTCGAGTGCAGCCTTGACGCCTGCGATCGTGGAGCCCTTCTGGCCGATAGCGACGTAGATGCAGCGAACCTGCTTCTTCTCGTCGCCGCTCTCCCAGTTGGCCTTCTGATTCAGGATGGCGTCGATGCAGACCGCGGTCTTGCCGGTCTTGCGGTCGCCGATGATGAGCTGACGCTGGCCACGGCCGATCGGGGTCATGGCGTCGATCGCCTTGATACCGGTCTGCAGCGGCTCCTCGACAGGCTGGCGCTCGAGCACCGAGGCAGCCTGCAACTCGAGGGCGCGGGTCTCGGAGGACTCGATGTCGCCGAGGCCGTCGATGGGCTTGCCGAGGGGGTCGACGACGCGGCCGAGGTAGCCGTCGCCCACGGGGACCGACAGCACGTCTCCGGTGCGCTTGACTTCCTGGCCTTCTTCGATGTGCTCGTAGTCACCGAGGATGACGGCACCGATTTCGGTGGCATCCAGGTTCAGCGCGACACCGAGGACTCCGCCGGGGAATTCCAGGAGTTCGTTGGACATCGCCGACGGCAATCCGGACACGTGAGCGATTCCGTCGCTCGTGTCCGTAACCGTGCCGACCTCCTCGCGGGAAGACTCCGGTGAGTAGCTCGCGGTGAAGTTATCGATCGCGCTACGGATCTCGTCGGAGGAGATCGTCAGCTCCGCCATAGTGTTTCCTGCTCTTCCTTCAAATGATCGCGGGGTGAAATGTCTCGAAAGTCGAGACGCTTCTTCTCGTTACTGTGTCCGTGTCGGACTATTTGAGCGTCTTTCGCAATGCAGCGAGGCGGCCTGCCCCGCTACCGTCGATGACCTCGTCGCCGATACGAACGACAAGTCCGCTGAGCAGTTCGGTATCGACCTCTACATGCACCGTGACCTGCTTGCCGTACGTGCGGGTCAAGGTTGCCGTCAGCTTCTCGAGCTGACTGTCGCTCAGTGGGGCTGCGCTGCGGACGTGTGCAACCGCGCGGTCACGCTGTTCGGCGGCCAGATCTGCCAAGCCGTTCAGAACATCCGCGGGGGCAGTCTTGCGGGGACGCGTCACAGCCTGAACTGCGAGCGCCTCGGTAACTGCCGTGACCTTGCCGTACAGCAGACGACCGAGCAGTTCGCGTTTCGCCTGCGACGGCTTCGAGCGATCCGACAGGGCCTGCTCGAGCTGCGGGTTACCGGCCACGATGCGTCCGAGCCGGAACAACTCGTCCTCGACCGTGTCCAGCTGATCCTGATCGGCCGCGGCACGGAGCAGAGCTTCGCGTCCCAACTCGACCAGGGAGTTCAGTAGGTCGCGGGCGTTGGACCAGCTTTCGCCGGCAGCAGCCTTGACGATCGTTGCCGTTGCATTCGACACCTGGCCGGAGAAGACCTCTCCGGCCAGAGCGCTTCGCCGATCGCCCTCGACCGATGAGTCGGCGAGAGCGGTACGCAACGTGCGCTGCGCGTCGAGAGTCTCGACGACGGCGAACAACTCGGCTCCGGTCTGAGCCGCGACGGCTGTCGCCTCGCCTCCCGACGCGGACCCCAGAGCTTCGTGGGCAACCGACCGCGTGCGGGCGAGTGCCTCACGAGAAGTTGCGTACATGGTTCGACTCACTTTCCGGATGCGGAGTCCGCGGTGACGGAATCCAACTCGTTGAGGAAGCGATCGATCGAACTGGAACGCTTCGCGTCGTCGGACAGCTGCTCTCCGATGACCTTCTCAGCGAGTTCGACGGCCGTACGTCCCAGATCTCCACGAAGTTCGGTGACGATCTGCTGACGCTGAGCAACGAGCTGATTGTGGCCTGCAGCCACGATCCGGTCGCTCTCTTCCTGCGCCTTTTCCTTCATCTCGGCGAGAATCGCCTGCCCCTGGGTACGCGCGTCCTCACGGATCTGCGCGGCCTCGGAACGGGCATCGGCCAACTGAGCGTGGTATTGCTCGAGCGCGGCCTTGGCCTCGGCCTGAGCCTGCTCGGCCTTCTTGATTCCGCCTTCGATGAGCTCGGAGCGCTCGGCGAGAACCGTCTGGAAACGCGGTACGACGTACTTCCAGAACAGGAAGCCGATGATCACGACACAGACGATCGACCAAACGATGTCGTATGTTGCGGGCAGCAGCGGGTTCTGGGATTCACCTTCCCCGGCTGCGAGCAGCGTTATCGCGTTTGTCATCGCGCTCTCAGAGAATGAAGCCGGCGACGAGGCCGATCAGGGCGAGGGACTCGGTGAATGCAATGCCGAGGAACATGGTCGTACGGAGCTGACCGGCCAGCTCGGGCTGGCGAGCGGTGGCTTCCATGTTCTTGGCGACGACGAGGCCGAGGCCGATGCCACCACCGATCGCTGCGAGGCCGTAGCCGATGGCGCCGTATCCGTTAGCGGTGATTTCCTGCGCCTGGGCCAGAACTTCAAGGCTCATTCGGTTTTCCGTTCCCTTTCTTCGGTCCACATCCGGGTGTCGGAGGTGGCGGTGTAGCTAGTTCGGTCTGTTGGTCGGTCAGTGCGAGTCCGCGTGCAGCGCCAGGTCGATGTAGATCGCCGTGAGCAGCGCGAAGATATATGCCTGCAGGAAGATCACCAGCATCTCGAACATCGTGAACAGGAAGCCCATGATGAGCGAGGGTGCGGCGAAGATCTTCAGGCCAGCAGAGGCCTCGAAGAGGAAGAACTGCGTGGCGCTGAAGAACAGCACCAGCATGATGTGGCCGGCGAGCATGTTGGCCAGCAGACGCACGGTCAACGTGAACGGCCGGAGGACGAAGTTCGAGACGAACTCGAGCGGAATCAGCAGCACGTGCATGGCCGGCGGAATGCCGGGGATGACGATCGTGCCCTTGACGAACTTGCCGACGCCGAACTTCTTCACACCGGCGTAGATGAACGCGACATACGCGACCGCCGCAAGGACGATCGGCAGGCCGATGCGCGCATTGGAGGAGATGTTGAGAAACGGAATGACGGCACTGGCGTTCACCGCCAGCACTGTGAAGAAAATCGTCATGATGACGGGCAGGAAACGACGTCCCTGTTCCTTGCCGAGTACGTCCTCAGCAACATGGATGCGAACGAAGTCGAGAGCGATCTCGGCCATGTTCTGAATTCCACGAGGCACGATCTTGGGGCTGCGCAGAGCAATCAGCATGAAGATGATGAGCAGCGCCGACATCAGGATGCGGATGAGCATCAGTCGGTCGAGCTCGAACGGAGTTCCCTCGAACAGCACCGCGGGCGGAAAGAAATCGGATAGTGACGGCGGACTGAACTCCGCAGCCAGGTTGGTGACGCTCAGCGGTCTCTCCCGTGTTCGGGCCGCAGCCGGTAGCGGCTGCGGTTCGATCGGACAATGACGATCTATCAAGTCGACGAAAATCGGCTCGCAATCGTCAGAGGCTGAGGCCCGGTCTTCATCGGCCAAGCGTCTGTCGGGTGTCGGCGACTCACGTCGACTCGGCAACTCTCAGGGCGAAACCTTACGTTGCCGAAGTCTGTGACTACGGGCCTACTGTAAGGAAGCTCACGCTGACTGCTACCTGCGGGGGTCCGGTCCGGGGAAAAAGTCTCTTTTGTCCCGGTCTTACCCACCGCTTGATACAAACTTTATCAACAGAACTACGACGTTGTGTAGGCGGGCCTCAGCTTAACCGATTACGACGTCGTGTCGTACTACCGACTGTCGGGGTGGTCGGCGGACGGAGCACTGTCGACGTAGGCGACTTTCGTCTTGACGACGCCGAAGACCTCGGCGCCGAGCACGACCACCAGCGCCCCCAGGATCGTCAGCCCCAGCGCGTAGCGGCTGTAGAACTCGGCATCCTTGAGCGCGACCAGCACGATCAGCGCGATCACCATCTTCAGCAACCAACCACCGAGCAACAGCGCTCCGACCGCCGAAGCCGGAAAACGCGTGGTGAGAGCGACCGACAGGGCCGTCGTGATCACAAACCCTCCGCCGATGGCCACGCCGATCAGCGATCCCCACAGGCCGGGAGTGCCGGCCGCAGTCACCGACATACCGACACTCACCACCGTCAACACCACCAGGCCGATCAGTCCGTAACGGACGGCGGCGCGAAGCGGCGCGAATTGGTCGGGCATGGACTGCGGAGTGAAGGTCACAGTTGTCGAGGGTACCCAGCTCGCGACCGCGAACAACCGACGGGATCAGCCGCCTCGTCGTGCGCTTCGACGTTCCGGACCATTCGATCGATCCACCCGCAAGGTAGGGACGGCGGTAACCACCAGCGCGAATACGAGACCGGCGGCAACCAGGAGCACAACAATGCGCCGATCGAGCAGGGATGACCCGACCGCCCCGAAAGCGAGTACACCGACCCACAGGTAGATCACCAGTACCACCCGTCGATGCGAGTGACCGATCTGCAGGAGCCGATGATGCAAATGCATCTTGTCCGGACTGAACGGGCTTCGTCCGGCCCGCGTGCGACGGATGACGGCCAGCAGCAGATCGAGTATCGGGATGAGCATCACGGCACCGACCAGCAGAAGCGGCGACAACAGGCCGAGCAGATCGCGTGGGCCGTACGCCGTCAACGGAATCCTCCCCGAGGCACTCGTGGAGATCGTGGCCAGCGTCAGCCCGATGAGCATGGAGCCCGAATCGCCCATGAATATGCGCGCAGGCTGGAAATTGTGCGGCAAGAATCCCAGACAGGCACCGGCCAGCGCAGCAGCGATCAGAGCCGGCGGGTAGACGCCCACATCGCCGCCTTGCTCCTGCAGCAGCCCCACCGAGAAGATGCAGATCGCCACCGAGGAAATGAGCCCGAGACCGGCGGCCAACCCGTCGAGGCCGTCGACGAAATTCATGGCGTTGACGATCACGACGGTGATCAGAACCGTCACCAGTCCGGCTTGTAGCTGATCGAGGACCAGGGTGCTGCCCGGCTGACCGGGCTCACCTCCCCAGGGCTGATACAGCACGACCCAACTGACACCCATGATCACCAACACGCCCGCTGCCGTCACCTGCCCGACGAACTTGGTCAGGGCATCCAGGCCCCAGCGGTCGTCGATGACACCGACCAACACGATCACGAAGCCGGCAACCAGCGCGGCCGGAATATCGCGGTTGTACGCCACGTCGAAACCCCGGGCCAGGGCAGGCAGCTGCGACGCGAAGAGCAGGGCGGCGAGCATGCCCACGTAGATGCCCACTCCCCCGAGCCTCGGGGTGGCTTGCACATGGACGTCACGATCGCGCGGAATGGCAACAGCACCGAACTTGATCGCCGCCACTCTGACTCCACCGGTGGCGAAGAACGTGACGACGGCGGCAGTGAGAAAGACCAGCAGTAGCTCCCGAATGGGAACGCCTGCCCCCAGATTCGACTGAGCCAGCAACTCGACACTCATGCGGCACGGACGGGCATGTCAGGACGCTCCCGGGACCAGGCTTTCGGCGGTGACACCGAGAACCTCGGCAATCTTTTCGGTGGGAATGGCACCGACCCGCAGAATTCGCGCGCGGTCGCTCGTCAGATCCACGATGGTCGACGCCACCGCATGATCTGCCGGTCCCCCGTCGAGATAGACCGCCGCCGACCCACCCAGCTGGTCCCGTGCCTCGGTCACCGTGGTGGCAGGCGGGCTTCCCGAGATATTGGCGCTGGACACCGCGAGCGGGCCGACCTCACGCAGCAACTCGAGCGCGACCGGATGCAGCGGCATACGCAACATGACCGTGCCCTGGGCATCACCCAGATCCCACGCCAGCGACGGCGCCTGCTGGACGACGATGCTCAACGCGCCGGGCCAGAACGCGCGAATCAGATCTCGGGTGCGTGGCCGGACACTCTGGACCAAGCCGTCGATGGTGTTCCACGAGCCGACGAGCACGGGCACGGGCATATCGCGTCCCCGCCCCTTGGCGCGCAGCAGATCTGTGACTGCGCTGCCGTCGAAGGCATCGGCGGCGATCCCGTACAGGGTGTCGGTGGGCATCACCACGAGTCGGCCGGACTTGAGGGCACCGCGGGCCGCGGTCAATCCCGCAGCGCGCGCATCGGCTTCACTGCAGTCGTAAACGGTACTCACGGTGCCCATCCTTCCACTTGCGGTAACGAAGTGGTGTCAGGTGCCGCTCCCGCTGTCAGGGCGAGGCGGGGTGCGCCCGTGTGGCGACGACGAACCTGGGCCGGCCTGCCAGGTCCGGATGCGCGATGACCTCGGTGAACACCCGTCTCCGGGACAGCAGTGCCGCCACCTCGTCACCGTTGGAGTCGTCGTGCTCGATCGCGACGCCGCCGCCGACTCGAAGCCAACGGGCGATGTTGCCGACCATCGGCTCGATCACCGACAGTCCGTCGGCACCGCCGAAAAGAGCCATGTGCGGATCGTGATCGATCACTTCGGGATCGAGTTGTGACCCTTCCGGGACGTACGGCGGATTCGCGACGATCATGTCGACTGCGCCGTCGAGTTCGACCAACACATCACGTGCCGTGACGTCGCCGTGGTGCAGCGTGATCGGGGTATCGCCCTCACCGCTGCGCAGATCTGCGTTACGCCTCGCCCACGCCAAGGCGGACGGATCCAGCTCGACGGCATGCACGACGGCGTCCGGCCGAGCGTTGGCGATCGCGAGTGCCAGCGCACCCGAACCCGTGCAGAGGTCGAGAATCACGGGCGGATGGTGGTCCACATTTTCGAGGAACGCGAGGGCCCAGGCCAACAGCAGCTCGGTCTCCGGACGCGGCACGAAGACACCCGGACCCACTTCGACGTCGATGTTGCCCAGCGAGGTCTTACCCGTGATGTATTGCAGCGGAATACGTTTCGCGCGCTGCTCGATGGTCCGGAAGTACGCCTCGATCAGCTCGGGTTCGACGAGAGGAACAAGACCGAGACGGCCACGTTCCACACCGACGAGGTGCGCGGCAAGAAGTTCTGCATCGACACGTGGACTCGGCACGCCGGCCGCCTCGAGCATCGATGTTGCTTCGAGGATTGCTAGGCGTAGCGGCTTGCGGCTCACAGGTTCAGACTGCCACGACGCTCCGACAACTCACTCACACGCGTCCCAGTAGCTCCGACTTCTTGGCGAAGAACTCGTCGTCGGTGAGGAACCCCTTCGCGTGCAATCCGGCGAGGGCCTCGATCGCAGCGGTGATCTCGGAGATGTCGACACCGACCTGGTTCCCCCCGACCCCGGACTGGTTCGAGACCTGCGGAACCGAAGACTGCTGCGACGAGGACTGTTGCGGGTAGGCCTGCGATGCGGACTGGTTCCGCGAGTTCGTTCCGCTCGATTGCTGGTCCACCCGAGGCAGACTCCCTGCACTGAACGTGCCGTACTGGCTGGTGAACTCCAGCGACCCCGGTCCACCGCCCTGCTGTTGCTGTACTCCCCCGATGGAGTGGTCCAGCGTGTCGTACACAGCCAATTCGCCGCCCACGAGCACCGCGAGTCTCCGAGAACCCGGGAACACCGCGTACTGCGACCCGTTCTGGCCGCCGCTCGAACTCGGCGAACCCAGATCCGATGGCCACCACGAACCGGACCCGAACGAGTTACCACCGAACGACCCACCCGCAGCCTCCCGCGGCGGATACACCTGATGCTGCGACAGCACCGCAGACAGATCACGGCACAGGCCGTCGACCCGGCTCTTGAGCCCGTGATCGAACATATTGCCCACCATGGTCATTCCGCCGCGCATCCACTGTCCGCTGCCACCGAGCTCGGGAATGTTGAACTGCGCCATGGTGCCGCGACCGTTGTTGACGGCGTCGAGCATGGTGCGGACCGCGTCTGTCGAGATGCCGTAGCGCGACGACAGCTCGGTGACGGCGTTCTCGCCTGCGGGTGTCAAGGCCTGGTTCATTCTGCTGTGCCTCTCGGGGCGCTCGTGCGGGGTCGAACCTGGAAAACAAGGGTATCGCACCGAGCGATGGACCGGCCGATCGAAATCTGAAAAGCTCTGCGCCCCAACTACTCTGCTTGCATCCGAGCGTCGCGGTCCGCTTTGGCGAGCGCGTCGAGCAACGCATCCATTTCGCCGTCGAGCAGGGCATCGAGGTTGTGCGCCTTGAAGCCGATGCGGTGATCGGTGATGCGGTTCTCGGGATAGTTGTAGGTTCTGATCCGCTCCGAGCGGTCGACGGTACGCACCTGGCTGGCCCGGCCGGCCGAAGCCTCTTCGTTGGCTGCTTCCTCTGCGGCCGCCTGGAGGCGAGCTGCCAGAACCTGCATCGCGCGCGCCTTGTTCTGCAGCTGCGAGCGCTCGTTCTGGCAGGTCACCACGATGCCCGTGGGAAGGTGGGTGAGCCGAACCGCGGAGTCGGTGGTGTTGACTCCCTGGCCGCCCTTGCCGGACGAGCGGTAGACGTCGATACGCAAATCGGTTTCGTCGATCTGAACCTCTTCGACCTCATCGGGTTCGGGATAGACCAGAATCCCGGCCGCGGAAGTATGCACGCGTCCTTGAGATTCGGTGACCGGCACCCGCTGCACCCGGTGCACGCCACCCTCGAACTTCAGTCGCGCCCACACGCCGTCGAGTGGGTCCTTGGTCTTGATCGACAGGGTCGCGTCCTTGTACCCACCCAGGTCGGAGACGTTGGCGTCGAGCACCTCGACCCGCCAGCCACGGCGTTCTGCGTAGCGCACGTACATCCGCGCGAGATCGGCCGCGAAGAGCGCCGATTCCTCGCCGCCCTCACCTGACTTGACCTCCATCACGATGTCGTCGCCGTCGTGCGGGTCTCGTGGTGCGAGCAGGTCGGTGAGGGTCTGCTCGAGGTGCAGCACGGTGGCCTCGAGATCGGGGATCTCGGCCGCGAACGACGAATCGTCGGCAGCGAGTTCACGTGCGGCTTCGAGGTCGTCCTGCGCGGCGGTCAACTTGGTGTGCGCGGACATGATCGGAGCCAATTCGGCGAATCTTTTGCCTGCCCTGCGCGCCGCGGACGGGTCGTTGTGCAGCGCTGGGTCAGCGAGTTGCTGCTCGAGCCCGGAGTGTTCGGCAAGGATGTCGTCGATGGCCGAAGGCTTCACTGTTCTCGCCATGGGGATGACTCACTCTCGAACGCGGGTGCAACTGGGTGTGGACACAAAAAAGCCGACGCCCGTCCTGTTGATCACAGGACGGGCGTCGGCGGAACAGCTAGCTGTCTGCGTCGGCCTTCTTGCCGGCGCGCTTGCCGTAGCGAGCCTCGAAGCGTGCGACGCGGCCGCCGGTGTCGAGAATCTTCTGCTTGCCGGTGTAGAAGGGGTGGCACTGCGAGCAGACCTCGACGCTGATGCGCTCTTTGTCGGTGGTGCTTCGGGTCTCGAAAGTATTTCCGCAACCACAGACGACTGTCGTCAGTGTGTAGTCGGGGTGAATTCCTGCCTTCATGGTGTCCTTACCGTTCTTTGTAATGGTCGCCGGGTCGCCTTCGCCGATCGAAGACGTGAACCGGAACCGGACTCGGCCGTTGATTATGCCAGAGCGTGCATCCGCCCTGCTAATCGTCGGTACTTCTGTGCCGACAGATGCTTACAACGCACGCACCTGCCGGCTTGTTCCCCGGTGAAAGATCCGGGGAACAACCGATCAGTCGTTGTTGCCGCCGGGAGCTGTCTTCGAGACTTCCATCAGGAATTCGAGGTTGTTCTTGCTCTTCTTCAGGCGGTCGACCAGCAAGTCGATGGCCTGGTGCGAGTCGAGTCCGGACAACACGCGGCGCAGCTTGTGGACCACTGCCGCCTCGTCGGGAGCCAGAAGCAGTTCGTCGTGGCGGGTGCTGGACGGGTTGATGTCGACCGCCGGGAACACGCGTCGCTCCGCGATCTTGCGATCCAGTTTGAGCTCGGCGTTACCGGTGCCCTTGAACTCCTCGAAGATCACGGTGTCGCCGGTGGATCCGGTCTCGACCATGGCCGTGGCGATGATCGTCAGCGATCCACCGTGCTCGATGTTGCGAGCCGCACCGAGGAACCGCTTCGGCGGATACAGCGCGGTCGAGTCGACACCACCGGACAGGATTCGTCCCGAAGCCGGTGAGCTGTTGTTGTACGCACGTCCCAGACGGGTGATCGAGTCGAGCAGAACCACCACGTCCTGTCCGGCTTCGACCAGGCGCTTGGCCCGCTCGATCGCCAACTCGGCAACCGCGGTGTGATCGCCTGGCGGCCGGTCGAACGTCGAGGCGATGACCTCGCCCTTGACGCTGCGCTGCATGTCCGTCACTTCTTCGGGACGCTCGTCGACGAGGATGACCATCAAGTAGCACTCGGGATTGTTGATGGCGATCGCGTTGGCGATGGCCTGCAGAACGCTGGTCTTACCGGCCTTCGGCGGGCTCACGATGAGCGCACGCTGGCCCTTGCCGATCGGCATCACCAGGTCGATGATGCGCGTGGTGAGGATGTTCTGCTGGGTCTCGAGACGCAGACGCTGGTTGGGATACAGCGGGGTGAGTTTGCCGAATTCCGGACGCTTGCGGGCAGCCTCGACCTCTCCCCCGTTGACGGTGTCCAGTCGCACGAGCGGGTTGAACTTCTGCCGCTGGCTCGACTGCTCACCTTCGCGTGCCACTCGGACTGCGCCGGTGACGGCATCGCCGCGACGAAGACCGTTCTTGCGAACGAGGTTCATCGACACGTAGACGTCGTTCGGTCCGGCCAGGTAGCCCGAGGTACGGACGAACGCGTAGTTGTCGAGAACGTCCAGGATGCCGGCTACCGGCTGGAGTACGTCGTCCTCACGGATCTCGGTGTCGCGCTCGCGCCCTCCGCCGCCGCCGTCGTTGCCCTCGCCACGGTCGCGTCCACGACGCCGCTCACGGAACCGACGACCCCGACGACCCCTGCCTTCGCCCTCGTCGTCCTGATTGTTGTCGCGGTTGTCGCGAGGACCGTTGTTCCGCTCCTCGTTGCGACCATCGTTGCGGTTGTCGTTGCGACCATCGCCCTGATTGCGGTTGCGACCGTTGCGATCGGACTGATTGCGACCACCGTTGTCGCGGTTGGCATTGTCCCGATCACCTTGGTTGCGATCGCCCTGGTTGCGATCGCCCTGGTTGCGGTCGTTATGGTTACGGTTGCCGTTCTCGCGGGTGGCGGTGTCGCGGTCGCCCTGATTACGGCTTGCGTTGTCACGAGCCGCGTTGTCGCGGTTGCCGTCGGCGTCCCGCTGTTCCCGGTCGGATCCGTCCTGGCGGTTCCGCTCGCCCCGACTGCGTCGGGGCCGGTCGGAGGCGGCGTTGTCGCCCTCGTCCTGCTTTTCACTCGACGCGGTGTCCGCGGAGGAAGCAGTTGTAGCGGTCTCGGATTCAGCCGAGTTGTCGCCGCCGTCGAGCGGGAGCTGATCGGGTGCACCTGCGCGGCGACCTGCTGCTCGACGGCCACGTGCGCGGCGACCGGTTTCCGGGGCCGCGTCTGCGGCATCGCCCGACTGCGTCGACGAGGCGTCGGACGTCGGCACTTCGAGTGCCGGTGCCGGTGCTGCGGCAGGTCCATCTTCGACGGCGGGTGTCGACGCAGCGGCGCGACGCGTCTTGGGCGCGTCGGACTTCGGGGCGTCGGACTTCGGGGCGTCGGACTTGGCCGACTTCGCCGAGGCAGCACCCGATTGACGCTCGGAAATGGCTGCGATCAGGTCGCCCTTGCGCATGCCGGAGATGCTCTTGATGCCGAGTTCGCCAGCGAGGCTGCGTAGCTCGGTGAGAACCATTCCGGACAGGCCTGCACGTCGACGTGACGTTTCGGGCGCAGAGATAAGTTCCGTATCGGTCACGGAGGTCCTTTCCTTCCCTCGCTCGCTCGATGCGCAGCCGAGGGTTCGTTCCGCAGTTCGACGTTCTGCCGAACTCGGATATTGCCGTTCATGTTCGACGCACTCCGTCGACGACACCATCGATCCGAGACCGCAGGGAACCACGGGGAGGATCGAGTCAGGAGCGTCACATCACTCGGATTTTTGACTCCCCCGAGTACAGCGACCTGATTGCCCTGACGAAACCGGCGTCTGAAGCGCACGATGTACGGACAGGGATCACCATAGCGTCGTTGTCCTCGCTCGGCAAGAACCCTATTCGGTGTCGGTCATTCGACCGTGACTCCGTCGGCCACCTCGAGGTCGAGAACTCGCCACCCCTCGGCCGACGCAGCGTCGCGCAGATCGGCCGGGAACTCGTCGGTGCACAGGGCCATGACGGTAGGGCCTGCGCCGGACACTACTGCGGCGATCGAGCGGGCGCGCAAGGTCGCGATCCAGCGTGTGGTGTCGGGTAGCGCCTGGGCCCGCTGGCCCTGATGCAGCAGATCCTCCGTCGCAGACATCAGCAGATCCGGACGGCGAGTGAGCGCCACCACCGCGAGAGCGCTCCGGCTCACGTTGAAGGCCGCATCGCGGTGGGGCACCAACTCGGGCAACAGACCCCGCGTGTGCGAGGTGGACGAACGCTCCGACGGCACGAGCACGACGACCCTGATGCTCGGATGGACGTCGAGGCGGACGGCCGCGTACTTTCGCGCCGTCACACTGGCATTGGGCGGTTCGCTCCACGACACGACTGCTCCGCCGAGGCAGCTCGCCGACGCATTGTCGGGATGCCCCTCGAATTCCGAGGACAACTGAACGAGCTGACCCTCCGACAATGCACTGGACGGATCGACTTTCGCAGCGAGCGCGTTGGCCGCTGCGAGGCCCCCGACCACAGCCGACGCCGACGAACCGAGACCCCTGGAATGAGGAATTGCGTTGCGGCAGTGGACATCCAAACCGTCCGCCCATACTCCGGCAGCTTCGAGCCCGCGCTCGATGGCGCGCACCACCAGATGCGTCGGACCCCACGGGACATCCGCCGAGCCCTCGCCGTCGACATGAATCCTCAGCCCCGACGCAGTGGTCGTGACCTCGATTTCGTCGTAGAGCCCCAGAGCGATTCCGAGACTGTCGAATCCGGGCCCGATGTTGGCACTGGACGCCGGAACGCGTGCGGTGACCGTGAGCCCGATCGGTAGTGTCGTCGTCATAGCCGGAGATTCCGTCAACTCAGGCCAGCTCGAGCGCAGCCGCCACAGCGACGGGGTCGACCGAAATCGGTTCTACGACAGGCATACCCGCCAACGCGGTGTCGGGATCCTTGAGGCCGTTACCGGTCACTGTGCAGACGACGGTCAGGCCCGGCTCGAGCCAGCCTTCCTTGCGAGCCGCCAACAATCCGGCGACGCTGGCCGCGGAGGCCGGTTCGACGAACACGCCCTCGGTTTTCGCGATCAATCGGTACGCCTCGAGGATCTCCTCGTCGGTAGCTGCGCGGAATGCTCCGTTCGATTCTTCCTTGGCGTTGACAGCACCGTTCCAGGATGCGGGTGACCCGATCCGGATTGCGGTGGCGATCGTCTCCGGGTCCTTCACCGGCGCACCGTGAACCAACGGTGCGGCGCCCGCGGCCTGGACTCCGAGCATTCGCGGCTTGCGCGTGGTGAGACCGTCACGGAAGTACTCCGAGTAACCGCGCCAGTACGCGGTGATGTTGCCTGCGTTGCCGACCGGCAGCGCGTGAATGTCCGGCGCGTCTCCCAGGGCGTCGCAGATTTCGAAGGCTGCGGTCTTCTGGCCTTCGATGCGGACGGGATTGACCGAGTTGACCAGACCGATGGTCGGGAACTCGGCCGTGGTCTTGCGGGCCAGTTCGAGGCAATCGTCGAAGTTGCCCTGCACCTGAATGATTTTCGCGCCGTGCATGACTGCCTGAGCAAGCTTGCCCATGGCGATCTTGCCCTGCGGAACAAGTACGGCGCAGCTCATTCCGGCCTTGGCCGCGTAGGCGGCTGCGGAGGCCGAGGTGTTGCCGGTCGAGGCGCAGAGGACGGCTTCTTGGCCCCGGGCGAGCGCGTCGGTGACGGCCATGGTCATTCCGCGGTCCTTGAAGGAACCGGTGGGATTGAGCCCTTCGACCTTGAGATGCACTGTGCAGCCGGTCAATTCGGACAGATGCCCAGCGGGCAGCAGCGGAGTTCCGCCCTCGCGCAGCGTGACGGTCTTCCAGTCCGGTCCGATCGCCAGACGCGAGCGGTATGCCTCGATCAGACCGGGCCAGGGGGTGTGGACGCTCATACGGTGGTGCCTTCCAATCGGAGAACGCTGGCGACGTGGACGACCACGTCGAGCTGTTCGAGCGATGCAACGGTTTCGGACAGAGCGGAGTCGGCCGCGAGGTGGGTGACGACGACGAGCCTGGCTCCGTCACCCGAGCCCTGCTGACGCACGGTGGAGATGCTGACGTCCCGCTTGGAGAACTCGGCCGCAACGGTGGCCAGGACACCGGGCTTGTCCGCTACCTGCATGCTGACGTAGTAACGAGTGAGGATGTCACCCATCGGGGCCACCTTGAGCTTGGCGTACTTGGATTCGAGCGGGCCCCGTCCCCCGTAGAACTTGTTGCGCGCGGCCATCACCAGATCGCCCAACACTGCGGACGCGGTGGGAGCACCACCTGCGCCCTGCCCGTAGAACATCAGGCGGCCGGCCGCCTCGGCTTCGACGACCACGGCGTTGAACGCACCGTTCACCGATGCCAGCGGGTGCTCGAGCGGAACGAGCGCCGGGTAGACCCGAGCAGAAATTCGTTCTTTACCCTTGGCCGTCACGATGCGCTCGCAGATGGCCAACAACTTGATGGTGCAGTCCAGTGACTTCGCGGTTTCGAGGTCGTCCGAGGTGATCTTGCTGATGCCTTCGCGGTAGACGTCACCTGCGGTGACGCGCGTGTGGAAGGCGATCGAGGCAAGAATTGCCGCCTTGGACGCCGCGTCGTAGCCTTCGACATCGGCGGTCGGGTCGGCTTCGGCGTAGCCCAGACGTCCTGCCTCTGCCAGGGTTTCGGCGTAGTCCGCTCCCGTCTCGTCCATGGCGGAGAGAATGAAGTTGGTGGTGCCGTTGACGATGCCGGCAACCTTGTTCACTCGATCGCCCGCGAGGGACTGCATCAGTGGACGAACGACCGGAATGGCTCCGGCCACGGCCGCCTCGAAGTACAGATCGGCACGCGACTTCTCGGCAGCGTCCGCAAGTTCACCGGTGTACTCGGCCAGGAGGGCCTTGTTCGCGGTGATGACGGACTTGCCCTTCTCGAGCGCGGAGAGCACGAGCTTGCGGGGAATGTCGATGCCGCCGAGCACCTCGACGACGATGTCGACGTCGTCCCGGCCGACAAGCTCGGCCGGATCGTCGGTCAGCAGCTCGGCCGGCACTCCACGATCGCCGTCGACCCGACGCACTGCGATGCCCCGAATCTCCAGTGGCGCACCGATTCTCGCCTCGAAATCCTCGGCGTTCTCGGTGAGGATTCGAACGACCTCGCTGCCGACGTTTCCGAGTCCGAGTACGGCGACGCCTATCGGCTTCGATGTCATGGCTGAACCTCCAAGCTGAGCAGATCTTCGATGGTTTCCCGCCGCAGGACCAGGCGCGCTCGCCCGTCCTTGACTGCGACCACTGCGGGCCGCGTCAGCAGGTTGTAGCGACTGGACATGGAGTAGCAGTAGGCACCGGTGGCCGCTACAGCGAGCAGGTCACCCGGCCCGACGTCCGCCGGCATCCATGTGTTCTTGATGACGATATCGCCGCTCTCGCAATGCTTTCCGACCACTCGCGCCAGAACGGCGGGAGCCTCGCTGGACCGCGAGACCAATCGGCAGTCGTACTCGGCCTGGTAGAGCGAGGTGCGAATGTTATCGCTCATTCCGCCGTCGACGCTGATGTAGCGTCTGCGCGTTGCCTTGTCGACGGTGACATCCTTGATGGTGCCCACCTCGTACAGCGTGACGGTGCCCGGTCCGGCGATGGCACGGCCGGGTTCGACGGCGATCGTCGGAACCGGCAGGCCCACCGCGGCAGATTCGGTCTCCACGATGGCGGTCAACTTGGCCGCGAGCTGCTCCACCGGCGGCGGGTCGTCACTGGCAACGTACGAAATGCCCATGCCACCACCGAGATCCAGCGTCGAGATCTGTGCGGTTTTCTCGACACCGAATTCCGAGACGATGTCTCGGAGCAGGCCGATGACCTTGTGTGCTGCCAACTCGAAGCCGTCGACCTCGAAGATCTGCGATCCGATATGGCTGTGCAGTCCCACGAGGCGAAGGTTGTCGGCAGCGAACACGCGGCGGACCGCGTCGAGTGCCGAACCGTCGGCGAGCGAGAAGCCGAACTTCTGATCCTCGTGCGCGGTCGCAATGAACTCGTGCGTGTGCGCTTCCACACCGACGGTGATGCGAATGAGAACGTCCTGCACCACTCCGGCCGCGCCGGCCACGGCGTCGAGACGGTCGATCTCGATGTTGGAGTCGAGAACCACATGCTCGACGCCCGCGCGCACGCCCGCCTCGAGCTCGGCGACCGATTTGTTGTTGCCGTGCATCGCAATTCGATCCGCCGGAAACCCTGCGGCCAGCGCGATAGCCAGCTCGCCACCGGAACAGATGTCGAGCGAGAGCCCTTCGTCGGCAACCCAGCGCGCGATCTCGCCGCACAGAAATGCTTTGGAGGCGTAGTGCACTCGCTCGGGCGCTCCGAAGGCGGCTGCCATTTCGCGGCAACGCGAACGGAAATCATCCTCGTCGATGACGAACAGCGGAGTCCCGTACTGCTCCGCGAGTTCGGTGACCGATACTCCAGCGAGACGAACCGTTCCGTCGTCACCGCGCTCGGCATTACGGGGCCACACCTGATCGGGCAGCGCGGTCATCTCGGACGCGTTCACCGGGCGCTGGGACGTCGACTGTTTCGCGGGTGCGTCGGCATGCTTCGGTCCGGCCGGATGCGCGCTCACATGCGCTCCGGTGCGCTGACCCCGAGCAGTTCGAGGCCGTTGGCCAGGACCTGCCGGGTCGCGTTCCCCAACGCCAGTCGTGCGGTGTTCACAGGTCCGGGCTCCTCGTCTCCTTGTGGAAGTACTCGACACGCACCGTAGAAACGGTGATAAGCACCCGCCAACTCTTCGAGGTAGCGGGCAATCCGGTGTGGCTCACGCAGTTCGGCGGCACTGGCCACCACGCGCGGGTACTCGCCGATCGTCCTGATCAGCTCGCCTTCCTGCTCATGGGTGAGCAGGCTCAGATCCGGTTGATCCGCAACGATTCCCAGTTCGGCGGCATTGCGCGCGAGCGAGGCCAGCCGGGCGTGGGCGTATTGGACGTAGTACACGGGGTTTTCGTTGCTCGCACTCGCCCAGAGGGCCAGATCGATGTCGATGCTTGAGTCGACGGACGACCGAATCATGACGTACCGGGAGGCGTCGACGCCGATGGCGTCGACCAGGTCGTCGAGCGTGATGACGGTTCCGGCGCGCTTGCTCATCTTCACGGCAACGCCGTCGCGCACGAGATTGACCATCTGGCCGATCAGTACCTCGACGGTCGCCGGGTCGTCGCCGAACGCAGCGGCAGCAGCTTTGAGTCGTCCGATGTAGCCGTGGTGATCCGCTCCGAGCATGTAAATGCACAGGTCGAAGCCACGTTGACGCTTGTTCTGGAAGTACGCGATGTCGCCTGCGATGTAGGCGGCATTGCCGTCGCTCTTGATGACGACGCGATCCTTGTCGTCGCCGTACTCGGTGGACCGCAGCCACCAGGCCCCGTCCTCCTCGTAGAGGCTCCCCGAGCCCTTGAGGTAGTCGACCGACTTCTCGACAGCACCGGACTCGAAGAGCGAGTTCTCGTGGAAGTAGACGTCGAAATCGACACCGAACTCGTGCAGATTCGCCTTGATGCGGTCGAACATCAGCTCGGTGCCGATGGAGCGGAACGTCTCTTCCTGTGCCTCGGGGGCCAGTGCGAGCACATCCGGTTCCTTCGCCAGCACCCGCTCGGCGATCTCGGCGATGTACTCGCCGGCATACCCGTTCTCCGGGGCGGGTTCCCCCTTGGCCGCGGCGATCAACGAGCGGCTGAAGCGGTCGATCTGAGCGCCGTGATCGTTGAAGTAGTACTCGCGAGTGACCTCGGCACCGTGCGCGGTGAGGATGCGGCCCAATGCGTCGCCGACGGCTGCCCAACGGGTGCCGCCGAGGTGCACCGGCCCGGTGGGGTTGGCAGAAACGAACTCGAGGTTGACCTTCTTGCCCGACATCGAGGATCCGTTACCGAACTCGGCTCCGGCGGACAGCACGCGGGCGACGATCTCGCCCTGCGCTGCAGCGGCCAGCCTGATGTTCAGAAATCCCGGGCCTGCAACGTCGGCGCTGTCGATCGCCGCGTCGGCTGCGAGAGCTTCGGCGAGCCAGCCTGCGAAATCGCGCGGATTGGCACCGGCCTTCTTCGCGACCTGCAGAGCCACGTTGGTCGCGTAATCGCCGTGCTCGGGGTTGCGAGGACGCTCGACGGTCAGCTTCGCAGGTAGAACGGATGCGTCCAGGCCGCGGTCGGCGAGCACCTTCGCGGCGGTCGCGTGGAGCAGTTCGGCAAGATCGGCGGGAGTCACAGGTAGCTATCCTATTGGCTGGTGCGCGGCGTACTCGCATCCACTGCCCGTCCGATCGCTAGCCCACCTCACGCGATGCGCTCGTTGCAGGCTCTGAGCACGCTCTCAGGCAGAGAACGTACAGTAAGGGCGCTCTGCGCGGACGGTCCGTGGTCAACGCCGTCACCAGCAGATACGCACGACCAGCGACACCGACCACCAACTTTCCTCGACTGAGAGAGCAACTACAGCGATGCCAACGGGTCCCGACAAAGGCAGTCAGAACAAGTCGGCTGCGAAGGCAGACAAAGCCATCAACGCAGCCAACAAGAAGTCAGCTCGCAAGAAGAAGGGCGGCGTGCCCGCCGCCAAGGGAAGGCAGATTCCCTGGCTGACGGTTGCCGGAGTCGTAGTGGTCGTCGGCTTGGTCGCCGGACTCGGGATCAACCTGTACCCCAAGTACCAGGACCGCGCCGAAGCACAGAAGTTCGCACCCAGCGAGAGCAACCAGGATCCGTCGACGGGGATCGCCGGCGTCGCGATCCAGGAGTACCCGGCGGCCTTGCACGTTGCGCGTACCCAGCGAGTGGCCTACGACCAGTCGCCGCCCTTCGGCGGACCGCACGATGCCGTGTGGGCCACCTGCACCGGAATCGTCTACCCCGAGGCCATCCGTACCGAGAACGCTGTGCACTCCCTCGAGCACGGAGCCGTCTGGATCACCTACAACCCCGACGACCTGAACGAGGACCAGGTCCAGTCGCTGGCCGACCGCGTCGACGGCGAGACCCAGATGATGATGTCGCCCTACCCCGGTCTCGACACCCCTGTGTCGCTGCAGTCCTGGGGCCACCAGCTCAAGCTGGACAGCGTCGACGACGAGCGCATCGGCCAGTTCATCTCCGCCTTGCGCCTGAACCGCTTCGCCTACCCGGAGGTCGGTGCCAGCTGCGCATCGGTACCGGGCGCAGGTGACAACGCCTTCGATCCGGACAATCCCCCGCTGTTCGACGCCTCCGCACCCGGCACGGACGCCGTTCCGATGGACGGGGCCGGCATCACCCCCGACGCCAGTGAGACCAGCGGGGCCGGCGGACTGCCGGGCGGCCTGCCCGGTGGCGCGCAGCTACCAAGCGATCTTCAGGTTCCCGCGAGCTGATGACCGAATCCACAGTCGACTCGACCACCGACCCGTCCGAAACCAAGCCGAGCCAGCGCACAGCGTTGGTGGCCCTGGCTCTGATTGCCGTCTTGGCCATCGGGTTCGCACTGGGTTTCCTGGTGCAGAGTCCGTTCGGCGACGGTGACAACTCGCCCGCCGCGGACTCGGTCGATGTCGGTTTCGCTCAGGACATGACCGTGCACCACAACCAGGCCATCGAGATGGCCGCGGTGGCCCTGACCAACGCTCCCGATCAGGCCGTGAAGAGTCTGGCGTTCGACATGCTGACCTCTCAGCAGAATCAGGTCGGCCAGATGCAGGGCTGGCTGGCTCTGTGGGACCGCGCACCGATATCGACCGACGGCTACATGACCTGGATGGCCGAGGACGACTCTCACGGCCATTCGATGAACGGAATGTCGATGGAACCGGGGTCCTCCGATCCCACCAGGGCGATGCCGGGCATGGCCAGTTCCGCGGAGCTCGCCGCGCTTCGGCAGGCGACCGGCACGGACGTCGACGTGATGTTTCTGCAGCTCATGTTGCGCCACCACGAGGGCGGTCTGGCCATGATGGAATACGCCCAGACCCATGCGCAGTCTCCTGCAGTGGTCAACCTGGCGAAATCCATGGTGGCCACCCAGACCAGCGAGTCGACGCTGATGAAGCAGATGCTTGCCGCGAAGGGAGCGCAGCCGCTGCCCGAGGGGTGATTTCGGCTCCGGTCACGTATGCGCTAGTCTTTCGTACAGCCCAACAGGCACGCCGGCCGAAGCCGGTTTGCCCCCGTAGCTCAGGGGATAGAGCGTTCGCCTCCGGAGCGAAAGGCCGCAGGTTCGAATCCTGCCGGGGGCACACATCTTTCACGCAGGTCACCGCAGAAATGTGACTGCTCGAGCGAGACGGTGGACTTCGATGTCCGAGGATCTCCCCCACATCGACACTGTCGTCGACGACCTGTATTCGCTCCCTCCCACCGATTTCGTCTCGCATCGCTCTGCGTACGTCGCCCAGTTCAAGAAGGCCGGCGACAAAGCCGGCAGCAAACGGATCGGTGCCCTCCGTAAGCCGACGGTCGTTGCGTGGTTGGTCAATGGCCTTGCCCGTCGAGACGAATCTGCCCTGGCGGAACTGTTCGAGGTCGGCGAGCAGCTCGAACGAGCTCAGCAGCGCGGCGATGGCTCCCGTCTGCGCGAATTGTCCACTGCTCGAAGCACTTCGATACGCGCACTCACGGACAAGGCAATCTCCCTGGGGCGCGAGCTCGGAGTGACCGTCGGCGACAACGCTGCGCGCGAGATCGCCAACACCTTGAACGCGGCGATGGCCGATTCCGAGATTCGCGACCGCGTGCGGGCGGGCCGAACCGTCACGGCCGAAACCTACAGCGGCTTCGGGCCGGCGCTGCTCTCACTCGTTCCCGACCCACCCGACGACGAGACCGAGACCGAGACCGACGGTGTACCGGACACTGCCGATGACGTACCCGAGTCCGCAACGGAGTCCGATCAGCTGCGCGAGGCCGAACAGAATCGATTGGTCGCCGAACTCGACGCTGCCGAAACCGCGTTCGATACCGCACGCGATGCGGCCGACACTGCTGACTCCGACACAGAACGTGCCGCGTCCGAACGACGCAGCGCCACAGGAGAAGTCGAGAGGATAGAAGCCGAGCTGGAGGCCGCCAGAGCCAGAGCGAAGGCTGCGCGAGCAGCGGAGAGAACAAGCGTCGAGCAGGCCGAGTCGGCGGCGGAGGCACTCGAGGCCGCCAAGGCACGTGTGGCCGAAGCCCGGGCAGCCGTCGAAAAATCGAACTGACCTACCCTGGCGGCATGACCACACGCTGGCAAACCGAGAACTCAGCCGACGATTCCAAGCGCTACATCGAGCGATTCGACAGCCTGGCCGAACGCGGCGTGGATCTGCACGGCGAGGCCCGCATGGTCGATGCGTTGGTCTCCCCCGCGTCGAGCATTCTCGATGCCGGATGCGGCACCGGCCGACTCGGTGCCGAACTGGCTCGCCGCGGACACCGAGTGACCGCAGTGGATCTCGATCCGGTTCTGGCCGAGGCCGCGCGAGCACGTGCAGAACTCGACGTGCACATCGCTGATCTGACGACGCTGAATCTCGGACGGACATTCGACGCAGCAGTCGCAGCAGGCAACGTTCTCGTCTACATGGAGCCGGGCACCGAACAGCGAGCGCTGGAACGCATCTGGGCACACCTCACGGACGGAGGAGTGTTCGTCACCGGATTCGCCACCGATCGCGACTACACCGTCGCCGCACTGGACGCAGATTTGGCCGCGGTCGGTTTCGCCGTCGAACATCGTTTCGCGACGTGGGATCTGCGGCCCTGGCGCGACGACGCGGAGTGGGCTGTCACCGTTGCTCGCAAACCCGCACTGTTGGCCTGACGCGACATCGACGACTCGAACGCCGGAGGGTTGATTCGGACACGCTGGGGCAGACTGTCCACGTGAAGGAATACATGGCGAAGTTGCGGGAGTCGTTCTGGTTCATTCCTGCTGTCCTCGGAGTTCTCGCGCTCCTGCTCGCGCAAGCACTCGTCAGCCTCGATCGCTATCTGCTCGATACCCGGGTGGATCTGACGGGCTCACTGCTTTATCACGTCGGCGCCAGTGGCAGCCGGGACATTCTGGGTGCCATCGGCGGGTCGATGTTGGGCGTGGCCGCGACGTCGTTCTCGATCACCATCTCCGTTCTCGCCACGGCCAGTTCGTCCTACGGTCCTCGCCTGGTGCGAAACTTCATGGCCGACCGCGGCAATCAGGTGGTGCTCGGCATCTTCGGGGCGACGTTCCTCTACTCGCTGATGGTCCTGCGCTCCATCCGATCGATCGAATCCGATGGCTCGGTGTTCGTTCCCGACATTGCCGTCAACGTTGCCGTGGCGCTTGCCGTGGTCGACGTGGGCGTACTCGTCTACTTCATCCATCACATCGCGCAGTCGATTCAGGTGGCCACCCTGTCCGCGAGGGTTCGCGACGAGTTGTCGGAATCCGTCGACTCCCTCTATCCGACCGATCGTCCCGACGACGCCGCATCGATAGACGACATCTCGAAACCACCTGTCTACGTGACGGTGCTGGCCGAGACATCCGGGGTGATCATCGACATCGACGAGGACGCGCTGCTCGGCATCGCGACCGACAACGGCACGCTGATCGAGACTCATCGGGTACCGGGCGACCACGTCGTCTCCGGTGAGCCGCTCGTCGACATCCTTGCCGACCGTTCGGCCGACATCTCCGCCGAATCGATCGACCGCGTCCGTGGGTCTTTCGACATCGGCACCAGCAGGACGCCTCGCCACGACATCGCGTTCGCAGTCGAGCAGATGACAGAAATGGCAGTCCGGGCACTGTCCACCGGAGTCAACGATCCCTACACGGCACGCAACGCCATCGACGATCTCTCCGTCGGACTCGTGTCTCTGGTCCAACGGCCGACACCCTTGCTCGGACGGCGCGGAACCGACGGACCGGTGCGATTGATAGTTCAGCGGGTGTCCGCCTCGGTCCTGATCGACCATGCGCTCGATGCAGTGCGCATCTACGGAACCGGCAGTCCCATGGTGGTCCAGGCCGGAATTCGCCTCGCCGAGAGGGTCGGTCGTGCGGCGCGCTCCACCGCCGACGTCGACTCCGTGCTGGCTCAACTGAGTCTGTTGGATGCAGCCCTGACCGCTGACGAGACCGACATTGCGCGCACAGCCGATGCCCGCGAGCAGATTTCGCGGACCCGAGCAGCGATCACCGATCGAGTGCCACTCGCTGTAGTTCGCACCGTCATTCGGTAGACGCGCGAACCGGACACCGTGGGAGGATGGTCTGTATGCCAGCACCGTCGCCTCTTCCCCTCGACCCCATTGCAGAGGCTCACCGTCAGTGGACCAAGCACGGGTGGTCCGATGCCGCCGACGGTATGGCCGCTGTCACCTCCCTCATGCGCGCGCAGCAGATCATGCTGGCCCGAGTCGAGGAAGCGTTGAAGCCGACGGGACTGACCTTTTCGCGGTACGAACTGCTGACGTTGTTGACGTTCACCAAGAACGGCGCGTTACCGATGGCGAAGGCCAGTGCTCGTCTGCAGGTGCACCCCACCAGTGTGACCAATGCGGTGGACCGCCTCGAATCCGTCGGCTACGTGCGTCGCATTCCCCATCCCAGCGATCGACGGACCACCTTGGTCGAAATCACCGAGCAGGGGCGCACGTTGGCGGTCGAAGCCACCGAACGCCTGAACACGCTGGTATTCGCCAAGCCCGGGCTCGCGCGCGACAAGCTGATGGCTCTGGTTCGCATCCTTGCGGAACTACGTTCGGATGCAGGCGATTTCGACAGTGATGACATCACCACATCGTTTCGATAATGATCGTGACTCGTCACAAGTAAATGGAACACCCGTACCGTTCGTGGTGAAATGGCACTGCGCGCAAGGCGAGGCAGATCTGTCGAAGGGCGGGGCGGGTGCTGGTGTTGGGGGTCGGAGCGGGTGCACACGGTGCACGTGCGATTCTGACGTATCTGGACAGTCCACATCGCACACCGATCGTGTCGCGGACGGTGCGCCGCGCTCCAGGGCAGTCACTGTCCACCACGATCGCCACCGGAGTCGACGCTATCCACTCCATTGCTGCGACGATGTCGCTGCCGGTGCAATTCTCGGCCATCGCGTACCGAGTTGCCACCGATCCCGGCTCGGTCGCCACCCGCGGCACTGCCCGCACGGCGTCACTCGTACCGGAAACCGCTGCGCAAGTGCGCTACCTACGGTTCATCGGGCTGGTACCGAACCACGGCGTCACCGTATTGTGCGATATCGGCAGCACTGGAACTACGGTCACCGTCATCGATCTCGCGTCGTCTCGGACGCTGATGACGCGTCGTACATCCACGTTCTGCGGAGACGATCTCGATCACTCGGTCCGTAGACTGCTCTCCGCCAACGGGGTTCGCCTCGGAATCGACGCCAGCCGATCCATCAAGGAGCAACTGAGCGTCGACTCCGTCGTCAGTACGGCGGACCCGTCCGGGACCGCGCGCCACGTGCTGACGCGGCGCGACTTCGACGATCTGATTGCCGGCCCCGTGCGGTACGCGGGCATGCTCGTCGATCAGACCATCGAATTATCCGGAGCCAGACCGCAGTCCATCGTCGTGGTCGGCGGCGGCGCGAACATCACCTCGATCGCGCGGTCGTTGGAGTTGCGGACCGGTCTGACGACGCTGGTGCCGACGATGCCCGAGCTGGTCTCGGCCCGCGGGGCTGCCCTCCTGTCCCCCGACAGGTAGGACAACCCCGGGAGTGGAGCCCGCGGAACGACCCGAGAGCAAGCGTGGAGCGCTAGCGGTGCTGGAAGTTGGGCGTGCGCTTCTCGATGAAAGCCGACATGCCTTCCTTCTGATCCTCCGTAGCAAACGTCGAATGGAACACGCGACGCTCGAACAGAACGCCCTCGCTCAGACTCGACTCGTACGATCGGTTCACGGCTTGCTTTGCCATCATGGTGATCGGGAGCGACATCTCGGCAATGGTGGTCGCGGTTGCAATGGCGTCCTCGAGGAGGTCCGCAGCCGGCACGATGCGCGAGACGAGCCCTGCGCGCTCGGCTTCGTCGACCTTCATGTTGCGACCGGTCAGACACATCTCCATGGCCTTGGCCTTACCCACCGCCCGCGTCAACCGCTGCGACCCGCCGATCCCGGGAATCACGCCCAGCTTGATCTCGGGTTGCCCGAAGACCGCTGTGTCCGAGGCAATCAGCACATCGCACAGCATTGCCAGTTCGCACCCTCCTCCGAGTGCATAGCCGGACACCGCCGCAATCAACGGCGTCCGCGCCGATGCCAATCGATCCCACGCCGCGAAGAAGTCGTCGAGGTACACGTCCATGTACGACTTGGGCTGCATTTCTTTGATGTCTGCACCGGCCGCGAAGGCTCGCTCGGACCCGGTGATCAGGATGGCACCGATCTCGGAGTCGGCATCGAGCTCCTCGACCACCGCGACGACCTCGCGCATCAACTGGGAGTTGAGCGCGTTCAACGCCTTCGGGCGGTTGAGCGTGATGATGCCGACGCGTCCCCGGCGTTCGAGCAGGATGGTTTCGTAGTCGGTCACTGGGCTGCTCCGTTCGAGCGTTCGCGGATGTCGTTGATGATCCCGGAGAAGTCCACGTCGGTTCCCCCGCCGGACGTTTCCTTGAACCGCGCGTAGAGTTCGGCTGCGCGCAGACCGAGGACTCCCTCGACCCCGTTGTCGCGCAGCGCATTTGCTGCCAGACCCAGGTCCTTGTCCATGAGGGCCGCAGCAAATCCGGGCTTGTACTCGTTGTTGGCGGGGCTCGTCGGAACCGGACCGGGCACCGGGCAGTTCGTGGTGAGCGCCCAGCACTGGCCGGACGCAGTCGACGCCACGTCGAAGAGCGCCTGATTGCTCAGGCCGAGCTTCTCGCCCAGCACGAAGGCCTCGCTGATGGCGATCATCGATACGCCGAGGATCATGTTGTTGCAAATTTTGGCGGCCTGGCCGTTGCCGGCTGCGCCGCAATGCACGACCTTGCGGCCCATGACGTCGAGAACTGCTGCGGCAGATGAGAAGTCCTCTTCCGAACCGCCCACCATGAAGGTGAGGGTTCCGGCCGCGGCTCCCCCGACACCACCCGAGACCGGCGCGTCGAGACTACGGTGACCGGCCTCGCGCACCAGCGTGTGCGCAGCGTGCGCGTCGGCGACATCGATGGTCGACGAGTCGATGAACAGGGTCCCCGGTGCCGCAGCAGGAAGCAGGTCGGCGTAGAGACCGAGGACCAGTTTTCCGTTCGGCAACATGGTGATCACGATGTCGGCTCCGGCCACAGCCGCGACTGCCGATTCCACCACGGTGACGCCGTCCTTCGTCGCCTGCTCCAGCGCGGCAGGCACCAGATCGAAGCCCTGCACCGTGTAGCCGGCCGCCGCCAGATTGGCGGCCATCGGTCCGCCCATATGGCCGAGACCGATGAAGCCGATCGTCTTCTCGCTCATGAGTGCTCACCTTCTGTGTGTGCTTTCGACAGACCGAGTTCGGAATCCCCCAAGGGCGCGAAGTATCGGTCGATGTCCTCGGTGGTGACGTCTGCCGATGTGGCCGGTTGCCACTGGGGATTGCGATCCTTCTCGACTACCTGCGCCCGAATTCCCTCGACCAGATCATGACTGCTCAGCGACGCTACCGACACTCGGTACTCCTCGTCGAGCACGGCTTCGAGGGAAGGCAGCGTCGCCGCCCGCCGGAGCGACCGCAGCGTCACCGCGAGCGACACCGGCGATTTGGACACGATGTCCTTCGCGGCCTGCTGTGCCTCCGGCACCGACGATGCAGCCAGAGCGTCGACGATGCCCTGGATGTCATCACCGGCATAGCACTCGTCGATCCACTCCTGCTGAGCAGCAATGGCGGATTCCGGGGCCGACTCGCTGAACGTCGCAACGGCCTCGCCGACGCTGACGGTTTCGAGAGCCGCGTAGAACTTCTCGAGGTTCTCCGACGGAACGTAATGGTCGGCGAATCCGACCGCGATGGCGTCGGCCGCGTTCATCCGCGCCGTGGTGAGCGCAAAATGGGTGCCGATCTCGCCCGGTGCACGCGAAAGCAGATACGTGCCACCGACATCCGGAACGAAGCCGATGCCGACCTCGGGCATCGCGATCTTGGAACGCTCGGTGACGATGCGAGTGTTGGCATGTGCCGAGAGACCGACGCCGCCGCCCATGACGATGCCGTCCATGATGGCAACGAAGGGCTTGGGGAACCGAGCGATCGCGGCATTGAGGACGTACTCGTCGCGCCAGAAGTCCTTACTGCCGCTGCCTCCGTCTTTCGCGTCGTGATAGATCGAGACGATGTCCCCACCGGCGCACAGCCCCCGTTCACCGGCACCGGTCAACAGGACGGCGTCGACGGTGTCGTCGGTTGCCCACTGCGCCAACGTCGGAGCTATCTGCTGCACCATCGAGTGCGAGAGGGCGTTGATGGCCTTGGGGCGGTTGAGGGTGATCCGACCGATCCCTCCGGACACCTCCAGGAGGACGTCACTCACGCCGCACCCACGATCGAACGAGCGACGACAACGCGCATGATCTCGTTGGTACCTTCCAGAATCTGGTGGACCCGAAGGTCACGGACGATCTTCTCGACACCGTACTCGGCGAGGTAACCGTATCCGCCGAGCAGCTGCAGCGCACCGTTGGCGACCTCGAATCCGGTGTCGGTACCGAAACGCTTTGCCATCGCGCACAGTTCGACCTTGTCGGCTGCATTGTTCTGCAACCCGTCCGCTGCTCGCCACAGCAGAGTTCGGGCAGCTTCGAGCTCGGTCTTGAAATCCGCCAACCGAAACTGCAGGGCCTGCGAATCGAGCAGGCGCGCACCGAATGCATTGCGGTCGGCGAGGTAAGCAACTGCCTTGTCGAGAGCGGACTGTGCGCCGCCGATCGAGCACGCGGCGATGTTGATGCGTCCGCCGTTGAGGCCGTTCATCGCAATACGAAATCCGTCGCCCTCGCTGCCGAGCAGGTTGGCAGCCGGAACGCGCGCACCTTCGAAGATCACCTGGCGGGTGGGTTGAGCGTTCCACCCCATCTTCTTCTCGTTCGCGCCGAACGACAGTCCCTCGGTGTCCTTCGGCACGATGAACGCCGAGATGCCGCGGGGACCCGGAGCTCCGGTGCGGGCCATGACGACGTACACCTCGGATGTGCCTGCGCCGGAGATGAACTGCTTGACGCCGTCCAGCACGTACTCGTCACCGTCGCGGACGGCCTTGGTACCGAGCTTCGCCGCATCGGATCCAGCGCCGGGTTCGGTGAGGCAGTAGCTACCGAGCTGGTCCATCGAGCACAGCCCCGGAAGCCAGCGCTGCCGTTGCTCGTCGTCGCCGTACGTGTCGATCATCCACGCGACCATGTTGTGGATGGAGATGTACGCCGCGATGGACGGATCCCCGGTGGCGAGTTGCTCGAAGATGCGCACGGCGTCGACTCGGGTCAAGCCCGATCCACCGACGTCCTCACGAATGTAGATGCCGCCCATCCCGAGACCGGCGGCCTTGCGCAACACATCCACCGGGAAATGCTTCTGCTGATCCCATTCGACGGCGTTCGGTGCGAGAAGTTCGTCGGCGAACTCGCGAGCGGTGTCGTTGATGGCACGCTCGTCCTCGTTCAATGTGAACATGACCGATCAGTCCATGTTCGGGATGACGAAGTGATTCTGTGCAGCTGCTTCCTTGGTGCCCGACGGCCACCGCTGAGTGACGGTCTTGGTCTTGGTGTAGAAGCGGATCGAGTCCGGTCCGTGCTGGTTCAGATCACCGAATCCCGAACGCTTCCAACCACCGAACGTGTGGTACGCGATCGGCACCGGAATCGGCACGTTGACCCCGACCATGCCCACCTGAACGCGGGAGCAGAAGTCGCGAGCGGTGTCGCCGTCACGGGTGAAGATCGAGACGCCGTTGCCGTACTCGTGTTCGGTCGGCAGACGCAGAGCGTCCTCGTAATCCTTCGCGCGGACGACGATCAGAACAGGTCCGAAGATCTCTTCCTTGTAGATCCGCATGTCGGTGGTGACCTTGTCGAACAGTGTTGCGCCCGCGAAGAATCCACCTTCGTGACCCTCGAGGCTGAAACCGCGCCCGTCGACGACCAGCTCGGCACCCTCGTCCACACCGATCTGGGTGTAATCGTTGACACGCTTCAGCGCATCGCTGCCCACGAGCGGTCCGAAGTCCGCGTCCTCGTCGTCGCTGCGACCGATCTTCAGCTTCGCCACTCGCTCGGTCAGTTTGGCGACCAACGCATCTGCGGTCTCCTCACCGACGGGAACCGCGACGGAAATCGCCATGCACCGCTCGCCGGCCGAACCGTACGCGGCTCCGAGCAACGCGTCGGCGACCTCGTCGAGATCGGCATCGGGCATCACCAATGCGTGGTTCTTGGCTCCACCGAAGCACTGTGCGCGCTTGCCGTGCTGAGCGGCCGTCTCGTAGATGTACTGGGCGATGGGCGTCGAGCCGACGAAACCGATCGCCTTGACCCGATCGTCGGTGAGCAGCACGTCGACAGCATCCTTGCCGCCGTTGACGACGTTGAACACACCCGGCGGCAGGCCTGCCTCCAGGAACAGCTCGGCGAGCTTGAGCGGAACGGACGGGTCGCGTTCGGAGGGCTTGAGGATGAACGCGTTGCCGCAGGCGATCGCCGGGCCGGCCTTCCACAGCGGAATCATTGCGGGGAAGTTGAACGGGGTGATGCCGGCGACGACGCCCAGCGGCTGACGCATCGAGTAGACGTCGATGCCGCCGCCGGCACCCTCGGTGTACTCGCCCTTGAGCAGATGCGGTACGCCGACAGCGAATTCGACGACCTCGACGCCACGCTGGATGTCACCCTTGGCGTCGGCGATGGTCTTGCCGTGCTCCGACGAGAGCAGACGCGCCAGTTCCTCCATGTCGCGGGTGACGAGCGCGAGGAACTTCATGAGCACCCGCGCGCGACGCTGCGGGTTCCACTTGGCCCACTCGCGCTGCGCCTGTTCGGCGTCGGCGATTACAGCCTCGACCTCGGACACATCGGCGAGAGGTACACGGGCCTGCACCTCGCCGGTATTCGGATCGAAGACGTCCCCGAATTTTCCGGACGTGCCGGCGACATGCTTGCCGCCGATGAAGTGTGTGAGTTCGCGAGCCATGGAATCAGTCCGTCCTGGAGCCTGGAAATTGAAGTACGCCCATCCTATAGTCGGATGTCCACGTAAGTCCAGATCCGGTCACATTCGGTCGTAGAACTGCCTCAGATCGGCGCACGCTCGGCTGACCTCCGCCTCGGGCGATCCGTCGGCGCGGAAGACCCGACGCAGGATCAGCGGGTCGAGGTCCTCGATCGCAGGCGCGAACGTCACCTGCGGAAGGTCGGGGAAGGACGCACGATCGGCGAACCAGTCGTCGGCATCGACGTCGTCGCCTCCATCGCCCACGCCCTCGATCAGCTGGTCGAGGTCCACTCCACGCAGGGTCAGAATGGTCGCCGCGGACGCGTCGATGTGTTCGGCTGCGATGTACATCAGCGCCGCCGCGTGCTTGCACGGCCACCCGTCGTCGGGGCACGTGCAATCGAAATCGAGCTGGCCCTTGTCGTGTGGCAGCAACATCGAGGCCAACGCCTGCGGAATGGCATTCGACGCCAATTCGGCCAGCATCCCGGGATTCGATCTCACCCGAGCGACGAGGGCGTCCACTTCACCGGAGGTCAGCGGTTCGACGGTGACCGAGGCCGAGAACGGCTCGAGCTGGCTGCCCTGCACCTCGCCGTAGATCTGCCCACGTTCGACACCGAGAGTGAGAACCTGCCCCTGACGCGCATACGTCCTCCCCCGCGCGATACGACCAGGATCGGCAAGGTCCTCCATCGCAGCAACGAAGTGCCTACCCCACCACGTCTGCCCGAAGGCTCCGCGCTTGTTTCGAGACTCGATGCCGCCCTTCGCTTTTCGACGCTTTCCGTACTGCGAGAAGTCGACCATCACTCACCCACCGCATCTTCGCTGAGCCGGAACAGCTCCTGCAGTTCCGCGGTATCCATTTCGGTCACCCAGCTCTCCCCGGTGCCCACCGCCAGATCTGCCAGGCCCTGTTTCGAGACGAGCATCGAATCGATTCGCTCCTCCACCGTCCCGACACACAACAGTTTGCGTACCTCGACGTTCTTACGCTGTCCGATGCGGAAGGCCCGGTCCGTCGCTTGGTTCTCGACCGCTGGGTTCCACCACCGGTCCAGGTGCACAACGTGATTCGCGGCAGTGAGATTGAGCCCGGTACCACCCGCCTTCAGCGAGAGCATCATGATCGGTGGACCGTCGTCGCCCTGGAACCTCTCCACCATCGCATCGCGCTTGGTCTTGCTCACTCCGCCGTGCAGAAACGGCACCTCGGCTCCGAAACGATCGGCGAAATACGGTGCCACGAGCTCGCCGAACTCTCTGAACTGCGTGAACAACAACACCTTTTCGTTGTCGCCCAGAATCGAATCGAGCATGTCCTCGACCAGCCCGATCTTGCCGGACCGGTGCTGACCTCTCTTCAGCACCGACGATCCGTCGGACAGGAAATGGGCCGGGTGGTTGCACACCTGCTTGAGTCGAGTGAGTGCGGAGAGGACGGCACCCTTGCGTTTCATACCCTTCGCATCGGCAATCTGCGCCATCATCTCGTCGACGACCGCCTTGTACAGCGCAGCCTGCTCGGCGGTGAGGTTGGCGCGCACCGTCATCTCGTTCTTCTCGGGCAGATCCGAGATGACCGTCGGATCGGTCTTGACCCGTCGCAGAATGAACGGCGACGTGATGGCCCGCAGACGTGAGACGGCGTTCTCGTCGTTCTCACGCTCGATCGGCACCGAGAACCGCTTCCGGAAATCGGACGGCCTTCCCAGCATTCCTGGATTGGCGAAATCGAGAATGGATCTGAGCTCGTCGAGGCGGTTCTCCACGGGCGTGCCGGTGAGGGCTAGCTTGTGTTCCGCGGGGATGGCGAGCGCCGCCTTCGCTTGAACTGTGCCGGCATTCTTGATGTGCTGCGCCTCGTCGAGTACCACTCGTCGCCACATCTGTTCCGACAGCTGCGCGCGGTCCTTTGCCATCAGCGCATAGGTGGTGACGATCAGGTCGTGCTGGGCGATCTCTCGGTCGAGATCGTCGCCCTTCGACCGAGCCGGGCCGTGGTGCACGAGGACCCGAAGTGCAGGCGTGAACTTCGCGGCCTCGCGTTGCCAGTTGCCCACCACCGACATCGGTGCCACCAGCAGCGTCGGCTTCGGATGTTGTTCGTGGGCAAGGAGTGTGAGCACCTGCAGTGTTTTGCCCAGACCCATGTCGTCGGCGAGCACCGCCCCGAGACCGAGCCGGCTCATGAACGCGAGCCAGTCGAGTCCCCGCTGCTGATAGGGCCGGAGCACGGCGTCGACGCCGTCGGGCACGGGGATTGTCTCCGGTACCGCGCCGGGCTCGAGCAGCGTGGCCGCCCAGCCGGTGGCCCGGATGTCCTGGACCGGGGCAGGCGGCGGGTCGGCCAGCGTCATCTCCCGCATCAGCGTGCTCAACGCGGTTCCGTCGCTGTGATGCTCCGCGACGTACTTCGCTGCTCGTGCGAGCTGACCGCCGTCGGCCAACACCCACTGACCACGAAGCCGAACCAGGTCACCCTTCGAGACGGCGAGCCTGTTCATCTCCGCTTCGGTGAGCACCATGTCGCCCAGTTGGAGCTGCCAGTCGTAGGACACCAGCTCGTCCATGCCGACCGCGCGATCAGCGGCAGCTTTGGTCACTGCGGGTGACTCGACGCGCAACCTCATCGATGGGTCCAGCCTGGTCCAGGCTCGCGGGAGCAACACCGTCGTGCCGGTGGCCTGAAGCGCCATCGCACCGTGTTCGACCAGATCGATGACGACCGAGGTGGGGAGCAACAGATCCAGGGTGCCTTCCTGAGAAGGCACATCCCGCAGCCTCGGGTATGCGGCGACTGCCTCGCCGAGTTTGCGCACGGCGATCGACAGCAGCGTGGCATCGACCTTGCGGCTCATCGGAACCGGCCGCGGAGCTTCGCCGTCTGCCCGCAAACACACCTGCAAGGTCCAGAACGACTCCGCCGACTCGTCGGTGTCGGTGTCGGCGTCGGTCTCGGCGTCATCGGGTTCGAGCAGACGCAACACCAGAGACGGCTCGTCGACGGTGAGGCTTGCCCGCCACTTGTCCAACAGGGTCGAGATCTGCTGATTGCCATCGCTGTACGGGTCGTCACGAACCAACGCGGACAGCAGCGGATGTTCCGAGTCGGGCCTGCCGAGAAGCGATCTGACGATCGGATCGGTGAGCTCGTCCACCATGTCGTCGAGGATCTTTCTCGGTCGCTCGTTCGCTCGCTGCACCGACGGCATCGACACGGCGAGTTCGCTGAGCCAGGCTCGCTGGCGTTCGCCGCCGACCAGACGCCACCGTGGCCACCACTGCCCGTCGATCAGCTTCAGCGCAGGAACAACCCGCCCACCGCGGACCCATCGTTCGATTCCACGCGTGACGTGCGCCAGAAAACGTAGGTCGCCGGAGATCAGCGCGTGCTGGGACGGCGTTCGCAACAGCAGGTCTGCCGCGTCGTGCGGCGCGAGCGCGATGGCCGGAATCTGCACCGGGGCCTGGGCGGTCGCACCAGGTCCGGCTGCCGGAAACGACACCGCAGCACGATGCCGAAACGTTCTGGTGAGCACCTGCGCATGAGCCGAGGGCAGATCGGGCTCGTCACCGGTGGTGATCTCGTCGTCCCACAGCATCAGCCCGGCACCGGGAGACCACAGACCGTGCAACATCGGTCCATCCAACCAGGACGCACCGACATCACCTCGGTGAGGCAGCCGGACGAAGCCACTCCGCACGGTGCCGATCGGTTCGAAAATAAGGCACAGTGGTCTCATGATCGCGTACGGCTTCAGCGAATACGGCGGACCCGAAACCGAGTCCCTCCTCGAGTTCCCCGTTGCCGAGCCCGGACCGGGCCAGATTCTCGTCGCGGTACGCGCGGCCGGGGTCAATCCCGCAGATTGGAAGGTGCGGAAAGGTACCCGCAAAGACACGGTACAGATCACTCTGCCTGCCGTGCTCGGGCGGGAAGCCTCGGGCACCGTAGTCGATATCGGCACCGGTGTGACGGACTTTTCGGTGGGCGACCACGTATTCGGGGCAACCGCGTCGGGACACGGCAGTTACGCGCAGTACACCGTGTTCAACGCATCGAGTACCGCGCACAAGCCCGAGACGGTCTCCTGGGCCGCGGCGGCCACCTTGCCGGTCGCGGCGGGAACCGCGTACGACGCGCTGCGCCAGTTGGCCAGAAGTTCGGGCGATACCGTTCTCGTGCTCGGCGCGGGCGGCGGTGTCGGCTCGGCCGTGCTGCAACTCGCTCGGGCGGACGGTATCGGCGTCGTAGCAGTGGCGAGCGCGGGCAAACGGGAGTGGATCGAGAGCCTCGGGGCCCGATTTTTCGTCTCCGGCAGTGATATCTCCGCCGCGGTCACCCAGCCGGTGGACGCCATCGTCGATCTCGTCGGCGGAGAGACGTTACGTGCGGCAGCCACTGCCGCACGGTCCGGGACACCGATCGTGAGCGTCGCAGATCCGGTGCTGGCATCCGAGTGGGGTGGTTCAGGAGTCGCTCGCGATCGCACGACCGCCGCCTTCGCACGGTTGGCAGAGCTGACCGCGTCGGGCGTGCTGAACCCGCGCATCGACAACGTGTTCCCGCTCGACCGCGCAGGTGAGGCCCTCGCCCTCGTCGAGAACGGGCACCTCCTCGGCAAGGTCGTCGTCGAAGTTCGCTGAATCCCGCCTGAAAACCGGATTCCGCGGCGTGTCGGTACGGACCGACATACTGCTGCCGCGGGGGCCGACGGCGGACGATCGATGATGGGATGCGTGTGAGAAAACTGTGGGTAGCGGCGGCGCTGGTGATCGCTGCGGTGGTGATGGCGGCGTTCGGATCGTGCGACCGATCCGTCATCCCTGGTTTCACCCCTGCCGCGCCTGCACCTGGCAGCCCCTCCCGGGTACAGATCGAGCAGTTGCTGGACCAGGTTCACGTGGTCGCGACTCGGCCCGACGCCCTCGGGTACGAGCGTGGATGCAAGAGCGGCGAAGGCTGCGTGTTCGGACCCGCCTGGACGGACGATTACGACGGGCCGGGCGGCCACGACGGGTGCGGCACTCGCGACAACGTACTGGCGCTGTCGATGACGGAGATCGAGTTCCGGGCAGGCACCCGCGACTGTGTGGTCCTGTCGGGTTCGCTCGCAGACCCGTACTCCGGTGAGAGGGTGCAGTTCACCAAGTCCGACGGAAGCGCGGTCCAGATCGATCATGTTTACCCGCTCGCCGCAGCATGGGACATGGGTGCGCACGCGTGGCCGCCGGACAAGCGCATTCTGTTCGCGAATGATGTCTCGTTCGAGTTGCTGGCCGTCAACGGGCCCGACAATCAATCGAAAAGCGATAAGACACCGTCGGATTGGATGCCACCGAACCCGGCCTACCACTGCTTCTACGCGGGCAAGTACCTCACGGTGGCCGCGCAGTACGAACTACCGATCACCGAGGCCGATCGCGGCGTTCTCCAATCGGTTGCAACAACATGCGCGGCGTAAGGTGATCCCAATGTCAACGGCACCGTCGCGCAGCTTTCTCAACCGTGAGACCCAGCTCTGTATGTCTCTGTCCGGCCGACCGAGCAACTTCGGAACACGCTTCCACAACTACCTGTACGACGAGTTGGGCCTGAACTTCGTCTACAAGGCATTCACCACCACCGATCTTGCCGCCGCCGTAGGAGGCGTACGCGCGCTGGGCATTCGAGGCTGCGCCGTCTCCATGCCGTTCAAGGAGGACGTGATCGAACTGGTCGACGTGATGCACGAGTCGGCGAGCACCATCGAATCCGTCAACACCATCGTCAACGAGGGCGGCGTTCTGCACGCCTACAACACGGACTACCAGGCCGTAGCGAATCTGCTGGCTACGCACTCCGTCTCATCCGATTTCTCGGTGGCCGTCACCGGCAGCGGCGGCATGGCGAAGGCTGTCGTTGCAGCACTGCGAGATTCGGGTTTCACCCGCGGCACCGTCGTTGCCCGTAACGCGCGCACCGGTCCCGCCCTGGCCGAGAACTACGGCTACGAATGGTCTGCCGAGGCAGTGTCCGCAGATCTGTTGGTGAACGTCACCCCGCTCGGCATGGCCGGCGGTCCCGGGGCCGATTCCATGCCGTTCACCGACGAACAGATCGGTGCGGCGCAGGCTGTGTTCGACGTGGTCGCCATGCCATCGGAAACACCGCTGATCGTGGCGGCCCGAGCGGCCGGCAAGCCTGTGATCACCGGTGCCGAAGTCATTGCCCTGCAAGCGGCCGAGCAATTCGTCCTCTACACCGGAGTGCGGCCGTCGGACGAACAGATCACCCGCGCATCGGAGTTCGCCCGCAGTTGATTCAGAGGTGTTGCCACCGAGGCTTGTTGGCGTAGGCGTATCGGTAGTAGTCGGCGAGAGCCAGCGACGACGCCGCAGCGTTGTCCAACAACACGCTCACGTGCGGGTGCCACTGAATCACCGACGCCGGGCAGTGAGCCGACAACGGGCCCTCGACAGCGGCAGCCACCGCTTCTGCCTTCGACTCGCCGGTCGCAATCAAGACCAGGTGACGCGCCTCGTCGATGGTGCCCAGGCCCTGCGTCAGTACGTGATGCGGAACAGCATCGGGCGAGTCGAAGAAGCGGGCATTGTCGGTACGGGTCTGTTCGGTGAGCGTTTTGACCCGCGTCCTGGATCGCAGCGAGGACCCGGGCTCGTTGAAGCCGATGTGTCCGTCGGTGCCGATTCCCAGGATCTGGACGTCGATGCCGCCCGCTTCCGCAATCGCCGCGTCGTAGCGCTGCGCCTCTGCCGCGATGTCGTGCGCTTCGCCGTCGGGTGAGAACACCGCGGCGTCGTCCAGATCGACGTGGTCGACGAAGTTCTCTCGAATGAACGAAAAGTACGACTGCTCGGCACTTCTCGCGAGACCGATGTACTCGTCGAGCAGAAACGCTCGACAGTGCGAGAAGGACAGCCCCTCGTCTCGGTGGCGTCTCGCCAGTTCGCGATAGGTGCCCACCGGCGTGGATCCGGTCGCCAGGCCCAGTACGGGAGTGTGTTCGCGGGTGGTCCGGACTGTTCGCTCGACGATGTCGGCGGCTGTTCGATCCACCGCGTCCACTCCGTCGAGGATCACGATCTCCATCTAGCTGTCCTCCTCTATCGCGATTCCGCCCCTGATGACCTGCACCGTCTCGAATGTCCCGTCGACCACCAGCACGTCGGCCCGCATTCCCTGCTGGAGACGACCGATGTCCGAACCCAGACCGATCGTCGTCGCCGGTGTCGACGACCCCGCCCGCACTGCCTCGACCAGCGGCACACCGGCGTCCTGCACGGCCCGGCGCACCAGGTCCAACACCGTCGCGGTCCCACCCGCGATCGGTGCTGTCTCCGGATCGGCATCACGAGACAGTCGTGCGACCGAGTGATGGACGGTCACGTCCAGTGGCCCGAGTCGATAGCGGCCGTCGACCATACCGGCGGCGGCCATTGCGTCGGACACCAGCGCGATCTGCGTACCGCCGACGAGATCGAATACCGCGCGCACCGTCTCGTCGGCGAGATGTACTCCGTCTCCGATCAATTCGAGCACCATGCCTTCGCGCGCCGCGGCGGCCAGACATTCGCTCACGGGCCCGGGTGCTCGGTGGTGCCAGGTCGGCATTCCGTTGAACAGGTGCGTCGCCGTGATCGGGCCGCCCCCCAGCATCTCGATACCGCGGCGGGTGGTCAGAGCGTCGGCGTCCGTATGCCCGATGCTCGGCACGATGTCGTTCTCTCTCAGCATCTGCGCAACAGCGGCGAATCCGTCGACCTCCGGTGCGAGAGTCATCGACCGGACCGCTCCCCTGCCCGCGCCGATGATGTCCGCCAGAAGTCCGGTGTCACCGCTGCGAAGCGAGCCCGGATCCTGTGCGCCGCAGCGAATGACCGACAGAAAAGGACCCTCGACGTGCACCCCGGCGATATCACCGGATTCGTACAGATCGGCCAACAGCGACGTCTGCCCGATCAGCCGTTCGGATGGTGCCGACACCAGAGAGGCAAGCATCGTCGTGGTGCCGCGGGAGCGGTGATGCCGCACCGCCGTCATGAGATCGGCGGCTGCGGAATCGGGGAACGATGCCCCCGCACCGCCGTGACAGTGCACATCGACCAAACCCGGCAGGATTGTCGAATCAGACTGCGGTACTGCATCTCCCGTCCAGAGTTGTGCAGGCCCCACCCACGAGATCCGATCTCCCGTCAGTGCAAGCACGCCGTCCTCGATGACTTCCTCACCGGTGACGACACGCCCTCGCAGCGTCGTCGAGATCGAATCGGTCATGCCTGGGTCGGTTCGGCCACCACGTCGTCCTCGCGACCGGGGGTACGCAGGTTCCACTTCTTGATGACGAAGCTGAACAGCACGTAATAGATCGCCGCGTACACGAGACCGATGGGGATCAGAAGCCATGCCTTGGTGGCGATTCCGTAGTTGAGCAGGTAATCGATGCCACCCGCGGAGAAGAAGAATCCGTCATGAATTCCGAGAGCATTGGTCAGCGCCATCGACGTTCCGGTCAGGACCGCGTGAATGATGTAGAGCGGCCAGGCGACGAACATGAACGAATACTCGAGCGGCTCGGTGATTCCGGTGACGAAAGCAGTCAGGCCGGTGGACAACATGATTCCACCGACGATCTTCTTCTGGGAAGGCTTGGCATTGCGGTAGATCGCGAATGCTGCCGCGGGAAGTGCGAACATCATGATCGGGAAGAATCCGGTCATGAACACTCCAGCGGACGGGTCGCCGGCGAAGAACCGGTTGAGGTCGCCGCGCACCAACTGACCGCTCGCATCCTGGTAGTCGCCGACGAGGAACCAGACCACGGAATTCAGAATGTGGTGCAGCCCGGTCGGAATGAGCATGCGGTTGGCGAATCCGTAGATACCGCTGCCCACCACGCTGTGATCGGCGACGGTGTTGCCGACCCAGTTGAGCGCACTGTAGAAGAGCGGGTAGATGAACGACATGATGACGGCGACAACGAGACCGGTGATCGCTGTCAGGATCGGCACCAGCCGGCGGCCGCTGAAGAAACCGAGATAATCGGGCAACTTCTGACGGTAGAACCGCTGCCAGAGGATTGCCGAGAGCAGACCGATGACGATGCCCGCGAGAACGCCGTAGTCGATCACCGCCGGGTCACCGTTGGCATCGACCTTGCCGTCGAGCACCACCGGTGACATCGCCGTGAAGACTCCGTTCATCACCATGTATCCGACGACCGCAGCGAGCGCCGTCGAGCCGTCCGACTTCTTGGCCCAGCCGATGGCGATACCGACGGCAAAGATCAGGGGAAGCCAGGTGAACACAGCCTGACCGGCGGCCGAGATGACGGCGGCGGCGGTCTCGAGCGCACTGAATCTGCCCAGCAGGTCGTCTTGGCCGAGCCTGAGCAAGATTCCTGCAGCAGGTAGAACGGCAATGGGAAGCATGAGACTGCGACCGAACCGCTGCAGTCCGGCCAACGATCGGGAGTCCTTCTTCGGCTCGGTATCGACCGAGTCCGTGTTCTTCGGGGTCATGGCGACCTTCTCTTCGAGGCTGATCCTTCGAGGGTGGATTTCGCTGTTGTGACCGAGTGCCATCAGGGGTACTGTCCGGTCATTACCAGTTGTAGTTTGACCAGGTGGCAAGCTCGTGTCAACCCAGACTTGTGATCCAACCGACAGGGTCGCAGCCGAGAAGAAAGTAGGAACGCACCATGTCCAAGGCGGACGCGATCGTGAAGGGCCTCGGCGGTGCCGACAACATCGTCGAGATCGAAGCGTGCATCACTCGGCTTCGCACGGAAGTGAAAGACGGCTCGTTGGTCGACGAGGCTGCACTCAAAGCGGCGGGCGCCCACGGGGTGTTCCACAAGGGCACAGCCGTTCAGGTCATCGTCGGCCCCGAAGCGGATACGCTCGCAGAAGACATCGAAGACATTCTGTGAACGACGCCAACCTTGTCCTCAGCCCCGTTGCCGGCCAGGTGATCTCGCTCGCCGACGTGCCCGATCCGGTGTTCTCCGCACAGATGGTGGGTTCCGGTGTTGCACTGCGACCGGCCGCGAGCGACGGTCCCGTCGAGGTTCGTTCTCCGGTCGCAGGCAAAATTCTCAAGCTTCATCCGCACGCGTTCGTGGTCTTTACCGACGACAAGGCAGGTGTACTGGTGCACATCGGTATAGACACCGTGAAGATGAAGGGTGCAGGCTTCGATCTCGTTGCAGCCGAGGGCGATTCGGTGCAGGCAGGCGATCTCGTCGTCACCTACGACCCTGCCGCCATCGCAGCAGCGGGTTACTCCGATGTCGTGCCCGTCGTCCTGATGGATTCGAAACCGGATTCGATCACGAGCGCGTACGTCGGCACCGATGTGTCCACGGGTGATCCGTTGTTCGAGCTGCCCTGATCTCACCGACGCGGCGTGGTGCGTCGCTGCCCTTCCACCTCCATCGACAGTTGGTATCGATCGCATCGATACCAACTCTCGGCGTGCTCGAGCGGCTCACCACCGCTGAAGGAGACGCGGTCGAAGTACAACACCGGTGCGCCGCGCTTGGTACCCAGCAGGGTCGCCGTATCACTATCGGCTGCAGTCGCTTTGACGGTCTGCTCGGCCCGGTCGATCGTCAGGCCGTAGTGATTGCGCACAGCCTCGTAGATCGATTGACTCAGATCGTGATCGATCAGGTCCGGAAGCAGTCCGGCCCGGTACCAACCGTCGTCGACGCTCACCGGCTCGGCATCGGCAAGCCGCAGCCGCTTGATGTGGTAAGTCTGCTCCCCGGCGGCCAGCCCCAGGGCGCGCACCGTTGCCGCGGATGGCTTTTCGAGCCGCGCGAACAACACCACGGTTGTCGGCGTCAATCCTTGTGCACGCATTTCCTCCGAGAACGACGCCAGATGCAGACGAGATTGCACGGTCCGGCTGGCCACGAAGGTTCCCTTGCCGCGCACGCGCACCAGATGACCGTCGTTGACGAGTTGACCGATCGCTTCCCTGACGGTGATACGGCTGACGCCGTAATCTTCCATCAGCTTGCGCTCGCTCGGCATCAGATCGCCCGGCTGGAGTTCCTTGGTGCAGCGGTGCAACAGAATTGCGCGCAATTGTTCGTGCTTCGGGACCTGACTGTCCCTCAGGTGTACAGGCATCACCACTGCGCCGGCCTTTCGGTCATTCGCCGAACCAGCGGTACGGACTGGTCCGGTCCAACCGAAGACTACGCGACGTCGGCACCACCTCGACGGTATTCCGCTACCCGAGGAGTATCGCGGACTCGTTCACTGGGAAAGATGCGACCGACCGTGCATGATCGACACTCGTGACCGCTGCCGATTCCGCCTACGGACCGACTCCACTCTCGACTCCCATCAGCGCCGGAATCGTCGCCGCGTTGGTAGGTTTCACGAGCTCGTTCGCCGTCGTGCTGACCGGGTTGCGCGCGGTCGGTGCCAGCCCGGCAGAGGCGGCGTCCGGATTGTCGGCGCTGTGCGTGACGCAGGCACTGGGCATGATGTGGCTGGCCCGCCGATACCGACAGCCCATCACCTTGGCATGGTCGACGCCCGGTGCGGCGCTGCTGGCCGGAACCGGCGTGGTGGCCGGAGGGTGGCCCGCCGCCGTGGGAGCGTTCGTCACGGTCGGCGTCCTGATCGTCTTGACCGGCCTCTGGCCCAGACTGGGCGCGCTGGTCTCGCGCATTCCGGTCCCTCTTGCCCAGGCAATGTTGGCGGGGGTTCTCCTACCCCTGTGCTCGGCTCCGGTGGCCGCCTTCGCCGACTCCCCCGCGCTGATAGCGCCGGTGGCAGTCGTGTGGCTCGTCGTTCTCCGTTTCAGCACCCGATGGGCAGTGCCGGCAGCGTTCGTTGCCGCGGCTGCGGTCATCGCCGCAGACTTGATCGGCAGCGTCACCTCGATCGCGCCGTCCGATCTCGTTCCCGGAATCGACTGGACGGTTCCGCACTGGACATGGCAGGCCACGATAGGGATCGCGGTACCGCTGTACATCGTCACGATGGCGTCGCAGAACATTCCTGGCACAACCGTCATGGCATCGTTCGGTTTCCGAATCCCGTGGCGTGCATCGATGACGGTCACCGGAACCGGTACCGTCCTGGGCGCATTCGCCGGTGGTCACACGATCAACCTCGCCGCCATCAGTGCCGCGCTGTCGGCCAATCCCGGCGCACACCCGGACCCGAAGCGGCGATGGATCGCGGCGTTCTCCGCCGGTTGCTCGTATCTCGTGCTCGCACTGTTGGCCACGGCTCTGGCAACTCTGGTGGCCACTGCACCTGCCGGAGTGGTGGAAACCGTTGCCGGACTGGCATTGCTGGGAACGCTCGCCGCGTCGTTGTTCGGAGCACTCGAACACCCGTCGGACAGGGAAGCGACCGTTCTGACGTTCCTCGTCGCCGCGTCCGGCCTGACGTTCGCCGGTATCGGATCGGCGTTCTGGGCATTGGCCGTCGGGCTCGTGGTGCGGTCCGTTCTACGTCGGCAGTCCCCGGTGCCCACTACCCCCGAGGACACTGGCTAGTGTCTCGTTCATGACGGATCAGGCGAACGCCGCGGCCGAGTTGGAGCATGCATCCGATTTCCCGGCTCTGTGGCCCGTGCCGACCCGGTGGGACGACAACGACCACTACGGCCACGTCAACAACGTCACCTACTACGCGTATTTCGATACTGCCGTCAACGGCTGGTTGATGGAGACGACGGGTGTGGACATCCGGCAACTCCCGGCGATCGGCGTGGTGGCGGAAACCTCGTGTCGTTACCTGTCCGAGTTGAGTTTCCCGGATCGCCTTCAGGTCGGCCTGGCCGTCGAGAAGTTGGGCACCCGCAGCATCGTGTACTCGCTCGCACTGTTCCGGGAAGCCGACGACGATGCGCTGGAACTGGCAGCCCGGGGTCGCTTCGTGCACGTCTACGTCGACGGCGTCACGCGCAGACCTGTCCCCATCCCTCCCGAGATCGGAAGCGCAGCACGCACTCTGGTGATCGGAACCTCGGCGAGCTGACGGTCTACAGGCCGATGTCGTCGGCGGTGTTCACCGCACGGGTGACGATGTCGTCGATGAGCGTCGTGGTGGGACCGCCCGCGATCGCTCTGTTTCTCGAGTCCGCTTCCATGCGGCGCATGACGCCTTCCGCGATGATCGCGAGCTTCCACAACGCCAAAACCTGCCAGAATCCGACGTCGGAGACATCGCGCCCCGTGTGTTGAGCGTACGAGTCGACGAGCTCGGACCTGGTGGGGAATCCGGGCAATGTCGACGCCATGAACGGGCCCGCGACCCCGTCGTCGGCTTGTGGCCAGTAGGCCAGCAGTCCGCCGAGATCTGCCAGCGGATCCCCGAGTGTGCACAGCTCCCAATCGACGACCGCAGCTACTCGGCCGTCGTCGCGGGCGGTGATGACGTTGCTGAGGTGAAAATCTCCGTGTACCAGGGCCACTTCGTGCTGCTCTGGAATGCCGGCTGCGAGTCTGGCTGCGAGAGAATCGATCCCGGGTACGTCCCTGGTGCGCGAGGACTCCCATTGCTTGGTCCATCGGGCGAGCTGACGAGCGGCGTAGGGCTTGTGGCTTGCCAGGTCGTTCAGGCCGGACGACTCGAGATCGACGCGGTGAATGTCGGCGAGCGCTACGGTCAGACCGAGCCCGACTCGGCGACGGTGGTCGATGTCGAGTTGCTCGGCCGCCGCAACCGAATCGACCACAACACCGTCCACGAAACTCATGAGCACCAGAGGAACATCGGAGATCGACGAATCCTCGGTCATTGCAATCATTTTCGGAACCGGCACCGCTGTGTTCTGCAACGCCGACAGAATTCGGTGTTCACGCACCACATCGTGCGCGGAGGCCAGCAGGTGTCCGAGCGGGGGTCGGCGAAGAACCCACGAGGATCCTGCTGCGTCCCGGACCTCGAACGTGAGATTGGACTGCCCGTTTCCGATTCGACGGTAGGTCAGCGGGGACGTCGCGCCGATTCCCAATCCTTCGATCCAGGTCGACACCGCATCTTCGTCCAGTCCCACCGCGCCCATTCAGTGCCCTCATTTCGCTGCGCGACGAAGAATCGTCGACTGCTGTCATCCAATCGGATGATCGTAGCGAAGCGCAGGCCCCTTCGAGGGCAGGGAGTCAGCTGGCGCGTTCGAAGGCCGAGATCAGCGCCGGGGTAGCGATCGCGGCCGCAGGCACCGACGCACCGTGACGCTTGACGGCAATCTCGTCCACTTCACCCACGAGCAAAGCAACCAGCGCATCCGGCTCGGCATTCCAGACCGAAGAAATGTTGTGCACCTCGGCCGGGGCGAAGAGTCCGCTGGTGGCCAGCGCATGTATCCACTCGGTCACGGCTTCGGCGGTAGGCTCGGGCATGACGGACCGATCGAGAGAGTCCGCTTGGAACTCGTTGCAAAAGAACGCGCGGACCATATCGAGCTGTCCCTGAGACATTGCGGTCATGTTCTTCTCCTTCGAGTTTCCGGCGTCCGATTCATGGCGAAGTTCGCCTTCGACTTGCTCCGGATACCGTGTTCAGATCGTTACCGATTTGCGTGTAACAACGAAACACGGTTTTCCGATGCGGCTGAAACTACGCCCTTTTGGTCGGTCTCGCTCTAGGTGAGCCGGACTATGTGACTATCGTCACACACTTGGACCCATCCAATCAACGCCTTGCAACGAAGTCATAGTTTGCTTTACGAATTGCTGTGATCGCGGACAACGAACGCAACAACGCCCAGGTAGACGGCCTGACACCGCACCCTCTGCCGACGGCATCCATCCAGAATCAGGCACACGAGCAGCGAAGTGGTGGGAATCGGTACCGAACCTGAGGGTTGCTCGTACCCCGGAAAACATTCTTGCCACCCGCATTGAGGCACTTTTACCTATCTGCGTCGGTACCCAGCGCGTTCCGGCTGGCCTCGGAACCAGAGGGCGTGCCGGAACGTGTCACTGTGACCGAAACGTTACCGAAGCCATTCAGAGGGCTCTCGAGTTCCTCACACGCTTCGTTCAGGCTGATCGGGCACTGTGGCTGTCATGTCATCGTCGAGCCTCGAGAGCGGACCGATCCGCAGATCCCATCGAACCGGAAGCACCGCAGCACGGGGTGTTACTTCGGCACATCGGCGTCGACGAGCAATCGTCACGCGAGCGGCAGTATCGGGCCTGTCCGCGAGCGCGCTACTGGTACTGCTGATCTCTGCACCGCAAATGGCATCCCCAACGTCTGCGGACGCCGCGCCCGTCGCAGCACTGGCCACCGCCGCGCTCGGTGCCATCGATGTGACGACGGTGTTGTTTGCCGTCGCCGTCCTCGCCGCGGTAGCGGTGCTACGAAAACTGCCGTACGGGATCGGGGTGGTGATCGCCTGCACCATCGGGTCTGTGGTGACCGGCGAACTCGCTCGTGAATTCGCCGGATCGTCCGTCGCGCCTACCGGGCTTCCTTACGGCCAGCTCGTCGCCACGACAGCATTGCTCGGTGCCGCATCCATGGTGGCCTCCTCGGCGTGGCGACCCGTGGTCCTCGGTCTGGGCACCACAGCGACGCTTGTGGTGGCAGCGGCAGCCCTGATCACCGGTTCCGCATCGATTGTCGGGATCGCGGCCGCATTGCTGGTCGTTTCGGTGTGGTGGCCCGCATGCTCGATCGTGATGCTCTACTCCCCCGATGCCGCTGCCCGCGAAGCACGCAATCCGTTGGATACGGCGGCCATTGCCGTCCAACGCAAAATGGGACGCTTCCGTTGACATCGAGAATCGATGCCGGAAGCGTCCCACCCGCTCGGAGCGACGGTCGTGACTAGAGAGCCTTGAGCTCCTCGGTCACTTCGGAGACCGACTTCTTCGCGTCACCGAACAACATGGACGTGCCCTCGGCGAAGAACAGAGGGTTCTCGATGCCCGCGAACCCCGACGACATCGACCGCTTGAGGACAATGACGGACTTCGACTGATCAACATTCAGAATCGGCATCCCGTGAATAGGGCTCGACGGGTCGTTGCGCGCCGCGGGGTTGGTCACGTCGTTCGCGCCGATGACCAACGTGACGTCGGTGCGCGAGAACTCGTCGTTGATGTCGTCCATCTCCTTCATCGCGTCGTACGCGACGTCGGCCTCGGCGAGCAACACGTTCATGTGTCCGGGCATACGACCGGCGACGGGGTGAATGGCGTACTTGACCTCGACGCCCTTCGACTCGAGCAACTTGGCCATGTCCTTGACCGCGTGCTGCGCCTGCGCAACAGCCAGCCCGTATCCGGGCACGACGATGACCTGGTTGGCGTAGGCCATCTGGATTGCTGCGTCGGCCGCGGACGTTGCTTTGACCGTTCCGCCGCTGGCACCGGCCGGGCCTGCAGCTGCATCGCCGCCGCCGAATCCACCGGCGACGATCGCCGGGATGGATCGGTTCATCGCCTTGGCCATGAGGTTGGTCAGGATCGTGCCGGAAGCACCGACGATCATGCCCGCGACGATCATCGCCGTGTTGTTCAGCGCCAGACCGGCGGCCGCTGCCGACAAGCCCGTCAGAGCGTTGAGCAGTGAGATGACCACCGGCATGTCCGCGCCGCCGATCGGCAGCACCACCGTCAGACCGAGGATGCCCGCCAGCACCAGAACCGCGACGATCCACCACTGCGATACTCCGCCGCCGGGAGTGGCGTTGATGCCGATGACCACCGCAGCGGCGACGGCACCGATGAGCAGCAGGGCATTGAGCGGCTGCTGCAACTTGCCGATGGTGATCGGCGAGCCGGGCAGAGTCTCCTGCAGCTTGAGGAATGCGATGAGCGAGCCCCAGAACGAGATCGAACCGATGATCGCCGCGAACAGTGAACCGATGACGATGTGCACCGTCGGCGATTCACCGTGGTTGAAGTTCGAGAACCCGGACGTGTCCAGGAATTCGGCCCACGCGATCAACGCGACCGTGCCGCCGCCGACGCCGTTGAACAGCGCCACCAGCTGCGGCATCGCGGTCATCTTCACCTTGCGCGCCGGCGGAATTCCGAGGGCGACGCCGACGACGAGTCCGACGATGATCAGGATCCAGTTCTCGGTGTCACGAATGGAGATCAGCGTCGCCACGACGGCGACGAACATGCCGACAGCGGCGATCTGGTTGCCACGCACGGCTGTCTTCGGACCGGTCAGACCCATCAACCCGTAGATGAACATGCCGAAGGCGACGATGTAGAGAATGTTGACGAGATTGTCCATCAGGAGTCAGCCCCCTTCTCGATCTTGGCGGGGACGGGCTTGGACTTGAACATGCCGAGCATGCGGTCGGTGACCACGAAGCCACCGATGACGTTGACCGTTCCGAATACCAGCGCGACGAACAGAATGACCTGCAGGCCGATCGAGGGATCCTCGACCTTTCCGAGTACGACGAGCGCACCGAGCACGACGATGCCGTGGATGGCGTTGGTTCCCGACATCAGTGGGGTGTGCAAGGTGTTGGGCACCTTGGAGATCACCGCGAAGCCGACGAACCCGGACAGCACCAGGATCGCGATGTTCGCGAGCAGCGGGGTGTACATCAGTTCTCCTTCTCACGTGTCACGCAGGCACCGGCAAGGACCTCGTCCGAAAAATCGGGGGCGAGCGTGCCGTCGACCAACATGAGTTCGAGCAATGCCGAGATGTTCTTCGAGTACAGCTCGCTGGCGTGCTCGGGCATCGAGGCCGGGAGGTTCAACGGGGAGCAGATGGTGACGTCGTGCTTGACGACGGTCTGGCCGGGCTCGGTGAGCTCACAGTTTCCGCCCGTCTCGCCGGCAAGGTCGACCACGACACTGCCGGGCTTCATCCCTTCGACAGCCGCGGCGGTGACCAGCCGGGGCGCGGGGCGCCCGGGCACCAGTGCGGTGGTGATGACCACGTCGAAGCCCTTGATGGCTTCTTCGAGGGCCTTCTGTTGCTGAGCACGCTCGTCGTCGGTCAGCTCTCGTGCGTATCCACCCTCACCCGCTGCGTCGATCCCCAGATCGAGCCACTGTGCGCCGACGGATCGAACCTGGTCGGCAACCTCGGGACGCACGTCGTATCCGGTCGGTCGACCGCCGAGACGCTTGGCGGTGGCCAACGCTTGCAGACCCGCCACCCCGACTCCGAGAACCAGCACGGTCGCGGGCTTCACAGTGCCCGCGGCGGTGGTCAACATCGGGAAGAATCTGGTCGATTCGGAGGCGGCCAGCAGCACGGACTTGTAGCCGGCCACGTTGGCCTGCGAGGACAGTGCGTCCATCACCTGGGCGCGCGAGATACGCGGAATAGCTTCGACGGCAAAAGCCTGCACTCCTGCAGCCTTCAATGCGCCGATGCTGTTCTCCGCGTTACGCGGTGCCAGGAATCCGATGAGCGTCGAACCCGACGTCAGCTTGGCGATCTCGGCATCGGACGGCGGCGCGACCTTGACCACGACGTCCGCCGACCATGGATCACCGATCGTCGCGCCGGCGGCGACGTAGAGCTCATCCGGAATCAGAGCGCCGAGACCGGCACCCGATTCGACGACGATCTCGACGCCCTTGCCCGTCAGGGACGCAACGATCTTGGGCACCAGAGCGACACGGCGCTCGCCCTCCCCCGATTCCCGAACCACACCGACGACCGTCGTGGATCCCGAACCCTTCTCCGTGCTCTGCGATGTATCCAAATCTCCGTCTTCCTGCGTTGAATGGTGCCCACATGTCGGCCAACGGCCCCGAACTTGCGACGAGTGGACGAACCCATGCGACAAGGCACAAGGTCCCTGATAGTAGCCAGAGGAAACAGACCGCGGGTACCCGGAACACTGTCCGATTCGTTCTGAATCGAGTCCGTTCGACATTTCCCGGCGACGGGACGCGCATTTGTGTTGCACGCCACACAGGCCTATCGCTGATGATCGGACCCTACAGTGACACCCGTGGAATCTTGCATCTTCTGTGCGATCGTTGCCGGCGACGCCCCCGCCCACCGAGTGTTCGAGAACGACCACACCGTCGCCTTTCTCGACATTCGACCGATCAGTCGCGGACACCTCCTCGTCGTTCCGCGCGAGCACACCACCGATCTGAACTCGAGCCATCCAGATGCGGCCGCCGAGGTGTTTCGCGTCGGACACACCCTGGCGCGCGCGGTGCGCCACTCGGACCTGCGCGCCGACGGAGCCAACCTCGTCATCAACGACGGCAAGGCCGCCTTTCAGACGGTATTTCACCTGCATCTGCACGTCGTACCGCGATGGCACCGTGATCGGCTGCGGTTCGCTGCCGGTTTTGTGGCTCGTCGCCTACGTGAGCCCGATCGTGTCGCGGACGCCGTTCGTGTCGGGCTGACTCGGCTGAGAGAAGAACCGACGACGTGAAACTCTTCCTGTCGTCGTACCGATTCGGCGGTCACTCCGACGCCTTCGTCCAACTCACCGGGCCGCCCTCCGATCTCGCCGTCATCGCGAACGCGTCGGACGCGTGGCCCGCCGCGGCGCGCGATTCCTCGCTCCGCAGCGAGTTCGGTCCGTTGCGCGCTCTCGGGTATCGACCGGCGGAGGTGGACCTACGCGACTTCGTGGGTAAGCCGGCAGCGCTAGCGCGTGTCCTCGACGGATTCGGTGCGGTGTGGGTTCGCGGCGGCAACACGTTCGTCCTGCGCGCCCAGCTCGCCCGTTCCGGTGCCGACGAAATTCTGAGCGAGCGTCTGCGAGGAAACTCCATCGCCTACGGCGGTTACAGCGCGGGTGCGTGTGTGGCGGCTCCGTCGTTGGTCGGAGTCGAGGATGCAGACGATCCCGCCGAGGTCCGACCCACTACCGGTATCGAGACGGTGTGGGACGGACTGAATCTGGTGGACTTCTCGATCGTGCCCCACCTGAATTCCGTTCTGGACGAGAACGATTCGGGATGGGCTACCCTGCAACGCCTACGCCGTGACGGCGTTCGCTGTCACGGCTTGACCGACGAACAGGCCATCGTCGTCGATGATTCGGGGATCCGAATTTTGGGTGGCTGAACGCCGATCAACCCAGGCGGGCGAGCGGAGCCAGCCTGTCGAGCGACGACCACGCCAGTGCACATCGTCGTGCGGTCATCTCGTCCGCGTCGAGGACGAGCATGTCGAACAATTGGCGCGGTGCCGCTCGCCACGAGTCCGCGATGTGTGACACGGTGGCTTTCTCGAACATCCCGGAGTGCGCCAAGGCCTGCACCCACTCGTCGATGTCACCTCGATGGATCCGCTCGATGGTGTCGTATTCGACTCCACCACCGAGGAATTCGTACGAGAACATCGCCGCCACGTAGTTCCAGGAGTCACTTCCGGGATCGATCATGGTGCAGCCTCCTTGTCGACTCGCGTCACATGGGGCGCGAGATTCGCTGAGGTGGACGCTAGCGTGGCGAACTACAAGATTGCGTGTCGACGACGCATCGATCTGGTAACGCCTGAGGCTGGTGTTACTGATGTGACTCGCTAGCCGCGACGGCGTCCCTCGTCCGCGCCCCACTCTCGGTCGTGGCAGACTCGAGTGGCGACGGTCACATTTCGACGTGAGGAGAACCGGATGTCGGTGACGACGGATGCAGATGCCCGCCTGACCGAACTCGAATCCCTACTTCCTGCCGGTGCCATGGTCACCGACCCGGATATCACCGAGGGATACCGACGCGATTGGGCCAAGGATCCCGACGCCGGCACCCCGCTGGCCGTGGTTCGCGCACAGTCCACCGAGGACGTTCGTGCCGTCATGCGCTGGGCCACCGAACACAACGTGGCGGTCGTTCCCCGCGGCGCCGGGTCGGGATTGTCCGGCGGTGCCACTGCCGTCGACGGTGGAATCGTGCTCACCACGGAACTGATGCGCGAGATCACCGTCGATCCGGTGACCCGTATCGCCGTCGTACAACCCGGACTGCTCAACGTCGAGGTCAAGAAGGCGGTGGCCGAGCACGGCCTGTGGTACCCGCCGGATCCCTCGTCGTTCGAGATGTGTTCCATCGGCGGCAATGCGGCCACCAACGCCGGCGGGCTGTGCTGCGTGAAGTACGGCGTCACCACCGACTACGTCCTCGGGCTCGAGGTCGTCCTCGCCGACGGGACTGCCGTCCGACTCGGCGGTCCACGTCTGAAAGATGTTGCTGGACTGTCTCTTGCGAAGCTCTTCGTCGGATCCGAGGGCACGCTGGGCATCATCACCGAGATCACTCTTCGATTGATCCCTGCGCAACCTCCGGCCAGCACCGTGGTCGCCTCGTTCGCCTCCGTGCACGATGCGACGACTGCGATTCTGGCCATCACCCGAACCTTGCGGCCGTCGATGCTCGAGTTCATGGACCGCGCGTCCATCGGTGCCGTCGAAGATGCCATGAACATGGGACTCGACCGCGAGGCAGCAGCGATGCTCATTGCTCGGTCCGACTCCCCCGGTGCCGACCGCGGGCGCGAGATCGAGATCATGGCGGCCGCGTGCACCGAGGCCGGTGCCTCGGATGTCTTCACCACCGACGACCCCGACGAGGGCGAGGCCTTCGCTGCCGCACGACGATTCGCGATTCCCGCGGTCGAACGACTCGGCAGCCTGCTGCTCGAGGACGTCGGAGTACCACTGCCCGCGCTCCCCGCACTGGTCGATGGAATTGCCGAGCTGTCCGTGAAGTACGACGTGCTGGTGGCCGTCATCGCTCATGCCGGCGACGGCAACACCCACCCGCTGATCGTGTTCGACCCCGAGGACGCCGACATGACCCGCCGAGCCAACGTCGCCTTCGGAGCAATCATGGATCTCGCAATTTCGTTGGGCGGCACCATCACCGGAGAACACGGTGTCGGTCGCCTCAAGAAGGCCTGGCTGCCCGATCAGGTCGGAGAAGACGTCATGGAACTGACCCGACGGATCAAGACCGCTCTCGATCCGGCGGGCATCCTCAACCCCGGTGCTGTGTTGTGATCATCCGTCGACGGTGAACCCGTCCGCCACCGTCAGCACCTCGTCGAGGATTTCCAGTCCCTGACGAATCTCGTCCTCGGACGTCGTCAGCGGCGGTGCGATCTGGAGTCGATTTCCGGCAACGAAGGGCCACAGTCCGCGTGACTTCGCCGCGGCGGTCACGGTGCCCATCGCCGCCGCATCCTTGCCCGACGCGGCAAAAGGCACCAGCGGCTCTCGGGTCGTGCCGTCCTTGACCAGTTCGACGGCCCAGAAGAATCCCTTGCCGCGCACCTCGCCCACGCTGGGATGCGATTCGGCCAGCTTGGACAGGCCCGCTCCGAGTACGTCCTCGCCGACGTGACGCACGTGCGGAAGGATCTTGTCGCGCTCGAACACTCCGATGGACGCGACCCCTGCGGCGCACCCGAGGACGTGGCCGGAGTAGGTCAACCCGCCCGGATAGGCTTTGTGGTCGAACTGCGAGGCGATCTTCTCCGAGATCACCACCCCGCCGAGGGGTACGTATCCGGAGTTGACGCCCTTGGCGAACGTGATCAGATCCGGTGTCACATCCCAGGCCTGGCATGCGAACCATTCGCCGATTCGCCCGAACCCGACCATCACTTCGTCGGCGATGTATACGATCCCGTACTTGTCGCACAGCGCCCGAACGCCGGCCAGATATCCGGGCGGCGGGATCAGCACACCGTTGGTGCCGATGACCGATTCGAGAATGAGTCCGGCGATGTTCTGCGCACCTTCGAGCACGATGACCTGTTCGAGATGTGCCAGTGCTGCGGCCGTCTCGTCCTCGGGAGTCGTTGTGCCCCAGGGTGACCGGTAGGAGTACGGCCCGAAGAAGCGTACGACGTCGACGTTGGTCGGCTCGGTGCCCCATCGCCTCGGTTCGCCGGTGAGACCGATCGCAACTCCGGTTCCGCCGTGGTACGAGCGGTACGCGGCCAGCATCTTCGTGCGTCCGGTGTGCTGACGCGCCAGCCGCACCGCATGCTCGACGGCTTCGGCACCACCCGTCGTGAAGAACACTCGGTTCAGATCACCCGGGGCCCGCTCGGCGATCAACGCGGCGAGTTCACTGCGCTTGTCGTTGGCGACCGTCGGGGAAATCGTGGTCAGCACCTGGGCCTGCTCGACGATGGCGGCCACCACGTCGGGGTGTTGATGCCCGAGATTGACGTTTACCAGCTGTGACGAGAAGTCCAGGTATCGGTTGCCCATGTCGTCCCAGAACCACGACCCCTCGGCACCCTCGACGGTGATCGGGTTCAGTTCGGCCTGCGCCGACCAGGAGTAGAACACGTGATCCATCTACTTGCCGCCTTCCTCCAGTATGACCTCCATCGGAGCGTACGACTCTCCGGTGACGTCCACTCCGTCGGCCTTCAACAAATCCAATGCCTTGCCGACATACTCGTTGGTGTAGGCCTCGGCATCGGGATCAGCGGTGAGCACGGTCGAGCCCTCGGCGTTCTTCGTGGTCTTCGCGATGTCCACGGTTTGCTGCCAGGCGGCCTCGTCGATCATCCCGATGCCCTCACTCGACGGCCAGATCAATTTGTTGACTTCGTTGACCTGCCAGAGCTGATGGCTCGCGCCGAGTGTGGAGCCGGCAGCGACAGTGATGTCGCGGCACTTCTCGACGTTGTCTCGGCAGAAGATCCAGCCCTTCAGCGATGCCGCCAGGAATTTGACGGTCTGATCCTGGTACGCCTCGTCGGAGAGCTTGTCCGTATTGGCCCAGATCGCGTCCTGCAACATGGCGACACCGTCGTCGTTCCAGTTCAGCGAGCTGAAGTCGTCCGCGGTGTACAAGGCGCCGGTCGCGGGGTTCACCGTCTCGAGCAGCTGCGCGTACTCGTTGTACGACATGGCCTGTGCGGCAGCGATATCGCCGGACAGCAGCCCGTTCATGTCGAACTGCTGCTGCACCAACGTCACGTCGGATGGGCTCACTCCTGCTCGAGTCATGCCGGCGAACAACTCGAATTCGTTGCCGTAGCCCCAGTTTCCGACGGTCTTGCCGCGAAGGTCGGCGGGTGAGGCAATGTTCTGATCCTTGAACGAGACCTGCAATGTTCCGGATTTCTGGTAGATCTGAGCGACGTCGGTGATGCCCGCCCCGGCCTCGCGGGAGGCGAGCGCTTTCGGCACCCACGCGACGGCATAATCGGCCTGTCCCTGCGCCAGCACGGTCTGCGGAACGATATCCGTTCCGCCGTCCAATATTTCGACGTCCAGTCCCTGCTCGGTGTAGAAGCCTTGGTCGACGGCCGCCAGATAGCCCGCGAACTGGCCCTGTTTGAACCACTGCAATTGCAACTTGATCGGGGTGTTCCCGTCGCCACCGGTCTCGGTTTCGGTCGTGGTGGTGCTGCAGGCCGAGGCGACTACCGCCAGTGCCATGACGACGGCCAGCAGGCGTCGGGGGGTTCGAGTGATCTTCACGTTCGACTTCTCCTAGGTACGACGGCGGGACACGAGCTTCTCGAGCAAGAGAACGACCAGAAAGAAGAGCAACCCGACTGCGATGGCACCCACGACGTAGGCCCATGCCCGGGGGTAGGCGGTGTTCGCCGCGGCGGAGGTGATCCGCGACCCCAAACCGTTCTGCAATCCACCGAAGTACTCGCAGATGATGGCTGCAATGACAGCATTCGGAGCCGCAACCCGCAACCCGGTGAAGATGTGTGGCACCGCGGACGGAAGACGAACGATGCGCGTGAACTGCCAGCCGCCGACCGCATACGAGGTCATCAGGTCGTGATGCACCGGCGACACCTGTCGGAGTCCTTTTGCCGCACTGACGAAGACCGGGAAGAACACGACAATGGTCACGACGAGGCGGCGCGGTAGGTCGGTGGTCGAGGAGAACATCGAGTTGAACACCGGAGCGAGGGCCACGATGGGAACCGCAGCGGCACCCGCGGCCAGCGGGGTGAGAAGCTCGTCGACGATCCTGAGGCGAACGGCCACCATCGCGGCGAGAAGACCGAGGACAGATCCCGCGATCAACCCCACCAATGCATTGGTTCCGGTTGCCACACTTGCCGATCCGATGTTGCCGACGTTACGAGCGAACTGTTCGGCAATCGCACTCGGTGAGGGAAGGAGGAACGACGGTACCCCGGCGACGACGGTCAGCAGCTGCCACAATCCGAGCAGGACCACGCCGAACGCCACCGGCGGCAGCCAGACTCTCATCGGAGATCCGCACCGCGAACGACGCGCCCGTGCAGTGCATCCCGAACCGAGGTGATGGCGGAGAAGAATTCCGTGGATTCGCGTGGGTCCCCGACGGAGTCGAACGTGCCGATCGTGAGCGTGTCCACGATCCTCCCGGGCCGGGGCGACATCACGACAACTCGGTCGGACAGATACACCGCTTCGGGAATGGAGTGGGTCACGAAGACCACTGCTGCGCTCGACTCCTCGGCTATGCGCAACAGGTCGTTCTGCATCTTTTCGCGGGTCATCTCGTCGAGTGCGCCGAACGGTTCGTCCATCAGCAACAGTCCCGGCGTTCGGGCCAGAGCACGTGCGATCGCTACTCGTTGCTGCATACCACCGGACAACTGGCTGGGATAGCGCTCGGCAAAATCAGTGAGTCCCACGAGTTCGAGCAATTCGCGTACCCGTTCCGCGCGTTCTCGCTTCGCCACCTTGTGCAGCTCGAGCGGCAACGCAACGTTCGACTGCACCGTTCGCCAATCGAGTAGCCCTGCCTGTTGAAATGCGATGCCGTACTTCTGTTCGACGCGAGCTTGCCGCGCCGTCAGACCGAACACCGACACCGCACCGGAGGTGGGTTGCTCGAGATCTGCGATGATGCGAAGCAGCGTCGACTTGCCGCAGCCGGAAGGGCCGATCAGAGATACGAATTCGCCGGGAGCGATCGACAGCGACACATCGTCCAGCGCGGTCACTCCCCCATCGAACGTCTTGCCGACGCTCTCGACCTGAACGGCTTGCACGGTCATGAATCCGCCCTTCGAGCAGGAGTACGGCCTGCATATCGGCCGAGAGCGATATCGAGCAGGGCCACCAATCCGGTCACCACGAGCCCGAGTACCGCGGCACCGAGAACGGCTGCGTACAGACGAGACGCGTCGCCTGTCGCCTGTTGCGAGAACACGATGATCTGCCTGCCGATACCGCCGGTGGTTCCGGTCGAGATCTCGGCAACGACAGCACCGATCACAGCGGCTGCGGCAGCCAGCCGCAGCGACGGGATCAGGTGCGGCACCGAGGCCGGGAGCCGTAGCCGCACAAGTGTGGTCCACCATCCGGCCGCGTAGCTGTGCATCAGATCCAGCGATGCCGGGTCGGGTGCACGTAGGCCGCGCAGCATACCCACTGCCACCGGGAAGAACGCGAGGTACGACGCGATGACGGTGATGCTCATCCACGGCTGCCAGGAGTACCCGGCGATGGCGATCTTTCCTCCCCAGCCGGCGACGAGCGGTGCCAGTGCAATGAGCGGCACCGTCTGCGAGACGATCACGTAGGGCAACACCGACCGCTCCACCCACACGAATCGTTGCATGGCGACAGCCAGCACGAGTCCGACCGACGCGCCCAAAACGAATCCGAGCACCGCAAGCCCGAACGTGAACAATCCACTGGAGACGATCGCCGCGCCGACACTGCGTGCCCCGGTAACGTTCACCTCCGGCTCGGTCAACGCAGCCAATACCGACCACACATGCGGCAGAGCGCCGTCGTCGGTGCGCGGCAACACCCGCACACTCCCGACACTCACGCCGTTTTCGGGGACGAGCACTTTCACCAGCTCCCACAACACCAGCAACAACACGACCGCAGCCACCGCCATGAGCGGACGACGAAGTCCTCGCGACGAGCGGGCGGGAGTAGGAGCTACCACCGCCGCCTGATCGAGAACACCGGTCACGACGTAGCCGTGACGGACGTGCGGATCTGCGGAATGATGCTCTCTCCGTACGCTTCCAGCGTCGCGGCCTTGGCGTCGTGCTGGAGGTAGACAGAGAACTGGTCGACGCCCAGTGCCTCCAGCTCTTTCAGTTTGGCGATGTGATCGGCCGGTGTGCCGAGTATGCAGAACCTGTCGATCACCTCGTTCGGAACGAATTCTGCGTGCGAGTTCCCTGCTCGGCCGTGCTCGTTGTAGTCGTACCCGGTACGTGTTGCGATGTAGTCGGTGAGTGCCTGCGGCACCCCGCCGCCATCACCGCCGTAGCGCGCGACGATATCGGCGACGTGGTTGCCGACCATCCCGCCGAACCAACGGCATTGGTCCCGTGCGTGTTCGAGGCCGGCCTCGGTACCGTCGGTGACATAGGCGGGAGCGGCCACACAGATCGAGATCGAATCCGGATCGCGACCCGCCTCCTCGGCCGCAGCACGCACTCGGCCGATCGTCCAGACAGCAATATCCGGATCGGCCAACTGCAGGATGAAGCCGTCCGCTACCTGCCCGGTGAGCTCGAGGGCTTTGGGTCCGTACGCCGCGACCCACACCTCGAGCTTCGAGTGCTCTGCCCACGGGAACTGCACTGTCGTGTCACCGACTCGGGCGCTACGCCCGTTCGCGAGACTGCCGATCACCTCGATCGACTCACGAAGCGCGGCAAGCGTTGTCGGCTTACCACCGAGAGCGCGGACCGCGGAATCGCCACGCCCGATGCCGCAGACGGTGCGATTGCCGAACATGTCGTTGAGCGTTGCGAATGTCGATGCCGTCACCGTCCAATCGCGGGTAGCCGGATTGGTGACCATCGGACCCACCGTCACGCGCCTGGTCGCGGCCAGAATCTGGCTGTAGATGACGTACGGCTCCTGCCACAGCAGATGCGAATCGAACGTCCATACGTGCGAGAAGCCATGTGTCTCGGCCTGTCTGGCCAGATCGATCACACGGGACGCCGGCGGATTGCACTGCAGCACTACCCCGATGTCCATGGCTCAGATCAGATTCTGCGACAGGTCGCGTCGGACGAAGCTGCCGTGTCCTGCAGTGCCGGAGTAGGATCCGCCGTCGACGATGACTCGTCCGCGCGACATCACGGTGTCGACGTGCCCGTCGATCTCGAAACCCTCGTACGCGGAGTAATCCATGTTCATGTGATGGGTCTTGTCCACTCCGATGCTGGTGTGCCCGTTCGGATCGTAGATCACGATGTCGGCATCGGCTCCGGGGCTGATCACGCCCTTCTTCGGGTACATGCCGAACATCCGGGCCGGGGTGGTGCAACAGACGTCCACCCACTTCTCGAGGGTGATCTTCCCGCTCTTCACCCCTTGGAACATCAAATCGATCCGATGCTCCACCGACCCGATTCCGTTGGGAATCTTGGAGAAATCGCCGATACCCATCTCCTTCTGGTCCTTCATACAGAAAGGGCAATGATCGGTACTGACGGTTGCGACGTCACCGGTGCGCAGGTAACGCCACAGTTCGTCCTGATGCCCCTCGGCCCGCGACCGCAGAGGCGTCGAGCACACCCATTTGGCCCCCTCGAAACCCGGCGCACCGAGCTGTTCTTCGAGCGACAGATAGAGATACTGCGGACACGTTTCGGCAAACACGTTCTGCCCGTTGCCCCGAGCCTGCGCAATCTGCTCGAGCGCCTGCTTGGCGGATACGTGCACCACATACAGCGGCGCGCCGGTGACGTCGGCCAGCATGATGGCTCGGTGCGTCGCCTCCTCCTCGAGCTGCCACGGACGCGACGTCCCGTGGAAGTACGGGGCCGTGTCTCCGCGTGCGATCGACTGCGCCACGAGAACGTCGATGGCAATGCCGTTCTCCGCGTGCATCATCAGCAACGCACCTGTTTCGGCCGCCGACTGCATGGCGCGCAGAATCTTGCCGTCGTCGGAGTAGAAGACGCCCGGGTAGGCCATGAAGAGTTTGAAGCTGGTGACACCCTCGGAGACCAACTCGCTCATGGCTTTCAGGGAATCGTCGGTGACGTCGCCGATGATCTGGTGAAACCCGTAGTCGACGGCGCACTTCCCTGCCGCTTTCTCGTGCCACTGTGCCAATGTGTCCTGTACTCGCTGGCCAGGAGTCTGAATCGCGAAGTCCACGATGGTCGTCGTACCGCCCCAGGCTGCCGCGCGCGTTCCGGTCTCGAAGGTGTCGGAGGCGAACGTGCCACCGAACGGCATCTCCATGTGGGTGTGTCCGTCGACGCCGCCCGGAATCACGTACTTCCCGGTGGCGTCGATGACGACGTCTGCCGAGGTCTTCAAGTCTGCGGCCAGTGACACCGAGCCCGGTGCCAATACTGCGACGATGGTTTCACCGTCGATGAGCACATCCAATTCCTGTGCGCCGGTGGTGGATACCACGGTTCCACCGTGCACGAAGATGGTGGCCATCAGGGTTGCACCAGCGGGCCGTAGGCGTCGGGTCTGCGGTCACGATAGAAGGCCCATCGGTCACGGACCACCTTGATCAAGTCCATGTCCAGATCTCGAACGACGATCTCGGGCTCGGAATCCGACGCCACCTCGCCGACGAATTTGCCCTCGGGGTCCACGAAGTAGCTGGTCCCGTAGAAATCGTCGTCTCCGTATTCGGATTCGATTCCGACCCGGTTGATCGCGCCCACGTAGTACTCGTTCGCGACGGCAGATGCGGGTTGCTCGAGCTTCCACAGGTAGTTCGACAGGCCGCGCGAGGTAGCCGAGGGATTGAAGACGATCTCCGCGCCGGCAAGGCCCAACGCACGCCAACCTTCGGGAAAGTGCCGGTCGTAGCAGATGTACACCCCGATTCGACCGACCGCGGTGTCGAACACCGGCCATCCCAGGTTGCCGGGTCGAAAGTAGAACTTCTCCCAGAACCCGTTGACATGGGGAATATGGTGCTTTCGATACTTGCCGAGATAGGTGCCGTCGGCGTCGACCACGGCGGCGGTGTTGTAGAGAAGGCCCGGCTGCTCCTGCTCGTACACCGGCAGAATCATCACGATGCCCAGCTCTTTCGCCAATGCGGCGAAACGATCGACGGTGGGCCCGGGTACCGATTCGGCGTATTCGTAGAATTTTGCGTCCTGCAATTGGCAGAAGTACGGACCGTAGAAAAGTTCCTGGAAACAAACGACTTTCGCGCCCTGCTCGGCGGCGGACCGAGCAAACCCCTCGTGCGCCGCGATCATCGATTCTTTGTCACCGGTCCACTTGCTTTGGACCAGTGCAGCTCGAACTGTGGACATCATTGGCACTCCATCTCTCGCTGGCTTGCACCCTCGAGAATATTTTGCGCCGTGTTACGGGATCGTTCGTCCGGTTTCGTATGTATTAATCGTCCGCGGTGTGCACAGGTGGGATGCTGATCAGTTGGACTTCGGCAACAGTGCACGCACGGAGTCGATGGTGTCGGCAGTCGCGAGGTTCTTGTCGGGTCGGTACCGCAGGACTCGCGCGAATCGCAGCGCCACGCCGCCCGGGTAACGTGGGCTGACCTGCACGCCGTCGAGTTCGATCTCGACGATCAGTTCGGGGCGCAGATACACGGCGTGCTCGTCGCGCTCTCTCTCGTGTTTGGGAAATTCCTCGGTCTGCCATTGCAACAGAACGTCGGTCAGGCCTTTGAACGTCTTGCCGACCATGATCGGGTCACCGCCATCGGGATCGCGAGCTCCGAGGTGCAGATTGGACAGGTAACCGGTACGACGTCCGTATCCCCACTCGGCTCCGAGGACGACGAGGTCGAGGGTGTGTTCGGGTTTGACCTTCTGCCAGCTCTTTCCGCGGCGGCCTGCGGCATACGGCGCTCCGAGAGCCTTCAGCATGACCCCCTCGTGCCCGGCGTCGAGTGCAGCATCGAAATGGGCGGCTGCTCCGTCCGTATCGGGCCGAACGGCACTGGGAATTCGGTGCCCCGGTGCCACTCGTTCGAGTGCAGCCAGCCGCTCTTCGAGGGGCACATCGAGCAAATCGTCGCCGTCCAGGTGCAGACAATCGAAGAAGTAGGGCTGCAGCAGAAGTTCGTGCGCGCTCTCCGCGCCGAACCGGCTCATCGTTTCCTGGAACGGTCGCGGCCGCCCACTGTCGTCGAGAGCAAGGGTCTCCCCGTCGAGGACCACCGAGTCGCACGGCAGTGCGAGTACGAGTTCCACCAACTCGGGCACGCTCGCAGTGATGTCTCGCAAGGTCCGCGTGTAGATGCTCACGTCGGTTCCGGAGCGGTGCACCTGAATTCGCGCGCCGTCGAGCTTGTATTCGACGGTGACGTCGCCGTCCAGTTGCTCCCACGCCGCGCGCAGAGATTCTGCGGGCGAGGCCAACATCGGGCGGACCGGGCGTCCCACCTCGAGCCGGAACGCGTCCAGGGCCTCTACGCCGCCGGTGATCGCGGCAACAGCAGTGGCCGACAGGCGGCCCGAGAGCATGAACGCGCGACGCACCGGCGCCTGCGGAAGATTCGTGGCGGCAGCGACCGCGTCGACCATGATTCCCTCGAGCGCCCCCTGACGCAGTTCGCCGGTGACGAGCCTGATGAGAAACTGCCGCTCCTCCGCGGTGCAGCGCGAGAAGAGGTCCGTCAACAGCGCTACTCGCCGCGCAGCCGACCCGGCACCCGACGTCGACGCGACCGCGGAGATCGCATCGTCGACCTCGGTGACCGTCAACGTCGAGACCTCGGCGGAGGTGACGTCGAGATCGGCCAGCGTGCGCCAACCGACTCCTATTCGACCCTGCCGCAACTCCCCCGACAGCCACGACACCGCGGATTCGATGTCGCCGGCTTCCGCCTCGGCGAGCACCGCGCTCAGCTGCTCGATCTTGACCTTGCGCGAGCGTGTCGCGGCCACGGCACGGGAGGCTTCGACGATCCTGGACATCAACACTCACCGAACATAACTGCACCTACCGACAGGCATACCCAACCGGGTCATTCCGCAGGCTCCACTCCTGCCTGACATCCAATTGTTACCGCTGGGACTCCTGCGGCTGGTGTTCTTGCTGTTACGTTCGATTCATGTCAGCAACGTCCATGCGACAGGACGTATGGCGACGTGTCAGCTGAATCCGAGAACCCGGTCGCCCCAGGCAGCGCGCATGTCGCCGTCGGGATCCTCGACGAGGGTGTCGGATGTGTCGATCACCAGCGTCCAGCGCGTCTTCTCGGTGTACGGAGCCCAGTGCTTGGACGCGTCCAGCGCAGCGGGCACGCCGTACCGCGCGAAAGCGAGCCACCGCCTCTGGATCCGCGCCGCCACCGCCATCGCCGGTTTACGTCCACCGAGCCAGAACGTCGGGTCTCGGTTCAACGTCCCGAAATTGCCGAAGACGTACGGCAGTTCGGTTGCGTGTCCGGCGCCCACACGAGCCGCTTTGAGCATCGGTGTCGCGTGATCGAATCGGTACATCCAGGTCGGCGAGTGCCTGCTGTGCGCGTCGGCGATCCACATGCTCGGCATGACGAAACCCGCGTCACGCGACATGGCTTGTGCGCCGGCCGGTTTGTTCCGGTCCGGGTACGCCGCCATGATCTCGGCGACGCGGTGAGCGGGAAGATCGGCATGATCGTGGGCAATGGCCCGGAACATCTCCGAGACGGTGTCGGAGGTGATGGGCATCAACGGGGACTTCATGAATCGGAAGATCGACGGCTCGTCGTGGTTGGTGCCGATGATCAGTGGAATCTTGTGCGAGAGCCCTTTCTGGAATGCCGCCACCGGGTAACGCGGAACGATGTCACCGTCCACGACCGGCGAAAGACCCAGCGTTCCAGGAACTCTCGTGGGAACTTCGTAGCAGAGCGTGTCCCCCGCGGTGACCAACCTGCTGAAGTGCATGTCGAACAATTCGCCGATGTCGTCCCGGTCGACACCCACCAATTCGAGAAATCTCGACGCCACCGCGGCACCTCGATCGGGGCCGTACACCGATGTCGCAGGAGCACTCTGCACGATCGCTTGCTGAAACAGGCCCTCGGCCTGCGGAGACGTCATCAACGTGGTGACCGATGCGCCCCCGGAGGATTCGCCGAACAGGGTGACTCGATCGGGATCGCCACCGAACGCGGCGATGCACTCGCGCACCCATTCGAGGGCTGCGATCTGGTCTCGCAGTCCGAGATTGGTCTCGAACGTGTGCTCGTCGGTGGAGAACGACGACAAGTCGAGGAACCCGAAGGCACCGAGGCGGAAGTTGATCGAGACCACGACCACGTCGCCGTTCTCGCTCAGATGTCGCCCGTCGTACACCTGTTGCGCAGACGAACCGAGCGAATACGCGCCGCCGTGGATCCACACCAGCACCGGACGCAGTTCGCCGTCGGGCCGTGGTGCCCACACGTTGAGCGACAGGCAATCCTCGGAGATGGACAACGACGGATCGATCGGGACCGGGCTGTCGCGGCCCTGCGGTGCCATCGCACTGAAGTGCAGACCGTCGAGCACGCCGTTCCACGGTTGCAACGGTCGCGGCGATCGGAATCTGAGCTTCCCCACCGGCGGTGCCGCGTAGGGAATTCCCCTCCATGCCACGATCGGCGATGCGTCGACGGCGACCGGATAGCCGAGAACTTCGCCGTACGGCGTGCTCACACACACGGTGGAGTCGGACGCGTTGCCCATCGAGCCTCCTGTTCGTTCGCTGCCCAACGTACCAACATCACCCCTGGGCTCGGCGACGCTTCTTTCGGCGTCGACGCCCCCGAGCGAAGGAATCGACGATGAGAAGAATCGCATGTGCCGCAGCGGCAGTCGTGGCAGTCGGGCTACTGGCCGCCTGCGGTTCCAGTGGCGGCGACGGGGCGAAGGCCACCGTCATCACCGACCGCCCCACCCCCATCACCGCGCTTCCGACCACGCCCCGCAGTACGCTCTCACCCTCACCTGCGTCCACGACGCCGCCGGCGTCCACCACGCCGCCACCCGCCACCACGGCAACGCCGACGACTTCGGCAGCGGCTCAGGTCGATTCGAAGGACTACGCGGGCAAAGCACCTGGCTGGTACTACTTTTCGAGCCCCAGTGGAAAATTCGAGTGCGGTATCGCCGTGCTGAACACCTCGATCGCCGGTTGCCACGGTTCGCTCCCCGATTCGGCACCGAAGGTTCCTGGAAGCGGAGCCTCGGAGTCCGTCGTCGAACCCAATGCCGTGCAGTTGATCGCTGGGTCACCGGCGAAGTTCGAGAGCCTCGGCGATCCCAAGTTCCATCGTTTCGACGGCCCCGCGGCGGCACTGCCGTACGGCGAGGTGCTCACCGTCCCCGGCAGCGGATCCACCAACGGCCTGCAATGCAGCGTCGACGAGCAAGCCGGCGTCACCTGCACCGACCAGGTCGGCCATGGCTTCACCGTCTCGGCCGAGGATTTCGACCTTCGCTGACGGCGTCGTTTGCGCGGCAAAGGACCAGGCGTAATGTCCGAGTACGGTACGACAATCTCTGCCGTACGGTCTCCCCAGCGGCCGACGCCCCGCGCGCGGCCAGAAGGTGCGTCACTCATGAATCAGACCTCGGACCACCACACAGCGAAGGTCATCGGCGTCAGCGTCGCCGCAGCTGTGGGTGGCTTCCTGTTCGGCTTCGACAGCTCGGTCATCAACGGAGCCGTCGACTCGATCGAAGATCACTTTTCCCTCGGCTCGTTCACCACCGGCTTCGTGGTGGCGATCGCCCTGATCGGCTGCGCTGTGGGCGCATGGTTCGCCGGTAGCCTCGCGGATCGCTGGGGACGCAAGAGAGTGATGCTGCTGGGCTCGGCGCTGTTCATCATCTCCTCGGTGGGCTCCGGCTTTGCGTTCAGCGTCCCCGACCTCATGCTGTGGCGAGTGCTCGGCGGCCTCGGCATCGGCATCGCGTCGGTGATCGCACCGGCCTACATCGCCGAAATTGCACCGGCCAAATGGCGCGGCTCCCTGGCCTCGCTTCAGCAGCTGGCCATCACCATCGGTATCTTCGCCGCCCTTCTGTCCGACGCACTTCTCGCAGGTGCTGCAGACGGGGCGTCGAACGACCTGTGGTTCGGCGTCGAAGCATGGCGCTGGATGTTCCTCGTGGGCGTCGTGCCGGCACTGGTGTACGGACTGCTGGCAACGCTGATTCCAGAATCCCCGCGGTACCTGGTGGGTCAGCATCTCGACGAAGAAGCAGCGCGAGTGCTCGCCGAGATCACCGGCGAACTGCATCCCGACGAGCGCGTTCACGAAATCAGGCTGACGCTGCGCAAGGAATCACGTTCGTCGTTCGCCGACATCCGCGGGCCGAAGTTCGGTCTGCAACCGATCGTGTGGGTGGGCATCACGATGGCCGTGCTGCAGCAGCTCGTGGGCATCAACGCGATCTTCTACTACTCGACGACGCTGTGGCGCTCGGTCGGCTTCACCGAAGACCAGTCGTTCACCACGTCGGTCATCACCGCGGTGATCAACGTGGTCATGACGTTCGTGGCGATCCTGTTCGTCGACCGCATCGGTCGGCGCAAGCTGTTGTTGGCGGGTTCGCTCGGCATGTTCGTCGGACTGGTCATGGCATCGGTAGCTTTCTCGCAGTCGATCGGTAGCGGCGACGACGTCACGCTCCCCGCTCCGTGGGGTGCCATTGCGTTGATCGGTGCCAACCTGTTCGTCATCTTCTTCGCGTCGACCTGGGGTCCGATCATGTGGGTCATGCTCGGCGAAATGTTCCCCAACCGCATGCGAGCCATGGCCCTCGGCATCGGCACGGCAGCCAACTGGATTGCCAACTTCGCTGTGACGCTTGCCTTCCCGCCGCTCACGTCGTCCGTCGGCCTGTGGGCCATCTACGCCGGCTTCGCACTCTTCGCGGCATTGTCGTTCTTGTTCGTCAAGGCCAAGATCACCGAGACCAAGGGTATGGAACTCGAAGACATGCTGGGGTGAGCCCGGGCCGCAGATACAGGGGCGGCGGCATCGACACCAGGTGACCGGTGTTACTGTCGCTTTCGTTCTGACACGGGGTGTGTCCGCCGATGCGGATGCTGAGATCAAACCCGCCGAACCTGATTCAGGTAATGCTGACGAAGGGATGTCGAAGGCGATGACGCCTGTTGTATCTGCGGACCCGGTCCGCTTCACCGATCTCCTGTGGGATGCCTCCGCGCACATCCGGCACGCGATCGACGACCTGGAATTCCTCCGGCTGCTCGGAGCCGGGACACTTCCGCTGGATGCGTTCCGTCGGTACCTCGAGCAGGACTCGCTCTATCTGAGCGGGTACGTGAGGTCGTTGTCCCTGTTGGCGGCACACGCACCGAACCCGCTCGCCGGGGCGTTCTGGGCGAGCGCCGCCGCGAGCGCCATGGACGAGGCGTCATCGCACGAGGCCATGCTGAACGGGGGTTCTCTCCCCACGTCGACCTCGACTCCGGAGGCTTCACCGGAGTGCCTGGGCTACACGTCCTACCTGATCGCCACTGCAGCAACCGAGCCGTATGCCGTGGCCGCCGCGGCGGTGCTGCCGTGCTTCTGGATCTACGCCGAGGTCGCCCGCTCACTCGCCGCGGCAGCGAAGACGGTTCTCGATCACGATCCCGAACACCCTTATGCACAATGGGTGGCTGCCTACGACGCACCCGAATTTCATGCCATCGTCGACGCTGCGAAGACTTTCGTGGACGACGCCGCTGCGGCTGCGACGCTCGATCAGCGCAAGCAGATGATCGACGCCTTCGTCGTCGCATCGCGATACGAATTGATGTTCTGGGACAGCGCTTTACATCCCACTACGTGGCCCCTGGCCGAAAGTGCGGTGTACGCATGAGAATAACTCGAGTAATCGCGACGCTCGCAGCGGCGGTCGTGGCCACCACCGGGCTGGTTGGTTGCTCGGAATCGGCCGATTCCGACACCATTCGGTTCGCCCTCGACTGGACCCCGAACACCAATCACACCGGCCTCTACGTTGCCCTGCAAGAAGGCTACTTCGCCGACGCCGGGTTGAACGTAGAAGTTCTGCCTTACAACAACACTGCAGCGGACACCCTCGTCGATGCCGGAAACGCCGAGTTCGGCATCAGCACCCAGAGTTCGGGAGTGTTCGCCACCTCGGCCGGCGCACAGACCGTCTCTGTTCTCGCACCGCTGCAGCATTGGGCGACCGGCATCGGAGTCCGCGCAGATCGCGACGACATCCCGAGCCCCAAGGCCCTCGACGGCAAGGTCTACGCCGGCTTCGGCGAATCCGGGGAGCAGGCCGGACTCCAGCAGGTCATCAAGAACGACGGTGGCACAGGCGAATACGAGACCGTCGTCCTGGGAACCTCCGCGTACGAGGCGGTGTATTCGGGTACCGCGGACTTCACCGTCTCCTACTTCGCGTGGGAGGGCATCGAAGCCGAACACAGCGGAACCCCGATGAAGTACTTCGATTACACCGACTACGGATTTCCCGACGCCTACGCTCTCACCATCAGTGGCAACGAACCCTGGCTCGCTGCCCATCCGGACGAGGCCGCAAAGTTCGTACAGGCCCTGCAACGCGGATACCAACTCGCCGCCGACGATCCCGACAGAGCCGCACAGGATCTGATCGACGCCAACCCCGGAACCTTCACCGACGAGTCGCTCGTTTTCGAGAGCCAGGAGATGCTCGCGGCGAAGTACATGAAGGATGCCTCCGGCGAGGTTGGCAAACAGAGCCTCGACAAGTGGACGGCGTACTCGAAATTCCTGTACGAGAGCGGTGTACTGGCCGATCAGACCGGCACCGCTCTCACGACGGAGCCGGACTGGTCGACGTACTTCACCAATGACTACCTCGGCGATCGGTAAGCCGGTCACCGCTGAGCGAGACAGGTTATCGTTCAGTGGAATTCACGCCTCCATCCGCTGGGCGTGGCCCGCAGTCACCGTTGTCGCCGCGCTGATAGCTGCCTGGCAGGTCTACGTCCAGGTCAGCGGCATCCGCCCGCAGGTGCTGCCGTCGCCCGGTCGCGTCGTCGTGCAGGGTTGGGCGCAGCGTGACGCGATTGCCGAGAACGCGGCCGCAACGCTGCAGGTGACCCTCGTCGGTTTCGCCGTCTCCCTCGTCCTGGCCTGGCTACTGGCGGTAGCGGTGGATTTCTCACCGTGGCTGCGGCGCGCATTCGTACCACTCTTCGTCGTGTCGCAGACGCTGCCGATCATTGCCATCGCACCGTTGCTGATCATCTGGTTCGGCTTCGGATTGCTGCCCAAGGTTCTGGTGATCGCTCTGGCCACGTTCTTCCCGATGGCCATCGGTCTCATCGAGGGCTTCGCGGCAGCCGATCGCGATGCGCGATCTCTCCTCGTGAGCATGGGAGCCTCACGCTGGCAACAGTTTCGGTACGTACGCCTACCGTCTGCCATCCCTCGGTTCTTCACCGCATTGCGCATCGGCATCACCTACGCGGTCGTCGGGGCGATCTTCGCCGAATACGCCGGAGCGAGTGCAGGGCTCGGCATCTACATGAGCCAACAGAAGAACTCGTTCCGAACCGATCTGGTTCTTGCCGCGGTGGCCGTGACAGCCGTGATCAGTGTGGTGCTCTTCGTGTCCACGTTCGTGGTGGAGCGATTGGTTGCTCCGTGGGCACGCCACGGTTCGGCGGGACTTCATGTCTGACCCGCCCGCCTCCGACAACTGCATCGTTGTTCGCGAACTGACCAAATCGTTCGGCGACAAGCGTGTGCTGGACGGCGTCTCGTTCGATGCGAAGCCCGGCGAGTTCGTCTCGATCATCGGACCGAGCGGATCCGGCAAGAGCACGGTCTTCAACATGCTGGCACAGCTCGACCGACCCGATTCCGGGACGGTGAATGTGCCGCCGTGTGCCTACATGCCGCAGAAGGACCTTCTGTTTCCCTGGCGATCGGTTCTCGACAACACGACTCTCGGACTCGAAGTGCAGGGTGTCGCCAAGAAGGAAGCGCGGGCGCGGGCGCGGGAACTGTTCCCGGTGTTCGGCCTCGACGGATACGAGTCGGCCAGGCCGTCCGAGCTCTCCGGCGGCATGCGCCAGCGAGCGGCGTTACTCCGTACGGTGGTGCAGGGCCGCTCGGTGCTGTTGCTCGACGAGCCGTTCGGAGCACTGGACTCGTTGACCCGCAGCGACATGCAGTCCTGGTTGCAGCAGGTCTGGTCGGACTTTCGATGGACGGTGCTGATGATCACGCACGACATTCGTGAGGCGGTGTACCTCTCCGATCGTGTCGTCGTCCTCTCCCCCAGGCCTGCCCACGTACGACGGCAGGTCGAGGTGACCCTGCCCCGCCCACGCGGACTGGAGATCGTGACGACACCGCAGTTCGCTGCGGTGGAGAAGCAGCTGATGGATGTTCTGCTGAACGTGTCGTCACCTCGCTAGTACCTCACCCGGCTACCCGGGTCCTACCTGGGCGAAGCCCCGCCGAACTGCTGAGCGAGTTCCTCGACCGCGACATACGCGGACTCGAGATTGGCTTGCGCCTGCGGAATACGGGGTGCCAGCGCCGGCACCCGCTCGGCAAGCGTCAGATCGACCGGGACGAAGTGGACGTCCATCCCGAGCGCGACCCCGAGGACCTGCCGCAACTGAGCCGTGGTGTGATCGGCCGACGCGCCGTCCGTACCGGGGGTGTAGTCGTTGCCGCGGCTCGTCACCACCACGGCAGGTTTGCCGACGAGGGGTGCCGTGTCGGCGTCGAACGGGACGGTGATGCCGGGAACGTGCACGTAATCGATCCACGCCTTCAAGGTCGACGGGATCGACCAGTTGTACATCGGTGCGCCGATGAGCACAACGTCCGCCGAGATCAGTTCTTCGATCAGTTCGATCTGCAGCGCCTCGGCGGATGCCTCCACATTTTCGTCGACTGTGCGCAGGTGTGGTGCCCAGTGCAGTGCAGAGGTGGGGAGGTGCGGCAACGGATTCAGGTGTAGGTCTCGATGAATCACGGAGTGGTCGGTGCCGATCGAATGCCAGCTGTCCGAGAAGCGGGACGTGACCCGACGGCTGATCGAACGAACCGGGTCGGCGGACGAATCGAGATGCAACAACTGCGGCACTGAAACACTCCTTGTGAGTCGGGTGCCTCGAGCCTATGCGTACGGTCCGCTTCTATCCTGGTCGAATGGACTTCCGATTCGTCATGCCCGCTCTCGCGTCGCGCTCGGCCACGCAACTGGCGGCCATCGTGCACAAGCGAACCGGTACGGACGTCGATGTCAGAATCGGTGATTCGTCGGTGCCACTCGACGACGCGGCGCGCACTGCTGTGCTCGAACTACTCACCCAGCTGGCCACCGGCCGAGCGGTGGCAATCGGAACTGTCGACGAGCTTCTCACGACTTCACAGGCCGCAGCAGTGCTCGGGGTCTCCGATACCTATGTCCGACGGTTGGCCGATGCGGGCGATCTACCCATCGAGATGCGTGGGACACATCGACGATTCAGGCTCGAAGACCTTCTGCGGCAGCGCGACCGGTTCAGGTGACGTCGCCGTGGACCGTCAGCCCGCCTCACGTTCCATGTGCTCGGACTGCACAGTCATCAGATCACGAAACGCCTGTCCGGCGGCCATCCACAGTTGTTCGGAGTCGATGTAGTCGACTCCGCGGATCTCGACGTCACCCAGGTAGGCACCGACGTCCACCGACAACATTCCGATGACGGACGACACGTCTGCGTCGAGATATGCGGTTTGAGTGTTCTGCAGTTCGCGAAACTGGGCCGAGAAGAACTCGGCTGGGATTCTTCGATCGACGAACTGCGCGATGAGGAACACGAAACGGGACGCGTGGGCCGAACCTGACCGGTAGGAATGCTCCATGGTGAATACCTCTCCCCACGGTCGACAGCACCCCTCGCACTGTCGACCGTTGAGCTCGCTGATACCCGAACTTCGATGTACGAACGAACTCTCGAACATCGATTCGACCCAGTGGCTAAAACAGGGAGCTCGTCCTACCAGCGCTAGATTAATCCGACCTTTGGCCCGTTTACGGCCGATGGAACAATTTGGTGAGCAATCACAACAAAGCCCGTCCGGCCTGCGGTTCTTTACTGAAACGACCCCAGCGGAGCGCGATCTGGAGTGTCCAATTGCCAGAACTGCCAGCCGTCACGCTCTTCGACATCTCCGCTGATGTGGGTGGCCACGGCACTCGCGGCGACGGACGGGTTGTCGAACCGCCGACCCTCCATCGGTCCAGCAGTGATCTCCAGCCGCTGGGTCTCGGGGTCGTAGCGACCGCTCAGCCGATAGCCCTCGCAATCGGCGACGACCCGCACACGGTTGTCGATCACTTCTTCTTCGACGACGACCTTGGACTTTCGCGTTGCTTTGACCCGGGGCGTACGCACCCACGTCTGCTCGGGACCGACATCGAGCGTGGTGTCCAACGTGGAGCTCAGACCCAACAGGTCCCACCGCTCACTGCCATGTGCCACCCGGTCCACCGCGATAGCGTGATGTCCGGTTCTGGTGCGAAGAGGCGAATCCTGAACCCACAAATCCACTTCCCCGCGAATGTCGGTAGCCATCTCTTCCGAGGACACCATGTAGAAGCGCGGCGCTTCGTTCGCCAGGTCGACGAACACCCAATACGAGGATCCGGTGTCGTCGCTCTCGAGCGACTCGTCTTGCCTGCGAGCCTTCCAATCCCCGGTGACCTTCGATCGCACTCGTACGATGCACGAGGATTTTCCGTCCATCGACCAGACCTGCACGGGGTTACGACGGGACGTGGTCAGCCGCTCCGCACGTCCACCGCGCTGCGCCACGGTTCGAATGAATGCCTTGATTCCCCGGTCGGATGTGTCTTCCACGGATTGCCACCTTCAGCCTCGAGAGCGCCCCGTACTTATGAAGAGCGGTGTTGCGACGGGTGGCGCTTGCACGACTCGGTTTACCTCACCCTACTGCTTCGACCCACGCTCGAGTAACCGCCGAACACCCCGTCGGGCGAGTGCCGGTTACGGTGAGCAGAGTGAACTCGACCGGGAGGTACCGACATGCAGGTGACGATCACCCATGACAGTGCGAACAATCGATTCGAGATCTACGTCGATTCGCAGCTGGCCGGCTACTCGGAGTACCTCGAATCCGACGGCGTCAGAACGTTCCATCACACCGTCACTGTTCCTCGATTTCGCGGCCGCGGTCTCGCAGCAACACTTACCGAGCACGCACTGGACGACACCAGCACGCAGGGACTCCGGGTGGTCCCTGCGTGCTGGTTCGTTCGCGACTTCATCGCCGCGGCAGGCGATCGTTATTCCGATCTGGTCCAACGCTGAGTTCACCTCATCGACGACGTCCCGACGTGGACGTCGGATTCGAACGTCCCGACATCGCAATCCTCGGGTTCTCCGGCGCCGATGACATCGGCTTCCCGTGAGTTCTGCTTGCTCGCAGACGATTTCGCTGCCCTTTCCGCCAAGACTCGAAGCCGCTCGTAGTTCCGGACACCACGCTCGACGCGTTGTCGGTGTTCGTTCAAGATCTGTTCGTAGTGGTACATCTGTTCTCCTACAACAAGTATGGACGCCGAACACAGCGATGCGCTGCGCGGCGAGGAATTCGAAGGGTGCCACTTCACCTTCGGTCCGAAGCTCTACTCAGAGAGCACGATTGGCAATACCCGCAAACCGAGTGCAGACGACTCGTCGGCTTGCGTACTTCGATTCTGCTGCCATTGTCCACCTCCACGGTCTCTGCGATCTACCTGTGCCATGATCATGCACTGCCCTAGCCGCAAACTCCACCGAATTAATTCGTGCACCAACGAGAGAGACGCTGTTGCCTCGAATCTCGTTGCACGATAGTTGATTTGGATCGAATACCCCAACCCTCTCGCACTCGGCTTTGCGATCACCGCTGCCGACGCCCGATCGGAGCACTGGAACGTCGATGCTATCGAAAGCGCGACCGTCGGCCTCGACGTCTGAGTGCGGCCCGCGACTGCAGATGTGCTCGCGGCTGCCTCAGGTGGACGGGCGTGCGGTGAGCGATGGGGTTCAACATCTGGTACGGCCGGCGAACACGCGCATTCGTTCGTGAGGTGCGGAATCCCGGCACCATCATGTCCGCGGACCGATGCAAGGACTGTTGAGCGTGCACCGGTGTACCGATTCCAGGGACGCACCGGTCGCTCTGTTCGCCGGGCGAGGGCAAACGCGTGCGCGTTCGTCAGCCGCACGGGGATTGGCGTTCGTTGGTGTGACCATTCTGCTCGCGTCTGGCAAACGCGCTCGCGTTTGCCCGGACGGTCACCATGGCGTTGACGGTTCCTCGACGGTGAGGTACCACCCCCGCATTGCGCAGACGCGCGCGTGTTCGTCGGACGCGTGCGACATGGTGCGCATCCGGTGGGCGAGAGTGCGTGCGTATGGCAGGTGCGCACGCGTGTGAGACCCAGTTCTTCGGTGGTGACGCACGCCGGCCTGCATGGCGGAAGACCTGCCTCGAGCGGCAGGTGTCGGAGCCTGGAACTTCCGAGCTACCGCAACCCACGAACCCACGAATGCTGTTGCGTGGGTAATGGTTTCGAATGCAGACAACCCCCGACCATAGTTGGTCGAGGGTTGTCCGGTTCAAGTTGTGTTCGGCGGTGTCCTACTCTCCCACACCCTGTCGA
>NZ_JCAJWY010000011.1:0-80301 GCF_059489205.1 Rhodococcoides sp. S146-33
GGGGATACAACCTGCCAGGCCACACGTCCAACCTCGTATCCCTGTCCGTGAAGACCGGGTCGGTGTCCGTCGCTCTGACTCGACAAAAGTTACGCCACCAACCCCACCAACGCAAATCGGCAGGTCAGGAACGTCCGCAGCAAGATCAACCCCGGTGGACGCCCACTGGATCAGGTCAGCAAGGCGTCTCGGGCGAATCTCCGCGACCAGCTCGGCGAGTCCGATACACCCTGCCGGAAGTAGAACTGCGGACCGTGAGCGCCGATGAGGTCGAGGAAGCTCACGGTGGCCTGCGCCGCGAACTGCGCGTCGAACACACCGGAATCCTCACTCGCCCAACCGAGCTCGGCCACGGTCTCGATGAGCATGTCGTTTCGGTGCGTGGAGGACGCAGATGCGGCGAGCGAGATCAGGAAGAGCGTGGCGGCGTCGGTCTCGTACGTCTCCCTACCGAAAGGGAGTCGCGAGGCTGCGTGTCGCCACATCCCTACCGGGTCGTCGACCAAGCCGGCCCCAAGCTTCGTGAGCATCAGTCGGCCCTTGGATACCCTCGTCAATCCGAGCAGCCGCACGGCTTCGCGAAGGTCGGTGACCTGATGGTGGTCGATCTCGCGGTTGCTCGTTCCTACCCATCCCAGACCCCAATCCAGCTCTTCGCGGATCGCCGCGATGAGGGCGGGCTTGAGATAGCCGGCATCGGTCAGGACCACTCCGGCGTCGCCGATCCGGCCGAGGAACCACACCAATATGGCCATCGCGACCTCGGCCACCGGCAGATCCACCGAACTCTCGATGGTGAGTTCGCATCGGGGTAACAGCGCCATCAACAACGGCACTTCCCCGGGACGCACGCGATCGAAGAGTCTGCCGATAGCGGGTGCCGTCGCCACCGCTTCGGCGAGTACCGACCGTCCCGTGTCGAGCCCACGCAACTTCTTGTTGACGGCATCGACGTCGAACCGGTTCGGATCGAAGGTCGCACCCCACCTCGTGAGCAGGAGGGGGAACTCGCGATCGGTCGGATCGGATGCGATCTCGAGGTCCTGCGCATAACTCGACGGCCCGCCGCAATCCTCGGGTGGGCACGCGCGAGCTCCATCGAGGCAGATGGATCGCAGGTCGTCGATGTCGGGATCGATCTGCTCCAGCACGATGCTGTGCGTCCATCCGTCACCGAAGTCGTACTCGTAGATCAGCACGGACCCGCGCACCGACAGCACCTCGTCGAGCCGAACCCGCTCCTCGCTCGTTGCCTCGTCGTCCGGTTCGTGATCGAGCGTCTCGGCCATCTCGAAGCGACGCATCGCACCGACAGTTCCGATGCTGAACGCGTGCATGTGTCGGTCTTCCCAACCCAGCACACACTGCAGCACCGAGTGCAGTTCGGACAGCAGCAAGTCCGAGCGCACTCGCACCCGTCGCCAAATCTGCGGCTGCGTGTGATCGATGGTCACTCCGAGGACCAGCCTGACCAGGCCTCGCCCCGTAACCTGTGCCGAACCGCCGTCCGGCAGCCCCAGGGGATCGGGCAGATCCGGGACCACCGACAAGTGCCGGACGCGGCCGGTTCTGATCGACATGCGGTCGACCTTAGCCGGATCGATGCGTCGGACACAGGCGTCGGACCTCGTCAGGTGCTCCGGCCCCGGGCAACGCGCACACCCTTGCACTTACGCTCGGACTGTGCCGACCTTGCGTGCCCTCGAATGCTTCGTCACCGTCGTCGAATGCGGTTCCGTGACCGCCGCGTCGGTGCGGCTGCACCTCTCGCAACCCGCCCTGTCGCATCAGCTGGCCGCCTTGGAGACCGAGATCGGCACATCCCTGCTCGAGCGGCTGCCTCGCGGTGTTCGTCCCACCCCGACCGGCTTGGCAATACTCGCCGACGCCAAAGCCGCACTGGCAGCGGCTGATCGATTGATCCGCACCGGACGAGCCCGGGCCGACGGTTCTCGCGGACGACTCCGGCTGGCCTGCGTGGAAACGATGACAGTCCCCGTCGTCGCTCCGATCGTGCGTACGTGGGCCCGCAAATACCACGACGTCGACGTGGAACTTTCCGAACACAGCAGCGCCGACGCCATGGCCGACTCCGTGACCGGCGGCGCGTCCGACCTTGCCGTCGGCCCAGCGTCGGACCGATTCACCGGACAGGTCACCGAGATCGGCACCGAGGACATCGTCGCCGTGATACCCGAAGGCCTCGACCTCACCGACGAGCGGAGCATTGCATGGAACGATCTCCGCGGTAGACCGATGGTCCACTATCACCCGTCGAATGGACTCGGAGCGTGGATCGATGCCGAGGCTGCGGCGCACGATATCGTCCCGACCGTCAGTACTCGCACTCGAAACGCCACCACCGCAGCACAATTGGCCCGCGCCGGCCTGGGGATCGCTCTGGTGCCGACATCGGCACTCCCCCCTCGATTCGACGGCGTCGTCAAGCCCCTGGAACCGAAACTACGTCGCACCGTGGTCGCCATGGTCGGATCGCCGAGTGACGCCTTGGTTCAGCGGTTCAAGGCCGACCTGCTCCGCCGCGGCATTCCAGCCGGCCGACCGCGATGACATGCGTCAGCTCGACCCCACCAGACCTGCTTGCCGCATGAACGTCAGGTTGTCTTCCAGGTGCCAGTCCTCGACGATGCGCTCCTCCCCCACGTGCTGGATGTCGATGGCGCCGAACTCGACCGTCTGACCGCTACCGGCCGTCGACCCGTATGCCCCGGTGAAATGTCCCCGAAAGATGAGCCGTGCCGTGAACGTATCTCCGGTGATGTACAGGTCGGCCAGCTCACAGGACAGGTCCGGAATTGCGGTACGAAAGCCCGCCGAGGCGACAAGCGGCCCGCTCGGACCCTGTGGCCGGCCCGTCGGCAAAGTGCGGTCGACGAACGAATCGTCCACCGCGCGATCGAGGTACACCCGTTCGCCCGTGTCCCAGAACGTGTACAGATTCTGGGCGATCGACACGAGGTGACGCGTCCGATCGGTGACCGGTGCGTCACCCAGATGAACCGCCCCCGGCTGGATCAGATCGCTGGACCGGTCGAGCACCGAGCCATCGGCCGGCACCATCTCGCCCGGCACCATCTCGCCCGGCGCAGTGGAACCACACGCCGCCGTGAACAGCAACAACAGCAGCCCGAACGACACTCGCCTCATCCGAACCGTCCTCCGCCGTCGACGTGCACCGTGGTTCCGGTGACGAAGGTGTTGGTCAGTGCAAAGAGCACCGCGGCCACCACGTCGTACGGCTTGCCGACCCGCCCCGCAGGATTGGCTCGCGCCGTCTCGGCGAAGAACGCATCCTTCCCGGCTCCCATCGAGTCCCACGCGCCGGAATCGACGATGCCCGGAGACACCGCGTTGACCCGAACCGGAGCCAATTCGACGGCGAGCGCCTCCACGAGAAACGACACGGCCCCGTTGGTCGTCGCCATCACCGAAAGACCCGGAGCCGGCTTCCACGCGGCCACCCCCGAGAAGAACAGCAGCGAGCCACCCTCCGCAATACTCGGTGCGAAATGCTTCGCCAGCAAGAGGGGCCCGATCACTTTCGCGTCGAACGCTTTTCGGATGTCGGCAACATCGAGGTCGGCGACCGGACCGTTCGCGTGATCGGCCGCGAGACTCACCACGTGATCGACCGATCCGACCTCTGCCGCCGCCGCGGCGATGGACGCCTCGTCGGTCAGGTCGACGATCACCGAACTCGCACTGGTGCCCAGTGTCGTGGCTGCGTCGTTCAGCGCTTCCGGACGTCGACCGGCCAGGATCACCTCGCCTCCCCCGTCGACGATCTCGGCAGCGACGGCCCGCCCGATTCCCGACGCTCCACCTATCAGCAGTACTCGCATGACGCATCACCCTTCGCTCGATTGGTACCTCACCAGCCAAGCGCAGAGTTCACCGTCGAACAATCGCAATTACCGTCTGCTGCCATAAATAAGATCGATGGGTCCGCCCGTTACGATTCGTCGGCCGTCAAGCCGTCGTTGATCGCTGCGACATCGAAGGCCAACGCGTCGAGCTGGGATGCCAACGTCGTAACCGTCAATTGCACCAAGTACTGGGTATCGACGCCCACCAACACGTACCGAGTCGTCACCGCTGCTTCGAGCTGTTGCGCGACGTAGGAACCCCGAATGAATCGCGACGGCCAACCGAGCCACGACGCCGTACTCGTCTCACTCTCCACCCAACCGGGCATCGCGCGGCCGTCTCCGAAACCCAACGCCATCAACGCTTCCGGATCGATCGTGCGCGAGAGGGCACCGACGAGCAGTACTGCATTCGGCGCGAATCCGTTCTCCACGAGATTCGGTTCCACGATCACCTGGGTAGCCCCGGGAAACTGCGCTGGATCGAGCGTCTGCCAGCCTGCCGGCATCGGCACGGTGATACCCAGCTCTGCCGCCGCGGCATGGTCGAGCGGTGACACCCGTATGGCGTGCGCGTTCAAGTATTCGGCAATCGTGGTGGGTTCGGTCGGCTCCGGCGACTGGGCGTCGTTCACAGCATGGGCCTTTCGATGGCGGACGCATCACGGGCACGCCAGAGGCTACCTGCGCCGATCCGTGCCCCGACAATCGCTAGAGGCAGTGCCCCGCGGGAAGCCGATCACTGCGCGACTCGAGCCAGCCACCGACCGCGTCGAGCATGGCGGTTCCGTCGGTGAACGAACCCGAATCCGGTTGCGCCGCAATCGCTACACCCACACGTCCCGCAACGGTGGTGACGATGCCGACCTGCCGCACGACGTAGCCACCGTCCACTCGCGGTCCCCAGCCCCCTTTGAACGCAGCATCGGACAGCTGCCCCAAGCCCCATTGCTGTTCCGGCACAACATTATTCATCATCTCGACCACGGGTTGCGCGTCCGGGATACACGACAACCCGGCCGCGAATGTCGCCTGGTTCTGCGTCGACCATTCGGTCTGCCCGAACGCGCTGAATTCGGGACGGACCCGCTCCCTCTGAATCGTCGTGACAGAGTCACCGCCCTGCCGCAGAACCGCCTCGACTGCGGAACCCGCCGCAGCGGAATCACCCAGCGAGACCCACAGTGCGTCGGCCGCCGCGTTGTCGGAGCGTTCGATTGCGGCTGCGGCGTCGACCAGCACCGCGTCACCACCATTGCGTAGGGCGGCCACGGCCATCGGTACTTTGACGGTCGACCAGGCGACACCGGAGGTCCATGTTCCGAGCACGATGGGCGGACCGCCGCCGACCGGAACCAGAGCGGCGCCGATGGGGCCACCTGCCGCGGCTTCGAGTACGCCGAACTCGGCAGCCAGATCGGCGGCAGACAGCGTTTCGACCGGAGCCGCGGTGCTCCACACACCCGGTTCCGACGTCGGTTCGGACGACCGGGGCATCGGCAGGGACGTCGACTCGGAGACACTCGACGTATCCGTCGCGGGGCCGTCGTCCGTAGCAATGGTGCAGCCGGAGATGAGGAGTGCAAGCGACAGCGCGATCGCGTACGAGCTTCCGGTGACGCGATGCACGACCTAGAAGAGGTAGACAACAGCGTTCTCGCCACCGGTGCACGTGACCAACTGCGCGGGCGACACGCAGTTCATCTCGTACCGCTTGCCCGTCACCGGACTACTGGCCACCACCGTTCTCGAATTGCGATCCGAGCCGCCCCGCGTGTAGGCCAACCGCACTTCCTCGGCGAACGGGCACGACGTGGCTGCCGACCCCACGGCCGAACCTCGAAGGCCGCCGGTCGACGAAACGGTGGCCGGGCAGGTCTGTGCACCCGCAGGCAGAGTCGTCACGCCCGGTTCCTGTCCACCCGTCGACGAGGAGCCCGGCACTGCACCCGAAGCGCTGCCGTCGATTTCCATCGACGGCGGCACAGCGCTCGCCGAGGCTGGACCGGCATCGTCGCGCAGCGTCAACCACGCGAACACGCCACCGAGAATCAGTGCGACGGCCACCAGAACGACAACGACTATCCACAGTCCACCGTGTTCATGACGCGGCGGCTGCGGCGGGCCACCCGTGAACACCGGAGGGAAGGGAACTTCGCCGAACCCTCCCGACGGCGCTGGGGCTTTGGGCTGGGCTGGCGCATGGGGCTGGGCTGCGGCACCGGGCTGGGCTGCGGCACCGGGCTGGGCTGCGGCACCGGGCTGGGCTGCGGCACCAGGCTGGGCTGCGGCACGTGGCGGGTGAAGGGGACGACCGGACGGGGACGGGAAATCGGCAGGCCCGGGCTCTGCAGTGTCCGGGGAATACCCCGGCGGCGGAATCACGCGATCGGACGGATTCGGCTGCTGGCCGTACTGCCCGTAGGCGCGATGCGAGGGGTCCCCCGAACCTGGATAGCTCATGGTGTCCTTCTGCCGATGATGAGGCCAGCCTTTCACACAGCGTCGAAACGAGCAGACCAGACGTTACAGTTCGGCGCGGAGTGCGGTGATTTCTTCCAGGTATCGTGCGACCGCGTCGTCGTCGTTGGATTCCAGGACACGATGTGCGACGGCGAGCACCGGAGCCGCGGCATTCGACGGGCACAACGCCGTGCCCGCCCATGCGAGCATCGGCAAGTCGTTGCGCGCATCTCCCACTGCTGCAACCGAATTCGTCGATACTCCCCATTGCTCGCACAGCGCTTGCAGCGCGCTCGCCTTCGAGACCCCCGCAGCCGACATCTCGATGTACGGCGCACCGGAGTGCGTCAACTCCACCCCGTCCAGGCCGGCCGCGGCAACCAGTTCGTACAGGGCCTCACTGCTCGTATCTCTGTGCCGGGCAACAATTTTGACCGTCGGCTCGATGTCTACCGACAGACCGTGATCGGAGAGTTCCATCTCGTGTGGGTGCCGATGATGGTCGGCGAACACGCACAGTTCGGCATACCTGGCCTCTGCCACGAATCGAGTGGCACCGACGGTTGCGAATGCCACGCCGGGCACCAGAGACCGCACGGCCGACTTGACCGACATGACCGTCTCGGTAGGTACCGATCTGGTGCCGACGATCTTCGGGGTGCCGTCGGCCAGGTCGAGAACCACGGCACCGTTGGCACCGATCGCTGTCCCGCGAAATCCGCAGGACGCAGCGAGTTGGTCGATGGAATGACGCGCCCGTGCGCTCGCCCACACGACCCTGATTCCGGCGGCGTCGGCACCGGCCATCGCGTCGGCCGTGCGCGCCGAAATCGTTCGGTCCGAACGCAACAACGTGCCGTCGAGATCGGTTGCGACCACGACGACGTCTTGGGCTCTCTTCACTCCACCGATACTGCCAGGTGTCGCTGCTTCAGCCGGCGACCAAGGTCAGAACGGAGATCTCACTCGGCGCGAACACGCGGAACGGCGGACCCCAGAATCCCGATCCGCGACTGGTGTAGAGCTGAGTTCGCTCGCCATGACGGCTCAGTCCGTGAACCACCGGCTGGTCGAGGCGGACCAATGCCGAGAACGGCCAGATCTGACCGCCGTGCGTATGGCCGGACACCTGCAGATCGACACCTGCCCGGACGGCGTCGCCGACCTGTTTGGGCTGATGAGCCAACAACAACACCGGCATCGACGGATCGGTGCCTGCGAGTGCCCGAGGGAGGTCGGCACCGTGGCCCGGCGCACCGGAACCCCGGGCCGTGGCGTCGTCGACGCCGGCGATGATCAATGCGTCGTCACCGCGATGGAGCACCACGTGCCGATTGTGCAGAGAGTTCCACCCGATGCTCTCCATGTGATCGAGCCACTCCTGTGCCTCGCCGAAGTACTCGTGATTGCCGGTGACGTACACGCGCGCCGATGTTGCGAGCATGGATTCCAGCGGTGCTGCCTGCTGTCGGCGCCGGTCCACCGAACCGTCGGCTATGTCTCCCACATGAGCCAACACATCGGGCTCGAGTGCATTGACGGCGTCGGTCAGACGGTGCGACCACGTCGTCCGATCGAGCGGACCGAAATGCGTGTCGGTCACCAGAACTACTCGCAGGCCGTCGAATCGAGGGCCCAGCCGATCGATCCGCACGGTCGTATGCCGGACCCGCGGCGTGCGCATCGCCTCGTAGTGACCCCACAGGGCAAGGACCACCACGATTCCCACGGTCGAGAGCGACACGATCCGCGACCGCATCGGGTCGTCGACTCCGGCGACCCACAGGCCCAGCCGCAGCAGCAAGGACAGCGCCGACCACACGAACGAGATCCAGACCAAACCGAGCAGCACGTCTGCGACGCGAGCCCAGGCATCTTTGCTCGGCCCCTCCGGACCCGGTCGGTGACCCAGGTACATCGACGCGGGCAGCGCGAGGAAGGCGACGATCGCAACCGAGATCCCGACGACCTGTGCAGCCGACACCCACTGCGCGCCCGCGAACACGATCGTCCACGTCGGTAGCGCGAAAAGCGCTGCGCAGACCACGAACACGACGGTCGGCAAGACGATCCTGCGGCGACGCGATCGGTGGGGTGAGGCCGACCGTTCGGGGTGCTGAGTCTGGCGGTCTGTCATCGGCGAGCGCTACGGTCGACGCCGGGTGGTGTAGCCACGCAGTCCGTTGAGCGGAAGTTCGTGCTCGGCGATCGTCTGGTCGTCCGATTCCTCGAGACCGGCGCTCGTTTCGACATCGGGCTTCTCCGACTTCACCGGACTCTCCTCCGGTTGCTTCGGCACGGTGCCGCCGGGCTCGAGCGGCTCGACGCTCGAGGTGGTGTCGTCGCGAGCCGCAGCCGCCTCCTCCGCCCCCACCGGTGAGGACGCTTCGTTGTCGGCCGCATGTTCGACCTCGGCGGTTGTCGGCTTCTCGGGCTTCGACTGCGAGGATCCGTTGGTCATCGGCGACCGACCCGGCGTCGAAGACCCGTTCGGATGAGCAGAGCCACGAGTGGCAGCCGGACCGGCGGATCCGTTGGTCCCGTGAGCACCGTTGCTTCCGGACCCGTTCGTCGTTCCGGACCCATTGGTCGTTCCGGTTCCATCGGCGCTTCGAGAGCCGTTGGTAAGCGTCGGAGTCGATGCTCCGGGGTCGGTCTCGGTCGGGATGTCGACGTGCGGCATGGTCCACAGGGACAGCACCGATCGGTGTGGCACCGCGGAGTCGTCGGTGGACGAGGTATCGAAGGCACCGGAATCATCGAACTGCGAGGACTCGAGCGGCACCGGCGTCCACGCCTCGTCGGGAGACGTAACACCGTCCACCACAACACTGTTGGGCTTGATGCCCAGTTGCGCCAACGTTGCCCAGAGACTTTCCAACGCTGCATCGCGGTCGAGGTAGTACTCCGACTCGCGCACGCGCCAGAACGTCCAGCCGCAGCGCTTGAGTTCCTGCTCACGCTGCAGATCGGCCAGCCGCTGCGCCGAGGTGGACAGGAAGGTGTCGCCGTCGCACTCCACCGCCAGCCGCGAGGATTCTCCGGTGACCACCAGGCCGAGACGCCGGTTGTTCACGTGCACACCCGGATTGACGTGGAAGCCACGGTCCACGAGGTCGTTCCACAGCTGCTGTTCGAGAAGCGTCTCGAAAGGAGCCGTCCGGACCTCACGTGAAACGTTCACCGGCATCGGATCGGCCGGGGCCGGCGACACGGAGGTGACATAGCTCAGCAACGAGTTACGCAGATCGGCTCGCTTGAGGCGGTCGACCGTCACCGAGTGGAAGAGCCACAGCTGATCCTGTGCCCGCGAGGCCGCCACGTTGAACCGCCGCTTGTACTGGTTGGCGGTGAGAGTGGCGAAATTCTGGTCGGGTGCCACCACCATCGACAGAAACACGACGTTACGTTCGTCGCCCTGGAAGTCCGGCGGCGTACCGACGCGCAGTCGACGTTGTTCCCACTGCTCGATGCCGATGCGCTTGATCAGCTCGTTGCGAATCTCGTCGACCTGCGACTGCCCCTGCAGCACAACGACACCGAAGGTCAAATTGTCGTAAGAGCGGTCCTCGAGGCAGTCGGCGATCTGTTGGGCGATCGCAACGGCCTCGGTGCGGTTGACAAGCGACGCATTCTTTCCGGTTACCGTCGCACCGCGAACGTACGTGTGCCGCAACGGCGGTAGCCGGTCCGCCCCGAACTGCCGAACGGGAACGAGCGGTGAGTCTCCGTAGAACTGCTGACTCGACCAATTGATGATCTCGGGCATCGACCGGAAGTGCTCGCGTAACCGCACCACCTGACCGAACCTGGTGCGCAACATGGAGAACAGGCTCGACCTCGGCGTCAAGGTCGCCCGTACGTGTTCGGGCAGATCGGGCAGGTACACGTCCAATCGGTCGAACACGTCCTCGAGGGTGCCGGTTTGCATGACATCGGCGGGTGCGCACTGACGGTCGTCGCCCACCACGATCACTCGGGGCGCGAGATAGAGCAGGAACAGGCTAGTGATGTCGGCCTGACTGGCCTCGTCGACGATGACGACGTCGAAGCTACCCGGCACCGGCGGAATCGACGCCAGTACCTGCGAGAGCGGCATGACCCAGGCAGGCACTGCGCTCTGCGCCTCACGCATCGCCGATCGCGCTGCGCTGCGGTAGGTTTCGGCATACTTGCCGGCCCCGGATCCGATGCTGGAGATATGCTCGCGGTAGGTCTGCAACGCGCGGACCTCGACGGCGGTCATCCGTTCGAGACTGTTGCGCCACGCACTCGCGGCAGCGAGACGGGTAGTGAGATAAGCGATATCGGTATCGGCCGCGGTCAGATCCGCTTCCAGTTGCTGTTCGAGACCGCCGTGGTGTTGTTCGCCGACCCACTCTCGAGCACGACGCCACGCCCAGGCCTTCGACATCTGCCAGCTCAGCTCGTCCCACTCGACGTCCGCGGCGGTGTCCTCGACCAGATCGAACAGGGCGGGTGCCACCGCAGACAGTTCCGCAGACATCGACTCGAGCAGATGTTGATCTTCTTGCTCGGCACATGCCTGCGAATACGCGGCAACAGCAGCTGCCAATTCCACCGGATCGGCGGTGCTCAACGCACTCACCAGGGTCGAACCCTCGGGCGAAGGCCCGGCATCGATGCGAGTGGCGACCGAGAACTGCAGGGCCTCCAGTTCGGCACGCGCGGCATCGATATCCGCCCGCTGTGCGATGGCGTCGGCGGCTCCTGCGATCTCACGAGCCTCGGCCAAGGTCCGAATCCACGGTGCCGCAGGGGAAATGGCGTATAGCCGGTGTACCAGGGCGTCACGTGCGGACACCACCGACGTCACCAGACCGAGCCGATCGGCGATCCGCGCCAGGTCGTTCACGCGAATCGAACGTGTTCCGTCGAGCGGAACGATGACCGCGAGGTCGGCCAGCAGCACCGCTGCGGTTTGCACGGCGTCCATCGCGCGAAGATGTTCGGCCACCAGACGCGCGGCCATCGCCGTCGTCACGGGTTGCCCGTCGACCGTGGCCACGATCCCGAGAGCCTCGACGGCTTTCTGTTCCTCGCTGCGACGGAACCGCGGCTTCCACTCGACACCCGACTCCAGCGCTGCGGCGAGCGCATCCATTGCCGCCAGCGCCGCCGACGAACTCGACGAACACTGCACGTCGTGCGCACCGACGTACCGATCCGACGCAGCTGCCGTCTCCACCATCAGGTCCAGCCCGCTGACCCGAGACCACAGGTGCGCGGCTTCACCGGACAGCACCGAATCGGTCAGGCGCGAATAGGAACCGTCGAGTTCGACCACCGCTCGGACTCGGGCGGCAAGTTCTTCGCACAGTTGCCTGACCTCGGCGGACACCGCCGGCTGCACGCCGTCGAGCAGCGCGATGAGGGCCTCGGCCTGGGGCGAGACCGCGTCGATCTGCGCGCCGGCGCGCTGGCAGAGCGCCGCGAGCTCGGCCGAATTCGGCAGCATCGTCTCCGGGCGCGGCAGCACCTGGCGGGAGCGCAGTTCACGACTCTCGTTCGAGGTAGCGATCAGCGTGCGCAAGCGATCGATTTGGGCACCGTCGAATGGTGGCCGGTCGGCCAGCAGTGGGCCCGGCAGCCACTCGTGTGAGCTTTCGGCCGCCTTGACCTTGCGTACGATCGAGGACACCGTACCGTCGTAACCATCCGAAACATATTCGTGCACAACAGTTTCGGACTCGCGGAGCGCGCTGACACGGTCCAGCAGCTCGGCCCGCCGAGCGAGAGCCGCCGCGCGCTTCGTCGTCAGCGCTTCTATCTTCTGCACCTCGCTGGCCTCGTCGAACGAGGTCTTGCGTTCGGCTATCTTCGCGACGCTGCGGTTGAGCTCGTCCGAACCACCACGAGACAGGTCGGTGATGGACACACAGAGCTCCTGCAGCTCCGGCGGCAGCTTGTCACGGAGCACCCGCAAAGCTTGTGACTTTTCACTAGTGACCAGAACCCGCTGACCTCGCGCCAACAGCCCCGACATCAGGTTTGCGATGGTGTGGGTCTTGCCCGTACCGGGTGGCCCCTCGACCACGACACCGCTGTCGCGTCCGAGACGTTCGATGATCTGCGACTGCTCCGCGTTCGCCGGCAACGGAAACAGCGGATCCTCGGCCAGGACCGACGACTCACCTGCACCGGTGCGCTCGAGCCACGCCAACCGATCTGCCGGCTCGATGGCATCTACCAGCTGCGCGAGACCCAGCGGTACCGGGGAGTCGGCGAACTCGAGATCGGCGATCATCCGCTCGTAGTACTCGACCAAGGCAAACGAGTTACGGGTGCGGAGCACGAGGGCAGGCGAGACGGTCAGCGTTCGGTCGTCGTCGATGTACGCGAGGGCTCCGGGCGGTCCGACCCGATCGAGAACCTCGATCTCGTGCCGCGGGACTCGCTCGGCCCAGGTTCGGAGGAATTGCTCCACCCCGGCCCCGATGGGTGAGGTGACCGAATCGTGCAACAGCTGCGCCAGCTCCACCGATCCGGAAGTGTCGAATTCGTTCGAGCCCGTCAGCAGCTGCCCGTCCTCGAGCCGAGGGGTCGTGTTCGCTGCGAGCCGTACCAGCAGGTCGCCGGTGCGAACGTCCCGCTCGATGTTGGCCTGCTGCGTGATCAGGTGGGTGCGCACACTGCGCTGCTGATCAGCGTTGCTCGACGTCAGCAAGCCCGACGCCACGACCAGTTCGATCGACTCGGGCCGGGACGCGAGCTCTTGCATCATCAACTGCAGGGCCTGGTAGATCGCAGCCTGGGGACGCCGCTCGCGGTCTTCCTGCGCCCATTCCTTCCACGACTGCGAGTACTCCTCGAACGCCTTCTTGATCTCGTAGGCCTTGCGGATATCGAAGTCGGCGTCGGACTCCTGCGCCTCCGCCCGACGGCGGGACGTCACCGAGGACGCGTCGGCCAGCTCCAGCTCGCGGTAGCGGCTGTCGGCGACGATCTGAGGATCGAGCCACCCCGACAACAGCTCGGGAGGCACCGGCGGCTCGTCGACCGCGATGCGCGGCGCACGAAGCACAACGCCACCCTGCTTGGCCAGCGGATCGATCTGCATCGGCACGTCACCGGAATGCACCCACTCGACCTGCACGTGATCGTCGAATCGCAGCACTGGGTTCGATCGCGCTTCGACGATCTCGCGAAGGAAGCGCAGCAGGCGTTGCACCCTGCTCTTGAGCTCGTCGTCGTGTTCACGACCGGTAGCCGCTGCAGCCGTCACAGTTTCCCCACAAATACTCGAATGGCCGTCCCATTTTCAGGGACAGTGCTTGCGCACCCCGGCCACACTAGCCGCTCGAAAGCCGTTGTTCACCGCGTGCTGAGCAGACAGAATGCGTTCTAGTGCCCGGTCACAAAGACGGAGTTTCGGTGGCCGTGTGCACCACAGCGAAGAGCCCCGATCCACTCCCTCGGCACTCGCTCGAATACGCACGAACACCAGAGTTACCCAGTGCTGTGAGATTCGCACGGCACCGTGCGCACAATGACGTATAAAGACTGAATGCCTGCTGCGTCGGAGTCCGATGGCGAGCTTCCCGATCGGGAGCTGCCGATCACCCCACGCGGGCTACGAACTCGATCCTCTCTCGTCTCGGCCGCACGTCGCGTATTCGAGGAGAGCGGATACCTCGACTCCCGGCTGATCGATATCACTCGCGCTGCTCGGTGCTCTGCCGGAACCTTCTACACGTACTTCACCAGCAAAGAAGAAATCCTGGCCGCGGTGCTCGAACAGGCCAGGGACGACATGCTGCACCCCGGTACGGAACGGGTGGATCCCCACGAAAATCCGGTGGCCGTGATCGCAGCGAGCAACCGCGCCTACTTCGAGGCGTACCAACGCAACGCGAAGCTGATGGCCCTGCTCGAGCAGGTCTCGAACATCGACCCCGAATTTCGCCGGCTTCGCCGCGAGCGCGCCGACGCCTTCGTCAGACGCAATGCCCGCAGCATCGAGAGTCTGCAGAACCGGGGCCTGGCCGATACCGCACTCGATCCTCTTCTCGCCTCCCGAGCCCTCTCGTCGATGATCAGTCGGCTCGCGTTCAACCACTTCGTCGTCGACGCCGCAGGCGGTCGGTCCGCGGCGGACTACGAGGGCCTGCTCGAGACGGCAACGAGACTGTGGGTCAACGCGCTGCGGCTGCCCCGTGACGACGACGAGGGTGCCCGATGAGGGCCGGACGCGCGACCGATCGGCTCGCTCGAGGGGGCTCAGCAGAGTTGTACCCGCCGGTAATGTACCCGCCGGTAGTAACGCGAGTGGCAGAATGACGAATTAGCCGTTACGACAACGCTACTCGCGAGTACACCAGTGTTACTGCTCAGTAGCACCGACCGGACAAGAATGAAACGCATTGCTACAGAAGATCATTGAGTTCTTGGTGATCAATCACACTCACGCCGAACGTCGTTGGCGATGCACGGGGGCACATTGCAGTTAGAATAGGTCGGTCGGAGTGCTGCATGAGTGCAGGGGTGGAGCCTGCAGAACGACCCGGTGACAAATAAACGGACATGCTCAGCACCAGTCCACGTTCCATCGAGAGTGCACCGACGAAGTGCGCCCATACCGAGCGAAGAGAGATACGTTGTTCAAGCGGATTGCAGTAGTCAACCGAGGCGAGGCAGCAGTACGGCTGATCCGAGCCGTCCGAGAGCTCAACGCCGAACACGATTACGGCATCCGCACCGTAGCGCTGCACACCGAGGCGGAGAAGCGGGCCATGTTCGTCCGCCAGGCCGACGAGGCCGTCACGCTGCGCAAGCCCGCCACCGGCTCGGCGTACCTCGACTACAACGTCCTCGAGGCGGCACTGGTGGAGTCCGGTGCCGACGCCGTGTGGGTCGGGTGGGGCTTCGTCGCCGAGGACCCGACGTTCGCGGATCTCGTCGCCCGACTGAACATCACCTTCATCGGCCCGTCCGCCGACGCGATGCGTCTGCTCGGCGACAAGGTCGAGGCCAAGATCCTCGCCGAGAAGGTCGGCGTCCCGGTCGCACCGTGGTCCGGTGGACCGGTCGAGACCCGCGCAGACGCTCGACGACACGCAGCGGCAATCGGCTACCCGCTGATCATCAAGGCCCGCTCGGGCGGCGGTGGCCGCGGTATCCGCAAGGTCTTCCACGAGGACGAACTCGAACTGTCCCTCGAGCGCACCCAGGGCGAAGCCGAGCGCTCGTTCGGCGACCCGGTCGTATTCCTCGAGCGTCTGGTCACCGATGCCCGGCACGTCGAGGTTCAGGTCATCGCCGACAGCCACGGCAACGTGTGGGCACCCGGCGTGCGTGACTGCTCCATCCAGCGCCGCAACCAGAAGGTCATCGAGGAGTCCAGCTCGCCGCTGCTGACCAAGGAACAGGCCGATCAGCTGCGCACCGCCTCGGCCGAGCTCGTCAAGGCTGCGGGCTACCAGGGTGCAGGCACCGTCGAGTACCTATACCAGCCCGAGCAGAAGATCTTCACGTTCCTCGAGGTCAACACTCGTCTGCAGGTCGAGCACCCCATCACCGAGTACACCACCGGCATCGACCTGGTGAAGCTGCAGATCCTCGTCGCCGACGGTCAAGCACTCCCCGGTGAATGCCCCACCGAATTCGGCCACGCCGTCGAGGCCCGCCTCAACGCCGAGGACGCCGACAACGGCTTCGCGCCCGCGCCGGGCACGGTCGAACTGCTCAAGTTCCCGCTCGGCACCGGAATCCGCGTCGACACCGGTATCGCACAGGGCGACGTCATCCCGCCCGACTACGACTCCATGGTCGCCAAGGTCATCGCCTGGGGCCGTGACCGCAGCGAAGCGCTGGCTCGCTTGCGCAACGCGCTGCGTGAGACCACCGTCGTCATCGACGGCGGCACCACCACCAAGTCGTTCCTGCTGAGCCTGCTCGACCGCGAGGAAGTCATCTCCGCCTCCGCCGACACCGGCTGGCTCGACCGCACCGAAGCCGGCTCGCAGGTGGGCCCGACGGCCGTCGCCGACATCGCCATCATCGCCGCGGCCATCGACGCCTACGACGCCGAGGAAGGCCGCGAGCGCGCCGCGTTCCTCAGCTCCGCACGTGGCGGCCGGCCGCGCGCCACCCATGCCATCGGCCGCACCGTCGAACTGAACTACCAGGGCCAGGCCTACAAGCTCGAAGTAGGCCAGGCCGGCCCGCACCGCTACAGCATCGACGGAGATGCCATCGGCGAACTGCAGGTCGACGTCGAACGCCTCGGCACGTACGAGAGCCGTCTGGTCATCGGTGACCACCGCTACCAGGTCGTCACCGTCGCCGGAGCCGCCCACTTCCTCGTCGAGGTGGACGGCATCAGCCACCAGATCTCCCAGGACGAGGCCGGGCTGGTCCGCGCGCCCGCTCCCGCCGTCGTCGTCGCCGTACCGGTCGCCGTCGGTGACGAGGTCGAAGCCGGACAGACGCTCGTCGTTCTCGAGTCGATGAAGATGGAAACCGCCGTCCGGTCTCCGTACGCGGGCACCGTGCGTGAGGTACTGGCCTCGGTCAACGGGCAGGTGGACGCCGGAGCAGCCCTGCTGCGCGTCGATCAGGCCGGTGAGCAGAAGGTCTCCGAGCAGGCACCGCGCGTGCAGTTCCGCGGCATCGACGATGCCGCGCAGCGCTCTCCGCAGCGCCGCGCGCTGGACCGCCTCGACGAACTCGCAGCCCTCATCACCGGATTCGACGTCAGTGGAGCCCGCGCTCGAAACCTGTTGTCCACCTACGAGACTCTGCGTGCCGAGGTCCCGCGGAACGACTCGGCGCTCGTCGGTGCCGAACTGGCACTGCTCAACACCTTCGCCGACATCTGCGAGCTCTCCCGCAACCGACCGACGATGGACGAAGAGAGCACCGACGAGCGCGTCCACTCCCCGCGCGAGCACTTCCACTCGTTCATGCAGTCGCTCGACGCCGATGTGCAAGGACTGCCGGAGTCGTTCCGGGGCAAGCTCACTCGCGCTATGGCGCATTACGATGCCGCCATCGACGAGGGCCGCACACCCGAGCTCGAAGAAGCCGTCTACCGCGTCTTCCTCGCCCTGCAGCGTATGGAGAACCAGGTTCCGGTCATCGCCGCCCTGCTCGGCCACTGGCTCAGCGACAGCTCGCAGCAGCCCGACGCCACCCCCGCCATGGCCGAGGTGCTCGAACGCCTCATCGGTGCCACCCAGGCCCGCTACCCCGTCATCGGCGACGTCGCACGCAACCTGCGCTTCCGACTGTTCGACGAGCCGCAGATCCGCATCGCCCGAGAGAAGATCTACGACGGCGTTCGCGGCAGCCTGCAGTACCTCGCCGAAAACCCCGACGCCGCCGACTACTCGGCCCGCGTCGCCGCACTGGTCGCCACCCCGGAGCCGCTGATCGAGCTACTGGCACAACGGATCACCGATCCAGGAGCCCTGCTCGAGGTGATCACCCGCCAGTACTACGAGATTCGCACCCTAGAAGACGTCAAGGCGTTCGACCGCGACGGCAAGTACTTCGTCACCGGCGCGTTCGAGCTCTCGGGTGAGCAGCTGCACCTGATCTCCACGGCAACCGACTTCGATTCTCTCGCAGCTACTCTCGATGCTGTCGACGACATCGCCGGCCCCTCGCCGGAGAACCTGGCCGTGGATCTCTACCTGTCCTGGCCGGACGCTCCGACCGACGGCGATGCGCTCTCGGATCAGCTGCAGGCCGTTCTGGCCGCACACCCCGGCACCGGCCGCTGGCGTCGCGTCACCGTCACGGTGTTCGGCACCGTCACGCGGAAGATGACGTATCGCCGCACCACGGTCGAGGGCTCCGAGCCCCTCGCCGAGGACACGATCATCCGGGACATGCACCCGCTGACCGGTCAACGGCTCGACCTGTGGCGCCTGAAGAACTTCGACGGAGTTCGGTTGCCCGCCAGCGCAGGCACATACCTGTTCCACCTGACGTCGAAGGCCAACCCCTCCGACGAGCGACTGGTCGCCCTCGCCGAGATCCGTGGCATCACAACACAGTTGGACGACGCCGGAAACATCGTCGCCGTACCGGAGATCGAACGAACCGTCGCGGCCTGCCTCGACGGTATCCGCCGCGCTCAGGCCGGACGCGGCAAGAAGCGCCTCGACGCCAACCGCGTCGTGCTCTACGTCTGGCCGGTACTGAACGTTCCCGCCGACCGAATCGCCACCATCGCCCGGCACATCGCGCCGCTGACGATCGGGGCCGGCCTCGAAGAGATCACCCTCATCGCTCGGCTCGCCGAAACACCCGGCGCGACACCACGCGAGGTCGCACTGCGTCTGTCGTACCGATCCGGTGCCGGCATCGTCGCCAAGGTGACCCCGCCGCCGACCGAGCCGATGCGTCCGCTCGACGAGTACACCCAGAAGGTGCAGCGGTCACAGGCCCGCGGCACCGTCTACCCGTACGAGCTCATTCCGTTGCTGAGCAGCAACGGCGGCACGTTCACCGAGTACGACTTCGACGCCGACGGCGTCCTCGCCCCGGTCGAGCGTCCGTATGGCCGAAACACGGCGGGCGTCATCGTCGGTGTCGCGACCACGCCCACTGCCAAGTACCCCGAGGGCATCACCCGCGTCGCGCTCTTCGGTGACCCGACGAAGGCGCTCGGCACGGTCGCCGAGGCCGAGTGCTCGCGGATCGTTGCAGCCATCGACCTCGCCGAACAACTCGGTGCGCCCGTCGAGTGGTTCGCATTGTCCTCCGGCGCAACGATTTCCATGGAATCGGGCACCGAGAACATGGACTGGGTATCGCGCGGCCTGCGTCGCATCATCACCTTCACCCAGGCCGGCGGCGAGATCAACATCGTCGTCGCGGGCATCAACGTCGGCGCGCAGCCCTACTGGAACGCCGAAGCCACGATGCTCACCCACACCAAGGGCATCCTGGTGATGACCCCCGACAGTGCGATGGTGCTCACCGGTAAGCAGTCCCTCGACTACTCCGGTGGCGTCTCGGCCGAGGACAACTTCGGCATCGGTGGCTACGACCGCGTCATGGGCCCCAATGGCCAGGCGCAGTACTGGGCACCGAACCTGCGGGCCGCGTGCGACATCCTGTTCGCGCACTACGACCACGCGTATGCCGCACCGGGAGAACGCTTCCCACGCCGCGCGGCCACCGCAGACCCGACCGAGCGCGACGTGCGTACCTACCCGCACGTGCACCCGTCGAGCGACTTCACCACCGTCGGCGACATCTTCTCCTCGGTCACCAACCCGGACCGTAAGAAGCCGTTCGACATTCGCACCGTGATGCGCGCTGTGGTGGACCAGGACCACTCGGTGCTCGAGCGTTGGGCCGACATGGCCGACGCCGACACCTCCGTGGTGTTCGACGCCCACCTCGCCGGAATCCCGGTGTCCGTCATCGGTATCGAATCGCGGGCCATCCCCCGTAAGGGCTGGTTCCCGTCCGACGGCCCGGATCAGTGGACCTCGGGCACCCTGTTCCCGAACTCGTCGAAGAAGACGGCGCGCGCCATCAATGCCGCCAGCGGAAGCCGGCCGATCGTGGTGCTGGCCAACCTCTCCGGATTCGACGGATCACCGGAATCGCTGCGCAACATCCAGCTCGAATACGGTGCCGAAATCGGCCGCGCCATCGTCAACTTCGACGGACCGGTCGTGTTCTGTGTCGTCTCGCGATACCACGGCGGCGCGTTCGTGGTGTTCTCTGGCGCGCTCAACGACAACATGGAAGTCCTTGCAGTGGAGGGCTCCTTCGCCTCCGTACTCGGCGGTGCCCCGGCAGCCGCAGTGGTGTTCACCCGCGACGTCAATGCCCGCACCGCAGCGGATGCTGAGGTCAAGGAGCTCGAGGCCAGGTTGAACACAGCCGAGGACGACGCCACCCGCTCGGCACTGCGCGTCGAGCTCGGCACCGTGCGAGCGAACGCCCGCAACGCCAAACTGGGTGAGGTGGCAGCCGAATTCGAGGCCATCCACAACATCCAGCGAGCGCAGAACGTCGGATCGGTGCACCACATCGTCCCCGCCGCCGAACTGCGCCCACAGCTGGTCGCTGCCATCGAACGCGGAATGGCGCGGTCGTTGGCCAAGTAGGGCCTGGGGTTCTCGCAAACGCGCGCGCGTTTGCTGGACGCTCGCGGAATGTGAACGATTCCGCAAGCATCTGGCGAACGCGCGCGCGTTTGTCGGTTCAGGGGATGTCGTACGGAGGAATCGTGGCCACGATTCCGGTGCACTGCCCGGTGAAGATGGTCAGCGCGCAGGCCTCCCACAACCGCGACAGATCCGACAACGCGCCGCTCGCGCTACCGGTGCTTGCGCTCCCGGTATCGGCCACCGCGACCGCCGGCGACGCTACGGCTATAACGGCCGCTCCCAACACAACAGCAATACGACGCTTCACACTCTTCTCCTCTTCTCTTCATTCGGACATGGCTCGCTCGACACGCTAACCTCGCGTCCCAATTGTCACAATCGTCCGAACGAACGATGCCGCCCCTCAACCCTCGAGAGTCAGGCTGCTCTCGAATCGGCGCGGTTCACCGCTCAGGGGGTCCGTGAATTCCAACGCCCGAGCGAGGAGTTGGAGCGGCCGGGTGAAGTCGTCGGCGGGAGTCGATGTGTACACCGGATAGTACGGATCGTCCACTATGGGAATACCCAACGAGGACAGGTGAATCCGCAGCTGATGAGTCTTGCCGGTCTTGGGGAAGAGTCGATAGCGGGCACGATCACCGGACGCGTCGACGAGTTCGACGCGGGTCTCGCTGTTCGGCTCCCCCGACTCCTCGTATGCCGTCATGACGCCATGCTCCTTCAGGATCCGGCTCTGTACGACGCGGGGAAACTGCAGTGCCGCATCGAATCCCGCAACCGCCTCGTACTCCTTGGTGACGTTGCGTGAGGAGAAAAGTTCCTGATACGGCCGTCGGGCATGCTTGGTCTTGGTGAAGAGCAGTACCCCGGCGGTGGCGCGATCGAGCCGGTGCGCGGGCGTGAGGTCGGGGCAGTCGAATTGCTTTCGTAGCCTGACGGTCGCGGTTTCTGTGACGTGCCGACCACGCGGGATGGTGGCGAGGAAGTGCGGCTTGTCGACCACCAGCAGGTCCTCGTCCTCGTGCAGGATGCCGATCTCGAATGGAACCGGAACTTCCACCGCTGGAACGCGATAGAAGTAAACCTGGCTCCCGGGGCGGTATCGAGAATCCGGTGTAATCGGCCGACTTTTCTCGTCGACCACTTCGGCGTCGCGTATGGCCCGTCGCCAGTCGTCGTCGGGCATCTCGCGTTCCAAGTACTCCACGATGGTGGTGGCCGAATCACCATGCGGCAACAGCAGTCTCAGAGGAGCGAGACCGTCCCGGAAGGGCAGCATTCTCTACGCGCAGTCGAGACAGATCAACCGCAGACCACGGCCGGCGTCACCGTCGAAGTCCTGGTACCGCGAGGTCGGGTTGCCACAGGCGCTGCAGCGTCCGATGACGGCGGTGTGATCGGAGAAGTTCTGCGCCATCCGCTTGTCGAAGACGAACAGCGAACCCTCCCAGAGCGCATCGTCGCCGAAAGTCTCTGCGTATCGGACGATTCCGCCGTCGAGCTGATAGACCTCCTCGAACCCGCGGGCCACCATCAACGAAGACAGCACCTCGCACCGCACTCCCCCGGTGCAGTACGTGACCACCGGAGACTTCTTCAGATGGTCGTAGGCACCGGAATCGAGCTGCGAGACGAAGTCCTTCGTCGTCTCCACGTCGGGGACCACTGCATTCTTGAACTTGCCGATCTGCGCCTCGAAGGCATTACGGCCGTCGAAGAAGACAACGTCGTCGCCGCGAACATCGACGAGCTCGTGCACCTGTTCCGGGCTCAGATGAGTGCCACCGCCGACCACACCCTCGGAGTCGACCTTCAGCTCCCCGGGCGCACCGAACGTGACGATCTCGTCGCGTACGCGCACACTCAGTCGCGGGAAATCGTTGCCGAGCCCATCGGACCACTTGATGTCGGCCGAATTGAAGGCCGGGTAGCTGCGGGTGCCGCGGACGTACCTCTTGACGTCGTCGACGTCGCCGCCCACCGTCGCGTTGATGCCGTGTTCGGAGATCAGGATGCGTCCGGTCAGGTTGTTCGACGCGGCCAGCGTCTGTTGCCACAGCCGGATCGCCTCGGGATCGGGCAATGGAGTGAACACGTAGAACAGGACGATTTTCGGTACAGCCACGCCGACCAGTATGGCGCGTTATCCGGCGGGCGGTGCCGCCGCCCGGACTCGCTGGGTGCCGGAGTCGACGGTGAAGCCCGCTCCCCAGTACACGCCGGTCTGCGGATCCTCCTTGGCGGTGAGGAACCAGTGATCCATCCGAGCCGCCGTCTTGGTGACCTCGAAGACGCCGAAACCGTGACTGTCGAGGTCGACGAACTTCACGTGCCGGTTGAGCGCCTTGAACGCCTCCTCGGCGACGCGGCCCAGCGTGTGCGGCGGAGTACGCGTCAGATCGTCGATATTGGCCGAGCTCACCGAGGTGACGACGAGCTCGGTGGCAGCAGGTTCGGTGGTGGCGTACTGGGCCGCATCGAGGGGTACCTCGCAGGCCCAAGCCGAGTGGATGTCGCCGGTGATGAACACCGTGTTGTCGACGCCCGCGTCCACGATCGCGGTGAGCAGCTTGCGGCGGTCGGCGGTGTACCCGTCCCACGGATCGGCGTTGTAGGGCAGGCCGCCTTCCGGAATGCCGAGCAGGGAGGTGACGGCCTTGGCCGCATCACGGTCGAGCGGCGGAATGAGGGTAGGCGTGATCATCACCGGATTGCCGACGATCTTCCACTGCGTCGGCGAAGAAACGATGCCGTCGGTGAGCCACTGCATCTGCTCCGCGCCGGTGATGGTTCGGTTGGGAGAATCGACCTCGGGACCATTGAACGGAAGCACCTGCTGCGAGCGGTAGGTGCGCAGGTCCAGCATCGAGAGTTCCAGGAGGTTGCCGAACCGCAGCCGACGGTAGAGGTGACGGTTGGTCGCCGTGCCTGCCGCGCGCACCGGCATCCACTCGTAGTACGCCTTCTCCGAGTTCGCCTTGCGGGTGTACCAATCGCCCTCGGTCGCGGGGGTGTGGTTCTCGGCACCGCCGTCGTAGGCATCGTTGGCGGACTCGTGGTCGTCCCACGTACAGATCCACGGCACACCGACGTGCGCGGCCTGCAGATCGGGATCCGACTTGTACTGGCCGTGACGCTGGCGGTAGTCGGCGACGGTGACGATCTCGTGAGTGGGCGAATGCTGCCGGATCACCCCGTCGCGCCCGGGGAAGCCGCCCGTCTCGTACTCGTAGATGTAGTCGCCGAGGTGCACGATGGCGTCCAAGTCGGTCCTGGCCGCCAGGTGCCGGTAGGCACCGAAGTACCCCGACTCCCAGTTGGAGCACGAGACGACGCCGAACCGCATGGCATCGATATCGGCGTCGTTGGCCGGGGCGGTGTGCGTGGTCCCGACGGCCGATACCGCGTCGCTCGTCCGGAAGTCGTAGAAGTATGTGGTGTCCGCGCTGAGTCCGTCGACGTCGACCTTGACCGTGTGATCGGTATCGGGACCGGTGGAGACCGTTCCAGAGGCGACGACGTCGCTCATGTCTGCGCTTCGGGCGATTCGCCACGTCACCGATACCTGCGCGCCGACGCCGGAGCCCGGGGTGGCGTCGGGCGTGGGGGTGATGCGGGTCCAGAGAACGATCGCGTCGGGCAACGGATCTCCCGATGCCACCCCGTGCAGGAAGCCTCGATCGCTGCTCTGCGCCTGGGCGGTTGCCGGGAGTGTCGTGGCGACTCCGGCCACCGCGACGGCTACCGACGACGAGCGAAGAAACGTTCTTCTGGAAAGCGCAGACTCAGCGTGCATCGGGTCAGTCCATGCGATGGATGGGCGGCGGTCAAGTAAGGCGCGCCTGGGTCGGCCACAGTGTTCACCAACCGGCCATGGTTCGGATACTGGTTTGCCGTCTGCGCTGCGGGAGAACACTCGGAGAATGGATGCTCTCTGGTTGTTCGGTGATCAGCTCGGTCCGCACTTCCACTCGGTGGACGAGCATGCCGAGCGAGACGTGCTGATGATCGAGTCCCGGCGCGTGTTCCGCCGTCGGCGATACCACCGACAGAAGCTTCATTTGGTGCTGTCCGGGATGCGGCACCTGGCCGACGAGCTGGGTGATCGCGTCACTTATCTGCAGACCGAGACGTATCGCGAAGGGTTGGCCGAGTACGGCAAGCCGGTGGTGGTGTTCGAGCCCACCTCGCACGCGGCGGAGAAGTTCGTCGGGTTGTTGCACGACGAAGGCCTGGTTTCGGAAATTTTGCCGACGCCGATGTTCGCGCTGGGGCGAGCAGAGTTCGCCGACTGGGCGGCCGAGCGCGGCACCTTCCGAATGGAGACGTTCTACCGCGAGCAGCGCAAGAGATTCTCGGTGCTGATGGACGGTGCCGACCCGGTCTCGGGTAAGTGGAACCTCGATGCCGAAAATCAGTCGCCGCCGCCGAAGGGTCGGCTGACCCTGGGCGTGGAGGAACCGTGGTGGCCGACCGAGGATGCCATCGACGACGAGGTGCGTGTCGATCTCGATTCGTGGGACCTGGACACCGTCGGGGTCGACGGGCCACGAGTGTTCGCGGTGACTGCTTCCGAGGCGTCGGAAGCGTTGGCGCACTTCGTCAATTACCGCTTGAACGACTTCGGCAAGTACGAGGACGCGGTGATGGCCGACGACTGGACCATGTCGCACTCGCTGCTTTCGGTGCCGCTCAATCTGGGACTGCTGCAACCGCTGGATGTGGCGCACGCCGCCGAGGACGCCCACCGAGACGGCACGCCGCTGGCGAGCGTGGAGGGTTTCGTTCGGCAGATCCTCGGCTGGCGCGAATACGTGTGGCACCTGTACTGGCATCTGGGGCCTGAGTATCTTGAACGCAACAAGCTCGAAGCGCATGAGCCGCTGCCGGATTGGCTACTCGACTTGGACGGCGACGCCGTGGTTTCGAAGTGCCTGTCCAGCACGGTGGACGGCGTACGCGACCGCGGCTGGGTGCACCACATCCCCCGGCTGATGATTCTGGGAAACTTTGCGCTGCAACATGCGTGGGACCCCCGAGCGTTGACCGACTGGTTCGCAACGGCTTTCGTCGACGGGTTCGCCTGGGTGATGCCGGTGAACGTCATCGGCATGAGTCAGCACGCGGACGGCGGGGTGATCGCCACCAAGCCCTACGCGTCGGGCGGGGCGTACCTGAACCGCATGACCGACTACTGCAAGCCGTGCGAATTCAACCCGAAGAAGCGACTGGGCGACGACGCGTGCCCCTTCACTGCCGGCTACTGGGCATTCGTGCACCGGCACCGCGAGATGTTGGCGCTCAATCACCGCACGGCGCGTCAGGTGTCGTCGATGAACCGATTGAGCGACCTCGAGCAGGTGTTGGAACAGGAGCGGCAGCGCGAGGTGTACTGACGCGCTCCGGCAGAAATGAGCGCGGTCGAGTCCCACGCAGCGATTCGAGCCGGCAGTCTTCCGCGGTTCATCCCGCAGATCTTGTGTGAACGAATTTCTCCAATGACAAGAACACCGACCTCACGATCGGCCGCATTTCGCACTGAATTGCCACCGCAGAAGTGCTTTGCCGCAAATTGGGCCTCCAACGTATGCCGGGCGGCGTTCGGAGTCGGCATTCGAGTCGCCTAGCACGCGCCTCCGACAAGTTCGGTTTCGCGAATAGTGAAGAACAGCAACAGTTTTCATTTCAACAATGCTTGTCATTAGAACACATGTTCGATACACTTCTTCCCATGGCAACGGAGATCTGGCAACTGAGCGAGGCCGAGCTACTCGCCGACGCCATCGCCGCCTCCAATGACATTCAGTTGCTCGAAGCCCGCCGGATCGCCCTGGTCGCCGAAATCGACACCCGCGTGAGCCGGGAGAAACTCGGGTTCCCCGGGCCCGCCGGCTGGCTCACCTCCACCACCCTGCTGAGCCCCGGTAACGCCACCAAGATCGTCGCTCTCGCCCGCGGACTGAAGAACTTCCCCGACATCGCCGACGCCGTTAACACCGGCAGCATGACCGTCGACCACGCCGCGTTGATTCTCGGCTTCGCCGAAACCCCACCGAAGAACCTCCCCCAAGAAGGCCAGGACCTCGCCCGAGCAGCACTGCTGACCGCCGCCACCGGACCCGAAGCCCGCACCGGACCACTGCGCGCCGCGATCACCAAACTCAAAGACACCTACGGCAGCGACAAGCCGCCCCCTGAGGACACCGACCGCAACGAACTGTTCGCATCGAAGATGCTCAACCAACGCCTGTGCCTCAAAGCCGACTTCGATGCCGTCACCGCAGAAAAACTCTTCACCGCCCTCTCACCGTTGACCGAACCGCCCCGCAGCCGACGGCACCCCCGACGAACGCAGCCCCGCCCAACGCCGCGCCGACGCATTCGGGCAGATCCTCGACCACTACCTCGCCTCGAAGGATCGCCCCACCGAAGGCGGCGAAAGACCCCACATCAACCTCCATATCACCCTCCGCGACCTTCAGAGCCGCGGCACCGACATCACCGAAGACGAAACCTCGCACGCTACGAACGAATCCGATACCGACGCCACGGCAGACGACGAAACAGACGAGAACACCTCCAACGCAACCGAACCCGATGACCTCACCGGCAGTGCCGATGGATGTGATGGTGCTACGCCACCGAGCCAGGATCGCGGCGCGTATCGGGATCTGTTCGGCGATGGCACCACCGTCGGATGGCTGCCCTGGATGGGACCACTCTCCCGCAACACCTCCCGCCAACTCGCGTGCGATTGCCTCCTCACCGCCATCGTCATGGACGAGAACGGCAACCCGCTCAACCTCGCCCGCACCGCCCGCACCGTCACCGCAAAACAAAAGCGCGCGTTGACAGCCCGCGATCACGGCTGCGCGTTCCCCGGCTGCGGCAAACCCGCCGCCTGGACAGAGGGGCACCACATTTGGCACTGGACCGACGGCGGACCCACCGACATGAACAACCTCGTCCTACTGTGCGGATTCCACCACCGACTCATCCACCACAGTGACTGGGAAGTGTTCATCGGTACCGACAACCACCCGTGGTTCGTACCGCCGGCGACCGTCGACCCCTTCCGAGAACCCCGACAATCCCACGCCCGAGCAGGCCCCCACATCGCATAACCCCCTGAACCGAGACCAGCCCCGCACCGAGAACACGGTGCGGGGCTGAAAGAGGTTGTTCGACAAGTTGATTCGAGCGACTCGACAGTGCCGTCGCCCTAGGTCGGCCCATCTTGTTCTTCTACGCTCCGCTCAATTGGTCGAAGCCATGCCGGCGTCGACCTTCGCAACAGCCTCGTCGATCATTGGCACATACCGCTCGAGTGCCCAGGGCACCGTCAACGGATTGATGATGGAGGACCCCGTGACGAAGGACTGATCCGTCGGCGCAACGACCGAACCCCGGGACACAGCCGGAATCTGCTTGTAGGCAGGCTGATTTTCGGTGTCGGTACGGTTCTGAGGGTCCGAGTAGAAGGTGAAGATCAGGTCGGAATCGTTCAACAGATTCGCATTCTCCAACCCGATCACGGACGAGTCGGTGCCCTCGGTCTCGTCGAGCGTGTTCACCACCGGATCGACCTGCAACCCGAGACCGCGGACCATCGCGACGCGCTGCTCGTCGGCGAGAAACACGCCGAGCGTCCCCGGCCCGGTGTTGTAGATGTACGAAAAGCTCACGTCCGCATACTCGGGGTGCTGCGCGGCGGCGTCGGCGAAGCTGCTCTCGATCTTGTCGATCTCCTCCGCAGCCTTCTCCTCCTCACCCATGGCCTTGCCGATCACGGTGATCTGGTCTTCCCAGGTCGTGGTCCACGGCTGCTCCTCGTACGCGACCACCGGGGCGAAGGCGCTGAGCTTGTCGAACTGATCCTGCGTGATGCCGGACCACGGTGCCAGGACCAGATCCGGTTCGAGAGCCGCGACGGCCTCGATGTTCAATTCGGTACCACCGGTGAACTGTTGGGGAAGCTCGGCCCCCAATTGGGTAACCGCATCGTGCACCCACGGTAGGTAACCGGTGTCGTCGGCACCCCATGAGTACTCCTCGACGCCGACAGGGACGGTACCCAACGCGATCGCCGTCTCGGCCGAACCCTGCCCGAGGGTCACGATGCGCTCCGGCTTCTCGGTGATGACCGCCTGCCCCAGTGCCGAATCGATCGTCACGGCCGCAAAATCGCTACCGTCGGCGCTCTGAGTCTCAGCAGAGTCACTGCTGCCGCATGCTCCGACCACGAGGGCCGACACAGCGAGCGCAGACAGCGCGGACAACCGTCGAACAGACCGCCGACCGGCTGTTGAAGCAATGAACATGGTTACCTCTCGATGATCAAAGGTGCGATAAAGTAAGACTAGGCTAACCTATTAGAGGGATTCAAACGCGCTGCACAAGGCGCATTCGCTACGGTGGGCACATGAGCCTTCCTCGCCCCGCACCCGATCGGACTGCCGTCGTGACCGGAGCATCTTCCGGTATCGGAGCTGCCATCGCCCGCCAGCTCGCCTCCCGAGGCCACGGCGTCACCCTCGTCGCCCGGCGTGCCGACAAGCTCGAAGAGTTGGCACAGGAGATCCGAGCACGGGGAGTCCGAGCAGAGGTGCTGGCCGCAGACCTCTCCGACCGCACTGCGCGCGCCGAATTGCTCGGCCGGATCACCGATCTCGGTCTGATCCCGGACATTCTGATCAACAACGCCGGACTTTCCACCCTCGGACCCGTCGCAGAATCGGATCCGGATGCGGAAATGAACATGATCGAGGTCGACGTGGTCGCCGTCTCGGACCTATGCTCCCGTTTCCTCCCGGGAATGGTCGAGCGACGACGCGGCGCGCTGCTCAATGTGGCCTCGACGGCGGCGTTCCAGCCCCTACCCGGACAGGCGGGCTACGGCGCATGCAAGGCGTTCGTTCTCTCGTACACCCAGTCTCTGACCGGCGAACTGCGCGGCACCGGAGTGACCGCCACCGCACTGTGCCCCGGGCCGGTGCAGACCGGATTCGGCGAGGCTGCGGGCTTCGCGAAAGACGATGCAGAGAAAGCGCTTCCGTCGATCATGTGGGTGTCGGCAGACACGGTCGCCAAGACTGCCGTCGACGACATGACCAAGGGACGGATGGTGTCGATTCCCGGACCTGCCAACCGCATCGGATCGATCTTTGCTCAGATCACGCCGCGAACACTGTTGGTGCCCATGCTCACTCGTATTCATCCCGGCCTGAAGAACGGTGCGTCGTCGTGAAGCGCGAACTCGTGGTCTCGGACAGCATCGTCGTGAATGCCGACGCCGACACTCTCTACGCTGCGATCAGCGACCCCACCAACATGGGGCAGTGGAGCCCCGAAAACACCGGTGCCACCGTCCATGAACCCCGCGAGAGTGCCTACGTGGGAATGGTGTTCGACGGAACCAACAAGCGCGGCCGGGCGAAGTGGATCACTCGCTGCACCGTCACGGCGGCCGACCCGGGCAAGACCTTCGAGTTCCGCGTCCACGCCATCGGCAAGAGCACTCCGAAGATCAAGGGCGCGAACGCAACCTGGCGATACGACTTCGAGCCGGTGTCGAGCGGCACGAAAGTCACCGAAACCTGGACCGACGACCGAACGAGATGGCCCGACGCTCTGGCCCTCGTGTTCGACAAGATCGTCACCAGCGGCAAGACGTTCCCGCAGTTCCAGCGTCGCAACATCCGAAAGACGCTGGAAAACCTGCAGAAGCGTTACGCCTGACGGCTAGGCCTGCCGGGTGTACAGGCCGAGAACGTACGAGGCCTGCCCGGCATGCTGAAGGTCGTCGGACACCACGGACACCAGCCGTGCACCGAGTGTGACGGGCGGGTCCCAGTTCTCGTCGACGATCCGGTCCAGATCGTCGGCCCCGACACTGCTCAGGTACGCAACGGTTTTCGAGTGCACGGCGTCGTGATACTCACGCAGCAACTCGGCGCTCGAGGTGACCTGAGCGACGTCGGAGGACGATTGGCCGTAGCCGATGTCGGACTTGTCGAATGGGAGTCCGAACCGCTCGAACCACGAGTCCGACGTCCAGACCTGTTCGCTCCCGGCCACACCCGCGATGTGGTCGTCCTGCACCCGAGTCAGGTGCCACAGCAACCACGCGATGCTGTTGGCGTCGGCGTCGGGTCGATACGTCAACGCGGCAGTGGGGATATCGTCCAACACCGAGTGGACGAGTTCCTTGATCCGGCCGAACGCGTCGGTGAGCAGGTCGTTGTGGTTCATCGAATACGCCTCTTTCGTCGAGCACTGATAACTGGTCATGCATACCCCGATTACCTCGCAGGGAACATCGGGGCCCTCGAGTCGCGTTGAACCGGATATGACTGCTCCAGCAATTGTGTACACCCGCACCGGCGATTCGTCCGTCCTCGAGCTGAAGGATCGCGAGGTGACCGCGCCCGCCGCAGGTGAAGTCCGCGTCCGCATCGTGGTCTCGGGCGTCAATCCGACGGACTGGAAGAACCGAACCGGCTCCGGACCGGGTGAGAAGCTGGCATTCGACGAGGTGGTACCTAACCAGGACGGTGCCGGAGTGGTCGACGCGGTCGGCCACGATGTCGACGGCGTCTCCGTAGGAGATCGCGTCTGGGTGTACCTGGCCCAGCACCAGCGTCCGACCGGAACAGCACAGTCCTTTGCAATCCTGCCCGCCTGCCGGGTTGTGCCTCTGCCCGATGGCGTCGGGTTCGACGTGGGCGCAAGCCTCGGAGTTCCCGCGATGACGGCGCACCGTGCACTGACTGTGTCCGAGGACGGACCCACCCGGCTGCACCCGGGCGCATTGGACGGAAAGTCGGTCCTCGTCGCCGGTGGGGCCGGTGCCGTCGGCCATGCCGCGATCCAATTGGCCCGCTGGGCAGGCGCGACCGTGGTGACGACGGTCAGCGGACCGGAGAAGAGCGCACTGGCCACCGCGGCCGGCGCGCACCACGTGGTGAACTACAAGACCGGAGACGCCGCCGCCGAAATCCGCGAGTTGGTTCCCGCCGGAATCGATCTGATCGTCGAGGTCGCACCCGCGCAGAACGCCGCGCTCAACGCCGCCGTGGGAGCGAACCGCGCATCGGTTGCCGTTTACGCCAACAACGGCGGCAATACCGTGACCCTCGACGTCCGGCCGAACATGGTGCTGAACACTCGCTACCAGTTCGTGCTGCTCTACACCGTCGGCGACGAGGCTCTGCGCAACGCCGAGGCAGACGTCAGCGCGGCGGCGGCCGCAGGCGTGCTGGAGGTAGGCGAAGCCACCGGCCTACCGCTGCACCGCTTCCCGCTGAGCGAAACCGCCGCGGCACACGACGCCGTCGAGAACGGAACCGTCGGCAAGGTGCTGATCGACGTCTCCAGCGAGTAACTCAGGCGATGACCGGCAACGTGGACCACGGGAAATTGATCCACTTGTCGGTCTTCTGCCACGAACAGTGCGGTCGACCACGGCCTGACGGCGATTCAGCCGTTTGCGTGTGGTGCCAGCAACGTGGCAGGCCCCGCCCCGCCCAAACTATCGAGTTCCACGGTGAGCGCGCGTGATCGGTGCACGGCAGGTGGAGCATTGTGCGGTTCTTCGTCCACGGCGTCAGCCTTCTGGAGCATGTTGCCCATAACTATCACGATGATCTAATATCTCGATTGTCGAGACATTGGGGAGGTTCAGTGAGTCGCACCGATAGCACCGCAGCTGAAGGATTCTTTTCGGCCTACGACCGCGTGCTGGCGAAGTGGCCGCTGCCCATCGACACCATGGACCTCGAGTCCGACTACGGCACAACCCGAGTCAACGCCTGCGGGCCCGTCGACGGACCCCCGGTGGTGCTACTGCCCGGTGGCGGCGCAACCTCGACCGTCTGGTTCACGAATGTCGCGGCGCTGGCCCGGGACAACCGGGTCTTCGCAATCGACCCGATAGGTGACCCCGGACGGAGCGTGGCCGGTCCGAAGCCGATCCGCACAGTCGAAAACCTGATGTCCTGGTTCGATCAACTTCTCGCCACCCTCGAGGTCACGCGAACGTCGGTGGTCGGACATGGGTACGGGGCGACGGTGGCACTCGCGTACGCACTGCACCGGCCGGAGCGCGTCGGCACACTCGTGCTGCTGGATCCCCCTTCGTGTTTCGCCGGCATGCGCCTGGCGTATCTCCTGCACGCGGTGCCGATTCTGGTGCGACCGACTCGCGAACGTATGCGTTCTCTGATCCGGTGGGAAACGCAGAAAGCGCCACTCGACGCAGACTGGCTCGATCTCACCGAGCGAGGGACCGACTTCCCGTCGGCGAAACCAGTGGTCCCGCGCCGTCCCAAGGGAGACCGATGGGCGACGCTGTCCGCGGATGTCACCGTCGTCTTTGCCGGCGACAGTAAGGTGCACAACAGTTCTCGTGCTGCCGACGCTGTCGGCAAGGTTCTCCCGAGCGCACACACCGTCGTCCTGACCGGTTGCAGCCACCACATGTTGCCGATGCTGCCGGCCGGGGAACTCGATGCCGTGCTACTGAGCGCCCTGGGCTGACACCACGCGTCCGATCACCGCGAGTTGTGTCGAGGGTGCACCTGCTGGCAGCTCAGGCGATGACCGGCAACGTGGACCATGGAAAGTTGATCCACTTGTCGGTCTCTCGCCACGAATAGTCGGGCTGCACAATGGTTCTGGGTTTGGTGTAGATGACAGCCGACCGCACATCGGGCGTATGCGCCTTCAGCAGGTCGATCACCAGAGCCAGTGTGCGGCCGGAATCAGCGACGTCGTCGACGACGAGCAACTTCTTGCCGACGATCGCATCGGTGTCCAGAAGTGGTTCGAGGACAACAGGATCGGGCAGGGTTTCCTCGATGTCGGAGTAGAACTCGACATTGAGAGTGCCCGCAGCCTTGACTCCCATCGCGTAGGCGATTGCGCCCGCGGGGATGAGCCCGCCACGGGCGATCGCGATCACGATGTCCGGAACGAACCCGTCGTCGACGATCTTCTTGGTCAGGTCGCGCGAGGCGTTTCCGAAGGTCTCCCACGTCAATACTTCACGTTCCTGTTCGGTCATGGAGAACCACTTTACTCAGAATCCTCTTTTGCTGATCGAGCAAATGTGTTTGCGCCCGCGCGTCGGAGCAGGCAGTCTCGAACCATGGCCGACCACACGCACGCTCACGCTCATGCCGCCGACCCGACCCCCGGAGAACCGGACTTCGAGAACGGCGCTTTCGACGAGGCATTCTGGGACGACCTCTACAACCAACGCACCGCCATCTGGAGCGGAAATCCCAACGCGGTGTTGGTTCAGGAAGCGTCCGTGCTGACTCCGGGCCGAGCCTTGGACATCGGCTGCGGAGAAGGTGCCGACTCACTGTGGCTGGCCGGTGCAGGCTGGACCGTCACCGGCGTCGACATCTCGGACGTCGCCCTCGGCCGCGCTCGCGCAGCACAGCAGGCACTGGAACCGCAGCAACTGGCGGTGCACTGGGAACAAGAAGACGTGCTGGAATGGACTCCCCCGGCCGGCGCGTTCGATCTGGTGTCGGTGCACTTCTTGCAGGTACCACCCGACGAACTCGAACTGACCACCCGCAGATTCGCCGCGGCGGTCGCGCCGAAGGGGCGTCTGCTGGTCGTCGGGCACAGTCCCAGCGACAGCCACGCCTCGCAACATCCGGCCAAGCACCGATTGTTCGCACCGGAACCGGTCGTCGTTGCGGCAGGCGACGGGTTCGAGGTGATCCACGCCGAACACCGCACCCGCACCACACCGGACGGCGACGAGCGAACCGACACGGTCGTAGTGCTGCAGCGCCGGTAAACTTCGCGCGGTGCTCTCCCCGTCGACGTATCGAATTCCCCTGGCTTTCACGTTCGTCGTCGCCCTGATCATTCTCTTCACGCCCGCGTCCGGGGTGCCGTCGGGATTCGAGCACAGCGACAAGATCATTCACTTCGTGCTGTTCGCAACGCTCGCCTACACCTCGCGACTCGCCGAAATAGGCTGGGACAGGACCGCACTGTGGGTGCTGGCGTTCGCGGTGGTGTCGGAATTCCTGCAGGCGATCCTGCCTCTGGGACGCTCCGGATCTGTGATCGACGCTCTGGCCGACGCTGCCGGAGTTGCGGTGGGCCTGATCGCGGCGAACTGGGTTCTACCGCAGCGCGTCAAGAAAGCCCCGGACCTGCACTAGACTGAGTCCGCGCCGAGTTCCCTCGGCCGGCGCGCACACTCAGGAAGGAACGCCATCACCTCGTCTTCTGCCCCGCACGATATCTACCTCGTTCCACCGGAGCACGAGACGAACGATGCCGTCACCCGAGAATCTGCAGCGTCCGCAGCACGATTGAGCGAACGATCCGACGTGGTCAGCCACGAGGGCCGCTACGCACTGACGATCACCTCGACCACCCCGCACCAGGCCATGGTCGAGGATCTGTTGTTCGTCCGCGCCGTACTCGACGCCGCACGCATCAAGTACCTACTCGTTCGCGGCAACGACGAACGACCCGTCATCGCCATCGAACTGGCCGCCCGGGACGCGCTCACCACAGCGCTGGTGCACGCCTGCCGCGCCGAGCCGTTCTACTCCAAGACAGTCGACGCCCGCGGGAAGGCCGTTCTGGTTGCCGACGGCACACTCTCGCCATCCGCGAACGCGCGGATCGTGCGCCTCTACCGACCGCGCGTCGAGCCGTTCAGTGGGCTGTACTACGGCGCATCGACGGCCGTGCAAATCGAGCTGTGGTCTTTCTCCCCGTCCGAGATCGTGCTGCCGATCGAGAACTCCTTGACCCGACGCAACATCCGGCCCGACGAGGCCGTCCGCGGCACCGTCGAACGCTTCGGTAGAACGTGGCCGACAATCGAGAACATGTTTGCCGACCACGCGTCGGACATCAATTTCGACATCGACATCGTGTTCTCCTGGGTCGACGGCTCGTCGGCAGAGTTCCAGGCTCAGCGTGCGCGGCGGATGGCGAATTACGTTGTCGGAGAAGGTGACGATTCAGCGGCTCGCTACCGGCAGATCGACGAACTGAAGTACGCCCTGCGGTCGGTTCACCTGTACGCACCGTGGATCAGGCGCATCTTCGTGGCCACCGACTCCCCGAGGCCGGCGTGGCTCGCCGACCATCCCAAAGTGACGTTCGTGCCGAGCGAGGCGTTCTTCGTGGACACCTCCGTTCTGCCGACACACAATTCGCAGGCCGTCGAAAGCCAGCTCCACCACATCCCCGGCCTGTCCGAGCACTTCCTGTACTCGAACGACGACATGTTCTTCGGTCGTCCGGTCAGCCCGTCGATGTTCTTCTCCCCCGGCGGAATAAGCATGTTCATCGAGGCGACGACGCGAATCGGGCTGGGCTACAGCGACGCCGACCGCAGCGGCTTCGAGAATGCAGCACGGGTGAACCGTCGAATCCTGCAGGACAGATTCGGGATGACCACCACCCGGCATCTCGAACATGCGGCAACTCCGTTGCGCCGCAGCGTGATGCAGGAAATGGAGAACGAGTTTCCGGACGAGTTCGCCTCCACGGCGGCGAGTGCATTCCGCGCCAGCACCAACATCTCGGTGACGAATTCGCTCTACCATTACTACGCATTGATGAGCGGCCGCGCTGTGGTCCAGAAAGACGCGAAGGTTCGGTACATCGACACCACGTCGGTAGCAGGCCTCGACTTGATGGAGAAGCTGCTCCCCAAGCGGTCCGTCGACTTCTTCTGCCTCAACGACGGCAGCTTTCCGGAAGTCGACCTGGATCTGCGCACCCGCACCGTGACGCAGTTCCTGGACAAGTACTTTCCGATCGTCGCACCCTGGGAACGCGAACAGCGCTAGGCGTCGCTGAACGTCTTTCGTCGGGCGCTGTCTGCGATGGTGACACCCGCCGCATCGAGCCTGCGTGCTGTCTCCTCCGCCGAGACCGCCTCTCCCACTGTGTCGTACGACCCCGTCGGCACCACCGAATGGACGACGGTGTCGTCGTAGACGTGAACCAGGTTGTATCCCTGAGCTCCGTCGCGACCGCGTAGTCCGCCTGTGGGGACGTTGAGATCCTGGGTGTAGCAGGTGGCCGACGCCACCGAGACCGGTATGCCGGCAAACGTGGCCGTGGTCGAATAGTGCAGGTGCCCTGCGAGAATGGACCGCACATCGGTTCCGCGAAGCACGCTCGCGAGCCGCGGCTGATCGATCAGCTCGACCAGCACTGCGAGATCGAGCACGGTCGGCACCGGCGGATGGTGCATCGCCAGAATCGTGCCGAACTCGGCAGGGGTCGCGAGAGTGTCGGCCAGCCAGGCCAATTGCTCGTCACCGAGCTCGCCGTGGTGCTTGCCAGGAACCGTGGTGTCCAGGGTGACGACGCGAAGACCGTCGACATCGTGCACGCGATCGATGGACTGCCCACTCGGTTCCGCGTCGAGCAGCGTCCGACGGAACGTCGCTCGGTCGTCGTGATTGCCCATCGCCCAGACGATCTGTGCGCCGAGCTCCTCTGCAACCGGCTCGACCAGAGCGCGGAGCTTCTCGTACGCACCCGCCTCGCCCTTGTCCGTCAGATCACCGGTGAACACCAACGCATCGGGCCGCACACCGGAGTTGCGCACGTCGGTCATCACCTGTTCGAGCCGCAACTCGCTGTCCACGCCGCCGTACAACCGTCCGTCGCCGTCGACCAGATGCGTGTCACTGATGTGCAGTAAGCAGTGATGCGGACGTGGGTACTCGGCCATCCGAGACTTCATCGAACTCTCGCTCACGATCGGACCTACCGTTTCACGTTCACCCGGCTGGGCGAACGTCACTACTGCAACCCAAGCATACGAGCGTTCACTGAGAAAAAGCTGGTCGAATCTCCGCCGTGAACAACGCGGAAACTTTGAGCGTGTGACAGGTTGAGAGCATGACGAAACCGAAGTGGACTTCACTGCTCGCGGCCGCGGCACTGACCGTGGGCACCATGGTCGGTATCGGCGCGGCCCCGGCCGCTGCGCAGGGCCTGCCGACCGTCGTACTGGTACACGGGGCATTCGCCGACAGCACCAGCTGGGACGGCGTCGCTGCGAACCTTCGCGGACGTGGCTACCCGGTGGTGACCGCAGAGAACTCGCTTCGCGGGCCCGCGATCGACGCAGCGTCGGTGACCGATGTGGTCGAGAACATCGACGGCCCGGTGGTACTCGTCGGCCACTCCTACGGCGGCACCGTCATCAGCAACGTGCACGCCGACAATGTGGAGGCGCTGGTCTACGTCGCGGCATTCATGCCCGTCGAAGGTGAACCCGTCGCGCTCGAACTCGATCCGTTCCGATTCCCTGTGACGGCCCTGGTGCCACCGGTGATCGGTCTGTCGATCGTCGACGACTCGTCCAACCCGATCGGCAAGAACGTCGACTCGTACTGTCACGCCCGCCCTGTTCCGCACGTTCTTCGCACCCGACCTGAGCGAGGAGCAGGCCGCCCGTATGGCGGCCCACCAGAAGACCATCGCCGCCGGTGCTCTGCTCGAGCCGAGCGGCCCACCGTCCTGGGCGGACACCCCGTCCTGGGCATTGATCCCCCAACAGGATCAGATCATCCCGACCTCGGCGGAGCGCTTCATGGCGCAACGGGCCGGCGCTCGGGTGACCGAGGTACCGGGCTCGCACGCGATCTTGGTCTCGAACCCCGTAGCCGTGGCAGACCTTGTGGTGCAGGCCGATTCGGGAAGCTGACACGTCTCTGGACACGACTCGGGCCCGACCACCTTCGAAAGGTGACCGGGCCCGAGTTGTCTTCTGGGTGTGTCAGATCCCGATGAGGTCGTGATCGGAGACCTTCGACGCCAGGATGCGCAGGTGCTCGTCGGCACCACCGAGAGTGTGTTCGATGGCCACGAGCCGACTGGTGTAATGCCCGACCGGATACTCGGCGGTGACGCCGATACCGCCGTGCAACTGGATCGCCTCCTGGCCGAGCTTGCGGCCCGACCGGGAGATCTGCAGCTTCGCGCGCGACGCGATCGTGGTGTCCACGTTGCCGTCGGCCAACGACATCGTGGCGTACAGGCTCATGCTGCGGGCGAGTTCGAGCAGGACGTACATGTCCGCCGCGCGGAAGGTGAGCGCCTGGAACTTGGCCAACGGAACCCCGAATTGCTTGCGCGCCTTGAGGTAATCGGTGGTCAGTCGCAGTGCCTCTTCCATTGCACCGACTGCCTCGGCGCACAGTGCAGCCTGCGCACGAACCTCGGCACCGGTGATCGCCGCAGCCGCGTTCTCGGCGGTGCCGAGTGGCTCGGCTGCGACGTCCACGAATTCGATCTGTGCGGCGCGCTGACCGTCGTGTGTGGCGTAGGACTTGCGGGTGAGACCGTTCGCGTCGGCGTCGACGACGAAGAGTCCGGTTCCCCCGGTGGGAAGCACGGCACTGACGACGATCACATCAGCGCTGCCGCCGTGTGGCACTGGGTTCTTGATACCGTTGATCGACCACGATCCACCGTCCTCGGTGGCGGTGGTGCCGACCTCGATATTGGGCCAGCGGCTGCCGGATTCGGTGTGCGCGAACGCCAACATCGACGATCCCTCGGCCACCGGCGGCAGCAGCCGCGCGCGCTGCTCGGCACTGCCGAGCTCGGAGATCAACCCGCCGGGGACGAGCACGGCATCGAGGATCGGCTCGGGTGCGAGACGTCGGCCGACCTCGGTCATCACGGCCATGATCTCCACCGGGCCGGCGTCCATGCCGCCGTCGTCCTCACTGAACGTCAGACCCAGTAGGCCGACCTCGGCCAGCTGCTTCCAGACATCGGTGCTCCAGCCCAGCTCACCGGCAACGATCTTGTTGCGCTTCTCGGTGTCGTAAGCCCGCGAGAGGACCTCACGAGTGGTGTCGCGCAGCAGCTTCTGCTCTTCGTTGAGTTCGAAATCCATGTCTTCAGATGCTCCCTTACAGTCCGAGAATCGCGGAGGCGATGATGGTGCGCTGAACTTCGTTCGAGCCGCCGTAGATCGACACCTTGCGGTAGTTCAGGTACCCCGGTACCGAGCGCTGCGCCCAGCCTTCGCTCTCGATGTCCTCGCCTGCCTCGTAGGGCAGCGAGTCCGGGCCTGCGACGTCCATCAGCAATTCGGTTGTGGCCTGCTGCAATTCCGATCCCCGCAGCTTGAGAATGGACGAGGCCGGATTCGGCTTGCCGTCGTCCGAGCTGGAGACCAGGCGCAGCTGAGTCAGCTCCAGGGCGAGCAATTCGTTCTCGACCTCGGCCATCTTGGCGGCGAACAACGGGTCCTCGAGCAACGTGCCGCTGCCGACCTTGGTCTGTGCTGCATGCTTCTTCGCCTGTCCCAGATGCACTTTGGTGTGTCCGGCCCGGGCGACGCCGGTGCGCTCGTTGCCGAGCAGGAACTTGGCGTAGCTCCAGCCCTGGTTCTCTTCGCCGACGAGGTTCTCGGCCGGAACGCGAACATTGTCGAAGAAGACCTCGTTGACCTCGACGCTGCCGTCGATCAACTTGATGGGCCGCATCTCGATGCCGGGGGTGTTCAGATCGATGAGCAGGAAGGAGATTCCGGCCTGCTTCTTCGGCGCGTCCGGGTTGGTCCGCACGAGCGCGAAGATCCAGTCGGCGTACTGGCCGAGCGTGGTCCACGTCTTCTGTCCGTTGACGATGTAGTCGTCACCATCGCGGATCGCAGTGGTGCGCAGCGACGCCAAGTCCGATCCGGCCTCGGGCTCGGAGAAGCCCTGGCACCACCAGATGTCGAGGTTCGCCGTCTTGGGCAGGAACTTCTCCTTGAGCTCCTGGGAGCCGAACGTCGCGATTACCGGGCCGACCATCGAGGCGTTGAAAGCCAGGGGCTCGGGTACCGACGCCAGCTGCATTTCGTCGAGCCAGATGTGCCGCTGCACGGGGGTCCAGTCACGGCCACCGAACTCGGCGGGCCAATGCGGCACCGCCAAGCCGTTCTCGTTGAGGATTCGCATGGTCGCGACAACCTCGTCCTTGCTCAACTCCTGACCCGTCGCACTCTTCTCGCGAATCTCGGCGGGGACCTTCGTAGTGAAGAACGTCCGCATCTCGTCACGGAACGCGGCCTCTTCTTCTGTCAGGGCAAGATTCATCGACAATCCTCCAAGCTCGTTCACGTATCTTCGTATCGACCGTACTCCCTGGTAACTCTGAGATATTCTCCGCTCACTATGACTTTTCTGGCACTGGTTCGGCACGGTGAGACGAACTGGAATCTGCACGGGCGTCTGCAGGGCTCGTCGGACATTCCGCTCAACGACACCGGCCGTGCGCAGGCCCGCGAGGCCGGCTACGAACTCGAGTACCGACAGTGGGACCACCTGGTCAGTTCGCCGCTGGTCCGAGCAGCCGAAACCGCCGACATCATCGGTGCGCACCTCGGCATGACTCGCACCGCCGAGTTCCCCGATCTGGCCGAACGACACTTCGGCGAGGCCGAAGGATTCACCGACTGGGATGCGTATTCGCACTGGCCGAACGGCATGTACCCCGGCTTGGAGCCACGCTCGAACCTGATCGTCCGAGGCGTACGCGCCGTCGACGACATCGCCGGGCAATTTCCGGACTCGGCAGTGATCGCAGTGGCGCACGGCGGCGTCATCCGAGCGATCTTCGACGCGATCCGGCGGCGGCACTCCCCAAGGATTCTCAACGCCGGAGTCTCCACCCTCGAACACGACGGTTCTCGCTGGACCGTTCGCACCATCAACGGTGTTGCGGTCTGACAGGATTTTCGTTCATGGAGATCGAACGTCGCATCACCGAACTCGGTTTCACGTTGCCCGGAGAACCGACCGCGCCTCCTGGTTTCGAGTTCTCGTTCGAGTGGGTGCGGGTACGCGGCAACCGAGTGTTCGCCTCGGGGCATTCTCCGTTGGCCTCGGACGGGACTTTGGCAGGCCCGTTCGGTGCCGTCCCGTCGGACGTGAGTCTCGACTCGGCCACCGATGCCGCGCGTGACACCGCACTGGCCCTCCTCGGTAGCGTCGCCCGCGCCGTCGGCGACCTCGATCGAATCAGCGCCTGGCTCACCGTCACCGGTTCGGTCAACGCCGATCACGGCTTCACCCAGACCACGACGGTCGTCAACGGCTTCTCCGATCTGGTGCTGGCGATCTTCGGTCCCGACATCGGCGCGCACGCACGCACTGCACTCGGGGTCGCCGCACTGCCGATGAACAACACCGTGGTGGTGTCAGCGGAATTGGAGATCGACGGGTAGGTTTCGGTGCACTCGTAGTTACGGTGAAAGCAGGCGCGGATGGTGCGCAGATCTACTCTTGCTCTGGTCGCGATTCTGATCGCCATACTGGGGTTGTCCGGATGCACTTCGTCCTCGCAGTCGTTGCTGGAACGGGTGCAGGACGAGGGCGTCCTGGTCGTCGGTACCGAAGGCACCTACAGCCCGTTCAGTTATCAGGGCGGTGACGGGCAACTCACCGGATACGACATCGACGTCATCAACGCCGTCGGTGCGGAACTCGGGGTCCGCGTCGACTTCGTGCAGACGCCGTTCGATTCGATCTTCGCCGGACTGCAATCCCAACGCTTCGACCTCATCGCCAACCAGGTCTCGATCACCCCTGCGCGCCAGTCGGCGTACGACCTGTCGACGCCCTACACGGTGTCGGAAGGCCAGATCCTCACCGCCGCAGACGACTCCACCATTTCGACTCTCGCCGATCTGGCCGGCAAGACCACCGCCCAATCGTCGACGAGCAACTGGGCCGAGGTCGCCGCGAACGCGGGTGCCAACGTCGAAGCCGTCGAAGGATTCGTCCAGGCGGTCACCCTCGTCAAGGACGGACGCGTCGACGCCACCGTCAACGACTCCCTCGCGATCGCCGAATACCTACAGCAGACCGGCGACACCGGGGTGAAGATTGCCGGCGAGACCGGCGACACGACACTGCAATCCTTCGTGGCCCGCAAGAACAGCGGCCTGATGGACGAGGTCGACACGGCCGTCGACACCCTGCGTGAGAACGGCACCCTCGCCGAGATCTCGAAGAAGTACTTCGGTAGCGACGTCGCCGCACCGACAGCCGACACCGTGGTTCCGGTCAGCGACGACGCCGCGTCGACTGCGCCGTCGAAAATGCAGTTGGTTCTCGACAATCTGTGGCCGATGCTCGAAGCCACTGTCACGATGACCATTCCGCTGACTGCCATCAGCTTTGTGATCGGGCTCGTCATCGCGCTCGCAGTTGCATTGGCCCGCATCTCGTCGATCACACCGCTCGCCGCAGTGGCCCGGTTCTACGTCTCGATCATTCGCGGCACTCCCCTACTGCTGCAGCTGTTCATCATCTTCTACGGGCTACCGCAGTTCGGCATCGTGATCTCGCCGTTCCCGGCCGCGGTTGTCGCGTTCTCGCTGAACGTCGGTGGCTACGCGGCCGAGGTCATCCGTGCCGCGATACTCAGCGTGCCCAAGGGCCAGTGGGAAGCCGCTCAGACCATCGGAATGGGATACCGAACGACGTTGCAGCGCATCGTGCTTCCGCAGGCACTGCGCACCGCGGTACCGCCGTTGTCGAACACGCTGATCTCGCTGGTCAAGGACACCTCGCTCGCGTCGACCATCCTGGTGACCGAGCTGCTCCGCGTCGCTCAACTGGCGGCGGCCCCGACCTTCGACTTCTTCACCCTGTACACCGTTGCAGCGCTGTACTACTGGGTGATCTGCATAGTCCTCTCCTTCTTCCAAGGCAAGCTCGAAGTCCGACTCGACAGGTACGTGGCCAAATGACAGACCTGCTGGAAGTGTCCGCTCTGAAAAAGTCGTTCGGACCGCTGGAGGTGCTGAAGGACATCTCGTTCACCGTGCCGTCGGGCACCGTCACCGTCATCATCGGGCCGTCCGGCTCCGGTAAGACCACGGTGCTTCGCACACTGAACGCACTCGACCAGGCCGACGCCGGGATCATCCGAATCGGCGACGTATCGGTGGATTTCGCCGAGCCCGTCGGCGCGGCGCAACTGCGACACTTCCGCGCTCAGAGCGGCATGGTGTTCCAGAGCCACAATCTGTTTCCGCACAAGACGGTGCTGCAGAACATCATCGAGGGAACGGTGATCGTCCAGAAGCGCGCCAAGGACGACGCCAGTCGTGACGCTCACGCAATCCTCGACCAGATCGGTCTCGACGCGAAGTCCGACCAGTACCCGTTCCAGCTCTCCGGCGGCCAACAGCAACGCGTCGGAATCGCCCGGGCTCTGGCCCTACGACCCAAGCTGATGCTCTTCGACGAGCCCACCTCTGCCCTCGACCCAGAACTCGTCGGCGAAGTACTTGCCGTCATCAAAAACCTTGCCGCCGAGGGCTGGACGATGGTGATCGTCACCCACGAAATCCGCTTCGCCCAGCAAGTCGCCGATCAGGTGTTGTTCATCGAGAACGGCGTCGTCCTCGAACGCGGCACGCCGGAGCAGGTGCTCGTGAACCCGACCGAGCCCCGCACCCGACAGTTCCTGCAGCGGATATTGGCGTAGCGGGGCTGCGCCCCATGTGAGTGGAGCCTGCGGAACGAATCCGTCGAGGCATGTGCACGGAACTTCGTAGTGGGCTACGAAGTTCCGTGCACATGCGGCGACGCCGCTCTACAGGTGTGGCAGCACCTTGTCCAGGGTGATCGGAAGGTCGCGGACTCGGACGCCGGTGGCGTTGTAGACCGCATTCCCGATGGCCGCCGAGGAACCGACCGCACCGATCTCACCGATTCCCTTGCCACCCATCGGGGCGAGTTCGGTGTCGACCTCGTCGATCCAGACGGCCTCGAGGTCGGTGACGTCCGCGCACGCCGGAATGTGATACTCGGCGAGGTCGTGGTTGGCGAACCCGCCGAACTCGTGATCGACGATGCCACTTTCCATCAGCGCCATCCCGAGACCGAACGTCATACCGCCGATGAGCTGAGATCGGGCCAGCCGCGGATTCATCACCGCGCCGATACCGAAGACACCGAGCATTCTGCGTACCCGTACTTCACCGGTGTCGACGTCCACGGCCACTTCGGCGAACTGGGCACCGAAAGCCATGCGCGCCAACTCCTTCTGGCCCTCCACGTCATCGGTGGTGTCGGCCTCGGCCGAGTTGCCCGGCTCGTACGAACCCTGTGACTTCAGCGAGTGGCAGACCTTGGTGACGGCCCAACCCCACGACGAGGTACCCGAGGATCCGCCGGCGCCCGGAGCCTTCGGCAGAGCGCTGTCGCCGAGTTCGACGGTAACGGTGTCGACGTCGACCTCCAGAGCATCAGCGGCAATCTGACGCAGCACGGTCCGCGCACCGGTGCCGATGTCCGTCGCAGCGACGGACACCGTGATCGTGCCGTCATGCTCCACTCGCGCCGCCGCGGTACTCGGCGAAATCAGCACCGGGTAGCTGGCCGTCGCGACTCCCATTCCGATCAGGGTGTTGCCCTCTCGGCGCTGTCCGGGCACGAAGTCGCGGCGATCCCAGCCGAATTTCTCGGCCCCCTCGCGAAGGCATTGCACCACACTGCGTGAGCTGAACGGGTTGCCGCTGGCGGGATCGACTTCCGGCTCGTTGCGAATGCGCAGTTCGATCGGATCGATTCCGGTGGCCACAGCCAATTCGTCGATCGCCGTCTCGACCGCGAACATTCCGGGCGCTTCACCCGGTGCCCGCATCCACCGAGGAGTTCCGACATCCAGCTTCGCGAGTCGGTGGGTGGTGCGACGGTTCGGGGCCGCATAGATATGCCGGGTCGACTCCGAGGTCTGCTCACAGAACTCGAAGATGGTGCTGGTCTGCTGGAAGGAATCGTGCGCGATCGCAGCCAGTGTGCCGCTCGAATCAGCACCCAGGCGAACATGATTGAGCGTCGGGGTGCGATAGCCGACCATGTCGAACAGCGCTTGCCGCGGCAGCACGAGTTTGACGGTCTTGCCGGTCGCCCGCGCCGCCATCGCCGCGAGGACCGCGTTGGGCCGAGTGCTGCCCTTCGCACCGAATCCGCCGCCGACGTTCTCGGCGATCACACGAACATTCTCGGGTTCCAGATCGAACGCCGTGGCCAGGTCGCCCTGGACACCCGACGGTGCCTGCGTCGAATCCCAGAGTGTCAGAACGCCGTCGGACCACTGCGCCGTGGTGGCATGCGGCTCCATCGGACTGTTGTGCATCGGAGCCGTCGAGTACCAGTTGTCGACGACGTGCTCGGCCGTCTTCAACGCAGCATCGGCATCGCCGATCGTGACGTCCGTGGGAAACCCCGCGTTCACTGATTCGGGCGCGTACAGCGAGCTGTGCTCGGCGGTCAAAGTGTTGTCGGGTGAGCGAACGTCGGCGTACCGCACCTGAACCTGGGCGGCGGCGGCACGCGCGGCTTGAAGGGTGTCGGCCACAACGACGGCTACGATCTGGCCGCGATAGGAAACGGTATTCGACTGCAGCACATGCAGTTCGGCATCCTCGACGTCGCCGAGCTTCTCGGCGTTGCCGTGCCAGAGGACGGCGTGCACCGCGGCGTCGGCACCGAGTTCGACATGCTCGACAATCCCGGCGGGAACCGTCGCGGGCACGTACCAGGCATACAACTGCCCGACGGCCGGCGGCTGCTCCGCGGCATAGCGCGCCGTACCGGTGACCTTGGCGATGGACTCGGTGCGCTGAATCGACTGCCCGATCGAAGCCGTCATGATCGGTCTCCCATTTCTTTCGTAGCGCTCGACTCCACGAGTTCGACCAGAGTTCGGGCAACGAGATTGGTCACCAACGGAATCTTGAACGCGTTGTCGCGTAACGGCTCTGCAGAATCGAGCTCGAGCGCCATGGCCCGCCGGAACGACGCCTCGTCCGCGGCGGTACCCAACAGTGCATGCTCGGCAGTGTGTGCCCGCCACGGCTTGTGTGCGACGCCGCCCAGAGCGATCGACACTCCACGCACGATCCCGTCCTCGACATCGAGAACAGCGGCGACGGACGCGATCGCGAAGGCGTAGGACTGCCGATCGCGCACCTTGCGGTAAGTGGAGACGGCGGTGTCGGCCGGCTTCGGAATCTCGATGGCCGTGACGATCTCGGTCCGAGCCACCGTGTTGTCGCGCTCGGGTTCGTCCCCCGGGAGTCGGTAGAAGTCGTCGATCGCGAGGACGCGTTCGCCGTCGACTCCATGAACGACGATGCGCGCGTCGAGTGCCGACAGCGCCACCGCCATGTCCGAAGGGTGCGTTGCCACGCAGGCCTGCGACGCCCCGAGGATGGCCAGGTTTCGATTTTCGCCTTCGCGCGCAGGGCAGCCCGAGCCCGGTTCGCGCTTGTTGCACGGCTTCGACGAGTCCATGAAGTACACACATCGAGTGCGCTGGAACAGGTTTCCGCCGGTGGTCGCCATATTGCGTAGTTGACCCGATGCACCGGAGAGAACCGCCCGCGACAGCACCGGATAGCGCTGACGCACCACCGGATGCACGGCGAGGTCGCTGTTGGTCACGGCGGCACCGATGTGCAGGGAACCGTCGGCGACTATCTCGATGTCGTGCAGCGGCAATCGCGTCACGTCGATCAGAGTCGACGGGCTTGCAACCCCCAGCTTCATCAGATCGACGAGGTTGGTTCCTCCGCCGAGCACCATCGCGTGCTCGTCCTGGGCGAGGCGGGCCACCGCGTCGTCGACCGCCGTGGCGGTGCCGTACTCGAACGTCTTCACGATGCGTCCTGCACGGCCGGAACGATGTTGGCGTAGGCACCGCAGCGACAGAGGTTGCCGCTCATCCGTTCTCGCACTTCGCCCGAGTCGAGTTCGACGTCGGTGGCCTCGAGGTCCTCGGTGATGGCGCTGGGCCATCCCTGCTTGGCCTCTTCGATCACCGCGACCGCCGAGCAGATCTGCCCGGACGTGCAGTACCCGCACTGGAACGCATCACGATCGACGAAGGCCTGTTGCACCGGGTGCAGCGTGTCGCCGTCGGACAATCCCTCGACCGTGACGATCTCACGACCGTGCTGCGCGACAGCAAACGTCAGGCAACTGTTGATCCGGCGACCATCGACCAGAACGGTGCAGGCACCGCACTGCCCGTGATCACACCCCTTCTTGGCCCCGATGAGGTCGAGGTTCTCGCGTAGTGCGTCGAGCAGGGTGGTGCGGGTGTCGCAGTCGATCTCGCGTTCGGTTCCGTTGACACTGAGTGTGACGTGGGTCATGCACGGGCGGATACCCGAGGCCGGATCTACCAAACGCTTGCGCTGGGGTCGTGCACGGAAATTCGTAACCCACTACGAATTACCGTGCACGTGCGGCGAAGCCGCTCTAGCGCCTGCCCTTGAACTTCCCGCCGCCCCGCGGCCCACCACTACGTCCGGGAGGACCGGAATCGGGCTGCAGCTGAATCAGCACACCGCTGATGCGGGTACGACGCAACGCCTCGACCGTCTCGTCGGCCAGATCCGCAGGCAGCTCGACCAGCGAATGGTCGGGACGAATGCTGATGTGTCCGAAATCGCTTCGACGCAGACCACCTTCGTTGGCGATGGCACCGACGATGGCACCGGGCGCAACGTGATGACGCTTTCCGACGCTGATGCGGTACGTCGCCATTTCCTGGCCCGTCTTGCGGTGATGCGAGCTGGCCGCATCCTCGTCGAACGTGCGCGGCGGACGCGGCTCCCGCGGCTCCCGGGGTGCGCGCGGCGGGGCAGGCGGCTCCGGCTTCAACAGGAACGCTTCGCCGTCGCGCGACTGGATCGCCAGCGCTGCCGCGATGTCGACCAAGGGCACGTCGTGCTCGCGCTCGTAGTCCTCGATGAGGCGGCGGAACAGCGCCAGATTCTCGTTACCGAGACTCTCGGTGATGGAGTCCTTGAACTTCGTCACGCGCTGCGCATTGACGTCGTCGACGCTGGGCAACTGCATCTCGGTGATGGGCTGACGCGTCGCACGCTCGATGGCCTTGAGCAGGTGACGTTCCCGCGGCGCGACGAACAGCAGAGCCTGACCGGCTCGGCCCGCGCGGCCGGTGCGGCCGATGCGGTGCACGTAGGACTCGGTGTCGTGCGGGATGTCGTAGTTGATGACGTGCGAGATCCGGTCCACATCGAGGCCACGGGCTGCTACATCGGTGGCCACCAGAATGTCGATCTGGCCGTTCTTGAGCTGGCCGATGGTGCGCTCGCGCTGAGCCTGCACGATGTCGCCGTTGATCGCAGCGGCCGAGAAGCCCCGTGCGCGCAGTTTCTCGGCAAGCTCCTCGGTGGCCTGCTTGGTGCGCACGAACATGATCATGGCCTCGAACTCTTCGACCTCGAAGATTCGAGTGAGCGCCTCGAGCTTGCGCTGATGCGCCACCTGCACGTACCGCTGGGTGATGTTCGGTGCCGTCGACGTCTTGGTCTTGACGGTGATCTCTACCGGGTCGTGCAGATACTGCTTGGAGATCTTGCGAATCGCGGCCGGCATCGTGGCCGAGAACAGCGCGACCTGCTTGTACTCGGGAGTGTCGGACAGGATGCGCTCGACGTCCTCCTGAAACCCCATCTTGAGCATCTCGTCGGCCTCGTCGAGCACGAGGTACTCGAGCCCGGACAGGTCGAGGGTGCCCTTCTCGAGGTGGTCGATGACACGACCCGGTGTACCGACGATGATCTGGGCACCCTTGCGCAGACCGGACAACTGGATGCCGTACGCCTGGCCGCCGTAGATGGGCAGAATGTGCAGACCCGGAATGTGGGTGGCGTACTTACCGAACGCCTCGGCCACCTGCAATGCCAGCTCGCGGGTCGGTGCCAGCACCAATGCCTGCGGCGTGCGGCGCGAGACGTCCAGACGAGACAGAATCGGCACCGCGAACGCGGCGGTCTTGCCGGTTCCGGTCTGTGCGAGGCCGACGACGTCGTTACCCGCCATCAACGGTGGAATGGTCGCCGCCTGAATGGGCGACGGGCTCTCGTAGCCGACGTCGCGCAGGGCCTTCAGGACCCGCTCGTCTATTCCGAGATCGGCAAAGGTGATGTCGTCACCCTCTGGGGCGGGAGGGGGCGAACTCGTCTCGTCAGACGTCACGGCGGCATCCTGATCAGATTCTGAAGTGCTCATATGTCGCCGAGTTTAGTACCTGCTCGACCCCTGCGACCCCTTCTACGCTGATCAGGTGACGAAAACGGTGCCACCGACGCTTCGTGCGAGGAGCCTCACAGACACGACCCGGCGGCGAGGGGCGGCTGCGGACGGATAAGTTGTACGCCGAGTCACACTCAACTCCCCCCTGAGCCGACCAAAATTCACAAACCGGACACCCTCGGTGGTGCGTTACGGACCGGGGTGTGATGAAATGCACAACTACCACGCTATTTTTCCGTAAGGGGTCCAGCAGTGCGCGAATATTCTGTGCCGGCGTCGTTCACCATTCCCGACGACGCTTCCATGGCCGACACCGTCTTCCGGTACGAGAAGGAATCGCCGAACCTCGTACCCTTCCAGCGACTCGTGAACGGCACCTGGACCGACGTCACCGCGGGCCAGTTCGCCAAAGAGGTCACCAACGTCGCCAAAGGCCTGATCGCATCGGGCATCGAACTCGGTGATCGCGTCGCGATTCTCAGCGCGACCCGCTACGAATGGGTCGTTCTCGACTACGCCATCTGGACCGCCGGTGGTTGCACCGTCGCGATCTACGAGACCTCCTCGGCCGACCAGGCCCAGTGGATCCTCGAGGACTCCGCGACGAAGCTGCTCGTCGTCGAGACCCCGAAGCATGCCTCGAACCTCAAAGAGGTCACCGAAGGTGCCAAGGATCTGCGCGAGGTACTCCAGATCGACGCCGGTGCAATCGACGAGCTGACCACCCGCGGCGCGGGAGTCAGCGACGAGGACGTGCATACCCGTCGGCACCAGGTCACCGCTGCTTCCCCGGCCACCTTGATCTACACCTCGGGCACCACTGGTCGCCCCAAAGGTGTGCAGCTCACGCATGCGAACTTCTACGCCGAGGTCCAGGCCACCCAGATCGCGTTGCACGACTCCATGCGCGAGGGCAATCGCACGCTGATGTTCCTCCCGATGGCGCACGTGTTCGCCCGCGCGGTGTCGTTCGGCTCGTTCGAGTCGAAGGTGACCGTGGGCCACACCTCGGACGTCTCGACATTGGTCGAGCAGTTCGCCGTCTTCAAGCCGAACTTCATCCTGTCGGTGCCGCGCGTGTTCGAGAAGGTCTATAACTCGGCCAAGCAGAAGGCACACGACGGCGGCAAGGGCAGCATCTTCGACAAGGCCGCCGCGACGGCCATCGAGTGGAGCGAGGCCCAGGAGAAGGGCGGCGCAGGCCTGGTTCTCAACCTCAAGCACACCGTCTTCGACAAGCTCGTGTACTCCAAGCTGCGGGCCGCGCTCGGCGGCAACTGCGACCGTGCGGTCTCCGGCGGCGGCCCCCTCGGCGCTCGCCTCGGCCATTTCTTCCGTGGCGCAGGCGTCCCGGTGTACGAGGGCTACGGACTGACCGAGACCAGTGCGGCCGTCACGGTCAACACCACCAAGGAACAGCGCGTCGGCACCGTCGGCAAGCCCATCGACGGCCACTCGGTCAAGGTCGCCGAGGACGGCGAACTGCTGCTCAAGGGCCCGGTGGTGTTCAGCGGTTACTGGCACAACGAGAAGGCCACCGCCGAAGCGATCGTCGACGGTTGGTTCCACACCGGCGACCTCGGCGCGATCGACCAGGAGGGCTTCGTCTCGATCACCGGCCGCAAGAAGGAAATCATCGTCACCGCGGGCGGCAAGAACGTCGCTCCCGCGGTACTCGAGGACGCCCTGCGCGCCAACGCAATCGTCAGTCAGTGCCTCGTCGTCGGTGACGCCAAGCCGTTCATCGGTGCCCTCATCACCCTCGACCCCGAGGCAATGCCGGGCTGGCTCGAACGCCACAACCTGTCGGCCGACATCCCGTTCGCCGAGCTGTCGAAGAACGCCGACCTCGTCGCCGAGATCGACAAGGCCGTGGCCGAGGCAAACAAGAAGGTCTCCAACCCCGAGCAGATCAAGAAGTACACGATCCTCGAGAACGACTTCACCGTCGAAACCGGAGAGCTCACCCCGACGATGAAGCTCAAGCGCAACATCATCCACTCCGAGCGTGGCAGCGACATCGAGGCCATCTACTCGTAAATCGACTTCGACGACAAGGCCCGGCGTGCTGTGCACGCCGGGCCTTCGACGTTCTGGGATCAGGACATGTGCTCGTCGAGGAACTCCGCGACCGCCATCGTCACCTGCAGGTGAATCTTCTCGTGCAACAGGTCGTGGCCGCCGTCGTCGAACTCGTGCAGGGACGCGTCGGGTACGCCGCCGATCCACTCGCGTACCGCATCGATCGGAGCCAAGCGGTCGTCGACACCGTGCACGGCCAGGATCGGAATCACATTGTCCGAAAGGTCGTCGGACGCGCCCGTCACCGACTTCGGAGTGCCGCACAGCACGGCGCACCGGACTGCCTCCGGATGCGCGCCGAGCGCTGCGATGGCCGTCGCAGCACCCAACGAGTGCCCCATCAGCGCGAACGACAATTCGGGATGTTCGGCCTCGGCGATGTCGAGCAACTGCAGCGCATTCTGAGCCAGGCCGGCTATCTGAGCCGCGTCGGTGAGCTCCCCTTCGGTGAGGCCGTGGCCGACGTGATCGACCGCCCACACGTCCACTCCGCGACCGTTCAGCACCCGAGCGAACCGGTGATAGTGGCCGCTGTTCTGACCGAGACCGTGGAGGAAGACAAGACCGAAACGAGCATCGGGAACGGTCCAGTTTCGGTAATGGACAGCACCGGTGGCTCCGTCGAAAAATGGCATTCGATCATTTTGCCTCGTCTCGTCGACATCCGCGCGCAACGTGACCGGTGCCGCTGTCGTCGATGGCTAGGGTGTGCACTTGTGTTCCTCCTCGCCGATCGGGTCGTCTACAGCGCCAGCGACCTCGCGGCGGCAGCGTCCTGCGAGTTCGCATTGCTCCGCCGACTCGACGGGCTGACCGGACTGATCCCGCGCGCAGTCGCCGAACCCGACCCCATGCTCGACCGAACCTCCGCGCTCGGATTCGAGCACGAACGTCGACAACTGGCGGTCTTCGAGCAGCGCTACCCCGGCGGCGTCCTGACGATGGACAGACCGGGACGTACCGCCCAGGAACTGGCGGACGCTGCATGGGCAACCTTCACCGCGCTGACCGCACGCACCCCCGTGGTGTACCAGGCGACCTTCTTCGACGGCCGGTTCTTGGGCTTCTGCGACTTTTTGGTGGCGGAAGGGAAGGGCTACGGCGTCTACGACACCAAGCTCTCGCGGCACGCAAAGGTGCCGGCGCTGCTGCAGTTGGCGGCCTACGCCGACGCGCTGAAGGCCGGCGGAGTCTCACCGAGCGACAAGGTTCACCTGATGCTCGGCGACGGCAGCGATTCTGCGCACTCTCTCGCCGAGATACTTCCGGTCTACCGGCAGTCCCGAGAGCATCTGCAGCACATCCTCGACGAGCACCAGGCCGAAGGCACCGTCGTCGACTGGTTCGATTCGCGCTACTCCGGTTGCGGGCAGTGCGAGGCCTGCGATGTCGAAGTGGAACAGCACCGAGACCTGGTTCTCGTGGCCGGCATGCGTGCGAGCACGCGCGACAAGCTGCTCGACGCCGGAATCACCACGGTGGACGAGCTCGCGGCATCGACCGGGGTCATCGAGGGGATGTCCACTCGAACGACGGCGAACCTGCGCGCCCAGGCGGCGCTGCAGGTTCGTCAGGAACGCAGCGGCGAGGCCGAGTTCGAGATATTCGACGCCGAAGCCCTGGGCGTGATTCCCGAACCCGACCCGGGCGACATCTTCTTCGACTTCGAGGGCGATCCACTGTGGGCCGAGACGGGCAGCTCCGTACCTGGGGTCGTTCCGCAGGCTCCACTCCCGGAATGGGGCCTCGAGTACCTGTTCGGCGTATACACCGCCGACGGCGACTTCCTGCCGTTCTGGGCGCACGATCGCGCACAGGAACGCCGTGCCCTGATCGACTTTCTCGACTACGTCTCCGCGCGCCGCGCCGCACACCCGAACATGCACGTCTATCACTACGCGCCGTACGAGAAGACGGCGCTGCTGCGACTGGCCGGGCGCTACGGAGTGGGCGAGGACGCCGTCGACGATCTGTTGCGGGACAACGTGTTGGTGGACCTCTATCCGGTCGTGCGGTCTGCGGTGCGCATCGGAGCCCGTTCCTACAGCATCAAGAAACTCGAACCGCTCTACATGCCTGCCGCCCGCGACGGGGACGTCACCGACGCCGCTGCATCGATCGTCGAATACGCGAACTGGTGCGATCTGCGGGATCAGGGCAAGGATGTCGAGGCCGCCGCTCTCCTGGCCGATATTGCCGAGTACAACCGCACCGACTGCGAATCGACTCTGCGACTGCGCGATTGGTTGCTCGAGCGCGCATCGGACGCCGGTGTCTCTCAGCGCGAGAACCTGGAGCTCGACCTCGACAATGGCGCTTCCGATACCGCGAGCCCGCTGGAACTCGACCTTGCCGAGTATGCGGGGTTGCCCTGGGATCGCACCCCGACGCAGCAGGCCGTGGCCCTGTTCGCCGGTGCCGTCGGCTATCACCGCCGAGAGCGAAAGCCGTTCTGGTGGGCCCACTTCGATCGACTGACCCACCCGATGGACGAGTGGCCCGATGCGGCGGACGTGTTGAAAGTCGAACGTGCGGAACTGGTGCACGACTGGATGAAAACGGCACCCACACAGCGGGTTCAACGACGCCAGATCAAGCTGTTGGGCCATCTGAGCAGCGGCGTGCTCGGGGGCTCGAAGGTCAAACTCCTCTACGCGGAACCAGCTCCGGAAGGACTGCCGAAACAGCAACCGACCCATCGCGCGACCACGTCCGTCGAGATCGTGCAGGCCGGCTACGAGGGCACCCTCGACATGGTCGTCGTGCAGGAGAACCTGCGCAAGGGCGTGACCGCCTACACCGACTTTCCCATCGCGACGGCACCGGAGCCGCCGCCCGCGACCAAGTACCTCGAAGAGGCGATCCTCGCCGTGGCCACCGAGGTCAGCGCCGCCCTGCCCCACCTTCCGCGTACGGCCATCGCCGATCTGCTGACGCTGTCTGCGCCGCGAACCCGCTCCGGCACAGGCCTTCCCGCGGTCGAGGGCCACAACTACGCAGCTGCGGTCACCGCAGCGCTCCTCGATCTGGAGAACTCCTACGTAGCCGTTCAGGGCCCACCCGGGACCGGGAAGACCTACACCGCCGCGCGGGTGATCGCCGAACTGGTCGATATCCATCACTGGCGCATCGGCGTGGTCGGCCAGTCGCATCACGTGGTGAACAATCTGCTGGACACCATCGTCGCGGCCGGGGTGGACCCGGCCAAGGTGGGCAAGAAGGCCCCGACAGCCCACACCGTCGTCGAACCCACCGACTACGCCCGTTTCGTCACCGACGCCGAGCAAGGTTGCGTCATCGGCGGCACCGCCTGGGACTTCTCCAACCCCGGCCGGATACCGCGCGGTGCTCTGGATCTGCTGGTCGTGGACGAGGCCGGGCAGTTCTCGCTGGCCAACACCATCGCCGTCTCGGTGTCCGCACGCAACCTGTTGCTGCTCGGCGACCCGGCACAGCTACCGCAGGTCAGTCAGGGAACCCACCCCGAACGCGTCGACGAATCCGCGCTGGGTTGGATCACCGACGGTCACCCGACACTGCCCGCCGATCGCGGGTACTTCCTGGCGACGACGTGGCGGATGCACCCGGCCTTGTGCGCACCCGTCTCGACGCTGTCGTACGAGGGCAAATTGCAGTCCAACAGCGCTGTGACACAGACTCGTTCACTGACAGGACTGGAGCCCGGCCTGCACGTCGTCTATCTGGACCATCACGGGAACTCCACGGACTCGGCCGAAGAAGCCGACGAGATCGTCGCACGAGTCCAGGGTCTCGTGGGTCGATCGTGGAGCAACCCTGAGTCGTTCGAGGGCGCGCGTCCGATGGAGCAATCCGACTTTCTCGTCGTCGCGGCCTACAACGCGCAGGTCGCCGTCATCCTCGAGCGCTTGGCGGCCGCCGGCCTGGACGACGTTTCGGTTGGAACCGTCGACAAGTTCCAGGGCCGACAGGCACCGGTGGTGTTGATCTCGATGGCGGCATCGGCGATCGAGGACGTGCCACGCGGCATGGGCTTTCTGCTCTCACGCAACCGACTCAATGTCGCCGTCTCTCGCGGTCAGTGGGCCGCGATACTGATCCGATCACGAGCATTGACCCAGTACTTGCCGTCGACCCCGGACGGGCTGCGCACCCTGGGCACCTTCATGAGCCTGTGCGAGAACGGGATTCAGCCGAAGGCCATGCCCTCGCCGCGGTAGGTGGGGACCGGTTCGACGGATCCGTCGGTGTGCACCAGATGCAGGGTGTCGAATCGCTCGCACAGTTCGCCCGCCTTCGCGTGCCGAAACCAGACTCGATCACCGATCTGCACCCCATCGGCCCCGCTCACCGGAGTCTGCACCTCACCGGCACCCTCGTTGCGCAGAAGCTTCAACCCTGAGGTAATCACTCCGGCGGCCTTTCTCGACCAGGCGACCGGCCGCGGGGATCGCGACCCCGACGCCGGACCCGACGCGATGTAGCCACCGCCGAACAACGTGGCGATCTGCGGGGTGGGCTTGCGTACCACCGGCAGAGCGAAGAACAGCGACGGCTCGGCCGAGAAGGCGCGGTACCGATCGAAGAGTGTCGGCGCGAACAGACCGGATCCGGCGGTGACCTCGGTGACGACCGGATCGGCAGCCGAGAAGTCGATCGACCCGGTGCCACCGCTGTTGACGATCTCGATTCGACCCACCGCCGCAGACACCGCCTCGACCACTGCCCTTCTGCGCGTGGAGATCTCACGAGCAGAAAGCGACTTCATCCATTCCACCGCAACATTGGAGTCGGGCACTCCGGCGATCTGCGCCTCGTAGAACATCAGACCGACGACCCGGAACCCCCGCGAATGCGCCACCCGCGCGAAAGCGGCGACCTGCTCGGGATCGCGTAGCGGAGAACGCCTGACCCCGATGTGCAGCGGCCCGATTCGCAGCGAGGCATCGACATCGATACAGATACGAGGCTTGAGAAGGTCGCTGCGGGTGGCGTCGCGCACGATGTCCAATTGTGCGACGTCGTCGACCATCAACGTGATGCGACCCGACAGAACCCGATCGTTGACGACCTCGGCGAGGGCAGTGCGGTCGACACTCGGATAGCCCATCAGGATGTCCTCGACGCCCTGGCGCGCGAGCCACACAGCCTCACGCAGCGAGTACGCCATGACCCCGCTCACGCCGTCGGTTGCGAGTACCCGATCGAGGACGGCACGGCAACGCACCGACTTGCTGGCGATCCGAATCGGCACACCCTTCGCTCGCGCCCGCAACGCCGCCGCATTGGCATCGAGGGCGACGGAATCGACTGCAGCCAAGGGGGATTCGAGACCCTCGGTAGCAGTGGCGATACGAGACAGTGGTGTCGTGTCGATAGTGACGACACCGGCGATCGAACTCATACTTCAACATTCCTTCGTCGTCGTTGCCGGGCCCACACAGTCAAACACTCCGCAGCCGAGAAGTCCCGGCGAGCACTCAACGGTCCAGAGCTTTGCCTGCGATCAGCCCGGACAGGTCGTCGATCTGCGCCAGCACCTCGAGGTCGTCGCCGTCGACCAACCACCGCAGCACCAGCCCGTCGAGAGTCGCCATCCCGAAGCGCGCGATCGACTCCACCGGCTCGAGCCATCTCGTGCCGGTGTGATCGGAGCACTTCTCGAAGAACAGCTGGGCCTCGGTGTCCCGGATCCGGTACTGGCCATTGGCGATCTCGGCAGCGGTGGCAGATCCGAGCGCGCGATGCCGCAGCAGGTAGGTCTTGATCTCGTACGCGAGCAACTGCCGATCCGGCGACTTCTCGATCAACAACCACACCGCGCTCAGTCCGCCGTGCACCAGCTCGCGAAGACCTCGAACTCCCGGCAGTTTCCGTGTACCGACCGCGCTGTCGAGTGCCGCGTGCAGAATCTCGGTGACGTCGACGATGAGGTGCTCCCCCATTGCGATCACCAGATCCTGCTTGGTGTCGAAGTGGTACTGCACGATGCCCTTCGTGACGTCGGCGTACTCCGAGAGTGCGCGCACCGTCAGGGACTCGATACCCACCTGCTCGGCAACGTCGATCGCCGACTGCACCAGTTGTGCGCGTCGCACATCCGCGGGCAGCCTCGATTGCATGACCCGATACTAGGGCGCTGCCGAAGACTGTGCCTCGTATTGACCCACGGGAGTGGAGCCTGCGGAATGACCATGTCCCACGGGAGTGGAGCCTGCGGAATGCCCCTGCGGTTGCATCGGGGAGCTCGGTGTGGGTTCGGGAGTGGGATAGTGGTTCGGTGATCGGGCGGCCGTGGCAGAACTGGGCAGGTAATCAACACGCGTTCCCGTCGGACCGCGCCGAGCCCACATCGGTGGACGATCTGCGCAGCGTTCTGCGGCGAGCCGTCGACGCGTCTCGGCCGGTGCGGTGCGTGGGTGCCGGTCACTCCTTCACCCCGATCGCCGTCACCCACGGTGTTCAGATCAGCCTCGATTCGTTGTCCGGCATCGAATCGGTGGTCCGCGACGAGGACGGCTGCGCCCGAGTGACAGTGCTTGCCGGTACTCGGCTGCGCGATCTTTCCGCGCAGTTGTGGGAGTTCGGACTTGCCATGACCAACCTCGGCGACATCGACGAACAATCCGTTGCCGGAGCCATCTCCACGGGCACGCACGGAACCGGCGGCCGATTCGGCGGCATCGCCACCCAAGTGCATGCGCTGGAGCTGATGAGCGCGGACGGACAGCTGGTGCAGTGCTCCCGCCAGGAGAACCCCGACCTGTTCGACGCGGCCCGTGTCGGTCTCGGTGCGCTCGGCGTCATCACCAGAGTCACACTGCACTGCGTTCCGGCGTTCGCCCTGCGGGCCGTCGAGGAACCGTCGACGCTGACGGCAACGCTCGACGAGCTCGACGCCACCGTCGCTGCCGTCGACCACTTCGAGTTCTACTGGTTTCCCCACACCGATCGAGTGCTGACCAAACGCAACACCCGCCTCCCCGGAAACGTCGGGCTACACCCGCTGGGCAAGGTGCGCTCCTACGTCGACGACGAACTGCTGTCCAATACGGTCTTCGAGGGACTCAACCGCGTGGTGACGCGGGTGCCGGCCCTGATTCCTCGATTGAACGCAGTCTCGGCCCGGGCACTCTCGGCCCGCGAGTACACCGATCGCTCGTACCGAGTGTTCGCATCCTCGCGGACGGTCAAGTTCGTCGAGATGGAATACGCGGTGCCGGCATCCGAGATCGGCTGGGTGCTCCGCGAGGTGGATCGCTGGCTCGAGCAGTCTTCGATATCCATCGCGTTTCCCGTCGAAGTACGATTCGCCGCCGCCGACGACATCTGGCTCTCCACGGCCTATGGACACCCGACGGCCTACATCGCTGTGCACCAGTACCACCGCCGCGATCACCGGGAGTATTTCGACGCCGTCGAGACCATCTGCCGCAGTGTCGGCGGCAGGCCGCACTGGGGCAAACTCCACTCTCTCGGCGGCGACGAACTGCGTGATTCCTACGAGCACTTCGACGATTTTCTCCGCGTCCGCGATTCGATCGACCCGCACAGACTGTTCGTCAGCGAGTACATCGCACGTCTGCTGTCCTGAGCGGCAGCCCGGTGTAGCGTTCCGCGCACATTCTGCTCCACTTCCGTGAACTTCACGTAGGTTTCCCCAGGCCACCGCGTCGAGTGGAGCGTCCTGTGCACGCAGCCACTCCCCGCACGCTTACATTGGAGCGAGTGAGCACAGGAAAACGCGCGCTGTCCGGCATCATCGCCGCCGGAGTCGTCCTCGGTGTCGGCCAATTGATCGCCGTCCCGATCGGACCGAACTCGTCGCCACTGACCGCCGTCGGGTCCTCGGCCGTCGACAACAGTCCGGCCGCGGTCCGTGAATGGGCCATCGACACGTTCGGCACCTCCGACAAGCTCGCCCTGTTCATCGGCATGGCCGTCGTGATCGCCGCTATCGCCGCCGCGGCCGGGATCGCCCGCAAACCGATCGGTGCCGTCGTGTTCGCGGCACTGGGCGTGCTCGGCGTACTCGCAGCCGTGACGCGACCCGACGCAACGGCCTTCTACGCAGTGCCGACACTCGGCGGCGTCATCGTGGGCATCGTCGTGTTGCACGCCCTGATCGGAGCCGCCGCCCCGGCAACCGAGGGAATGAATCGACGCAGCTTCCTGACTCTCGCCGCCGGTGCCGCCGTACTCGGCGTCGTTGCCGGGACGGCCGGACGGATGCTCACCTCGGCGCGGGCCGTCACCGCCGATCGCCTCGGGTTCATGCTTCCGACACCCACGCCGCAACCGCCGATACCGGCCGGCGCGGACCTGCAGATCGACGGCCTCGCGTCGTACATCACCCCGAACGAGGACTTCTACCGCATCGACACCGCGCTGGTCGTGCCGCGGGTGGCGTCGGATACGTGGTCGCTGCGTATCCACGGCATGGTCGACCGCGAGATCGAGCTGACGTTCGCCGATTTGGCGCAGCGCCAGGCCGTCGAAAAGACGGTCACCCTGACCTGTGTGTCGAATATCGTCGGCGGCGACCTCGTGGGCAATGCAACGTGGATCGGCTACCCGCTCAAGGACATTCTCGAAGAAGCAGGCATCTCCCCGGACGCCGACATGGCTCTGTCGTCGAGCAGCGACGCCTTCACCGCGGGCACCCCACTGGAGGTTCTGCTCGACGGCCGCGACGCCTTACTGGCGGTGGGAATGAACGGCGCACCGCTGCCCGTCGAGCACGGCTACCCGGCGCGGCTCGTCGTTCCAGGCCTCTACGGCTACGTCTCGGCGACCAAGTGGCTCACCGACATCGAGATCACCCGATTCGACAGAGTGACGGCATACTGGACCGACCGCGGTTGGGGCGCACTCGGACCGATCAAGACGGCCTCCCGGATCGACACCCCGAGATCGGGCAGCTCCATGCCGGCCGGGAAGTCCGTGATCGCAGGGGTCGCCTGGGATCAACACACCGGCATCCAGGGCGTCGAAGTGCAAGTGGACGAGGGCAACTGGGTGCCGGCCACGCTCTCGGAGGAGTACTCCAAGGACACCTGGCGGCAATGGAGCGTCGAACTCGACCTGCCTGCCGGCCAGCATGCGATCCGTGCCCGCGCCACCAACTCTGCCGGAGAACTGCAGACCAACAAGACTGCCGACACCGTTCCCGACGGAGCGACCGGTTACCCGAAGATCTCGGTGACGGCGAGCTGATCTAGGTAGCTGGGAAGCTCGCGCGAATCGAGTTCTCGGCCAACTGCTTTCGCTCGGCCGCGGTGAGGCCCATTCCCGCTTCGAGGGCAGCGAAGTTGTCGTCGACGTAGCCACCGAAGTAGGCCGGATCGTCGGAATTGATCGACACGGACAGGCCGCGCTCGAGCATCTGCCGCAACGGCAGTTGCCCGACGTTGTCGATCACCTTGAGCCGGACATTGGACAGCGGGCACACGGTGAGCGGAATCTGTTCCTCGACAAGTCGATTCACCAACGCCTCGTCTTCCAGGCACCGCACGCCGTGATCGATGCGCTCGACCTTCAGCAGATCCAGCGCCTGCCAGATGTAGTCGGGCGGGCCTTCCTCCCCGGCGTGGGCGACCACGTGCAAACCCTCCGCACGCGCCTTGGCGAACACGTCGACGAACAACGACGGCGGGTAGCCGACCTCGGCAGAATCGAGACCGAGCCCGATGATCGGAGCCTGCATTGCCAACAGGTCGTCGAGAAGTTGATTCGCGTGCAGCACCGGCTTGTCGCGCAGAATCGACGCGATCAAGCCACTGGTGACGCCGAATTCACGCTCGCTGGTCGCGCACGCGTCGGCCAATCCCTCGACGACGGCCGCGAGCGGCACACCGCGCTCGGTGTGCGCCTGCGGATCGAAGAAGATCTCCGCATGCGTCACCCCGGCCTGCGCAGTCCGACGGAAGTAGGCCCGGGCCAGATCGGCGAAATCCTCGGCCGTGCGCAACACGGCCATGTTCGCGTAGTACAGGTCCAGGAAGGACTGCAGGTCGGTGAACTCGTACTTCGCCTGCAGTTCGTCGATATCCTTGTACGGCAGCGTGATTGCGTTGCGCTCGGCAAGATCGAAGATCAGCGGAGGCTCGAGCGACCCTTCGATGTGCAGGTGCAGTTCGGCCAGTTGATCGTTACTCACTCATCCGATGCTACTTGCCGGTGTACGTCGCCTTACCCGGGCCGACCTCGAGGAAGCTCTGCACCGCACCCCGCAGATCGTCGGTCTCGAACAACGCACCCGACACCTCCGACGTGATCTCGTCCGCGTGCGCCACGCCGCCCGAACGCCAGGCAGCCACAATCTGTTTCGTCGCCGCGTGCGCGACGGTGGGGCCGTCGGCCAGACGGTGCGTCAGCGCGAGTGCCGCGGCGTCGACATCCTCGTGAACCTGGTTGACCACGCCCCACTCCTTCAACGTTTGGGCGTCGTAGAGATCTCCGGTCATGACGAGTTCGCGGGCCCGACCCGAACCGGCTCGCTCGGCCAGACGCTGCGGCCCACCCATCGACGGCGTCAACCCGACGACGGTCTCCACCAGACCGAATTTCGCCTTCGGTCCGGCCAGAATGATGTCGCAGGCCAACGAGATCTCGAATGCCGCGGTGAGGGTCAGACCGTGTGCGGCGTAGATCACCGGGCAGGACAGCGCCTCGAGTGGATGCGCGATGTCGGCGAACAGACCACGCCACAGATCGGCACCCTGCGCGGCGGACAGGCCCTCGAACACGTGCACGTCGACGCCTGCCGAGTTCACCTTGCCCTCGGCGCGCAGCAGTACCGCACGAGGCGGTCGCGCGACGAGATCGGCGACGTTCGCGGCCACCGCGTCGAACATCGCCTGATCGAAAAGGTTGAGCGGACCGTGATCGAAGGTGAGGACAGCGATCTCTGCGCCGGCATCTGTGGTGGATCGAACGAGCGAAGTGGGTGCGTCAGCCATGGTTCGCATAGTGCCACACCCGTCTCGGACGGTTGTTACCAGCGAGTATTGTGCGCAGATAAGTCACCGTTACCGAGAGGAACACATACATGAAGCGCAGCCTGTTCGAGGCCGATCACGAGGACTTCCGTGCATCGGTGCGCGAGTTCGTCACCCGAACCATCACCCCGGTCGAGGAGAAGCTCGTCGAACAGCGGTACATCGACCGCGAGATCTGGCTCGAAGCGGGACGCAACGGCTTCCTCGGCCTCGAAGTACCGGAGGAATACGGCGGAAGCGGGGCAGAGGACTACCGATTCAACGCCGTCCTCGCCGAGGAACTCGCCCGCTCGAGTGCCGCGGTGGCGTCGTGCTTCGGTATTCACGTGGACATCGTCGCTCCGTACCTCGTCAAGCTCACCACCGAGGAACAGAAGAAGCGCTGGCTGCCCGGTTTCTGCAGCGGCGAGATCCTCACCGCGATCGCCATGACGGAGCCGTCCGGCGGCTCGGACCTCGCCGCCCTGAAGACCACCGCCGTCAAGGACGGCGACGACTACATCATCAACGGATCCAAGACCTTCATCACCAACGGCAACTCCGCCGACCTCGTCATCGTCGCCACCCGCACGACGCCGGAGAAAAAAGCCAAGGGCATCACGCTCTTCGCCGTCGAGAACGGCACCGAAGGGTTCTCCCGCGGCCGCAAACTCGACAAGGTCGGGCAGCCCGAATCCGACACCGCCGAACTGTTCTTCGAGAACGTGCGTGTCCCGAGCTCGAACATGATCGGCGAATTCGACGGCGGCTTCATCCACATGATGCAGCTGCTCCCCCAGGAACGCATCAGCTGCTCGGTGGCCAACCTCGGTCATGTGCGCCCCATTCTCGAGGAGACGCTGCAGTACGCCAAGGACCGCAAGGCCTTCGGCCAGCAGATCGGCTCGCTGCAGTGGAACAAGTTCCTGTTCGCCGAACTGGTCACGAAACTCGATGTGGCACAGGCGTACATCGACAACTGCATCGCCGCCCACGGCGTCGGTGAACTCACCGCCATCGATGCAGCCAAGGCGAAGTGGTGGAGCTCGCAGGTGCAGAACGAGATCCTCGACCACTGCGTCCAGCTGCACGGCGGCTACGGATTCATGAACGAATACCGCGCCGCCCGCGCCTGGAAAGATGCTCGCGTGACGAAGATCTGGGCCGGCTCGAACGAAATCATGAAGGAACTGATCGGCCGGGATCTGGGCCTGTAGAGCGGCTTCGCCGCATGTGCACGCGGAGCCTGCGGTCGTTCCGCAGGCTCCACTCCGGCTTCGTAGTGGGCTACGAAGTTCCGTTCACATGGTTACTCGAACGCGGGCCGGGCGTAGAAGCAGACCGCGATCATGCCGACGATCAATACGGCGGCGGGCAGGATCAGCGATTGCGCCATGGCGGTGGTGAAGCCGTCGCGCAGCATCTCCGGTACGCGACCTGCGAATTCGTTTGCCCCCGTTGCAGATCCATCGGTGGGTAGCTCGGCGGCCAGCCGAGACTGGATGAGCGCGCCGATGCCGGCACTACCGAGAACCGACCCGATCATTCGGGTGGTGTTGTAGATACCCGATCCCGCGCCCGCCTGACTCATCGGCAGATTGCGGGTTGCCGTGGCCGCCAACGGAGACCAGATCAACGCGTTTGCCACGCCCATAGCCGCGACCGGGAGCAGCAGCTTCCAGATTGCGGTGGTGGGCGTCATCTCGTACGCGAACCACAGCAGCGCGGCCGCGAGGATGAACAGCCCCGAACCGGCGATGTAGCGGGGGTGCGTCTTGTCGACCAGCTTGCCGACATTGGGCGCGAGGATTCCGGTGAGCAGCGCCATCGGCACGAACAGCAACGCCGACCGGGTAGGCGTCAAACCGGTGACACTCTGCGCGTAGAACATGATCGGCAGCATCATGCCGGACATCGCAAAGCCCATGGCTGCGATACCGACGTTGGACAACGAGAAGTTACGGTCGCGGAACAATGCCAACGGCACCAGCGGCTCGTTCTTGTTTACGGACTGCCAGTAGACGAACCCCGCGAAGACGAGCAACCCCACACCGATGAGGATCCAGACACCGGTACCCCAGTCGTACTTCTGGCCTTCCTGAATGCCGAAGACGATGCAGAAGAGTCCGACGGCACTGAGCGCAACGCCCAGCAGATCGAACTTGTGATCGTGAGTCGGCAACACCGGAACGAACTTCAGCGCCAACGCAATTGCGACAATTCCGACCGGCACGTTGATGAAGAAGATCCACTCCCAGCCGAGCGAGTCGACCAGCACGCCGCCGAGAATCGGCCCGACGAGCGTCGCGACGCCTGCGACAGCGCCCCATGCTCCCATCGCAGTTCCGCGCTTCTCTGCCGGAAACACGCGAGTGATCACGGCCATCGTCTGCGGGGTGATCATCGCCGCGCCGAGACCCTGAACCGCGCGCGCCGCGATGAGCATCTCGATCGATCCCGACAGTCCGCACCACACGGACGCGAGGGTGAAGAGCACGAGGCCGGCGATGTACAGGTTCTTCGGGCCGAACTTGTCCCCCATCCGACCCGTGACCAGTAGTGGAACGGCATAGGCCAGGAGATACGCGCTGGTGACCCAGATGACGTTGTTGATGTCCGTGTTCAGTCCGGCGAGAATCGCGGGCTGAGCGACGGCGACGATGGTGGTGTCCACCAGAATCATGAAGAACCCGAGGCACAGCGCCCACAGAGCGGGCCACGGTTTGATTTCCTGTTGGACTGGGACGGTCTCGACGGTGTTCATTGCGTTCTCCCTGGTCCCGAGGCGTCGGGATGGTGTGTCGGTCCCGAGGCGTCGGGATCGTGTGTCGGTCCCGAGGCGTCGGGATCGTGTGGTCGGTGCGGATCGGTCAGAGCGGTGTGCTGTGCAGATATGGCATGCGGCCACTCGAGCTCGCCGCTGTCGACGCGAGCGATGTAGCTCGTCAACCACTTCACTTCGGCGACGAGCATGTGGTAGGTGTAATCGATTCCAGCCCAGTAGATTTCGGATACCTTGCGTTGCTGTGCGAGCTGTTGAAATCCGGAAAGTTCTTCGATCTCCCGAGCCAGGTCTTCGGTGCGCGCACGGAGCAGCGCGGTCGCTTCGGATGCCGGTAGGTTGTGCATCTCGGACAGGCCGAGGGTGAACTGTGGGTATTCGCGGACCGGGGAGCCAAGAATCTCGGCAAGCCGGTCGACCAGAACACGCCTGCCGGCGGGGGTGATCTCGTAAGTGGTGCGTTCGGGACGGTTACCCCCGCGGTCGGTTCCGACCTCGGCGATCAATTCCTGCCCGTGGAGTCGAGCAACGGCGTGATAGAGCGATCCGGGGCGGATCTTGACGATCCGGTCCTCTTTGCGCTCGAGAAGGAGCTGATACATCTCGTAGGGATGCATCGACCCCTCCGAGAGCAGGGCGAGGACCGAGACCGCCAGCGGGTTCACTGCCTCCCTACGCATCGAACCTCACCACCCTCTCGATATCCCAGTCGAATTATTCCAGTTGGAATATAGCGTCCTGATTCAGTGGATGACAACCCCGACAAAAGCTCCGACCTGGGCCGAAACGGACAAAAGCCACAACATTGCCCAACGAACACGGTGCCCATCGAACGCCGTAGGGACACCGACCGCCGTCGATGTCCCGTTCGAACAGACGAAGGCCGGATACTCGGAATTTCTTCCGTGTATCCGGCCTTGTCACCGAGTTTCTGGCGGTGATTACTTCGAGAAGGTCACTCCGCCAGGAGAAATCGGGTTACGAAGCTTGAATCAGATGGCGCGGACGCCGGTAGCCTGGGGGCCCTTCTGACCCTGGCCCACCTCGAACTCCACGCGCTGGCCCTCGTCGAGCGACTTGAAGCCGCTACCCTGAATCTCCGAGTAATGAACGAAAACGTCCGGTCCGCCACCATCCTGCTCGATGAAGCCGAAGCCCTTTTCGCCGTTGAACCACTTCACACTGCCCTGCGTCATTCTGTAAACCTTCTGTAAGCGAGCTAGATCTTCACGTCGAAGCTCTAATCTCAAATGCGAGTCTGCCATCAATCGGCGCTGAGGGAAACACCGGGGGCAAAAAAGTTCGAAAGATTGCTTTTGGACGGTGAAACAGAAACGGTGCTCACGGGCGCCATGGCTAGTCTCGACGCGTGGATCTCTCACTTTTCGACGCCGGCCGGTTCGACTCCCACAAACTCGACATCGTCCGCCTGGCCTGGTGCCGGCAGCTGGGCTTGGACGACACGGCCCTGAACACCGACGCGGACCGCGTCGAACACCTCGTTTCGACGGATCACGTCACCGTGCTGCAACTGGCCGACACCACCGTGATCGCAGGGCCGTCCTGGGCGATCGACACCTCCCGCTCGGTCACCGGCAGGCCGGGTGAGGACCGGACCTGGATGTCCTCGATACTCGGCGACCGCTCGGACCGATACGAGATCGGCACGCACACGCTGGCATACGGCTCGGACATCGGCCATTCCATCGACGTGCACGATCCGCTGATCTCCCACGATGCCGTCCATGTCCGCAACCTGGCGGCGAAGTGCGCCGATGCCGATGTTGCCGAGGCGTTCGGACAAGCGGTCTCGCGGAACTGGTTCACGCTGCTGGGCGACGACAGGCCCGCAGACTCGGCGCACTCGCTCGCCTCCGCCGGCTATTCGGAGGAGCACATCGTTCTGGCCGACATGCGCGTACTGACCGACCCGAATCACCGCCGCCGGGGTCACGCTCAGGTGGTCGGCCGGCTGGCCACAAACGACGCCATCGACGAGGGCTTGATCCCGCAGTGGCGCTCACGTCCCGAGAATTCCATTGCCCGACGCCTCGCCGCGCGGCTGGGATACACCGAAATCGGTGTGTGCCACACAGCTGTGGTTCGAGCCTGACCCGGTTGAGGTGACTCCGAACTGGGTAGCGTCGAAACAACCTGCCAATGCGCCGGAGCAAGAACGATGTGAGGAGTTCGAGAGCATGGCCGACGAAGCCGCATACGTGGAACCGGGCAAGGAATTCAAGCGCGACACCAACTACATACCGTCACGGATCACCGCCGACGGCCGCGACGGTTATCCGGTGGAACCGGGACGGTATCGCCTGATCGCTGCGCGCGCCTGCCCGTGGGCGCATCGGTCCATCATCGTGCGTCGACTCCTGGGACTCGAAGATGTTCTCTCCCTGGGCATTCCGGGTCCGACTCACGATCCGCGCAGCTGGAACTTCCAGGAAGAGCCCGGCGGGATCGATTCGGTTCTGAAAATCGAGAGGCTGCAGGACGCCTACTTCGCCCGGTTCCCGGACTACGAGCGCGGCATCACCGTCCCCGCCATCGTCGACGTCCCCACCGGCGAGGTAGTCACCAACGACTACCCGCAAATCACGCTGGATCTGTCCACCGAGTGGACGCAGTACCACCGCGACGGTGCCCCCGACCTATACCCCGAAGCACTGCGCAGCGAGATAGACGAGGTTGCCGAACTGGTGTTCAAGGACGTCAACAACGGTGTCTACCGCTGCGGATTCGCCGGTTCACAGGAGGCGTACGACAAGGCCTACGACAGACTCTTCGCCCGCCTCGACTGGCTCGTCGAACGCCTGTCCACACAGCGCTTCCTCGTCGGAGACCACATCACCGAAGCCGACGTACGCCTGTTCACCACCCTGGTTCGCTTCGATCCCGTCTATCACGGCCACTTCAAATGCAACCGCAGCAAGCTCACCGAGATGCCGGTGCTGTGGAACTACGCCCGCGATCTCTTCCAGACCCCCGGATTCGGCGACACCGTGGACTTCGACCACATCAAGCGGCACTACTACGAGGTGCACACCGACATCAATCCGTCGGGCATCGTGCCGAAGGGCCCGGATCTACAGGGCTGGCTGGAGCCGCACGGGCGGGAGTCTCTGGGCGGTTCTCCCTTCGGCGACGGCACCGCACCCCCACCCCCGCAGCCGGACGAGCTCGTGCCAGCTGCCCACTGGGTGCACTGACTCACATCTCGCGACAAGAAAGAGGACCCATGGCCCGCAAGAACGACGACGCGCAGGTCGAGGTCTCGAACGGAGGCAGGCTCGAACGCGCGCTGGTGAACATTCTCGACAACGCCAGCCGCCTGCAGGGGCCTGCCGTCGACAAGTACGTGGCGCACGTGCGTCGTGCACACCCTTACGACACTCCGGCCCAGATCATCGAACGGCTGGAGAAGCGATTCCTGCTCGCGGTCACCGGCAGCGGTTCCGCCGTGGGCGGTGCTGCGGCCGTTCCCGGCATCGGAACTGCCGCCTCGCTCGCCGCTGTGGGTGCCGAAACCGCCTTCTTCATCGAGTCCTCGGCACTACTGACGTTGTCGGTCGCATCCGTCCACGGCATCCCCGTCGAGAACCACCAGCAGCGGCGCGCGTTGGTGCTGTCGGTTGCCCTGGGCGAATCAGGCATGCAGATCGTGCAGCGGACGGTCGGCAAGACCGCCAAGAACTGGGGACCGCTGATCACGTCCCGCATCCCCGGCGGCTCGATGACCAGCATGAACAAGTCCCTCGTGAAGAAGTTCATCACCAAATATCTCGCCAAACGCAGCGCGCTGTTGGTCGGCAAGATGCTGCCCGCCGGAATCGGCGCAGCGATCGGCGGCGCGGGCAACCGCGTGGTGGGCAAGGGCGTCATCAAGAACGCACGTGACGCCTTCGGTCCGCCGCCCGCTCGGTTCCCGGAAAACCGCATCATCGACCCGGACGAGTGAGAATGCCCGGAATCTTCGAGAGGCTGCTGCGTTGACATCGGATATGACTTCTACACCTGAACTCGGCAAGTACGGCGTCTGGCGACTTCATTCGGCGTTCACCCCCGAACTGTCTCGTGCCATCGAGTCCTTCGGATACGGAACGATCTGGCTCGGCGGCTCCCCGCCTGCGGATCTGACCACCACCGAAGAGATCCTGGACGCCACCGAGACGGTGGTCGTGGCAACTGGCATCGTCAACATCTGGTCGGACGCAGCCGCGGACGTCGCGCAGTCCTATCACCGGCTGGAAGAGACGCATCCTGGACGGTTCCTCCTCGGAATCGGAGCCGGCCACCCGGAAGCGACGCAGGAATACACCAAGCCGTACGACGCGCTGGTGTCGTATCTGGACGAGCTGGACGCTGCAGGAGTGCCGGTGGAGCGACGCGTCCTCGCCGCGCTCGGCCCCAAGGTTCTCGCGTTGGCCGCCGACCGTACAGCCGGTGCGCATCCGTACCTGACCACCCCCGAGCACACCCGTGAGGCGCGAGAAGCGTTGGGGCCGAACAAGATACTGGCACCCGAGCACAAGGTAGTTCTCGAATCCGACCCGGAGAAGGCCCGGTCGATCGGCCGGCCACCGGTGAACAACCCCTATCTTCACCTGCGCAACTACACCAACAATCTGAACCGGCTCGGCTACTCGGACGAAGAAATCGGAGACGGCGGCAGCGATCGACTGATCGACGCGCTGGTGGCGCACGGCACGGCCGACGCTATCGCCGCACGATTGAACGAACACCTCACCGCAGGCGCGTCCCACGTGACGCTGCATTCTCTTCCCGACGACGCCGATCCGCTCGAGACCTACCGCGAGATCGCCGACGCGCTTCATCGCTGACGCCGGGGCCTGCATCCGCGACGAAGTCGGTCCTACCCCGTAGCCTCGTGTACCGGTTGCCGCGCGCAACCGTTACACGTGCATTTCGACGGCCAGGGGGATTCCGCAGCGATGACCAGCTACTCGGGAGCAGCGCTGGAAGCGCAGGCACTGACCAAGCAATTCGGCACCGTCCGAGCGGTGTCGGATCTGAGCTTCGTCGTTCCGCGCGGAACCGTCACCGGATTCCTCGGTCCCAACGGATCGGGTAAGACCACCACACTGCGCATGCTGCTCGGGCTCGTGGCACCCACCTCGGGAATCGGGCTCGTGAACGGCGCACCGTTCGGTGCCGCTGCCCACCCGGCCCACACGGTGGGGGCCGTTCTCGACTCGCTGAGCATGCACCCCAAACGCAGCGCCGCGCATCACCTGAAGATCTACACCGCGGCAATCGGCGTGCCCGACAGCCGCGCCCTCGACGTACTGCACCTGGTGGGTCTCGGCGATGCTGCCCACCGCCACGCGGGCGGCTTCTCGCTCGGCATGCGGCAGCGTCTGACATTGGCGACGGCTCTACTCGGAGACCCCGAAATTCTCGTGCTCGACGAACCGGCGAACGGTCTCGACCCCGAGGGGATCGCCTGGCTCCGCGATTTTCTGAAGGCATTCGCCGCTTCCGGGCGGACGGTCCTGATCTCGAGTCACGTCCTTCGCGAAATCGAGCAGACCGTCGACAATCTGGTGATCGTCAGCGCCGGATCGTTGATGTATCAGGGTTCGATCGCACAATTGCGGTCCAGCCGTCCGAGCCGCGTGCTCGTGGCGGCATCGGACCCGGCGAAACTGGCCATCGCATTGGCGTCGAACGGCCTGAACGACACCCAGCTCCTGCCCGACGGCCGCATCGGCGTCGCCGGCACCGACGCGGCCACGATCGCACGCATCGCCGCCGGTGCCGACGTCACGGTGTTCGGCACCACCGCTGAGCACGTCGATCTCGAGCAGGTGTTCCTGTCGATGACGGCGGGGCAGTACACCGCGGCACCGATCGGTCGGAATCCGTCCGGCCCGCCGCCGGGATATCAGCAGGGTTACGGGCCGCCACAGAACTACGGCCCACCGCAGAGCTACGGTCCGCCACAGGGTTATGGGCCGCCGGGGTACGGCCCGCCGCCGCCTGATTGGGGTCCGCCGCAGAACTGGAACGGGGGCCAGCGATGAACGCGCTGCTGACGTCGGAGATCCGCAAGGTCACGACGCTGAAGTTCTGGTGGGCACTGGCGATCGCGCCGATCGTCGTCGGGATCTTCGCGTCCGTCATCACCTCGGTGATCGCGAACCAGTTGGGTCCGTACGAGGAGGACCTCGATATCTCGGGTGGTGTCGCCTCGATCGGCCTGTACGTCGCCGCCGGGGCCGCAATCCTCTTCGCCGGAATCTTCGGTGCCGTCAATGCCGGGACCGAGTTTCGCCACAAGACCATCACGACAAGCTTCTTGACGGCCCGGGGCCGCGACGGAGTGATCGCCGCCAAACTGATCGTCACCGCCCTGTTCGGGCTCGGGTACGGCCTGGTGGTACTGCTGGCCAGCCTGATCTGCCTGTTGATCTTCAACGACCGGACCGTGATCCTCGACGGCCCGTTCATCGGTGTGGTCGCGTCGTGCCTGCTGGCCGTCGTGCTGTGGTCGATGATCGGTGCAGGGCTCGGCCTGCTGCTCAAATCTCCGACCTGGGCGGCCATCGTGCTCGTCGCCTGGCTCCCGTTCGGCGAGGGTCTGATCTCCCTGATCTTGTCGGGAGTAGGACTGGGACCGGTTGCTTTTGTGCTGCCGTCGAACCTGACCCTGCCGACGATGGCGGCCACCCAATTGGACGGCACCGGCGATCTGGCGTCGTGGCCGTGGGCACCGCTCGGACTCGCAGTGTGGGCCGCAATCCTCACCGGCGCCGGCTGGTTTCTGGCCCGCACTCGCGACATCGACTGAGGTCGGGACCGGTTCCCGCGATCGACGACGAATGCTGTCGGTACCCGGGTCTACTTTGGTCTATCGATGGCACACAGTAATTCGGTGACGAACCGCGGCGCGGCAGTGGATCGCGATGCGGCGAACAACGGCACCTTCGTCGAGTCCGTTCCGCCGACTGGTGATGTCTCGCCCGACAGCGCGGCGTCGCGCACCCCGCGCGGCTGGATCCGACGTCTGACAGCGCAATGCATGCTGCACCGTCGGACGGCGCTGGGCGCGCTGGGTGTCACGATGATCGCCGCGGTCATCGACATCTCGTTCCCGCTGCTCACCAGAGTGGCGATCGACGACGCGACCGCAGGCAAGAGCGACGTGATTCTCACGGTCGCCGTCGCCATCGGCCTGCTGGGTCTGGTGCGATTCGCCTGCCAGTTCGGTAGACGCATGCTCGCCGGCAGGCTCTCGATCGACGTTCAGCACGACTTACGTCTGGATCTACTCGCATCGTTGCAGCGGCTCGACGGTCGCAAACAGGATGAGATCCGGACCGGCCAGGTCGTGTCGAGATCGATCACCGACCTCCAACTCGTCCAGGGCCTTCTGGCCATGGTGCCGCTCTCGGCCGGAGCGATACTGCAGTTCGTTCTCGCGCTGGTGGTGATGGCGTATCTCTCGCCGTTGCTCACCGTCGTCGCGGTCCTCATCGTTCCCGCGGTCAGCATCGTCGTGTACCGAATACGGCCGACGCTCTTCGCCGCCACCTGGTCGGCTCAACAACGTGCCGCCGATCTTGCGCAACACGTCGAAGAGACCGTCACCGGCGTTCGAGTGGTCAAGGGCTTCGGCCAGGAAGCCCGCGCCGTCGATCGCATCGAAGCCCTCGGCCGCACGTTGTTCGCCGAGCGCATGAGGTCGGCGAAGATCAACTCTCGGTTCGCGCCGACGATGGCCACCATTCCGCAGCTCGGTCTCGTCGGCGTCATCGCTCTCGGCGGATACCTCGCGCTGCAGGGCCACATCACCATCGGCACGTTCCTGGCCTTCGCGACCTACGTCGCCACGCTGTCCGCCGTCACCAGGACCGTCTCGTCCGTGGTGATCATGGCGCAACTCTCCCGGGCGGCCGTCGAACGCGTCTACGAGGTGGTCGACACCGAACCGTCCGACCCGGAACCGGCACAGCCTCTTCCCTTGCCCGACGGACCTCTCGGGGTTCACATTCGCGAAGTGACGTTCGGTTTCGAATCCGAGAGGGACGTGCTCACCGATCTGAGCCTGACCATCTCCCCCGGGGAGACCGTTGCCGTGGTCGGACATGCGGGCTCCGGGAAAACCGCGCTCGCACTGCTGCTCCCCCGCTTCTACCGACCCTCCGCGGGACAGATCGCGCTGACGTCGGACGGTACTGCGATCGATATCGACGACCTGGACTCCGCGTCACTGCGCGAGGCGGTGTCACTGGTGTTCGACGAACCGTTCCTGTTCTCCGACACCATCGCCGCCAATATCGCCCTCGGCAGGCCCGACGCCACTTCCGAGGACATCGAGCGCGCGGCGCGCCTGGCGCAGGCCTCCACCTTCATCGACGCGTTGCCCGAGGGATACGACAGCCTCGTCGGCGAACGCGGACTGACCCTCTCCGGAGGCCAGCGCCAGCGCATCGCCCTGGCACGCGCCCTGCTCGTCGAACCGCGGATTCTGATTCTCGACGACGCCACATCCGCCGTCGACGCGGAAACCGAAGCCGCGATATTCGACGCGTTGCGTGGTATCCGGACGCGCACGACCCTCGTTCTCGCTCATCGCCGTTCGACCCTGACACTGGCCGACCGTGTCGCCGTGCTCGACAACGGCCGCATCATCGACACCGGGACGGTCGACGAACTGGACCGGCGCTGCCCGTTGTTCCGGACTCTCCTGGCCGGTGGCGACGACGAACCGGGCACCGAGCCGGCCCAGCGCCCGATCGAGGAGCCCTCTACCGAGACGCTGTGGCCCGAGACCGCGCCGGAGTCGTCGGCCGGGACCGGCAACGTGGCAGCGCCCGGAGGCGGCGGTGGGCACGGAACTGCAATGGCGGGGGCGTTCGGCTCACTGGCACCGACACCCGCCATTGCCGCGGCCGTCGCGGCCCTGCCGCCGGCCACCGAGGACCCGGACGCGTCGGGATCCGATCTCCGCCGACCCGACCCGGGATTCCGATTGTCCAGATTGCTCGGCCCGGTCCGGATGTTGCTCGCCGCCGTCGTCGTGCTGCTCGCACTCGACTCGTTGGCCTCCATCGCCTTTCCCTCGCTCGTTCGCTACGCGGTCGACAGCGGAGTGGCGCGCGGAGACTCGAACACGCTGTGGATCGCCACGTCGATCGGCGTTCTGCTGGCAGCGGCGAGTTGGTTCGTCGTCTGTTGGACGACGGTCATCACCGCGCGTGCAGGTGAGCGAGTGCTCTTCGGTCTTCGTGTGCGTAGCTACGCACACATTCAGCGGCTCGGCCTGGACTACTACGAGCGTGAGCTCTCGGGCCGCATCATGACTCGGATGACCACCGACGTCGATGCACTGTCGTCGTTCATTCAGACCGGAGCCTCGACCGCTGTGGTGAGCGTGTTGACCGTCGTCGGTATCGCGGCCGCACTGCTCGTCACGGACCTCACTCTCGGCCTGGTGGCGTTGGCGGTCGTACCGCCCCTCGCCGTGGCCACCGTCCTCTTCCGCCGGATCTCGTCGGCGGCGTACTCGACGTCCCGCGAGCGCATCTCGATCGTCAACGCCGATTTCCAGGAAAACGTCACGGGCCTGCGCGCTGCACAGGCCTACCGGCGCGAGGAGTACGCCGCATCCCGGTTCGCCGAACGCTCGGACAGGTACCGGACCAGCCGCATGCGCTCGCAGACGGCGATCTCGGTGTTCTTCCCGCTCATCACGTTGCTGTCCGACATCGCCCTCGCCGTCGTCGTGTTCGTCGGTGCTCATCAGATCGCGACCGGCACCACTACCGCGGGCACCCTCGTGCCGTTCGTCCTGTATCTCGGACTGCTCTTCGGACCGATTCAGCAGCTCTCACAGGTGTTCGACGGTTACCAGCAGGCCCGCGTCGGCGTCGGACGCATCGGCGATCTGCTGCGCACCCCGAGTTCGATCGAAACCGCCACGACCGCGAATACGACCGCACTTCCCGGCGGTCGCCTCCGCGCCGACATCGACCTCGTCGACGTCGGGTTTCGCTATGCCGGAGCTCACTCGAATGCACTGAGTGAGGTATCTCTCACCATCCCGGCCGGCACCACCGTCGCATTGGTCGGGCGAACCGGCGCGGGCAAATCCACCGTGGTGAAACTGCTGGCCCGCTTCTACGATCCGACCTCAGGATCGGTGCGCGTCGGGGGCAACGACCTGCGCGACTATCGACTCTCCGATTATCGACAACGACTGGGCGTCGTACCGCAGGAAGCGCACCTGTTCACCGGAACCGTGGCGTCGAACATCGCCTACGGCAGACCCGACGCCAGCCGGGCCGACATCGAGAACGCGGCTCGCTCGGTGGGTGCCCTGACCACCATCGCTGCACTTCGCGGCGGTATGAACCAACCCGTCGGAGAGCGCGGTCAGGGGCTTTCCGCAGGCCAACGACAACTGATCGCGCTGGCACGGGCCGAACTGGTCGACCCCGATCTGCTCCTCCTCGACGAGGCGACCGCCACGCTCGATCCGGCCACCGAACGCACCGTCCTCGCAGCCAGCGATGCGGTCGTTCGCACCCGCACCGCAGTGGTGGTCGCGCACCGTTTGGCGACCGCAGCACGGGCAGATCTGATCGTCGTGGTGGACGGCGGACGTATCGTGGAGACCGGACGCCATTCGGAACTTCGCGACCGGGGCGGTTTCTACGCTCGGTTGTGGACTGCGGCGGAAACGAACCGGGGGAATAATTCGATAGTCCAAGGAGTCATCGACAACGAGGCCGATGGTTACCGGTGAGTACATATCACAGCTACGTCCCGGGCGCACGTGAGCTGGACCAAAGGTCTAGCCTGGAGTCGTACGCGCGCTGAACGGGAACGAAGACAGAAACGAGGCGAACTACTGCCGTGAGCAGCAGCTCTACTACCCAATTCGGACAAAATCAATGGCTGGTCGACGAGATGTACCAGCGATTCAAGCAAGACCCTGCTTCCGTCGACGCAAGCTGGCACGAGTTCCTCAGCGGTTACGACCCCGAGGCCGTGACCGACGAGACCGCCGGCAGCTCCAACGGTGCGTCCGGTAACGGCAACGGCGCAGCCTCGAACGGTAGTTCGGCAAAGTCCGCTCCCCCCGCAGCACCCGCGCCTCCTGCCGAGCCTGCCGCCTCGGCTCCGCAGAAGGACACCGCTCCCAAAGCCGACGCTCAGAAGGCCGCAGCTCCCAAGGCTGCCCCGAAAGCAGCCGCTCCCAAGGCCGAGCCTGCGAAGCCGGCCGCCGCGGCAAAGCCGGCCGAGAAGAAGTCCGCTCCCGCAAAATCGGCCCCGGCAGCAGCCGAATTCGGTGAAGAGTCGAGCAAGATCCTGCGCGGCGCAGCAGCAGCGGTAGCGAAGAACATGTCGGCCTCGTTGCAGATTCCGACCGCAACCAGTGTGCGTGCGATTCCGGCGAAGTTGATGGTGGACAACCGTCTCGTCATCAACAATCACCTCGCCCGCACGCGCGGCGGCAAGATCTCGTTCACTCACCTGCTCGGCTACGCCATCGTGCAGGCCGTCAAGGCGTTCCCGAACATGAACCGCCACTTCGCCGAGGTCGACGGCAAGCCGAACGCCGTCACTCCGGCTGCAATCAACCTCGGCCTCGCGATCGACCTGCCCGGCAAGGACGGCAACCGCTCGCTCGTCGTCGCTGCCATCAAGAACACGCAGGACTTCACGTTCACGCAGTTCTACAACGCCTACGAGGACATCGTCCGGCGCGCCCGCGACGGCAAGCTCACCGGTGAGGACTTCCAGGGCGTCACCATCTCGCTGACCAACCCCGGTGGAATCGGAACCGTGCACTCGGTGCCGCGTCTGATGAACGGCCAGGGTGCCATCATCGGTGCCGGTGCCATGGAGTACCCGGCCGAGTTCCAGGGTGCCAGCGACGAGCGTCTCGCCGAGTTCGGCGTCGGCAAGCTCATGACGCTCACCTCGACGTACGACCACCGCATCATTCAAGGTGCGGAGTCGGGTGACTTCCTCAAGACGATCCACAACCTGCTGATCAGCGACGAGTTCTACGACGAGCTGTTCCATTCGCTCAAGATTCCGTACGAGCCCATCCGCTGGCGCAAGGATCTGCCCGAGGGCACGGTCGACAAGAACACCCGCGTGCTCGAGCTCATCGCGGCGTACCGCAACCGCGGTCACCTGATGGCGGACACCGACCCGTTGCAGTTCACCAAGGACAAGTTCCGGATGCATCCGGACCTCGACGTGATCAGCCACGACCTGACGCTGTGGGACCTCGACCGCGAGTTCAAGGTCGGCGGATTCCACGGCCGGGACAAGATGAAGCTGCGCGACGTCCTCAGCGTGCTGCGCGACTCGTACTGCCGCCACGTCGGCGTCGAGTACACCCACATCCTCGAGACCGAGCAGGTTTCGTGGCTGCAGGAGCGCGTCGAGGCAAAGCACGTCAAACCGACTGTGGCGCAACAGAAGTACATCCTGAGCAAGCTCAACGCGGCCGAGGCGTTCGAGACGTTCCTGCAGACCAAGTACGTCGGGCAGAAGCGCTTCTCGCTCGAAGGCGCGGAAGCGGTCATTCCGATGATGGACTCCGTCATCGATCAGAGTGCCGAGTACGCCCTCGACGAGGTCGTCATCGGCATGCCTCACCGTGGCCGCCTCAATGTGCTCGCCAACATCGTCGGCAAGCCGTACTCGAAGATCTTCACCGAGTTCGAGGGCAACATGAACCCGGCTGCCGCACACGGCTCCGGCGACGTGAAGTACCACCTCGGTGCCGAGGGCACGTACATCCAGATGTTCGGGGACAACGACATCAAGGTCTCGCTCACCGCGAACCCGTCGCACCTCGAAGCCGTCGACCCTGTTCTCGAAGGCCTCGTCCGCGCCAAGCAGGACCTGCTGGACAAGGGCACCGGCCAGGGTGGCTACTCCGTCCTGCCGCTGATGCTCCACGGAGATGCCGCATTCGCCGGCCAGGGCGTCGTCGCCGAGACACTGAACCTGTCCGATCTACGGGGCTACCGCACCGGCGGAACAGTGCACATCGTCGTCAACAACCAGGTCGGCTTCACCACGTCACCGGAGTTCTCGCGTTCGTCCGAGTACTGCACCGATGTGGCCAAGATGATCGCTGCGCCGATCTTCCACGTCAACGGCGACGACCCCGAGGCCTGCGCCTGGGTTGCTCAGCTGGCCGTGGACTTCCGTCAGAAGTTCCACAAGGACGTCGTCATCGACATGATCTGCTACCGCCGTCGCGGTCACAACGAGGGCGACGACCCCTCGATGACCCAGCCGGCGATGTACGACGTGATCGACACCAAGCGCAGCGTCCGCAAGAGCTACACCGAATCGCTCATCGGCCGTGGAGACATCTCGCTCAAGGAAGCCGAGGATGCACTCCGCGACTACCAGGGCCAGCTCGAACGCGTCTTCAACGAAGTGCGCGAACTCGAGAAGTACACCCCGGAACCCAGCGAATCGGTCGAGCTCGACCAGCAGTTGCCGGCCAAGCTCACCACGGCCGTCGACAAGGCTGTTCTGCACCGCATCGGCGATGCGCACCTCGACGTTCCCGACGGATTCAACGTGCACCCGCGCGTGAAGCCGGTGCTCGAGAAGCGTCGCGAAATGGCGCACGAGGGCAAGGTCGACTGGGCCTTCGGCGAACTGCTGGCACTCGGATCGTTGGTGGACGAGGGACGCAACATTCGCTTCTCCGGCCAGGACACCCGCCGTGGCACGTTCACCCAGCGACACTCGGTGATCATCGACCGCAAGACCGGTGCCGAGTACACCCCGCTGCAGAACATCGGCAGCGACAACCCCGGCAAGTTCATGGTCTACGACTCTGCATTGAGCGAGTTCGCAGCCGTCGGCTTCGAATACGGCTACTCCGTGGGCAACCCGGACGCACTGGTGATGTGGGAAGCGCAGTTCGGCGACTTCGTCAACGGCGCTCAGTCCATCATCGACGAGTTCATCTCGTCCGGTGAAGCCAAGTGGGGTCAGCTCTCCGACGTCGTGCTGCTGCTGCCGCACGGCCACGAGGGCCAGGGTCCCGACCACACGTCCGGACGCATCGAACGCTTCCTGACGCTGTGCGCCGAGGGCTCGATGACCGTCGCACTCCCCTCGACCCCCGCGAACTACTTCCACCTGCTGCGCAGGCACGCGCGTGACGGCATTCGTCGCCCGCTCATCGTCTTCACCCCGAAGTCGATGCTGCGCAACAAGGCAGCAGTGAGCAACATCGAGGACTTCACCGACGGCAAGTTCCACTCGGTGTTCGACGAGCCCACCTACGACACCGGCACCGGCGACCGCAGCGCGGTCAAGCGAGTGCTGATGGTCAGCGGCAAGCTCTACTACGAGCTCCTCGCTCGCAAGCAGAAGGACAACCGCGAAGACGTCGCGATCGTCCGCGTCGAGCAGCTGTACCCCGTGCCGGTCCGCCGGATCCGGGAAGCACTCGAGAGCTACCCGAACGCAACGGAATTCCGCTGGGTTCAGGAAGAGCCTGCGAACCAGGGTGCCTGGCCGTTCTTCGGTCTCGCACTGCCCGAGCTCATGCCCGAGAAGCTGGTCGGCATCAAGCGCATCTCCCGTCGCGCGATGTCCGCGCCGTCGTCGGGCTCGAGCAAGGTGCACGCCGTCGAGCAACTCGAAATCATCGACGAGGCCTTCAACGCAGTCGGCGAAGGCTAGACACGTTCGGTAACAACAGCGGCCCACTTCTTCGGAAGTGGGCCGCTGTTGTCGTTCCTGGGCCCCGGGTTTGGGATCAATGTGAGATTCAGTCGGTCAGACTGCAACAAAGGGACATTCATCCGACTGGGGCCACGGCGGCAGACTGGATGAATGCGAGATTCAGTCAGTCAGACTGCAACAATGGCGCATTGATCCAGACCCGGGCAGCGAGAG
>NZ_JCAJWY010000012.1:0-75166 GCF_059489205.1 Rhodococcoides sp. S146-33
GCGACCCGCACCTGCTGTGGTGGGAGGCGGTCGCTACCGTCGTCGTCGGTCGGAGACGCACTCTCCGGCCACATCGGCCCTGGTGGGTCTAGCCACCCACCAGGGCCTCTGGCTACTTCGGTCAGGGGTTGTGTCAGGTTTTCGCGGTCAGACGCCCAAGTCGTCGAACCATCCGGGCGGTGCAGCGACGAACTCGTTGCGCAGCGCCGGGGTGTTCTGATGGGAATCGCGGCTGCACCGGTACATCGGGCCGTGTTCGGCGTCGAGCATCGTGCGCAACTGTGGGTCGGCGTGATGGACCCACCACCCCGACATCGCCGCCCCGTCGTCATCGGCGGCCGTCGCGGACTCCCACGCGGTCCACAACGAGTGCAGCCGCACCACGACTTCGGGGTGCTCCCACCAACTCGGGCAGAACACCTGGTTCTTGCCGGGCGAGGATGACAGTTTGCGGGACACAATCGCCGAGAACCACGCATCGAACCAAGCGTCGAACGTGGGAAATCGTCGGGGCTTTTCTTTGTCGGTCGAGGGGATCTCGTCGTGTCCGGTCTCGTCGAATGTCGTCTCGTCGAAACTGGTCTCGTCGTATTCGGTCATCGGTACGGCTCCTCGTCGCTGATGGCCGTGACTGTCTCTGCGGTCGGGGCTGCGGTTCGCTCGACCTGGATCCGGTCCTTTTCGGGGATGCCGTAGCGGGCGAACGAGGAGTTGATGCCGTCGGCGTTCGGTCCGTCGGACCAGTACACCTTCACCACCAACACCGGCCGGTTACCGGAAATAAGAACCAGTGCACGGGTTTTCGGGATCGCTCCGAGGTCGTCGACGGTCAGGATCGGCTCTTTCGACCAGGACTGCGACTTCGAGGACGAGCCGCTGTCGAACATGCCGCCGCTCCGGGAGTTGGACCAGCGTTCGACGTCGTGGTCACCGACGAGCGCGGACAGCTCGGACAGGGTGGTCTTGTCCTTGAGTCCGCCGCCGTACCAGAGGAAGTTCGCGGCATCGAGGAGCTGCTTGACTCCGTCTTGGCCCCACACCTTCTGGGCCTGGGAGAGGTTCTGCACGATTGTCATCACGCAGATCCCTTGCGAGCCGAGGTGGGAGTACCACGCCGGGAGTTCGGGGAGGCGGCAGACGTTCGCGGCCTCGTCGAGGATGCACAGCATCGGTACCTGTAGCCGGCCGCGCGGGCTGCGGCGTGCGACGCGCTGGGCGGCGTCGATGATCGACCCGATCAGCGCGGTGGTCAGCGCCGAAGAGGAATCAGGGCCTTCCTTCGACAGCGCGTAGAGGGTGTCACGGCTGGTGACGAACTTCTCGACGACGAACTCTGTCATCGCGTGCGGATATCTCACTCCGGCACCGATCGTGGTGTCCGGAGTGTCCTCGACCCCGAGGTCGGCTCGGTTCGGTGGCAGGATCGACATCGCGTACGACTTCTCTTCCAGCAGGCCGATGAACCGGCGAGCCATGTCGTACAGACCATCTCGCTGGCGCGGGTTGAGATCGCTCGTCGATTTCAGGCGCATCGCGACGATGGCGTGCCCGTGCTCCAGCAGCAGCTTCTGGGGGAGCTCGTTCGCCTCGTCGGACAGCCAACCGTAGACGTGCAGGAGATCTCCGCCGCCGCACGCGGCCGCGAACATCATCTGCGCGAGCAGTTCCTGCGCGCCGCCGTCGAAGTAGGCATCGACTTTGGCCGAGTCATCGCGCGATGCGGCAGCGAAGTACGAGGCGAGCTTGCGGGCGGCGACGATGGTGTCGATTCCGCGCAGCGGATTCCACCAGAACCCGTCGCCCGTGGTGTGCGGCCCTTCGGCGATCCCCTGCAGGTCGTAGCGCCACACCGTGCCGACCTCCTCGCGGACACCGCGAGTGAAGTCGTGGCCGTCTCGCTTGTTCGAGGTGAACAGCGCCGCGCCGGGCGCGGTGCACAGTGCGTCGATGGCCAACGCCGCAGTCTTGCCCATACGCGGACCGGCGAGGGCGAAGAGCATGTCCTCCCACGACATGAACACCTTCTGCTTGCCCTGGACGGTGCGTCCGACGACGACTCCGATGTCGGAGTCGTCCAGGGAGTCCAACTCGGCAAGATCGGATCGCAGCGACTTCGCGCGTTCGCGTGCCTGCTTGCCTGTCACCCCGGTCAGCTTCGATGTCGGTCCCATCAGGCGGGCCTTGGCGTCGACATCGTTCTTCTTGCCGCTGCCCGTCGCGCGGGCTGCTGCGGCGACGCCGGTGAGACCGGAGACGATGATCACCGCGATCACGAAGATCCATGTCGACACGCTCGGCCACGTCAGCGTCCCGCCGGCGACCGAGAACAGCGCCCCGAACGGGTTGACGGGGATATTCTCACCGGTGTCGACGAATACGTGCCCGAGCCACAGTGAGCCGTAGCCGAGCGCGATCAACACGATCACCACCGAGACGGCGATCAGCGGGAACGCCGACGACGATGTCCCGGCTCCCTTGGAGGTCGGCTTCTTGGTCACCATGCGTCCACACCAGCCCCGGTGGCCGTGTCGACACCGCGGTCGATCTCGATGACGTTCGCGACTCGGTCGGTGATGTCGACGACCGAGTCCGACGGGCGGTTCTGGCGTGGTGTCTCGAGCATCAGATCGGCCAGACGGATCGGTTCCACGTCCGCAGCGGTGGAGGACACATCGAGGGTGCGTTCGGCGATGTCGTCGAAGTCGAGACCGTCGAGCTCGGCCGGTAGCTCGAGAGCATCCAGAGAAAGCCCTGGACGCAGCACAACCTCGTCGATGCCGTTGTCGATCAACCGTTCCCGCCAGGCATCCTCGTGCACAGCCGTGCGGTCGAACGTGGCGTCCGCCCACTCCTGCTGCACCGGGTCGGTGAAGGTCTGCGCTGCGATCAGCTCGTGTGCGACACCGGTCGCGGCGAGAAACGCCGCAGCCCGCGCCAGCGAGAGATCGGAATCGAGCAGACCGAACGCGCGACTGTCACTGCGCGGCTCGTAGGAGTGCGAGCGTGCGCGAATTTCTTCGCGCCGGGTGTGTGCCCGGTCGGGGAGACTGCGGCGGCGTGCGGCAGCCAGGGCGGCGCGGCGACCACGTTCGTAGGCGGCGGCAGCGATCTGTGAGCGACGCTGCAACTCGGCGGTCGAGACGGTGCGAGTGGTCATCGACGGTCGCCACCGTCGACATGGGGCGGGACTGGAAAATGGCTCGGCGAGAGCGGATGAGGAATCGACATGGAGGGCCTTCACTGGGAGCGTCGGCCAGCCGACAGCATGAGGACACCGGCAACCGAAAGTGGTGCGGTGCAGCGCTGTTGCTGGATGGACGCTCGACCGTGACCCTCATCGACGGTCGAACAGGTCAACCTTAACCCATTGCTGCCACTGTGCAAGAGGTCTTGTGCGACGGTGTGCTGTCACACTTGAAGGTAAACGTGGGCGTATCGGGCGAATCCATCAGATTGGCGGCCGTGTCGGCGATGTACATGGACTGCGCTCTTGGTCCCGATGTCGGTCAGGTATGCAGTGCGTCGAGGTTCGCTTCGTGGGGTACGGCGACCAGTTCGCGCAGCACGTCGTGGAACGCGCCGATGTTGTCGCCTGCTCTGGGGCCGATATCGATGAAAACGAGGTAGATGGCCTCGCCGAACCCGTGTATCTGGAGGGGGCGTGGAAGGCTGTGTCCAGGTTCGAGGCAGACCGGATAGAGCAGCCCTGAGAGCGCGCCCTTCCACCGGTCGTGTTTGCGGTAAGCAACCGCCTGATAGACATCAGCGCGACTGACCTTGATTTTTAACTTGTTCGGCAGTTCGAGCGACTCGCCATCTTCGGACGACTGAGAACTTCCTTGGGACAGGGCTTGTTTGTATTTGGTGTCGAGCAGGACGTGAGCTCCGTTGGTCATAGATTTGATGACCAAGTCGGGATCGACAGGGCTGGAACGTAATTTGACGCCGTTGTTGTCGTAGATGGTGGCTCGCGGAGGTGCTGTTGTGTCGAGGGCTATATCCGGAAACGATGAGATCAGGCCGCGTACAGACTCTTGAAAAAGAGTGGGCATATGCCACATGAACGATTGGGTTTCCGTGTCTCCATGATGGTCGGTCAAGAATTTGTGCGCGAGTAGCTCCTGCGTCGCGCGGAGGATCGGACCGTAGTGGCGTTGAGGCCCGCGCGTCGACATATTTCGGATGTCTGCGGGTGTGAGATTGATGTCGGAAACCTGCGCGAATTTGGGAAGTGTGGCCGCGACTTGCTTCATGACGGCCCTGCTGGCAGCTGGGACGGGAAGTATATGGCTGAGGGCTGCGATGTACCTCAGACCGGCCTTGAGTATTCGATTGTTCGCGGTGTCTTGCGTTCGTTCGATTGTTCTGCAGGGAACGGTGTTGGGCTCCCCGACGGCCAGGTGACCTTTGACGTACTGACCTACCAAGACTTTGCCCTTGATCTTGCCGGTGAACGTCTGGTCTCGGCGTCTGTAGTCTCGCCGAAGCCATCTCGACGCGAATTGACTTATCGATCGGGCGTGCCACATCAGTAGGCACGCTGTCGGGTCGTCACGCACGGCGTCCACTAGGGGAGAATCGAAATCGAAAATCCGCAGTGGTTCATGGCGTTGGCCGAAGGCGTAGTCAGCTAGAAAGAAGACATCTGCGCCACGCAGTTTGGCGGTGACGTTCAGGGTCACGTCATGGTTTTGGCTGATGGAACGGATGACGCCGGTGCTGTCACCCGCAGTCAACGTCCACGCGTCGTCTCCTGGCGCGCGTTGTACCTTGCAGTCGGCTGCCTTCCAGAAGGCGGTCGAGATTGAGCCGGCCAGTTCCGAGCCGATCGTCGTGGATTGCCGCTCCTGGACGATGATGGGGAGGCTTGCGGGAATCACGGGTCGGTGGGCTCGACGGTTGCGATATCTTGACTGTCGGTGCCGCTGGCCGCACTCGCTTCCGCCGCAGTTGCGGCCGCTGGCTCGTCCTCGAGGGATGACGTAGTGGCCGATGGAATATCGGTCAGGTGCTGGGCCAGTTTCGAGACCTGATCTGGCTGGGATACGGCGGCAGAGATGCCCAAGCGTTGCCGAAGGTCGACCAGGGCGGTTGGGTCGAGTTCGCCTTCCATTTCGTACTCTTTGAGCAGGGGCAACACCTCGTAGACATAGCGTGAAGCGAGCACGTGTATCGCCGTGTCGGTCCCGTCCCGTGAGGCGAGGAAGTAGGACGGGCCGACCTTGAGTCCTGTCGGGGCGTCGGCCAATGCTGTTCGGGTGAGGTTCGCCAAGTACAGGGCTGCGGATCGGGTGGCTTCCCCGTCGTATGGGTAAGAGTGGAGCGCTGCGTCGGTGGCGGCGATGTCAAGAAAGACAAAGCGGCGTCGGAGTGCGTAGTCGATCACGGCGATGCTGCGATCGGCAGTGTTCATCGTCCCGATGATGGATACGTTCTGAGGCACCGTGATCGACGCATCTCCATCAATGGAGTAGGGGGTCGATACTGCTTCGTCTCGATACTCCAGTGCGTAGAGCAGCTCGCCGAAGATGTTGGGGATGTCACCGCGGTTGATCTCGTCGAGAACCAGAACCAGCTCGGCGGGGTGGTTGATGCGTTGGAGTTCGACGCCCACTGCCGCGATCAGGCTGAAAATTCGGTGTTTCGGAGTGAAGGTCACTCCGTTTGCATGGGGCTCGGCGACCAATGCTCGTACGAAGTCCGTGTAGTCGTAGCCGGGGTGAAACTGGACGATGTCCCAGACTGCGGTAAGCCCGCGTCGCGTGATCTCGGTCGTGATAGCAGCGATGGTGCGCTCGTTCTCGGGTAGAGCGTCAATGATCGCCTGCAGCCGGCTCTCTTCGGTCCGGCCGGCGGTGGCCCAGGCGATGTACTGCCGGGCGACGTAGGTCTTTCCGGCCCCCGGTGGGCCTTGGAGGACGACCTGGCGCTTCCGTCGTAGCTGCGTCGCCAGCTCCTTCAAACCAGCCGGGATATCTTCGCGGGTGGTTCGAGGCCGCTGGGGCTCGTCGACCTGTGTCACCGCGTTAATGAATTCGGATCGAGAGAGGCCGAGCCACCGATTGGCCCCGATCGCGAGGGCCAAATCGATTTCGCCCCCGGGCACGGCCTCGACTCGTTGGGGCAGAAGTCGTTGCTGCACAAGGGTTACGAGTGACTTTGCAGCGCCGCGCGTCGGTAACATCTGTTCGATGCCGACAATCGAGCCGCCGCGCTTCTCGGGGACGATGATCAGGCATCGCTCGAGAAGGCTCAGTATATTGGTGACCGACTTGTCGTCTTTGGGGAAGTCGATGGTCCCGGTGGCTTCTGCGTGGAGCGTAAGGCGTCTCTGCAACTCTGTCCGGTCGACCGCAGTGGCATCGAATCGACCGCTCGAATCGGTGAGTATGGAACGGGTGATCTCGTCCAGGCGGGTATCGGCGAGGTTCAGGGCGGCCCAGAACAGTACGTACTTACAGTCGGCAGATTCCCGCGCAGCTCGAAGCAATTCGTTGTCGACGGCGAGCTGGTCACCCGGAGTGGCGCGTGGTGTCGTCAGCGGTGGGTCGTAGTCCAGCAAATCGTTCCACAACGGGCCAGGGACGGAGCCCTCGGGGACGGAGTCCAACAATGCTTGTACCTGCAGTGCGGTGGACGTTCCGGGTTCGACCTGCGCCAACCGCTGCATCGTTGCTTCAGGGGCGGTGAACTTCGTGAACGAGATCTTGCCGACCGTCGGTACTGGACTCACCGCCGTCAGTGTGCCAGGTGAGCCGTCGGATCACGTAACGCTCGTCTCGCGCGGGGACGTGGATGCTGGCCATCGGACACGCACCGTCTACGGGACAGTATGGCTCCTGGCGTCACAACTCGATGTGTTTACCCTGCTCGCGCAGAGGACCCGTCATCTTGAGGAGAGTCCGCACTCGTTGTATCGAATAGTCGGTTTGAGCTGTGAGGTCGCGAATGCTCGCGCCAGCTTCGTACTCCTTGCGGAGCTTCTTGGCTGCGAGCTCGCGTTCCTCGCCCACGAGCCGCTGGTGCTTGCGCACCGGCGTCACAATCTCGCCCCCGGAGTACCCCTTGTGGACCTGCCCTCGTGGAGTGGCGCTCTCTTCCGACTCGTCACCCCAAGCCGTCCATCCTGGTTGAGGGTGGCGGGCGAACATCTCCAAGTACGGCCCCGGTGAGCATGATTCGATGAAGTCGTACTGCTCGTCGGGCTTGCGGGAGTGCTCTCGCTTTCTGGTTTCGATCATGTTGACCTGGCTACGAGCCGGGGCCAAAGTCCGCATGGAGCCTTTGACCCCGAACAGGATCAACTCGGTGACATTGCGAAAGTAGAATCCGACGCCACGGCCGTCGGGGCCGCCGTCTTTGCGGCGCTTGGCCCAGACGACATTGCTCACGTACCGAAAACCCCATGCTTCGAGTACCTGCATACCTTCAGGGAGAAGGGCGTTCGGTACCCACAGGTACAGATGTGCATCCTTGGCGGCGACGTCCGCCACCGGCAGGGCCTTGATGCCGGCCAGGTCCATGGTCGAGTAACGGTCTAAGCGGCGATGCTCCGGAGCAACCTTGCCGGTGCGATTCGTGAATCGCCAAGGGGGGTCGGCCAAGATCGTCTTGAATCCACCGTCTGCCTCGGGCAGCGGCGGCGGAGCGAGCTCAGGACGAAGTGGTTCGGCGGCGGTCATGCAATGGACCCTAACAATTAGATCTGACAAGAGATCTAATTGGGTTCGGCGTGGCGCGCCATCATGCCGAACTAGCTGCATCCGTTGCGAGGAAAGGGGACCAGCCGGTCTGCGAACAAGCAGTGCCACACCGATTCGTAAACCAACAGAGGCTGCGGCTGAGCCGCGGGGAGCCTTCTAGTGCTCGTCGAGCCCGAGCTCTCGACGAAGCTGGACGCGTTCCTCCTCGAGGTAGGCCCACCGCTTACGCGTCATCTGACCGACGGACATCGACATCACGTAATTGCACTGAGTGTCGTCGAACTGGTGAAGCCGCTTCAGCGACTCCTCAAGCTCGTCCGTATCGGCGCATTGGACAGCGAGTTCTTGCAGCTCCACCCGATGCTCGATCGCCCACAGCAGACACTCGACACCGGCCAGTCTCGCCTGGGAATAAGACGGCGGAAACATAGACGGCCCTCCCTTCTCTCATCTCAGCGTACGAAGAATTGATTCAACTGGTCGACGATCTCGACGGGTCGGTCATCGACGGCAAGCGCCGTGGCCACGGCGGCGGCCCCGGAGGTCGCTATCTGGGTACGTGCACTGTTCCATCTGAAACGGCTCGACATTAGCGTCAAGGTATCTTGACGACAGTTGTGTTGTACGGACTTCTCAGACCGTACGGTCTGCATTAGGGTTCGGTCATGTCTCCGATGCAACGTGGGCTACGACCGCGCCTGATCGTCAGTGCAGTGGTTGCTCTGACGACGATGTCATCCATATCGGCTCATGCCGGCACCCCTGAGCCGGACGTTTCGCCTTTGATGTGCGCTGGGTGGTCGGTCGAGACTGTGGCGAGTGGCCTCGACGAACCGGAGAATTTGGAACCCGACGGCGCTGGCGGGTTCTACGTGTCGGGGGCCTCGAGCATCGTCCATGTGGATGCAGACGGCCGCGTCGAGCCTGTACTGGACGATCTCTCAGCTCCGCGAGGGATGCAACTGCATGACGGCATTCTCTACTTCGTTGTCGGTTCAGGGCTTTCGCAGTTCGATACCCGAACCGGAGAGGTCGGCACGGTGACCGAGATGGCGGGCCACGGACTGCTCCGACTACCGAACGGAGACTTCCTCACCACCGACGTCGGAACCAACATCGGCTCGCCCTCGAAGGGTGTAACTCGATATGACCCAGAGGCCGACTCGGTCCAGGTGAATTGGTCGCCGGTTCCTCGATCGGAGGGATTGGCGCTCAGTCCGGATCACAGCCGGGTGTACACCGACGATCTGTTCACCGGCCAGGTCATCGAAGTGCCACTCGATACCCCGGACGACTGGTCGGTCGTAGCCACAGTGCCGGGAATCTTCCCAGGTCTCGACGACCTGACCATGTCCGACGCGGGTGTGCTGTACGCCGCCGCCCACGTCGAAGGTGCGGTGTACAGCATCGACCCGACGACGGGTGCGACCTGCGTCATCGCGGCAGGTATGTCGCCTGGATGGACGGGACCGAGCTCGGTGCGCATCGGACCGTCTTCCGACGGGTGGGCACTGTATGCCACCGTCTTCGACGGAACTCTTCGTCGCTTGACTCCCCCGCCAGGAGTGGACATCGAACCGGTGAGGCTCTAAGGCGGGCACCGAACACAAGGCGAGGAGTTCGTGGGAGGCGCAGAGCATTTCGAGATGCGGCGCTAACGCCGAAGCGACCGTAAGCGCCGCTTCTTGCGCCGGTCCAGCCATAGCGCAAGAGCTCCGAAAGCCACCGCGGCTACAACGTAAGGCAAGCCATGGACTGGGTTGCCCGCCCGAAAGAACGCAAGAAATACTGTCATGATCGACACGATGCACATCAGGGACGCAAGGATCGCTCCGGCCGACAGCAACAGGGAGGCAACCCCTCCAGAACGTTCCGCCATTTACGCTCCCTGCTCGATCACATTGAGTGCCAACGTATCACCGCCTGATGCTCGTCGGTGTCTGGTTCTACAGTGGCGAGTGTGAGCGACAACGAGTCCGTGGCCACGGTGCCTGAGCGTGTGCTCGATGAGTGTGCGCACGTGTTGATCGACAAGATCGATCAACTACTCGATCGGGTGACCGACCGCGCTGTGGCAGCACCGACGCCGGGGTCGGCGGCGTGGGAGTTGGAGTGGAGCGTCCGAGACACTGCGATCGGACGTGCCCGCGTGGCCGAACGCTCCCGTGTGCGAGAGGAATTGGCGCGCCGCGCGTTTGCCGGCCTCGGCATCGCCGAAGGTTCCGCACCGGCGGTGCCGGCTCGGCACGCTCCCCCGGTCCGACCCCGCCGGACGAAGCCCGGACGTGTCCGCGTCGACGAGGCACAGCTGACGTTCTTCTGAACCCGGCGCTCGAAGTCGTTTCCCGATGGGTGCAGGTGCGCGTTCTCGCTGCTGTCCTGCGGCACCCGTTTACCGACGCACGGTGCGTTTTTTGGTGCCTGCGGTGGATTTGCGGTCCTCGAACTTCAGCTTGAATCCAAATGTCTTGCTGCCCTGGTAGGTACCTGCGGCCAGTGCGCCTCGGGCCCGGTACGTCTTACCTGTCTTGCTTGTGGCGTCGAATTCGATGGTCTCTCCGGCCAGTAGCCTTTCGAGTTCCTGCTCGGTGAAGTCCTTGCCGGGCCAGTGGTCATTGGCACCCCATCCGCGGCCTTTGAACGTGACCGGTTTGCCTTTCCACACTCCGCTGACCAGGTCGGTCCGAGGTGCACGCTCCTCGAACTGAGGGTTGAAGCTCACGTGTGGATACTGCTTGCCGTCTTTCTCTCTCACGCCTGGTTCGAGTTTTCCCGTGCAGGTGAACGTCTTTCCCGACTTCGCGCTCGTTGCGACGATCTCGATGACCTGTCCGGACAACAGTTTCGCTACTTCGGTGTCGGTGAACCGGTGGCCACCGAACACCCGCTTCGCGCGGGTCACGACCGTGCCAGCGTGGGTGAAGTGCAGCTCCGGTGGCAGGTCGATCATCTCCACCGCTGCACGAGTCACCCCGGCCTTGCCCATGCGTGCCGTGAGCTCGCCGGACAGCGTGCTCGAATTTGCCTTCATCGTCGCGAGGTCGCGGCGCACCAGATCCGCCACCAGGGACAGATAGTCGGCTGCCTCACCGGTTCCGGCCTCGATCTGCGCCATCTGCTCGAAGACCTGCTCGGTGATCGTCAGATCCCCGATGTGTGTACCCGGCAGAATCCGATGGTTGAGTTCACCGATCGCGCTGAGAGTGATCTTGCCGCGCTGCTCGACCATCAGGGCCTTGCCGCCCGAGTTGTTCGTCACCTCGGCATAGGTGCTCGTCCGGGTCGCACCGGTACCTACGCTCCGCTTCTCGAGCTGCTTCATCAACCATCCCATCGTCGGATGCGGGGGCCGCGGCGGGAAGCCCTCGTGGACGAAGGGGTCCGCGACAGTACCCAACGCCGTCACACCAGTGGGTTGCTCGTCGCGTTCGCCGTCCTCCTCCTCGACGACGAACACGCCTTTCCATCCGAGCACGGCGGGCACATTCAGCGATCCGACGAAGCTCGGGTATCTCTCGACGTGGCCGCGGTGCTGGTCGTACTCGTAGTCGGGGGCGAGCATTGTCAGGTAGTTCTTGGCGAGGAGCTCGTAGATCTCCCGACCCAGCTCGCCGTAGGCCTTCTCCACTGCCGCGAGGCTCGGCGGCACGTTGGGCCCTGGACGGTTGGCACCGTGCGCGCCACCGGACTTGACGTGGCTCGTGCGGGGGCCGCGATGGCTCAGCGCCGCCGGATCCACGCCCACCACACCGGCGATCGCGTCGACCGATGGAAGCAGCTCGTTGAACTGCTCGATCGAGATGAACTTGTCCTCGGTGCGCGGGTAGGACACCACCTGCGCCTCGTACATCTTCTGATAGGTGTCGAGAACGTTCTTCGCTCCGAAGCCCTTCTTCGCGAGCAGTGACGACAGTCCGGCCAGGTCCATCAACCGCGGCGGTCCCGTTTTCTTGCGTGTGGTCCCGTCGTGGACGACCGGTGACGACTGCAGGCCGCCGGGAACATCGCTCTCGTTCTCGAATCGATCGACCTCGGGGTCGGTGTACGTCACGCCGTTCTCGTCCCGAAACCGGTTCTCGTAGAACGCCTTCTTGACGTATCCGTGGTGCGCGTCGAGCCCGTCACCGACGATCACGACCATCGCGGACTTGAGCCGCCCGTTACGCAGTACCGTGCTCGCCCCGGTCGTCTTGGTCGCAACTCTGGTGAACTGCATCGAGAGCATGTCCCACTTCGACCGGAAGTCGGCTTTGCGGTAGTCGCCCTCGGCAGTGATCGCGGTGACCGGACGCCGGGCTGTGAAGGCCTTACGCAGCGATGCCGGTGTCTCGTCCAGGAATTCCATGCGTTCGAGCTTCTTGTTCTCGAGGCCCAGGTACTCCACGATCTCCCAGCCCAGCAGTGAGCCTTCACCGGTCGGATCGAGATCGGCTGCATTGCAGATGCTCTCGCAGCCCGAGAGGGTCGTTTTAAGCTCGAGGAGCAGGCTTTTGGCGTCCGGATCGGTGACCAGCTTGCCGCCGGACACCCGGCGCCGGATTTCTCGCTCCCAGCGGAAGTCGTCGGCGTTCCACGGGAGATGCTCGAGCTCCCAGCTTCGGTATTTGTCGGTGAGAGGCGCGGGCACCATTGCGGAAGGGTCTTTCAACTCCAGCAGGTGGCCGCGAGCGTGGACGATGACGTACTCCGTGCCTGCGAACGTGCCACTCATACCCCCCAGTGCGGCGGCGAAGTTACGTGCTGCGGAGGGCTTTTCGGTGAGGATTCCGACTTTTCCCATGACATCGATCCTTCTTCTCTGCGGTTCGTGCGGCGTGTGGACAGCGAGGGTGTGGACAGTCGGCTAGAGGCCTGCGCTGACGAGGCGATAGTTCGCGACCTTCCAGCCGTCAGCGGTGCGTTCGAGGTCGACGGCCCCGGTGTAGCCGGTGAACGGGGTGATCTCACCGCTGCGGTGTTGGACGACGCGGTCGATGACGACAGCCACGGTGGCCTGGTTGTCACCGTCCATCTCGGCGGCCGTGCCGTCGGCGTAGATGCTGGTGTCTGGTCGAGCTACGGCGGTGACGACGTCTCCGCTGCGTGCCCATGCCGACCACTCCGGGATCGGCTGCGGGGCTGGATCGGGTGGCGTGGCGGCGGCGGTGGCCATCGATCCGGTCACGTTGTTGCGTTGCGCGTGCAGGGCATCCCACGGTGAATCCTGCACTGCGGGTTGCCAGGTGAACACACCGGACATCACCGACGTCGCGACGCCGACCGGGTCGGTGGCCGACGGGTCGATGGCGATCCCGGCGTCCGTGCCCGGTGGTGGCGGTGTGTCCGAACCGCGGAACACGAACACGATCAGAGCGGCAATGGCGACCACCCCGACGAGACCGAGACACGCGAACACGATGCCTGCTCTTCGGCTCATCTCGTGGTCTCCTGCGAGTCGGAGTCGTTCGCTGATTCAGCGTCGGTGTCGCAGATCTGGCCCAGCGCAGCGGCTTTGGCGATGACTTCGAGCCAATCGACGATCGGTGCATCCGCCTGGCGGTTGTGGAGAATCTGTGCCATGTCTGTGCTCCTTGGTCTGTGATGGTGCCAGTGTCCTGGTGGCCACCGACAACAAATGTGGTTGTGTGCCGCGCTAGCTGTAATGACCAGGGACGGTGGGAACTCCTGCTGCGGCGACAACGCTGACCGTCCATATCGCCCACATGACGAGCGCGGTCGCCGCCACGTGGATGGCTTTGCGGAGCGCAGTGACAGTCCAGTTCTGCGCTCGCGCAGAGGCGTCGGCGACAGCGATGAGGCTGCCTATGGTCATCGCCGCGGTGACGACGATGACGGCCCACCAACCATGCGCGAGAACGTCCCTGGTCGCTGCGGCGCGGCCGCTGTCCTCGATCGTGGTGATCATCGACTCCAGGATCAGTCGGGCGACGGGAACAGCCCACACCGTCCATACGATGACCGAGGTCAGAGCAAGGGCTGTCAGTGCTCGATGCCGATCGTGGGACGTCAGGTGGTGGCTGGTGCGTGTCGGTGCGGTGCTCATGAGTGGGCCTTTCCGTCGAGCATTGGTCGGTGGCGACTATCGGGCCAGGTCGTAGTCGGATGCGGTGGCGGTGATGGTGGTGACGTAGTTCTGGGTCTCCGAGTAGGGCGGGACGCCGCCGAACTGTTGGACCGCTCCTGGGCCGGCGTTGTATCCGGCGAGCATCAGCTCCACGGGATCACCGGTGATAGAGCCGGATTCGATGCCCGGCCGTAGGGTGTCGGCGACCGAGCAGTTGTAGCGTCCCTGCGCCATGACGGCGTCGCCGATGTCGTTGGGATCGCCCTCCCCCGCAGCTCCGGTCACGACGCCCTGATCGTCGACGGGGAAACCGAACGACGCCCACGTTCCGGGGAGGAACTGCGCATACCCTTCGGCACCGGCCGGGCTGGTCAGACCGGGTGTGAAGCCGGATTCCTGTTTGAGCTGAGCGGCGAGGATCGCGGGTGAGAGCTCGCGGCACTGCGCGGACGACAGAGCGAGCCACGGCTCGAACTCTGGCGGTACCTGGCCGGCGGCGAGATCTCCGTGATCACCGAGACCGGCACCGGGTGCGGTGGTGCAGGTGCCGGCGGCCTTGGGTGCGGATCCACTGCCGCCGGGGACGGGCCCGTAGGTCTGGCCGGGTGCCGGTGCGCCGTGGCCGACGGTGGTGACGTGGACGTGGTCGAAGTGGTTCTGGGTCGGAGATCCTCTGTTCTCCATGGTGTTCGGTTCACCTTGGGAGGGGATGTATTCCTGTCGCCAGATCATGTATTCGATCTGGAGGTAGTCGCGGTTCGCCCATAGGTAGTCCTTGACCTGGTCGCCGAGTGCTTTGCCTTCCTCGGAGGACCAGTTGTCGATCATGATGTCCGCGGCCCGGCCGGAGGGGTGGTCGTCGAATCCCCCACCGTCGGCGCGCCACCCACCGATCGTGGTGATCTGCGGGAACTTCGCGTGGATGGCGCGGGCGACGCGGACGGTGTCGACCTGGAAGTGTTCTTCGGAGCCGACGTCGGCGGGCAGCGCCGCCATCTCCGCTGTACTGCCGCCGGTCGGGGCGGGCGTCGACGGCGACGGTAGTGGGCTCTGGCCGGTCTGTCCGCTGCCGGGTTCGGCGGCGGCCTCGTAGAACGGCTGTGGGTCGATCGCGTTGTCGGGCGACCACGGGCCGGTGTGGTACTCGAAGTGCAGGTGCGCGCCGGTGGTGTCGCCGTTGTTGCCTTCGTCGGCGATGTGCTGACCGGCGGTGACACGTTCGCCTGGCGTGACCAGGACACCGTCGGGGAACATGTGCCCGTACACCGTGGAGACGGTCTGCCCGTCGATGTTGTGCTCGAGGACGATCCACATCCCGAACCCGTCGGCGGGTCCGGCTTGGGTGACGATGCCGTCGGCGTAGGCGTAGATCGGTGTACCGACGGGTCCGGCGAGGTCGATGCCCTTGTGCATCGTCCCCCACCGCGACCCGAACGGGCTCGTCAACTGCGCCTCGGAGGTTTTCATCGGTTTGGCGAACGACCCGGCCGGAACCCCACCCGCGGCGGAGGAAATGCCTTTCCCGGGAATGCAGTTGGTGGGTACTTCTTCTCGGACCCCGGTGGTGACGAACAGGACCACGAACAGGGCCAGCGCGAGCACGACGGTCAGAGCGATCGCGCCGCCTTTCTTCACAACGCGGCCGCCGACATCGACTCCGCGCCGATCGATCGCGGGGCGTGGGCGGCCAAACGCTCGGTGAGGGTTCGGTTCTCCGAACGCAGTCGGGTGATCTCCTCCTCGGCGGCACGTAGTCGTGCGGTCACCTCGTCCGCTGCGGGGCGACGCGAGGGCCCGTACTTGTCCTTGATCCACCGGGCCACGGTGTTCTCGTGTGCCCCGATCGAGAGTGCCAAGGCTGCAACGCATTCGGCGCGGGAGGAGTAGTTGTGTCGCGACTTCTCGTATTGATCGAGCGCCCACTCGCGGGTCTGCGCCGGGTATTCGGCGCGGGGGTACTCGGCGGTCATCACTGCGCTCCGACCAGTGCCGTGTCGTGCGCGTAGTGGGCGTCGTCGGTATCGGCGGCGTGGTGCTGGCCGCCGGCGAAGTACTCGGCGAAGCGGGCGTTGGTGTCGTGGACCCCGGTGTCGTATTCGACGTCGGTGAGCACCGTCTGGATGGGGATGCCGGGGGTGTTGTCCTTGGCGACCTTGATCAGGAACTTCCCGCGCCCGATCGGGTTGCGGACGGTGCGCCGTTCGGACCCGCGTAGCGCTGCCCCGCGCGACCAGGAGGTGACCATGCCGGCTTCGGCGTCGGTGAACTTCAGCTCCCCGGACAGGCGCTCGACCTCACCGATCGGTAGGCCACCGCACACGACCATGCCGGCGCGGTCGATGAAGCCTTTGGCGGTCTTGATGTCGGCTTCGGTGGGCAGGGTTTCGAGGTCGCGGCCGGTGTGGGTGATCATCAGCAGCCCGGTCGCGTCGGTGCGGTTGAGGCGGGTGATCTCGTTGACGCGGGCGACCATGCCCGGTCCGGCACCGATGACCTGCCACAGCTCGTCGAGTGCCATCAGGAACAGGCGTTGGCGGTCCAGCCCTGCGTCGGCGAGCAGGTGCGCCGCTTCGACGGTGCCGTAGGCGTCGGCCCAGCAGGAGAGCATCACGGCCGCTTTGAGGGTGGTGTCGCCGCGGTCGAGGCTCGAGACGTCGATGCAGATCATCGGTGCGTCGAGGTCGATCGGTTCGGTGGTGTGGTCGGCGAAGATGTCCCCGAGCGGGCCGGAGGTCAGTGCGCCGAGGGCCTGCATCAGTTCGGTGATGGCCTCGCGGTAGCCCTCGTGATCGGTCTTGTACGCGGCTTGGAGCATGTCCGCCGATCCGGCGTCGATGCGGGTGTAGAGGTCTTTGAGCAGCGGCGGGTGGGTGTAGGAGAACCCGCCGTCGGCGTACAGCTCACGTAGCGCGATCCCGATCAGGGAATTCTCGAAAGCCTTCACCGAGTGGGTGTCGTAGCGGATCAGCTCCACCAATGCGCAGACGGCGTTGATCTGACGGGTGGAAATGGTGATGGTCGCGACGTCGATCAGCTCGTCGAGCTCGGCGATCCGATCGGGGTCGGTGGCCTCGTCGCGGGCGGCGATCGCGCGGACGACGGCCTGGCCGAGGGCCCCAGCGGCGAGGGGGTTGAGGTGACCGCCGCCGTGCCCGAGGGTGATCACCTGCCCGCCGACTAGGTGGGTGAGCTTGACGTACTCGCCTTTGATGTCGCCGGCGACGATCGGGGTCTGTCCCCATCCGCACGCCCCAAGCAGGATCTTGCGGATCAGCGTCGACTTCCCCAGGCCCGGCAGGGAGAGGACGAACATCGACGGGTTTCCGATGAGCTTGTCGCGGAAGTACGCGAACGGATCGCACGAGACGGCGTTGCCGGTGATGGCGTGCTGACCGACGATGGTGCCCGCCGAGGGTGCGGCTGCGCCGATCGCCCACGGGTTCAGTCCGCACATCTGCACCGAGGTCGCTTCGTACTCGATCGGGGCCGGGACGGTCGACATCCGGCCGCCGCCTGCACCTTTGAGGCCGCGTGCGCTCGACGACAGTGCTGCGCGCCACCAGGGGTCTCCCGCTGCCTCGTGGACGGCTTGTTCGGCCCGTGGGTGGTCGTTGCGCCACCGGGTCAGCCCGAGGCCGCGCCGGGACAGAGCGGAGGGCTCTTCGGCGTCGCCGGTGGCGATGAGGGCGGCGAGCTCGGCGTAGTCGGTGTCGCCGATGATCCACCGCACGAACGCCGACGGTTGCGGCGCGGTCGTCTCGTACAGGTCGGGCTCGTCGTACCTCGTCTCGTCGTATCGAGGGTCGTAGTTCCTGCGCGGGCGGTGGTCGGTCGTCGTCATTGGGGTGTCTCTTTTCTCGGGCAGGGGTGGGCCGGATGCGGTCGGCGGCGCTCTAGCTGCGGCGCACGAGGATCGAGGTGGAGATCTGATCGGGCAGCAGCACTCCGACGCCGAGGCCGGCGGCGAACGCGGCATCTTGGAAGGCGAACGCACGCCGCAGTCGCAGGCGGGAGCGGGCGGCGAGGGATTCGGTGACGGCGGCGGCGTTGGCGATCTCGTCGACCGATCCGACGGTGATCGTCAGCAGTGCCGAATAGCGTTCGTATCCGGCCCCGGAAACCATCTCCCGGCGGGCCTGCTCGGCGATCTCGTGCCGCTTCTCCGACCCGGCGGAGGTGATCTTGTTGCCGCGAGAATTGATCGCGTGCAGGGCATCTCGGTGTTGCTTGTCGACCTTCTTCGCGGCGTCCCCAGCGGTGTAGGGGCGGTAGACGAGCGTCAATCGCTTACGCGGCAGGTCATCGTGCGGCTGCAGGAGCGGTTTGAGGACGGTGTCGGTGAACACCGACTCCGGAGGCGCGGCCATTTCCCACACCACCGAGACTCCGCCGTCGTGGCGGTAGTGACCCCACTCGGTTTTCGCGCGTCCCGGGCCGGCGTCGTCCCAGTCGACGCCGTGCTCTTCGCCGGAGATCTCGAGTTCCTCGAAGTCGTTCTCGGTCGAGGGGTTGTAGGAGCGATGCACGGCCGCGGTGATCTCGGCGGCAGTCATCGGTTGTGCGTCGATCCCGGCACCGGAGAGCGACTCGTACAGATCCGGTAGGCGGCGGGCCAGTTCGGTGGCCATCTCCTCGGGGTCCTTCTGTCGTTCGCGGGTGGTGGCGCGGAAGGTGATCGACAGCCGTGCCAGGGTGCGGTGGCGACCCGAGGGCATCCGGACGGCGGACTGTTCGACGAACGCTTTCGCCAGCGGCGGTGCGCTCCCCACGAGTTCGTGTTCGGCGCGCCGCGCCAGTCGCAGCCCGGTAGCCGGGATGTTCTCCACCACCACCACGGCTCCGACGATGTCGCCGGGTAGTCCGAGGTCGGCGAGGTAGACGCCCCAGTCTGCGGTGTAGAGGTCTTTGTCGCGCTGAACGATAGCTTCGTCGCCGCCCGGGAGGGCATCGAAGACGACGGTGTAGCGGTGATCGTCGGGGTTGTGGATCATCCCGAATTCGTTGCCGTGTCGGTCGATTCCGATGTAGACCTTGGTGCGGGCGAGCAGTCCGGGGAGCTTGTAGCGGCCACCTGGGATCCGTGAATGTGGTCCGGCGTGGTACTCGGTGGACTTGTCGATGTGCTTGCGCCGCATCCATTGCATTCTCAGTTGTCCTGTCTCGTAGAGGGTTCGGCCGTTCGGGGCGATGACCAGAGGGGTGAGGATGAGCGCGCCGACACCCATCAGAGCCAGTCCGACGACGACGTGGACGAAGATCAGGACTGCGAACGAGACCGCGAAAAACCCTGCACCGTAGGCGATGACCTTCGTCGGCAGGCCGAACGCGAACGTGCTCTGCGGCCGGTTGCCTGCTGAGTAGATCGGCGGCTCGTACGGGGCCTCGAGCTGCGCGCTCATCGTTGAATCCGTCCGTGGTAGTTGCCGACTGCGCCTTCAGCGGCCGAGCCGAGAGTGGTCGAGACCGAGCCTGCGGTGCGGCCGACGGTGCCCGCGGCTTTGAGTGCCCCTGCTGCGCCGCGCAGGGTTGCCGAGGTTCCGGTGCGGCCGGCCGATGCAGCGGCCGATCCGGCTCTGCGGGCTGCGCCCATCGGCCCGGACGATGCGCCCGCGTGCGAGGGACTCGATCCACCGTTGTAGCGGCCCTGGAAACCGGGAGACGAACGTGCGCCGGTACCGGCCGCACCCGAAGACCCGCCCTTGCCGCCACCCGAGGATCCGCCGACGGAGTTCGCGACCGAGCCGAGGGCACGCGATGCAGCCATCCCACCGGCACCCATCACCGCCCCGCCTGCTGCGCCGAGTTGACCGACTTCGCGGCCACCGGCGGAGATGGTGTCCGCTGCGGGAGCGACGATCTTGATCAGGGTCGGCAGGGAGAACCCGATGATCGCCAGGAGGACGGAGCCGATGATGACCGTCGCGATTTGGTCGGAGCTCGACGCGGACGACGCCCAGAACGCGAACAGGTACAGCAGCGTCGCGACCGGCTTGAACAGCAACGCGCCGAGAGTGAAGGCGATCATCGACTTGTAGGAGCTGCGCCCGGTGCCGGTGGCCGACGCGGCAGCAGCGAGCGGGATGACGGCGACGACGACACACAGCACCGCCTCACGGATCAACAGTGCGATCAATTGGGCGACCGACCCGAGGAACGCGAACCCAGCGCACGCGAGCGCCAGGATCGGGCCGAGACCGGTCTTGTCGTCGAATGCCGTGATGGCAGTGATTTTTTCGTTCAGATCGCCGCCGACGAACTTTTCCAGCGCGTATGCCGAGGCGATGTCTCCGCCTTGGTGGAACATCAGCACCAGGATTGGGAGCAACGAGACGGTGACGACGGTGCGGACCAGCATGGTCGCGGTCTCGGTGGCTCCTTCCATCACCGCTTGTTTGCGGGCGATCGCGAGCTTGATCATCGCGATGATGATGGAGGCGAACAAGGCGACGACGGTGAACCCGGAGATGAGGTTCCGCAGACCCGACATGGCGTTTTCTGCGGCCAATCCGGGTATGCCAGAGGACATCCAGAAGGTCATCACCGACCGGAATGCTTGGGTGTTGCCTTCCATGACCGATTTGGCGAAGTCCCCGACCGGGTCGCCCCAGAATGTCGAGAGTGTGGAGTCGACGGCGGTGGAGAAAGCGTCACCGGGGTGATCACTGAACGCGTTGTCCAGGCACAGTGCCTCGTCCATGAAGCCACCGACTGCGGTTCCCTCGAGCGCATCGTTGAGCCAACCGTCACCGAGGACCGGCGAGCCTTCGGCGACGCACTCGCGGCGTTGTTGCTGGAAGTCGTTGCCGTCGGCGTCGGGGTTGATCTGCTCGGTCAGATTCGGTGCTGGGGCGGGGGTGGGGTCTTGGGCGTGTGCGAGTCCGCTGGCCCCGACGACCGCGATCAGTGAGAGCAGTGCAATGACGACAGCGCGGGCGGCCAAGGCCGCTGTGCGGGTCACAGTGCCCACCGGGTGAAACCATCGAGCGAGCTGTACGGGCCGCCAGTAGTGGCACCGTCGAGTTTGCTGACCTTCCAGGTGCCACCATCCCACGCCATATTCAGGCGCAGTCCTGTGTAGGTCGGGTTCTGCATCCGTCTACCGGCGTCATCGACATCGCGGATCTGAGCGAGCTCGACGACGGCGAAACTATCTGTGCAGGAGAGAATCTTGAACGCCATGGGTGCCCGCAATGCCACAGTCTCGGTGTTGACCGGTTTCGCGAGTTCTGCTTCTTTCTTCTCCTGGGTACCGATCTTCTCGTCGGGTATCAGGGTGAGCTTCTCCGTGGATTCGACAGCCACAGGTCCGCCCGCGAGTCCGCGGGGTAGGAAGTTCGCTGCGGCCAGTGCCGCCCCTTGCGGGGTGCGGGTGTAGCCGGCGAGGACCAGGCCGTCGATGTACGACGGCCCATCTGTCTCGGAGTAGAGGGTCGAGACACCGAAGTTGCGTTGGATCATCATCGACTCCGGGGACGTCACCGGACGGCCGTCGTTGGTGCATTCGACACGCGGGCCGGTCGGCGCACGTTGCGGCAGTGGTTGCCCAGCCGGGTTGTTCGGGACCATCACCGTGCGCCCGGACAGATCGGCGTCGGGAACACCGAAGCCTTCCGCGCCGGTGTCGAGCTCGGAGTCACCGGGGGTAGGTGCTGCTGTCGTGGGCGGTGGACCAGCGGTGGTCGGCGGGGTGTCGTCGTCGTTCATGTTTGGGACGATGAAGAAGATCGCTCCGACGACTGCGACGACGACCAGGGCCGAGACTGCGATCAGAATGCTGCGGATGCGGCGGCTCATGAGGTGCGCTCCAAAGTGGTGTAGCCGTCGAGGGAGTTCAATTCGACGGCGTCGATGTTCTCTTGCGCGGTCGGTAGGACGATGCGCCAGTCGTCGGCGATCCATTGCAGTGCAACGGGATAGGAATAGATCTGGTCGGCAGTTCCGATGGTTTGTGCCACCGACACCCCCGCCGAGAGCGGATCATTGGAGTAGTCGGTGACCTCGAACCCGACGAACTTCGGTGCAGCGTCGGCCGGGACGGATCCGGAGACGGTGACGGCGGCGCGTGCGGCCGCGAACTCGTCACGTCCGGGCCCGGGTGCGGTGACGGTGTTGACTACTTCCGGCCACGCGCGGTCGTCGGCGACGGCGAGTGCGGTCTGCCCGTTGATCGCGGCCAGGACAGCACCTTGTGGGGTCTGTGCATATCCGCTGCGATTCACCGATGTCCCAGCGAAGGGCCCGTCGACCCGCGAGGTCGGCACCGATACCCCTGCGATCTCGCGCCAGGTCAGCTCGGCCGGGGCGGAGCGCAGATCCGGTGCCGGATCCGGGGTGGCGGTCGCCGTGTCGTCGTTGCCGGATCCGCACGCAGCGAGTGCGAGGACGGTCGCCGCTGTCGCGGCGATCCGGAGTGTGCGGGAGACGGTCATCAGGAGAATGCCTTTCGGGTCGATGCAGTTCGGGCGCAGAGAAAGTGGGTTTGTCAGGCGAGTACGGCTTGGGCGATTCCGGATGCGGATCCGATGATGGCGGCACAGATAAGGATCCGGGCCAGGGTGGCGTCCTCGACCATCTGTGTTCCGGTGGATTTGCGTTGGTTGACGAATACCGCCCCGCACACGAACAGTGCTGCGATGCAGGTGACGATGGCGAACCAGAGCAGCCACGACAGGCCCGTCATGATCGGCTGCCACACCTCGTCGGGCCACTCGACCGGTGAGGTCGGTGGTTGCGCGAGCACGTCGGTGTTCATGTCATCGCCGCCGTGGCCACTGTATTCGCCACTCCAGCAACGAATCCGAGCAGTATTGACGCATACAGCAGTCCGGTGGCCCGCTGGTTGGCCTGACACCAGCGGCCCCTGAATTGGTCGTACGCAAGCTCACCGCTGCCGACCATGACTCCGACAATCGAGGCAATGATCAGACCCCACAGAGTCCAGTTCACGATGGTCATAGGACGAGCATGTTGACCAGGCCTGCGGCACCACCGATGACGATGGACCCGAACAGTCCGCCGACGAGTTTGCCGGTCGCGTTGCCGCCTTGGCCGCCGCCGGAGATTTTCTCGTACGCGAGCATCGCGCCGCAGATCATGATTCCGGCGACGGCAGCGATGATGCATCCCCACATCAGCCAGGACAGCAGGGTCAAGATCTTGTCCCCGGTGGGGCCGTCCGGTGCTTGGGGGCTGACGTCGCCGATGTTCTGCGCGAGGAATGTGGTCGTCGATGCGGTGAGGCTGGCAATCATGGTGTTCTCCTTGGGTGTTGGTGAGAGAGTGCGGTTCAGTGGCCTGACGCATTGCGGGCGGCGGTGAAGATCTCCCGCCCGATCGCGGCGAGTTCGTGGTGTGGGCTGGTCGTAGAGGGGGCGGGGGCTCGCATCCGCCCTGGTGGGGGTGGGTCTGGTTCGGTGGGGGTCCAGATCGCGAGTTCGTTCTGTCTGTGGGTGCGCAGATCCTCGACGTACGGGACTCGCCACACAGCTGGTGCTGCGGAGGCGACGACGTCCCCCCATCGGCGCAGGGTCTTGGGGAGTGGGCCGGGGGCGTCGGGAACAAGGACCAGTCCGAGGAGAGTGCAGTCGCCGACGAGGCCGGCCTGAGCTTGCAGGAGAAGATCGTGGGCAGCGTCAAGGCCGGCCCGGTCCGTACGGCACACGACCACGACGTTGCGGTGCCGGTCGGCTGCGGGCCAGCCCCGGCGAGCATCGCCCGCCGGGGCCCAGATCTGAGCGAGTGTGCCTGCGCCGGAGCGCCCGTGAGCGGCGAGGAGCCACATCACGGGCGGGCGACCGTGGACTGCAACCGGGTCGTCGTGAATCGGTGCTCGGCGTTCGGGCGGCGGTATCCGCAGCCCGGCCGGGGTGACCGACACGTCGTCGTCTCGGTAATAGTCATGGTGCTCAGCTGGTTGTGCGGCCATCTCGGGCGCACCTCCTTCTCCGGCGTTCTCGGTCACCGAGTGGTGGTTGGTGAGACGGTGGTCGGCACAGCGGCAGAAACAGAGGGGGTCGTCGTGGTGGCCGCTGAGGTCGTCGTTGCGGTTCCGGTGGCTCCGACGGTGGCGTGGGCGGCGAGGATGCTCCCGGCACTGCGGACGGTGTCCGTGGTGGCGAACAAGGCCGCGCCCTGTTTGATCACTGCCCCGACCTTGTCGGCGAGAGACTGATCGCCGGTCAGGTCAGCGGCGAGTGCGACAATCCACCGCACGGTCAGCTCGACGGGGGTCTCACCTTTGGATCCGACCGGAACACTGTCGTAGGAGCCGTGTTTGGTGGCGGTGTTCCAGTACGAGGTGTCGGTGACGAGCTGCGCGAGACCGGCGTTCTCGTCGATGGTGTTCGACACTTCCTTGAATGCGACGTCGACGGCCGAGTCGATGGTCGCCGGGGGCACGAGCTTGACCGCCGAGGACAGCACTTTGGTGGCGAGTATGCCGAGGGCTGCGGGTGGGTTGGTCAGACCGACGGTGGCGAGCTGGCCGATCGTCTCGGGGGTGATGACGTCCTTGGCGACGGTGATCGCCGCGCCGATGGCCATACCGGCGATCTTGGTGACCGCACCGACCGCTTCGTCGATCATCTCGTCGGTCGAGGTGGCGGACGGGTCGGAGTACTTCGCCATCTTCGACAGAACGGTCTCCGACGAGGAGTTGACCTCGAATCGTCCTGCCTTGGAGTCGAAGTCGATGTTGTCGTTGATCACCGACGCACCGGTCATCAGGGCGGTGCGTCCGACGGCGGTGGAGACGTCGGTGAGGATCCGGACGGGGTCACGGGTGTCCATCGAGGACTGTCCGGCAATGGATGCCACCAGCTTGGCGGCGGGGGCGTCGACGGGGGTGTCGCACGCGAGATCGCCTGCGGTGCAGTACGAGGCGACCCGGTCCGACACTGCTCCGAATCCGGCGATCTTCGGTGTCGGTGCGATACCGCCACCTGCGGGGGCGGCTGCGGCGACGGCCGGGGCGAGTTGGACGGTGTCCACGGCTGCACCGCTGGTGCCCGGTGCCGGAGCGGGGGTGGAGCCGCCGCCGGCGATGACGTCTTCACCTTCGGCGCGGGTGGGGTCGGAGAACAGTGCTGCGCCGGCGAAGTGGTCGGCGTCGACGGGTCCGGTTCCTGCCCCGATGTCGCGGGTTACCTGGGAGGCGACCTCGCCGCCCTGGGAGTAGCCGGAGAGGAAGACTTTGGTGCCGGGGCACCGTGCGGCGATGTCGGAGATCATCTTGGTGGTGTTCTCGACGCCGATGTCGACGGACTGGGCGTAGGGAACGGCGGAGCGGTCCCCTGGCTTGCCGCCGAACGATGCCGGGTAGGGAACGTAGCTGCGTTCGAGAGCGGGTCCATCACCGGAGTTCGCATCGCGCATCGCCGGGACGGTCAGGCGGGAGAAGAAGCCGGAATCGGTGTCGGGTGAGGTGTTTTCGTCGATCTCGGTGGTGCCGGGGACGACGACGAGATGTAGTACCGGGCAGTTGCCGTCGGAGCTGGATTGGCTGGTGGTCGCCGATCCGGACGGTGTGGGTGTGGCGGAGGGCTGCGCGGCCGCGACGCCGCTGGCGGAGACCGCGACCGTCATCGCGGCGGTGGCGGCGAGCAGGCGCGGGGTAAGGCGGCGAACCTGGTCGATGGTTGTGTGCACGGCTTCTCTCTTCTTCGGTGGGATCCAGCGGATGTGCCTGGTCATGGGGTCAGCGCGGGACGATGGCGGAGATGAGCGTTGCGCCGTCCTGCTGCTCGGTGGTGGTGATCCGTTGACGGCTCATCCGGCCGTCGATCCCGGGTCCGCGCTCGACGACGGTGACGTCGTAGATCCCGGCGTCGATCGGGTCGGCCAGGACACAGAACTCGATGTCGGGTTCGAGCTGGTCGATCCCCTGCTGGAGTCTCTGCGCGGACGCCATCACCGCATCCGGTGCACCTGCTGCGCGGGCGGCGGCACCGTCGCGGTCGAAGTAGAAGGCCTTCTCGAACCGCCAGATCGCCACCGCGCCGGGGTCGTCACCGTCTTCGGTGACCGGGTCACCGTCGGCTTGCCCCCGGCACCAGGTGACATCGGCGGCGGCGGCACCGGCGGCAGCGGGAGCCGCCGATGTGGGAACGGTTGTGGTGGTGACGATGTCGTCGGGAAGCAGTGCGGCAGGGGCCTGCGGTTTGTCACCGACACCGGTGAGGACCAGAGCTGCTCCCAAGCCTCCTCCGACCAAGACCGTGAGGGCAATCGTGACGGCGACAGTGGACCGGTGGCGACGCCACCACGACCGTGGGGGCGGCGTTGGCGCGGTGTAGGGGCCTCCAGCGCGAAGTAGAGAGGTCCGATCGTCGAAGGAGCTGTATCCATCCGCTGGCCGGGCGGAGCCCATGTCCTCCGCAGAGTCGCCAGCGAACCAGTCGTCGTCGGGATCGACGTCGGTGTGGTGCTGGTCGGTCAGGACGGTCAGTCTGCGCTCGGACGCTGCAGCGGCAGTCTCTGTGTCGGCGACGACAGGGTCGGCGAACCAATCATCGGAGCTGTCGTCGGGGGTCTCTCGAGGTGCCACAACAGGGCCTTTCCGAGTGTCGAAGTGCAGGAACGGGATCGAACCTTCGGATACAGCCCGACCACCGGTGGTCGGGCTGCACCCGGAGATCAGATCGCGAGGTTCAGGCCTGCCAGGGCAGCGTTCGCCTGGTCGAGAACCGGTGCGACGGCAGTGCTCACCGCGGCGACGGTGTCAGCCACAGCGGGCTGCTCGAGCACTGTCGAGGTGAACTGCGTGGCCTGCTCGAAGGCCGGTTCGGTCCACACCGGGGCGTCGACGGCGCTCTGAACGCTGGGGGCATCCAGTGCCAGCGGGGCGGCGGTGACCGGCGGGGCCGGGGGTGCCGGGACGGCCTCGGGTGCCGGGAGCGGGGCGGGCTCTTCGATGATCTGCTGCTCACCGCCGAGGACGGTGGCACCGAGGACGCCGCCGATCGCAGCGCCTGCACCGGTCAGGCCCAGCACGATCGGTGCCGACAGGGCTGCGCCCACGCCTGCTCCGGCGAGTGCTGCTGCGCCGGGGATGAAGACCCAGCCGACCGGTCCGCCCCAGACGATCGCTCCGGTGCCGGTAGTCGCTGCGACGCCGAGTCCGCCGCCGATTGCAGCGGCGGTGCCGGTGATGACTGCGGCCGGGACGGCGGATGCGGCGAGGCCGGCCGCGCCACCGGCGACGACGCCGGTGATGGTGCCCGCAGCGATTCGGTCAGCGCGGGATGCGTCGGCGAATCCGTTGTCCACGAGCCAGTTTCCACCGTCGGCCTGAATGGCGGCCCCGGTGTTGTTGAACTGCTCGACCAAGTTCGGATCGAGCAGGTTCGGGTCGTACGGCACGAGCTCGCCGCCGACGAGGACATAGCCCTCGGGTGCGTCGATCGGCGCAATGACCTTGCGCTGCACGGTCGGAACCGGCGGCGGGGTCGGCGGGGCCGCTTGCAGGGCGGGCGGTGCGTCGGTCGGTGCGGCCTGCGGCGCGGGGGCGGGCTCGTAGTAGGTGTTCTGGTACGACGACTGCTGGTTGCCGGACCGGTAGTCGTTGTAGCTACGCCATTCGGTCTGCTGCACCTGGGGCGAGGGCTGGTAGTTGGGCAGGAACTTGCGTTCACTGGTTGGGGCCGGCGGCGGCGCAACGGGGGTGGTGTCGGTGGTTCCGGACTGTGCGGTGTCGGGTGCAGTCACGAAGTCCTGCGGTGCCGCATGGGCGGTCGCGGTGCCCCACGCCAGTGCGACGGCCACGGGAACGGCAGTGAGAACGAGAGCCCGGTCCCTGCGGCGGCGGTGACGCCCACCAATTCCTTGCTGAGGAGACATTGTGTGGCTGTGCCTTTCGTAAACCGCTGTGATGCAGCGGTATTGGGTGATGTGTGACAGGAGTGGTTGATGGTGGAACCACCACCGTCCGCGCTGGGGAACGACCGAAAACGAGGGTCAGCCTTCGGGTGAACCCTCAGCGCGGACGACAGGTGATGCCTTGGGAGTGGATGCCAGCGGGCGTCCGTTGCACGCTGGCATCCACGAGCACTCAGCCCAGTAGGCTGAGCCAGAACCAGAGCTGCGAGAAGATCCAAGGCATCGGGCGTATTCCTTTCTGGTAGAGCCAATTTGAGTGAGATGCTGATGTCCCGGCGGGGTCGCACGGTTCGGCACATGACGAGTGAAGCGTCGCCGCGCGACCCTCGCGCCGGTCCATCGGTCGACTGGGCTCAGGGGGTGACCCCAGTCGAGACTGGGGGTCAGGCCACGTGGCTGAACTCGATATCCCGGCGAGGTTCGTTGGTGGGCTCACGGAATGTCATGTCCGCGTCGGTCCACTCACCAAGGAGTTGACCGGAGTCCTCGCACCGAAGCTGATGGATGTCGTGAGTGCCCGCAGGGAGCGAGCAAACTGCGAAACCAGGAATGCCGGTGTTCATCGCCGGGCAAAGGGGCAAGTTACGGTCCGAATCGAGGTGTAACACTGCGCCTGGATGAGAAGATGTCATTGTCGTCCTCCAAATCGATTGCAGGTCGTTGACGGCGAAGTGCGGGTGCCAGCCCGTACTTGCCTAGATCGGTGGTTGGTGTGGAGCTCGATGGAGAAGAGGCCCTCAGCGCCGCCGTAGACGCCAATCAACAAAGGCGCTGAGGGTTCCTCGCAGTCCGGACGTGCAGGGTTCTGCTGCTTACCCGGGCTACTCGCTCAGACGAATCCGAGCAAGAACTGTGAACTAGTTGCTGGCAACCCCTCCTTGGGTTTTCCGTCCAGCGAGCTGGACATGTGAGCTAGTCTGGCCAATCGAGTCAGCCGACATAATCAGCCAATGTGCCAACCCTAAACGTTGAGGGGCATCGTGTCCAGTAATGTCAACCATCCCGATTCCGCGACGGCTGGCACTGTGTCTCGCCGCGTGATGCGCGGTTTCTCCGCTGCCAGGCTTCTCGAAGCCCGAACGGACGCCAAGCTCACGCGCAACGAGCTGGGTCGGCTTGCCAATGTCACCGAGTCCGCGATCGGACGATGGGAAAAGGGAATCCGTAGTCCTCAGATTGATGTGCTGGTGCGTGTACTGGACCAGCTGGGCAAGTCTGTTGAAGACATCGTCGACATCGCGCCTGACGACCGCTACCCCGGTGACTGGCGCATCATCCGAGGTCTCACGCAGCCTCTGCTTGGCCGTGTGGCGGGCGTGAGCACGGCAGCGATCGGTCGCATCGAACGCGGTGAAGGTGGTCTGACTCCGGACGTGGAACGTCGGGTAGCAGCGGCCCTTGAGATCACGCCCGAAGAGCTGCGGAAGGCGTTCGATCGAGCACGACTTCGCCCGAAGGGCGAGCCCGCTTAGTTTCATCTGTAGATCAACCCCCTTGCCTTGCTGCACGCATCACAAATGGGCCCACAAAGGGCCTGCTTTCTGTGTGCGCGGGCGGGCACCGGAAGGGGTTGCTCCGCAACCTCGCAGTGCGAGGTGCGCTGCCATGGCGACCGGGCCCGCGCCCAAAGGGGTCACGTGCGTCATCCCGTCAAGACGGGATCTAGATCAACTCAGTTGGCAATTAGTCAAATTACACCATGATCACGACAGGGGGGAATCGGCGCGCGCCTTTTGTAGGAATCCCCTATACCGGACCACTTGTGCGGTTATCAGGACAGCGATCACGCCAGGCGCTCCGAAGACCCGCCACAAAACCCAGGTGTCCGTAGACACGGAGAAAGCGAGAGCCAAATTCAGCGCTCCGATTACTGCCAGGATTACTATCCAAATTTTGGTAAGTCGAATCCACAGCTCGCCTGGTGCGTCGAACCATCGACGGACTATTAGTTCGATCGGATTCTTATCCATAACCAGAGCGATGCCAAAAGTCGCAGCAATCAGCCAGTAGACCGCAGTTGGCCGCAACTTGATAAACGTATCGTCGCGCAGAAGGAGCGTTGCACTCCCCAGTGTGGTCACCACGACTAAACCGATCCATTGAAGCCGGCTGACCTTTTGCCTAAGGGCGACAGTAACGATAATTTCACCCGCCACCCCCGCCATTACAACGATAGTGGCCGCGAAGATATCCTGCCGGAGATATACCACGACGAAAGCGATGAACAACGCCACGTTGTATACGATCCGCCAGGATGAGAGGCCCACGCCTTTCATTGGTTGCCGCTCTCGACCGCTGAGGTATCAGGCTGGATCATCACCAGAGCAATCTTCGGGTTGACCTCAGGGTCGAGAGGCGTGGTGTTGAACTTGGCGGTCAGATAGCCGCCACCACCCCTTCTGGCCCGCACTTCCCCGCTGACCATCTTGCCTTCATCGAGCTCGGAGATCCACTGAACGATTTTCGGAAAGTCATCCTCATGAAGCGCGAATGTTCCACCGGTACTGACGCCATGCCCCAAGCCGGGGAGGTGCTCGGTAACCCATTTTACGAAATACGGATACTTGTAGCTCGTATCACCGACCCCGACGTACATATCGGATGCAGCGGCCAAGACGGTGCTGAGCCACGAATCCAGCATCGACTCTCGAATTTGCTGTCGTGGTGCTTCCCCTATCCAACACACACCTTGAATTCGGCGGTCACTGACCGCGCGTTCGCAGTAATGAAGCTGCTGTGTCACCTCGCCACGAGAAATGATCAAATCCGCCGCCTCGATAGGGCTCGATTCTGCCGTCAATGTATCCGGCATAGCGCGAAGCTTGCGAATGTGGCGTAGTGAATCGGAGAGACGTGCAGATCGTGTGTAGAGGTCGGCTGGACCGAATACAGTCCGGTCGCGATGCTCCTTCTCCATTCCGATGTGGTCCAGGGCTACCGAATCCATGTAGAGCTGTGGAGGTGCGGGATCGTCCTCGTCTGCGTCGGTATGCCACTCCCAGGAACCGATCAGAGGTCGATTGGGGATCTGGCCTGCTAGCGAACCGCACCAAAATTGTACGGCCGTGACTACCGTGCTGTCTGCATTGAATATCGGATATGCGACTGCCGATTCTCCCAACGCCTCGCAGGCTTCCTTGGGTATATTGTCGCTTTTGCGGTATTCTTTGTGTGTTTCGCATTCGCGGATCAGGGAAACGACCGTCTTGAGCGCCGCCCCTCGAAAAAGATTCTTGACAGTGCGAATACGCGGGACGCTGCCTTCGGCCACGATCTGGTAGGTACTGGGGTTGCTTGCGGTCGGGTCGACGAAGACCAAGAGCCAGTCCCGGGCAGGTGTCATCGGTTTTCCTCTTTGCTCTGGGTGTCGTGAAGCAGGGTTGGAACCGAGGTGGGGCCGTGTGTTCGCCACGTTGGTCGCTGTGGCAGTTGGTCCACGGTCCCTAGCACCTCCAAGCCAGGAAAGCGTGCGAACAGCTTCCGGACGGCTATATCGAGCTGCATCATGGCGAGGTCGGATCCAGGGCAGAAGTGCGGGCCGCGACCGAAGGTTAGATGCGGCCGCTCTCCTCTATTTGGGTCGGTACTTGCCGCTCTCAGTGATAGGTAGATGGGCAGCCCGCGTGGAATCACGATGCCTGCGACTTCGATGTCCTCGGTTGCGAACCTACGAGTTGCGTACGAGCCAGGAACAGCCTCGAAAGCCAGTGATGGCAAGTGTTGCCGCCAGGCGGCTTCGTCTTGCATCAAGCTCAATAGGTCTGCACGATCTCGCGCCGCGAGCACTGCGATCGCGTTCGCGATTTGATAGACCGAGTTCTCGAAGCCCGCGAGAAACACGAGGAAGGCGAGTGAGAGGAGCTCTTCCTCGCTCAGTTTGTCCGAGGAGTCCCTGGCAGCTATCCATTCACTGATCAGCCCACCGTCCGGCGACGCCCGCTTCTGAGCGATCACCTCGTAGAGGATGACGACGATCGATGTCATGGCTGGTACTCGCGGGTCGCCAGATTTGCCGGATAGCTTGGACGGGACCTCGACCGCCATAACGTCTGCAGCCGCCTCGCGGAACCGGCGGGCTGCATCGTCTTCGATGCCGAGCATTTCGGCGATCACCCGCGCAGGAAGTGGAGAGGTGAGACCGGAAAAGAGATCGACCTGCTCCCCGTTGTTGCCAGCTTTGGCTAGACCGTCGAGCTGTGAGTCCACGTGCGAAGCGACCAGATCTCGGACCTCTTGGAGGTGACGTCTGGAAAAGGCTGGTGCCGCGAGTCCTCTCAAACGGCGGTGGTCATCGACATCGGTGTTGAGGAGGTTCCGAGCCAGCATCGGCGGCAGCGGCAATCCAGGGCTGCCTTTCGGGCCACCTGGCCGCACATTGACGATCCTGCGGTCTGCGAGAAGGGCGGTGACGTCGTCGTAACGGGTCACAATCGCTGCGTCATGCCCTTCCGGTCCGAGAGTGCGATGGACCGGCGCGGCCTCACGCAGCTCATCGTGGAGTTGTGTTGCTGCCACAACGCTCAGACCGAGAGCGAACGGATCGGAAACAGGCACGGAACTTCCCCCGACGTAGCTTGCTGGCGCTCAGGCCACACCGACCGCTGTGCTCGGCCGCGTGGCCTCGTTCGAGAAGAAGGCTACCTCTCGCGTGATGGCCCGAATGAACGGTCCCTACCGCTGGGTAACATCTGCGGGTGCCGAAAGACAACGACGCCGAACGCCCCAGAAGTAGCCGCGTCTTGATTTGTGCAGTCGCTGGAGCTGGCTCATTTTTGATCGCAGGCTCCGCAACCCTGGCGACGTACGGGGCCAGCGAACTCAAGGTGATACCCCTCAGCGTGCAGTCGGACACGACCTCGCTCGCGCCCGACGCCGCCGTGCTCGACACGACGTCCACCCTGCGACCTGGGCCAATAGTGACCGACTCGGGCGTCGACCTAACAATCAACACATACGTGACCACGGAAGACCCGGTCTCGGACGAGATCACGACGCTTCAAGCAGCTCAACAGACTTTCCGTACCGACAACGGTCCTCAAAGTGGTCTCGTTTCGGCGTCCATCGACCGGGTGACTCTGGACCGACGATCCGGATATCCTCTCGAAGACCCTGCTTCCACCACCCAGACGGAAGCTGACGCGCCGGCCGTTCACACACCTCGGGCCGGCCTCCAATACAAGTTCCCGTTCGATGTACAGAAGACGTCGTATCCCTACTACGACGGCACGTCACGTCAAACGAACCCAATCGACTTCGTGGATGCCGATCGAGTTGTGGACGGGCTCCCTTTGTTCCACTTCGCACAGACCATTCCGGCGACAGATCTAGGTGCGAGCATCGGAGATGCCGCCACACTGACCCTCCCCGCGAACAAATGGGGCCTATCGGGCGACACACCTACCAGGATGAATCTCTACTACGAGAACACCCGGAACATATGGGTAGAGCCGACATCAGGGTCCATCGTGCTGGTCGAGGAGCATCCACACCGGTGGCTTGCGAGAAGCGAGGGTGACGCCAAACCCGTCACAACTCTCGACGCGAGGACGGTGTTCAGCGATGACACGGTCGCGCGGCTGGCCGATCAGGCAGCAACCGCCAAGCGCTCGATCCTCTGGGGAACTCGCTACGGACCGCTCGGTGCGGCTGTGGCAGGCATTGTGCTCCTGGTCGCAGGGCTCTTCCTCGGAGTACGAGCGTGGAAGCTGGACAAAGCCACGGTGACTCGCAGACCCCGAAAATAGACCTACCCGAAAATTCCTCGAGGTCGGCGTGTCCTACCGCCTTTTGCCTAGGCGTTAAGGCACGCTATGCGACATGACTAGGAGTGATCCACCTCGGCTCGTAGGCCGGCCGCGGATACATAACTATGACGGTGTGCAGCTCAACTGCACGGTTCATCCTGCCGTCAAAAAGGCCCTCAAGGACGAGGCTGCGAAGCGCGGACAGAACGCGAACTCGTTGCTCTCGAAGGCCATTGCGGACCTAGTCGGCGTCCGCCTCGAAGAGCTTCTTCAATCCGGTGAGGAAGCGGGGACCCTAAGACACACCGCTTGAGGTGACCTGAAACGTCAATAGAACGCACCTCTTGACGCAACAGAGCCCCCGGTGGTCTGACCGGAGGCTCTGAGCTCAAGTTGTTGACGAACGAGCGCCAACTCGATCGTCATACTGCGTGACCCCCAGGAAGGGACACTGTCGTGCTAGACAGGTCTCAGGGTACATCGCGCCCTGATGAAGGTACAAGATTTAACGCCCGTGTCGGCTCGCCAAAGTCGTCACCCGCCGCCACTTGGAGACGGCTGTCGCCGTTGCTGGCCGCTCGACGGTCAATGCGTGTGTGCGGAAGCACTGGCAAGTTCGACACGTCACGACGTCTGACCACTCGGTTGCCAGCCGTACCGGCCGCCGTGCCGATCTACGTGCGTGGCCGGACGAGCGTGCTTGCGCTGGATTTCGATGCCAAGCAACACAGCTCAGCGCAGGTAGATGCCGATGTCGAGCGAATCCTGACCTGGCTGAGCGAATGCGGCGGCCGCGCGGTTACAGACCGCTCCACCAGCGGAGGCCGACACGTCCTGGTCCCACTGGCGACTGACACCCCGCTACGGGTCGACGACATCCGCGTGCTGATGCAGCTCTTGGACACGCGACTGGCCACCTTCGACCCAGTGCCCATGCTCAACGCACTCACAGGGTGCATCACTCCCCCAGGCTCACCGTGCCGAGAAGGCGGATACCGACAGCTCGATGGAACGGTCGACGACGCCGTCGACGCATTCACTCTCAGATCCGAACCCGGCGTCGTCGCGCGCATGGTCGCCCTCCTCGGTGGCGCAACTCCCCCACGCCACCGCACCCCAGTAGACGCCGTCGCGGCCGCGATCACTCGAGATGAACGAATCGTCGGGACCGGCGACGACCAACGGCTGCACCATCAGTACCACCGGCGCAGCCCCACACCAGCCGCAGTGGAGACCTACGCGGCCACTGGCGAGCTCGACACAACACGGTGGTCCTCCCACTCCGAAGCACGCCAGTCCGTCATCAGCCACGCAGTCCTGCGCGGTGCCAGTGCCACAGACATCGCGGCCTCCCTCTCCACCGACCAATGGGCGGGCGTCAAACGGTCCTACGACAAGTACGGCAATGGCGCACCTGCCGCCCTGCTCAGAGACGTAGGCAAGGCCTTGACCTGGGCAGCGACAAACGCAGGAGAATTCCATCAACTCACGCACAAGAACAAGCACACGGGGGGGCATGGGGTTTTCCTCAACGACGAAGTACGCCGGCGATGGTTAGCTCACGCCACGATATGGATCGATCGAGAATTTCTTGGTAGCCGCCACAGGCAGGTACTGCTCGCGGTTGTCCAGGCCCTCGCCTACAGCTCAGCTCTGGCTGGTGAGCTGGTAGAGGGTGTGGCAGTGGTGGCCATCGGCGGGCGGAGTCTGTCGCACTCGGCTGGATTGATGTCGGAATCAACCGTGTGGAGCGCGTTGCGGGTGTTGCGGGATACCCCAGGATCGCCAGTTCTGTTGGTGTCGCGCGGTGCGGGACAAGAGGCTGACAGATACGCCTTGACTACACCGGCGGCCAAGGAACCCAGTTCTGTCCGGATCCTGCGGGCGCGAGTCGAGCCGGTCCACCACGCCTGGAGCGTGCTCGGGCTACGCGGCCGTACCGTGTACGACCTGGTCAACAACGGTCTCGCGACAAACGTCGACGACGTCTTCGCAGCAGCGTTGTTGAGACCATCCAACGGATACGCAATTCTGGCGGACCTCATCGCCGCAGGACTCATCAAACGCACGGGGGGCACCCTGAGTACCGGCGACACCTCGTTGGACGACGTAGCAGCCGCTCACGGCCTCTATGCGGTGACGAACGAACGGGTGATCCGACATCGTGCCGAGCGGCTGCTGTGGCACGTCTGGCTCGAAAACCGCTTCGCGCCACCACCACCGGACACAACAGCTGGCGAACAGGTACCTGACTGGTTGAGTAGGGCCCCCGCTCCCCCGCTCGACGAACGAGACGCGGAGCAACTGTGGGCCGCACAGATGGCTGCTGGGCCACCGCCGACAGATCCAGTCCTAGAAGCGCTCGATCTGCTCAGTCACGAACTCGGCGCTGTCATTGTCTAGTGGGTTCTTTGCGCCCGGCACCACCCACCAACCCCGTGAACAATTTGCCCGCGGTCTAGACAGAGAGCGCAGAGACAGTAATGCCAGTTATGCCAGCATTACCAGTATGCATGTCGTGGAGGCCGTAAGGGAGGTGTGGGAGGCAGTGCTTCGTGGGTCCGCACGAGGCACTGCTGTCCGGTTGAGGCAGGCCGGACAGCAGGAAGGTATACCAGTAATACTGTCATTGTCCCCAGGCGTGTCTTGTGACAGTAATACTGCTAATCCTTGTTGACCTGCGAAGGTGTACAGATCAGTCTCGCGTTGCGCAGTGTTGCGGGTCGTTGCAGAGCAAGATCCTTCTTGCAATTGACAGTAATACTGCTAAAAACAGCTTTGCAGTGTATGCTGCTAATACGGGCTGTACCAGCAATGCTGTTTTTCCTGCTATTACCCGTTAAGGCTGCAATGGCAGTATTAACGCTATTGTCTGTATTGCCAGTGGTAAGAGTTCAACGCCACCTGTCCCGTACGACGAAGACAAGGAAGGGTCGATCTACTGATGAGTGCGAACGACACGTACGACCGCGACAGAGTCGTTGCGTTCATAAACGGTAAGGGGGGCGTCATGAAGACCACGCTCTCCGCCAACGTTGGGGGATTGGCCGCAGCCTCGGGTTACCGAGTGCTGATCGTTGACTTCGATTCCCAGGGCAACCTCGCGGAAGATCTCGGCTATACGGACACAGACAACGATGACGACGGACGTGCGCTCGCCGCTGCGCTCACCTTCGGTGGCCGTGCAGAGCCTGTTCGAGGAGTTCGTGAGAACTTGGACGTCCTGACGGGGGGAGCGCACTTGGAGCAGGCCGCAGCTGCGTTGGCCAACAAGGCAGCGAAAGATCCAAGCGGTGCGAAGCTGGCGCTCGCGGACCTTCTGGCTCCGCTGGCCGAGCACTACGACCTGATAATCATCGACTGCCCGCCCGGTGATGAGACTCTGCAGAACGCTGCGCTTGCCGCCGCACGGTGGGCGATTGTGCCGATCAAAAGCGATGCGTCGAGCCGTAAGGGCTTGAAGGCAGTCGCCCACAGACTCGATGCAGTGCTCGACATCAACCCTCGGCTCGACTTGCTGGGCGTCGTCTTGGTCGGAGTAGGGAAGTCGGCGACGGCTGTCCAAGCCAAAGCGCGCGCCCTCGTCGCCGAGGCTTTCCAAGACGACAGCGTCATGTTTACGAACTTCGTGCGTCACGCAGAAGCAACAGCCCATGCCACGCGTGAGCGAGGCCTTCTGGTCCATGAGCTCGACGACGCCGTGAAGAGTGGCCCGAAATGGTACGAGGTGATCAGAGGGGAAGCGCAGGCCCAAGCGCTATCTCCGCGATCGTCCAGCTCAGTCGCTGATGACCTCCTCGCCATCACCCAAGAAGTAATCGCGCGCATCACCGCAGCAGAAGGGGAGGCCACCGCATGACCGAGCCTCAGAAGCGAGTGGTCACCGGGTTGGCTCCACGTCGCTCGCACCCGGTGACGGGAGACCTTTCGAGGCTGCAAGCGAAGAATCGGACCGCAGCGCCAACTCCGGCCGCTACACCGCCACCAGACTCGAAGACGGCCCCGAATGGCTCCGCAGCTAAGGAGTCGAAGCGAATCACGGTCTACATCGACCAAGGTGTGTTCGCTCGGGCGCGCGGAGTATTCCGAGCGACATCTCACCTCGAAGACGACAAATCTTGGTCGCAGTTCGTAGAGAAGGCGCTGCTTCGCGAAGCGGAGGCCCGCGAGCTTGCCCACAACGAGGGGAAGCGGTATGACGACTCCGATGCTCAGCTTTCGGCTGGTCGTCCTCTCACCGATTGACGGCTGGGTCTGTCGAAGGGGTGTCCTGTTTGACGTTCGTCTATCGAGACACCTCAGAGCCGATTCGGTCGACGCTCCGGACCAGCCTGTCGGTGTCCTGGTAGATAGTGTTGCAAGTAATTCCAGTTTGATCGCACGATCCGAGACGGAGGGCTCCAGGTGGACGAAAACCTGATCGGGTACGCCCGATGCTCCACACGAGGGCAGGATCTGCGAGCGCAGCGCACAGCCCTTCGCCGGATGGGCGTCGATACCGGCAACATCTACACCGACCGCGGATACACCGGACGTAACCGGGAACGACCCGGCCTCGCCGAAGCCCTCGCGGCAGTGGGGAAGGGGGACACCTTGGTGGTCACGAAACTCGACAGACTCGGCCGATCGGTCACCGACCTGAACGCCATCGTCACCGAGCTCGACGCCAAAGGTGCACGGTTGATCTACGGCGGCCAGGTCTACAGCCCCGGCGATCCGTCGAGCAAGATGTTCTTCACCGTCCTCGGCGCGATGGCCGAGTTCGAGGCCGACCTGACGCGCGCACGCACCCGCGAGGGCGTCGCGATCGCCAAAGAGCAGGGCCGGATGACCGGCCGCAAACCCAAACTCACTGCACTGCAACATGAACGCATCCTCAAGGACTACGAATCCGGCGAGTTCGGTGCCGTGAAACTCATGGAACTGTACGGACTGAGCCGATCAGCCGTATACGCCGCCCTCATCCGTGCCCGCGAGCAGCGTGACGGAGTACCCACACCCCGCCCCACAACCACCAGGAGCTGAAAAGCGATGACCCCCAACGCCAGTCGCCACGCCATTGGTGTGTTCGATGGAGCTAAGTTCGGCCCCGTCGTCGAGTCGATTTCATGACCGCCGAACGGGTGGTCATTCGGTGCGCGTGGTGCGACCAGTGGCACTCCGATACTCCGGCGAGTCTGGTGCCGTCTCATCCGGTCTATCACGACGAGTGTCGCCCAGTGGGAGTGAACGGCTGGACCGCCGCAGCCGCCGATGCTGCTGGTCCTGCTCGGCCCCGCCGGTAGCCCGCGCCATGACAACCAGGAGCTGAACGACGATGACTACCACCAAAGCCGATCGCTACGCCACCGACTGGCTCGCCAAAGCCCACTTCGCCCGCAGATGCAACGATCTGGCCCGAACCGTGGCCTGCATGGTCGACCGGTGAACTACTCGCGGTCGCCGTGATCTTGCAGGACATGCGCAAGCTCGCTGACCTCGATTGCACCGAAGTCGATGCCCTAGAACGTCTTCGGTACGACATCGACTTACCTGATCTCAATACCGCAGCGCAGTGGTTCGAGGATCTACGCGCCCGGTTGTGAGCAACCAAGTACCCCATCCGGCCACAAAGGCCCCGGCAGTGCGGACACACCGCCGGGGCCGGTCGATCACAGAACGGACCTGCGATCAATGAACAACGCTAGTACTCCCGACCTCGACTCCACCAGCGAGGACACCCTCGACATCCACCCCCGCGTGCTGACCGGTGCACTGATCACCGGGCTGGCCATCGCCGTCGTCGTCGGCGCAGCATCCTTCAAGCTCTCCTTCTCCACCTTGCTCGACCTCGCCGTCATGGCCGGCATCCACCAGGCCGATGCCTGGGTCATCCCCGTCGCTCTCGACGGCCCGATCCTCGCCGCAGCTGTCATCCGGATCGCGCTCTCTCAACACACCGACGCCGCCACCAAAAGAGGCCGGCGACTCGTCGTGGCAGTGCTGACCGTCTCGGCGATCCTGTCCATCGCAGGCAACGCCTACCACGCCGTCCTGACCGCCACCGTCCTCAACGCCGCCGTCGCAGCAGCAATAGCAGCATTAGCGCCAGCGATGGTCCTCACGATGAGCGAAATCGTCGCTGTTGTGCTCCGTGCACCTCGCCGACGCCGTGCCGCAACCACGACCCCGATCGAGACCCCCCAATCGTTCGACACGACCACCGACACAGCTCGCATCGAAGACCCGCTCGACCGCGTGGAGAGCGAACAGTCCAGCACAACAGCAGGATCGGCACTCGCCGGGATAGACGAGGACCTCGACAACGGCCTGCTCAAGCCTGCCGTGTGGACCAGCGTCGACCTCTACCTCGCAAACCCCGACTGGTCATTCAGTGACATCGCACGCCACCTCGAGCTCCACACCTCGACGGTCTCGCGGCACATCAAGACCTGGACTCAGGTACAGCAGAACATCGCCAGCGAACGCAGCACCGCAGCTCCCACCGCCGTCGACCGGGCGCATAACGCCGAAACCGATCACGGCCACGGTGCCGACGACGCGGCCGAAGCGAGTTCCGGCTACGACGACGCCGATTACGACTCGGCGAGCACCGATCGCGACTACGCGGGTGCGATGCGATGACCCAGAAGCGGGCCCTCCGAACACGCGCGAACATAGTGCAAGGAGCGGCAACAGAATTCGCGCAGTACGGGTACGCCGGATCGTCGATCACCCGAATTCTCGACAACACGTCGAGCACCAAGGGTGCGATGTACTTCCACTTCTCCTCCAAGCGAGAGATAGCTGCCGCGGTCCTCGATACCGCCGCCGCCGCCTACACGGCAATAGCGACACGTTGGAGTACTGCTGACGGTGTCCCTCCGCTCGATGCGATCGTTGGCATGGTCGACGACGCTGCGCAGGCCTTCGACCACGACGTCTCCTTGCGCGCCGAAGCCAGGTTGAGCGTGGAACCGGACTTTCATGCTCATCGCTCGTCCGCAGCGTGGGAGGCGGCGGTACTCGACCTCGCACGCCGAGCTGCCGAATCAGGCTCGTTGCGAGCAGGTTTCACCGCAGAGAAGTTCGCGCGCGTTCTGGCATCTTCACTGGCCGGGTATCGCCTACTGGCCCACATCGTCCCGACAGGGTTCAGGGCGTCGCTTTCCAGCGGTTATCGAGAGTGTCTCGATACCGTCCTCGCCGCAGCGCGCAACACCGATTCCGTGGGGTCTGCGTCGTCGGAAATGAACACCGCGTCATCTCTGCGGCGCGCCACCGAAAATGCCGATATCGCTCGGGTATGAACGAGGGGTGGACACCGTCACCGAGCCGACCCGGCCAGCACCGACCCGGCGCCGGCCCAGGCCTCGGGTGCACCGCCCGAACGAGGACCGGGTTGTCATGATCGACATCGACGGTGTCATGGCGGACCTGTCCGCGCACGCAGGCGTGTTGGCCGACCAGGAGATCGACCCAGCTCAGCGGTGGCGCGAATTCTTCGCCCACGTGCCCGAAGCCGCAGTGCTCGCCGGCGGACACGATCTGGCGTGGGCGGTGCACGGTCTCGGCTACACGATCGTCTATTCGACGACGCGGCCCGCATATGCCCTGCCCGCGACACGTGCGTGGCTCACCGACCAGGACTTTCCCGAGGGGAGAGCGGTCTTGGGCCGCCCTGCCTCCGAGTACAACCACCACACACGGCAGGCCTGGCAGATCAAACTCGGGCACGCCAGGGCAGTGATCAACCGGCACCCGGCGTGGCTGCGCGGCTTCGTCGACGACGACCCGGACGCCGTTCGACGCCTGACCGGCAGTGGTGTCCGGGCACACGACGCGGGCACTCTCACCCGACTCGGAATCGCGTCACTACGCGACCGACTGGACAATTCGTAGCCCCTGTCACCGAACACTTTTCGGGGCGAGCACCGAGCGAGCGCCGCCACCCCGCATCACGGGATGTGGGGTCGACCCGCATCACCACTATCGAAGAACGGGAAGAGACATGGACGCCGAACAGGCGCGGTACGAGGTCACCGAGATCAAGGTGATCCGGGGTACCGAATCGAAAACGATCGCAAACAAGCAGCAGGAAGGCTGGGAACTCGTCGACCGACAGGACGGTCTCGTGCGCACCACCATGACCTTCCGTCGACCAAAGCCGAAGCCCCCCTGGCGAATGTGGGCCGTACTCGGCGGAGTCGGTGTCATCCTGGCGGGCATCATCACCGTCGGGGCGCTCGCAGAGGACGACGACGCGTCCACGACCGACGCCGCAGCGGCCTCGAGCGCCGAACAATCCTCTCCGCAGCCTGCCCCGGCACAGGAAGCGGAACCTTCCCCGGCCGACCCGATGATTTGCGACACGACGGGAATCGAACTGTTTCCCGAACCATGCAAGTTCGGACAGACCGCGATCTACAGCAGGAAAGTGCGATCGGGCCAGGTCCAACTGGAGATCACCGTCGGCGCACCGGTCGAGTTCACACCGAGTGAGAACGCGATCACCGCGTACGACCGGCCTCTACAGCCGGTCAGCGTCTATTTTCCGGTCACCGTCAAGAACACATCGCCCGACTCGACCATGCCGGATATTGTCTCTACCCAGGCGACAAACGCCGAACAGGGCGAGTACAGCGGTATTCAGGAAGTGAGCGATGGCGACGTCGATTCGTTCGCGGTCAGTCGAATTCAATCGCTGCCCATGGGTGAGACGTTGATCGTCAAGGAGGGCTGGAACATGACAACGCTCGATGGTGTGCAGTACAGCCTGGCGATCGACGGTCAGGCCGGATACACCGTCGAGTTCGCGCGGTGATCCTGAAGTAATGATCAGTGTGCAGCGTTGAATGCTTCTTCGATAGAGGCGGGAATGCGCCCCCTGTCGCTGATTTTGTGGCCGTTGTCTGCGGCCCATTGCCGGATCGCTCTGGTCTGAGCCGGATCACGTGTGGCCCCGCTGTTCGAGGGTGCAGCAGATGGAGCCGTGGAGGTGGGGGAGTGCCGACGCTTACGCCCGCCGACACGGGTCGCGTGCTCGATGTAGTAGCCGATCTTGCGGTGAAACTCGCTGGCGTTCTTCGCTTTCAGGTCTACGAGGTAGTCGACACCGTTGACGGAGAATTCGATCGTCTCGCCTGATTCGTCGTCGATGACGGAGCCGTCGATATCGTCGACCAATTGGGTGAATACTTTTTTCGCCACGGTTCTATGCGGCCTCTCTCGAATGGAAACACACTTCTGTCGATGACCACCCTAACCAGACCGAACCCGCAGGCAGATGAACCGGATGAGGAAATGCGTAATACGCACTTCCTCCGTGTCGACCACAGCACCGACACTCGACCATATTTTGTCTAGTCAACTTGACTAGAAAGCGTCCAATCGACTAGACTAAAGTCATGGTTACCGAGCAGCCCACGCGGAAAGTGGTCAAGGCCCTCAAAGTGGCCGGGTTCACCTCGGTCCGCACGGTCGGATCACACAGCACGTGGGTCTCGGCCGACGGCGCAGTCAAAGTGACTGTGCCCGATGGGCACCGGACGATCTCGCCCGGTGTCTACCGCAAGATCCTCGCAGCCATGAAGGAGGCCCAGCAGTGAACAAGACCTACACGGTGTCGGTCACCCGAGACGGCAAGTGGTGGATGATCGCCGTCCCCGAACTCGACGCCCTCACTCAAGCCCGTCGGATCGACGATGTCCCCACCGCAGCGAAAGAACTCATTGCCCTCGAAACCGGAGTCGCCCTCGCCGATGTCGAGATCGAGCAGCACATCGAACTCGAACCCGGGGGAGAGGATCTCGCGGTCCGCATCGCCGAGATCGCGACACAGCGAGCACGTCTGGCCGAGGACGAAGCCCGCGTCAAGGCCAGCACCGAGGCCTTCGCGAAGAAACTCGCCACCGCTCAGGTACCCGTCCGCGACATCGGAGCACTTCTCGGAGTGACTTTTCAGCGAGCCAGTCAACTCGTCAACAGCTGACCACCCAACCGTGCAGGCACGGCGAACGAGATACTGATCCCATGACCAGCGACCGCAGTTTCGATCCGAATCCCGATCATGGACAGGCCGGATGGGTGACGCTCCCCAGCGGACAGCGGGCCTACCGCTACGACGGCTCTGACGACCTGATCTACGACACGGGAACCGCGCCCGACGCCGCCGCGTCGAACTAAATATGGACCCAGACGAACGCGCCGCCATCATCGACGAGGGCTACGACCCCGACGACCCGACTGTGCGCGCGGACCTCGATCACATCAGGCGTCTGCTCGCCCAACATCGCCACCTGACGGCCGACCCCGAACTCTCCCTCGACCACCTCGTGAACGCCGCCAGGGTTCGCGAACCAGGGCCAGCTACGGGCACACGCAGGTAGTTCGACATCGAACGTATGTTCGCATAGATTGAGGGCACTGATCCGTTCGGCGAAAGGTCGCACTCATGGCCGGTACCGCCGACACGATCCCCGACCTGACCAACCTGGACAAGGCTGCGCAGCTTGCCGCTCTTCGCCGCAGTATGGCCGCGATCCCCGGACGCCGCGACCACGCACCCACCGACCCCGACGACTCGCCCGCATTCGCCCCCTCACAGCCGAACGCGCAGGCCACCGCGACCGACGGCGATGAACGGGCTCTGAGCGGCCCCGTGCGCTCACGAACCCTCAAAACCCTGCCGGTACCCATGCCGCTGTCGGAACTGCTCCCACGCGGCGCACTGGCCCGAGGAACGGCCCTGTCGATCACCGGTGCCGGATCGATTCTCGTCGGACTCGTCGCCACCGCCACCGCGGCCGGCCACCACGTCGCACTGATCGGTCAACCCAAGTTCGGGCTCCTCGCCGTCCACGAACACGGCGGGGACCTGTCCAAGATCGCCCTGATCGACCCCGGTCAAGCAGACCCTCTCGACGCCGCCAATATCTGCATCGATGGGATCGATCTGGTCATCAGCACCGTCCACGGCCGCGACGTACCACCGACCCGAGCACGTGCCCTATTGGCTCGAAACCGAACTCACGCAGGGATATTCGCGATTACGGACGGTCGGATGCCCGGTCTCGATCTGACGATTTCCTCTCGGCCCGTCGGCTACGGCGGCATCGAGCAAGGCAGGGGCCGCATCCGCTCGATCACCATCGACACCACCGTCCACGGACGCGGCATCACCGAGCGCACAAGCCGCTACACCCTCGCAGCACCCATGTTCGGCGAACACGGCTTGCGCTGGACCCCTGCGGTCACCGACGCAGCCGCCGAACATCGGCCGCACCGATTGGCGGTCGCCCAATGACCCCCGACCTGTACGAGAACTGGCCCGTGAGCTTCGATCCCCCCACGCGCCACATCGTCGATCCGCCTCGGAGAGTCCTGGTCAACATAGCGCTCACCGTGGCAGGCTCATCCGGAGGATCCTTCCGTGACGGAACACCTCTCAAAGTCCGCTCGGAGGGGCTGGCGATGGATACCAAATCGCCCGGACTGCTCCATGCGTGGGCGAAAACTGGACGGGGTCAATGGATTTGCCAACTCAGTTTCCAGATACCGATCGGCAACGGCAGGGGATTCTTGCGGCTCGAAGGCCAGTGGTGCCCCGCCGAGGCTGCGACTCCCGTCGATTAGAAGCGAATTGTTCGTCAACTATCTTGGCTAACGGTTTGCTTATAGTTGCAGGGTTCGGTTTCCCTCGCCGCGAAAGCGTGACGACGGTTTCCGCTATTTTGAAACGAACTCGGCGAGCCACCTTGAGAGTGGGAGGCTTGAATCCGAGTCTCCAAAGGTTCCTTTGGTGACCACCGTCGGGGTGCCGTCGAAGTCGAATCCGATGCTTTGCTCCCAGCCAACAGTCAGCTTCCGCCCCAGAAGGGCTTGGACTGTAATTGGAATGAAATCACCGTGGTTCTTCGAACCTATTAGGGGTGTGTGCTGCTGCGCCCAGAACCGGCCGTCAGGAGTCAGGATGCTGAGACTCAGCAGTCCGCCCTTTTCGCTTCGACGGTGGTACAGCGCATAACCCTCGGGAGAACGTTTCGGGCTCCAAAGCTTACTTCCAGGCAACTCGTACTTCTCCGGTGCTTTCTTGCCGCTCAGATGGGATGCGCACTCCTTGAGGAGACGCATCGTCTGCGGCACTGCACTGCTCGCCGGTACTTCTATAGCGCGCTGAGCCTCCGCGGCTACGCTTTGGCCGAGCGCATTCAGAGCTGCGATGCGCTCGACTTCATCCTTGAACCCAGCCATGCCGGAATTGTAGCGTTAGGGCGCGATGCTGATCGGTCGCAGGAAAGAGTCATCGTATGGGCCTATTGCCATCAACTCCCGGTTGAACTGTACGTCGACCTGGCCGAGCAGGGGTAAGGACGCCGCTACCTTCGACGGAAGAAACCAGGCATGGACCACCGGTCGCACCGACCCGATGTGAGTCGCAGTCTCGATCATCCTGCGCTGTAGGCGATTCGAGCGTGCGGGGTTCTGCCGTTCGACGCACGAAATACGGCCCGTATTCGTAGTTCCACCGAAAGTCGTTGCAGGACTTGACAATACAGCGTGACGCTGTAAGGTTAGGGGCATGGGAGAAACTGAGCAGAACCTCACCGCAGTCACCTCCGAATACGGCGACGAACGCCCCGAACGCGGCCTGGGAGTGTCCATTCGGCGAGGCGGCATCGAGGTCGAGTACATCGACGCGCCCGGCATCGAGGAGCACGCACCGATGGACTGGACCCCCGACATGGCGCAGGTGCTGCTCGCCCGTCGCGGATACGCGATCACCGGGCGCTGGGTCGACATCAGCGCTCCCTGTGCAGAAGATCCGATCTGGGAACTACCCGTCGTGAAGACCTCCGACCGCTGACCCTCGCTCGACCCTCCACCTGCGAACGGGCACCGGGCAGCTGATACCTGCCAGGTGCCTCACCTGCACACACTAACCAGGGAGACCGCCATCATGACCACCACCATGGCTGCACAATCGGCACCGACCTCGACCGGCTACACCCTCGTCGACGCCGACCCGCACGCCCTCGACATCACCGCCAACGTCCGCGACGGCGTAGACATCACCGCCGACCCCGAGTTCGTCGCCTCCATCGCCGCCCACGGTGTCCTCCAGGCGGTTTCGGCGGTCCGCCGCGCCGACGGAACCCTGGTCGTCCACGACGGACAGCGCAGAACTCTCGGGGCCCGCGAAGCCGGTCTCACCTCGATACCGGTGATGGTGCGCGAGCAGTCCGACGACGAGAAGGCCGCAGGGATCGAACGCATCACCGAGCAGGTCGTATCCAACGACCAGCGCGAAGACCTCACCACCGGGCAACGCGCCGCCGCCGTCACGGGCCTGCTCGACCTGGGCCTGAACGTGCAGAAGGTCGCGACAGCACTGCACGTCCCCAAGGCGTACGTCGAAAAGGCCGGTCGAGCAGGACGATCCGAGCGCGCTCGCCGCCAGCTCGACGACCGGCAACTCACCCTCGAAGGAGCTGCGTTGCTTGCTGATCTCGAAGCCGCCGCACAGACGGAGCCGTGGATCACCGAGGCAATCGAGCAGATCTTCGACAACAGATTCGGTTTCGAGTACCGCCTGGCCACCCTCCAGCGCCGCATCGACGAACGCGCCGAGACCACTGCCGCCGCAGCCGACTACATCGCACTCGGCTTCACGTTGCTCCATGACGAACCGTCCACCAGCGAGGGGGAGTGGTACTCGCTCGCGGACCTGCGCACTGCCGACGGCAGTGCAGTCCCGGCCGACGCCCCGGAGCAAGCGCCGCACTTGTGGCACGTCCATGTCCACGAGACCGGCACCGTCTGGGTCGACAAGACCACCCGCGAGGAAGTAGACGAGGGCGACATCGACTTCGACACCGAGGACGACGACGCCGCCGAGGCGTACGAGGAGCTGCGACACGCCAACACCGTCGAGAAAGTGACCGCCTGGGGGTACGAGTACTTCCTGCGCCACGACCGTGTGTCTGCGGCCGGCCTCGAACTTGCACCCGAGAAGATCGCCGCCGCAGAGGGCGTTGGCACCGAGGACGGATTGACCCCGGCGCAGCGCACAGCCGCGCGCGCCGAAGCCGAACGCATCGAGACCGAACGCGCAGAACGGCGAAAGGTGAAAGCCCTCAACCGCGCCGGAGCGACCGCCACCGAAGCCCGACGTGCATTCCTCACCGGTCTGCTCGCGGGCAAGACCGCCCCGAAGAACGCCACCAAGTGGATCGTGACCGCGCTGGCGGCTCATGGTGATGTGTTCACCGAATCCAAGTGCTCGGAGCGGTACGGCGAGATCATGGGTTCACCGCTGGGCGAGGTCGACCGTAAGGCCACCGGTGCCACGCCCGCTCGCGCCGAGGTGTTGCTGCTTGCCCGTGTGCTCACCGCGTTCGAGGCCCGCCTGACGGGGCCGCAGGAAGCCAAGGACTACTGGCGGTTCTCCTCGAAGCACTACCGAGGCATGGTCGGCATCGACAGCTACCTGACCTTCCTCGCCGACAGCGGGCACACTCTGACCCCGGTGGAGCAGGCCGCGATCGGCAACATCACCGTCGACGCCGCGTACGCTGCCGTAGACGACGACGCTTGACCATCCGCTGGAGCTTCGCAACCAGCACGACAGGAAGGCCTCGACCATCACGCCGATGGCCGGGGCCTTTCCGGTTCGTCAAGATATGTTGACGCGCTCAGGGGTGAACCGGGAATGTCGAACGGCGATCAGCGTGGGTACAGGTCGGTTCGTGCACCACTGCCGGGTCGGCCTGCGATCCACGCCTCGATGTCCTCCCGCGAATACAGCGGAGTGCGCGAGAGGTGGCGGGCAGGTTTCGGGGCCTGGCCACGAGCGACGTAGGACCGCCACGTCGAGGACGCGATCGCTTTCCCGGTCGAGGCCTCGATCAGTGCCAGAACCTCCGAGAGGGTCAATTCGGCATCGGTCACGGTTCCTCCGATCCCCGCACGAGCATGATTGTCGACATACCCGCACCTTACAGCCCCACGCTGTAAATAGTTCGCCGAACCCCTTGCAACCATACAGCGTGACGCTGTATGGTTTGGGTATGACATCGACACGCACCGGCGAGATCGAATGTGACTGGCAGTCAACGCTGTTCACGTCCTGCGCATTGCCCGGGTGTGCTGTTCCGGTCGCTACACCGGGCGATGTGTGTCAGTCCTGCCGCGCAGCGTTCGGGGACATGCTGAACGTACGAACCGACGGATTGGCCGTAGATCCGGAGCAGGTCCGCGCCGACCTCGCTGCCCGTGATGCGAGCACCCGTGAGCAATACCGCGCACAGGCCGCCACCGTGGCTGCCGCGCAACAGGTGTCGACCCGCAAGCGCAACCAGATCTGCTGGCTCTGTGAAGAGCGACGGACCTGCACCTCGACCGCCGGGCGCTGGGAATGCGCCGACTGCCAGACCTTGCCGTCCTGAACGCCTGCGCACAGTCCCCGACCGTTGCCGCTCACCACTTTCTCCGCCCGACCTTGGAGCATCCATGACCGCCACCCTGGCCGCACCCGCAACGGCCGCACGTCGCCGCCTCAAAGGAGTTGGAATGAAACTGATTTCGCTCGACACCCAGTTCGACGGAACGATCATCGACATTCTCGGCTATCGCACCGCACCTGCAGGCCGCGTCGAGGTCACCGCCCTCCTCGACGCACCTGGTGCCTGGTACAGCCGCACCCACCCCGTCGTCGTCGACGCCAGCGACGTACGACTCTCCCTCGCCGTGCAGTCCATCACCGGCCCCGAGCTGGGCGTGCGGTGATGGCCGAGACCGCAGGCCAGATCGACATCTTCGAGGTGCTCGCCGCCGCCGAAGCCGACGAGCAGAACCTGCACATCGACCGCCACGGCATCCCGATCCTGTTCGCCAGCCCCACCCGAGGGGTGCAGGCCCGCGTAGCCGAATTCGAGGCCTGGGCGACCACCTGGGGACGGCACGGCTCGACCGCCGCCTCTCACGCGTTCCGTCCGGGAATCTGTGACCCGTCCACACCCACCGAAATCTGCCAACCCACCTGTGTTGCAGCGGACCTCGACTGCTGCTGCCCGGACACGAGCAGGGACACCCCCTGCCAGTGCGTCGGCGGCGACGTCTACCGCGGCGCGTGCACCGGCTGCTCGTGGGAAGGGGAGAACCGCGCCGACGAGTCCGAGGCAGTCTGCGACGCCCTCGATCACGCCCACCCCGGCTGGATCGACGACCTCCCGATCGTGACACCCGAACGCACACCGTCGCAGAAGGATCAGGTGTGGACAGCGAAGGTCATCGACATCGTCGGGGAGCGCCCCACCGGATGGCCCGTCATCACCAGACGCGGCGTCACCATAGGCCTGCGCTCGGTCCCGCACCGCTCACCCTGGGGCGGCTACGACGTCGCCGCCGCCACCGCCGAAGCCCACCTCGCCCGCCGCCCCTGATCTTGCTGCCTCACCCGAGCCGGAAGGCCCCAGCACCGATGAACAATCCAGTGCCCCAGACGATGCCACCCGCTTCAGCGGACATCGAGATGCTCCTGTCCTTCCTGATGTGGGGGTGCACCACGCTCGGTGTCCTCGCCATGATCGGCGGCGGAGCCAAGTTCTTCTGGTCACGCATGTACGGCGACGACGACAGGACCGCGCTTCAGATGTGCGGGGGAGGGCTCGTCGTCGCCGTCGCCGCGACGGCCGTCCGTTCGATTCTTTCGCCGGTGTCTGCCGAGGAGGCGACGAACCTTCCTCCCGCCGACCCGCACGCAACACTGGACGCCCCGGCACCGCCGTCCATGGTCGATACCGCACCCGACGCTCCGACGGACTGGACGCCCCTGGTCTGGATCCTCGTCGCAGTGATCGCAGTCGTGCTCGCCCTCGCACTGGCCACGTACCTGATCACCCGGACCCGCAGTCACCTCGTCGACCGCCGCAACGCGAAGAAGGCACTCGCGGACGCCTACGCCGCCGCGCACGCGGTCTACAGCGAGGTCGCGGACGCCTACGCCGCCTACCTGGCCGACCCGTACTCGATCTTCGTCAGGCCCCTGCTCGACGACCTCACCGAGCCCCGCACCGCAGCCTTCATCGACGCCTTCGCGACCATGAACGACGTTCGGCCCGAACAGTGCCCCGACACCCTCGAGCGTGTGCAGGCTTTCGCCGCAGCCGCTCAGAAGACGAACACTGCCTGGCGCAGCGCCGACGGCTACGCCCGCACCATGGGTCTGCGTGTGACCAGCGTCGACGATCAACGAACCGTGCGCCGGATCCGCAGCGCCCTCGGTATCGCTCTCGATACCTCGGCCACCGGACAGGAACGCGAGACAGCGCTGCGCACCGTCGAGGAACTCGCGGCCGACATCGTCACCATCCCCGACCGCATCTACGACAACGCCAAGATCGCCATAGAAACCACCACACGCAAACAGCTCACCAGCTGACCCACCACGACCCACCGCCGCCCGGTGGCGGTCGACACCCAGCAGTATGTCGGCCCCACCTGGCAACATGACCCACCAACGGCACAACGACACACACAAGCGTCGATCACGACCTACATCCGAAGTGAAAGGCAGAAGCAGCCACCGTGAATGGAGAACGCCAATGAATATCGTCAACACCACGGCCTTCATCGTGTTCGTCGTCCTCGTCACCGGGGCCTACACCGTCGGCACCCTGTACATACGCAAGCCGTCTCGAACGGCACTGCACAGCAACGCACTCGCCCTCATCGGCCTCGCCGTAGTCGCCGCCAGCGTCTTCGCCATCACCTACCCAGACGTCGCCTGGGGATGGAAAGCCGCCCTCACCGCAGGCTCCATCCTGTTCGGCTACCTGATCGCACGTGAGTTCAACAGCACCCGCGCCGATTACGAAGACGACCAGAAACGCAGCTTCACTCGAGCAGCCCTCGACGACGACAGGAACAACCGATGAACCCCCTCAGCACCTTCCGCAACCACGCCAAGATCCGCCAAGAATTCCTGTTCGACGACAGCATAGAAAACGCGGAACGCTACTTCGAGTCTGCGGACGCAGTGGACCGGCTCCGGTACGCGCTCAACCGATTTGCCGCTGTCATGGTGGGCATACTCGGAGTGTCCGCTGCCGCATACAACGTCAAGATGAGCTTCGACGGCAACGACATCAGCCTCATCGAAACCGTATTTCCCGCTCTTGCAGTGGCATTGGTGTTCGCTCTTGTCCGTCTCGGCAACGAGCTGGGATCGAAAGGTACGAGAGAGGTCGTCGTCACCGCGAACAGGGCAAAGTTCATCGGCGACCAACGCCGTAACACCGCGTCCGACCACTAACTCACCGACACCGACACCACGAACGGGGAGACTATGGATATCGCCACTGCATCGGCCGAGCACCAGAAGGCCCTCGATTTGCTCCATGCCCCGATCGGTGATCGAGCATGAACCGCAAAGCTCCATCGACGACGATCGACTGGTACCGACTCGATTGCCACATCCAAAGAGATATCCACGAACTCGGAACCCACCTCTTTCGCGGACTCGACACCAAATACCTCCCTCGCGCGCTGGAGCGTGTCACCCAGAGAAAAATTGAAATACAGAGATGGATGAACGCACTGAACGACCTCCGCAGCGAAGCCGCACGAAACACCACACCCGAACTCGTACAAGAATGGATGCAATTGCGGCGGCAGATGGTCTCGAGAGGCCCGCTCGGAATCCGCAGGTCCCTGGTCCCACACCGCACCCGACAGTACGAACTCGACTAGCGATAGCCCCCCCGACTGACGCCGCCGTAGAGCAACAGCTCCGGCGGCGTTTCGCATGTCTCGATCGCGGCGTCGCACCAGTAGTCGGGCGACGGCACCATGACCCAAATGCGAAATGAACTGTCCCCCGTCGCTTTTTCGCATTCCTCTCCGTGTACTGCCGATAAGGAAACGCAACCGACGTAATTGCGAACTGCTAGGCAACTAGGAATCTATTGCGCGCCAACACATTCGAGTTAAAATGCCTCGCTTCATCTATGGCTAATTAGGCCAATGTGAGATAAAATGGAACCTATCGGAACAATTCTCTCGAGGAGTGAGCTATGTCGATCACTGTGTACACGAAACCCGAATGCAACAACTGCGATCAAACAAAACGACGCCTGAACAAGCACGGGATCGACTACACGACCGTCGATGTCACCGAAGACGCAGCGGCCCGCGAGTTCGTCACCAACGGACTCGGCTACCGGCAGATGCCCGTCGTGGTCGTCGACGAGAACACCCACTGGTCCGGCTTTCGGATCGACGCCCTCGACAAGCTCGCCGCCGCCTGACCGACCACTCCGTTGACCCCTGTTCGAGATTGACCTGCGAGAACGAGCCCGACGATGACGCCACTGAGCGCAGTTCCACCGCCCGACGAGCCCGAGCGTGTCGTTCGCAGCCTCGCCGCTGTGGACGACGACACTGCCGTCGACAACGAGACAGCTCACGAGCCGTCCACCGACCCCGAGGCACTGCTGCTCTGCGCCCTGATGTGGAGCGCCCACACCGGTGGAGTGTCCGCCGAAGATCTGCGCATCACCGCGATCGTGACCGCCGACGACTTCGACGACGTCGCGTACCGGCGAATGTTCGTCGTGATCGCCGGTCTCGTCGCGACCGGCGAACCCTACGACCCAGCGAGCGTCACCGCAGCCTTCATGCGATCCGGATCCGGCGGAGCCAAAGACGCGCCCCTGCGCCGCCGCTTGAACGAGGTCATCACCGCGGGGGCAGACGGCTTCACCGCCGTCCACTACGCCGACATCGTTCTTTCCCAGTCCTACCGGCGCAGTTACCGGACCGTGGCAACGGCCATCGTCCACGCCGCCGAAGAGCTACCGGAGGAGTACCTGTTCGATCACCTCGTGGAGCACGGACGCGCTCAACGCGCACTGTGGCAGAGGCTCAACACGTTTCGGGCGGGGCAGTGACCATCGACAGTCCCCGCACCCGCACCGGGCCCGCGCCGAACGCCGCACTCTGACCGCGTGGGCACTGGCGGCCGGCATCTTCGGCGCACCCTGCACCGCGCCGCACCCGAAGCACTGACCGCGCGCCCAACCCGGCGCGAACGAGAAAAAGGCACCCACACAGGGCTGTGTGGGTGCCTTTCTCGCGTGTACGGCCGAGCCGAGTCGGACGAGCGGTGTCAGTGGCGATCGCCGATCCGGACCTCGTCGCCGAAGTCGATGTCGTAGTCGGCCAGATACGGCGCATCGGGGTCACCGCTGAATATGTATCGCGGGTAGAGACCCTTCTGCTGTTCGGTCTGAAGAACGACCACGCGTACCCGGCCTGGCGTGATGTGGATTTCGCGGAGTACGCCGGTCATCGGTTCGTTCCACAGCACCGCCTCGAACGCCAGGACCGCGCCGAGGTCGCCGCCGTCGAGCCGGAACGCAGGCTTACCGCCGCTCTCGTCGTCGGTCGCGTCGGACCGCTGCGGGGGCCGAGGTAGTCGGTGCCGCCCTTCCCTCCTCTGCGGTGGGATCTGGTGGTCGGTGGTCATCCGAGACCGTGATCGGCAGACCGCGATGTCGCCGCTGTGTGCGTCGGGGCAGGGGCGGTGTGCAGCGTGGACGAAGTGGCCCGTGCAGCTCCGGACGAGCGTCCGGTCGGGGGAGTGACCAACCCGCGCGGACGCGTCGACGCACGGTCGACCTCGACTGAGACCGAAGTGGACGGAGCCGAAGTCGATGCAGCTGCAGAGCTGTCCGGACGCGCGGCCGGCCTCGATCGAGCTCGCAGATCGTCGAGGTCGGCGGCGAGTGCGGTGATGTGTTCGGCGTCGGCGACCGGGTCGAGGACGGAGAGGTTCGCGCGCAGGTTCCGTACCTGCACGGACCGCTCGGCGGCGATGCGGTCGGTGTCGGAGACGTCCGCGTCGTGGGTCACGCGCAGCACCGTGTCGTTGCGCATCGGTTCGATGGTGCCGCCGAGATCGGCGGCGAGCTGCTCGGCGATGCGGTGCGCATCCTGCGGTGTGAACGCGCCGACGTCGGTGCGCGAGTTGGGGATCGGGCCGGGTCGGGTGGAGTACACCTCCACGTCGAGAACCGCGACGGCGTCGGGGCCGTTGACCGCCGAGTCGGGTAACGGGGGTGACGTTTCGACGACAGCGGCCACGGCGGCGGTCACTGCGCGTGGTGCGGGGATGACGGTGCGTCGCGCGCCGGAGGCGTAGGCGGGGAGTGCGGTCAGTTCGGCGGCGAGTTCGCCGGGGGTGCCGATGAACTCGACATCACGGCGTGAGGTTCCCTCGCCGACTGCGTCGATGACGACGGAGACGGTGTCGACTTCGCGGGTGTCTGCCAGTGCTGCTGCTTGGGTGAGGGCGAACTGTCCGGCGGAGCGGGAGGTGTAGAACGCGCCGCGGTAGTGCACGAAACCGGGGTCGCCGTTGCGGTCGAGGGAGGCTACTTCGACGTTGAATTCGGGCTGGGTCATGTGTGTGGTCCTTTGACGTGATGGGGTGCGCCCGCACGCGGAGAAGATGTGTCGAGCGTGCACGGGCGCACTGGGGTTCCGCGACCGGTGCCGGTGCGCGGGTGGTGCGAGGGCAGCAGTGTTCAGTGCGCGGGCGCAGTCGAGGACTGCGGTTCGCTCGACACGTCGGGTGCAGGCGACGAGGCGTCGTCTTCGTGGTGTCGGTCCGGTGCTGCGGCGGTGTTCTCGGCACCGACTCGGCGACGCGCAGTGGCGCGACCGGTGCCGCGTTTCGCTGACGCCTTGGATGCCTTCTTGCCGACCGGTGTCGGGGCGGTCAGACCACTTCCGGTGAGTTCGGCAACCGTCCACCCGGCGTCGATCGCTTCTTTGTACGCGGCGGCGTGTTCGGCGTTCGCGTGTTCAGCGGCGCGAGTGGCCTCGGCGACCTTCTCGCGTGCATCAGCGGATGCCTGGGCGGCGTCGAAAAGGGACTCGATGTATTTGGTGCGGTTTTCTATCGCGGCGCGTGCGCGCGCGATGGCGGTGTCTTTGTCGACAGCGGGAGAGACAGACATGGTGAGGGCCTTCCAGTTTCGGTGCGCGGAAATCCCCACCGGACAGGTACCGATCGCTCACAGAGCCACACAACCCACAGTGCGGTGAACGCAGTGCGGGGTGAATCGGTACGGGTGGGGCGCGCTCGAACGTGACCCTCATCGACGCTCGAACTTCACTCGATCCTAGATCATTTGCGCGCTGCGCGGCGTGCCACCAGCGCTGAGGTGTTTGTTTCGTGTCGGTGCCTGCTGGCACCGTGCCGACCATGACCGACGACGACGCCACCACACCGCAGCCTCTCGTGCGAGTGCGGGAGGTGCTCGACGGCGATGTCCCCAATGGGACGCACGTCGTCGCGCACGGCACCCTCGAGGACGTCACAGTGCAGACGAATCAGCAGACAGGTCAGTGGGCGATGGGACGACTCGTCGACGGAAACGATTCGATCGACTTCTGGATGTTCCCGCGCGCGTTCGCACGCACCGGACGATCGTGCGTCGAGACGGCCGGCCTGATCGCTGCGACCGCATGTGTGTCTGGCCCGCCGGAGCGCACCGCGCTGATCATCAACAGCATCGAGCGCATCGAACCCCATCCGGAACCCGGTGTCGACACCAGTGCTGTCTGACACGATCGACCGCTATGAGTGTCTCTCTTCCACCGCCCCTGATCGCCGACTCCGACGACGATGCGGTCGCTCTGCTGCGTCGGTACTACGGCGGCACCTACCTCGATGCCGGGTGCTACACCGGCGCGTACTTCGACAGCTGGGCACCGCAGAACCGCGCCGCCGACAGCAACCGGTTCACCGCCGACGATCTCGTCGCCATCACCTTTTTGTCGGTCAACGTCACCGCAAGCGCGGCACGTGAACTGCTCGTCACCCGCGCCGCACGGTTCGCCGAGTTGCTCGACGCTATCGGCCCGGATCGCGACCTCGCCGACGAAGCGGACGGGCTCACACCCGACGCGCCGATCCTGCTGCTGGAGGACGAACTGCGAGGCGTGACCGATGTCGGCCGCACCATCGCAACGAAGTTGATGGCCCGCAAACGCCCCCGCCTGGTCCCGATCTACGACACGGTCGTCGGGCGCGTGCTGAATACGGTGATGGTGCACCGTGATCCCATCCGGGAAGCGCTGCGCGCGGACGGAGGTGCGCTGCACACTCGACTGCTGAGAGTCAGAGCGGCCGCCGCGTTGCCCGACGACATCAGTGCGCTCCGCGTCCTCGACGTCATCAGTTGGATGCACGGCAAATCGAACTAGATCAGTAGGGGACGGGAAATCGCCACGGAGCCGTCCACTCTTTGCTGTGCACGCGTGCACAGCGACGTCGTGTCGGTGGGATGCGTTTCCCTCTGCGCAGTCGGATCGCGACGCGTTGCACACGGCCCGCACAGCCGCCGTTGCATCGACTGCACATCGCCCCGGCACGGTGACTGCGACATCGTGTGCAGATGGGCGATAGCGGTCAGTGGTAGTAGTCGTTGTCGTACTGGTTGCGGTAGTACCCGCGACGGGCCCTGCGGTCATCGACTCCGCTGGCACCGCCGAGCGCGAACAGGGGAACCATGAACAGCATCACCGCGATGAACCCGCCGATCACCGCGATGAACGCGCCGAACACGACAGCGAGAACGACGAGGTACGCGCCGACACCGATGACGGTGAGAATGTTCGCCACGAAACCCTTCCATCCGGGGTCGTTCTCACCGAGGTACCGCACGTACCAGATCAGGAAGCCGGCACCGGCGACAGCGAGGAGGGGGAGCGGGCCGACGTCGTCGGTGAAGAGCGAGGAGAGCGTCATGGGTAAGTCCTTTCGTGTGAGGACTGCTCCCACCGGTGCGGTGCAGCGGCCCGAAGCCTGATGGATCACTGTGTACCGCGCGCCACCGACAACTTGTCGGCGGCGATGTCTTAGAACAGGGTCGGTGGTGCTTGTGCGTCGAAGCTGTATCCGGCTAGGGCGGCGCGCAATCGGTCGGCGTCGTAGCCGTCGCGCAGTGCCTCGCGGATCGCTACGGCTCGTCCGTATCGTCCGCGTGGATCGCCGCCTGCCGGTGTCGGTCCGATGTGCCGGCCGACGGCTACAGCGTGCGCGAGGTTGGCCGACTGGGTGCCGCGTTTGAGGTGACCGTCGGCCACCCGCACGCACAGTGTTTCGTCGCAGTCGTGCTCACCGACGATCCCGTCACCGAGGTCGCCGTATTCGAGCAGAAGCGCGAACCGGTGCGCGGACAATGTGCGTGGTGTGTCGCCGTCGGTGAAGGTAAATCTGCCGTAGCCGTCGGGGTGGCTCACCGAGCCCCGCCACAAAAAATGGTCTGGACATTTGACGACCTTCGTCCAAAACCTCGCCACGGTCTTCGCAGTCAACGGCTCCTGCAGCGGTCGCCACACCCGACGAACCGGCTGCGGCTCAGCGGCGTCGGTGTCGTCGCCGAACAACGCCAGTTGCATCACCGGAGCGCTCACCGGTTACCCCTGACTCGTCGCGGGCTCGGCGGCCGGGGCGCTGTCGACGGTCGCGGTCTTGCTCGTCGTTGCATCCTCGGTCGCCGCCGGGTCGGCGGCATCGGGCGCAACCGATCCGTCGCGAGAATCTGCCGCCGCATCCGAGTCGGAGACCGAGGCGTCGTCGCCGCTGTCCGTGCCTGCCGACGTCAATGCGGCGTCGGCGAGAAGCGCCAGAAGTTTGCGTGCTTCGCCGGTCGTGATGCCCGCGAGAGTTGCAGCGGCGCTGAGTGTTCCTTCCCGCCCCCGGATGTCGTCGAGCGCGCGCGCCATCGCCAGCCGGGCCGCGTCGATCTGCTCGGCAGCAGCGAAGTAGTCCGTCAACGAGCCCATGTTCTTCTCGTCGCGTGCCTTGCGGTCGGCGACGACTTTTTGCTGCGCTGCCCGTGCCCGAGCACGCGCAGTCATCCGAGCCTGAGTCGACGCCATGCCGCCCACCCTAACCCCGAACACCCTCGAATTCACAGATCCTGACACAATCTCCCGCCACATCACCGATCCACCACCCCCGAAACCCCAGTTCACAATCAGCCCTCTCCACTGCCACCGAATACCGATCCAAAGCCAAAACCAACCCACAGACCTCATGCATTTAGGCCACTTCGCCGATTTCGCTGGTAGGGTCCGGTCCATGATGGGTCTGCACAAGCTCACCGCTGGGGACGGGTATACGTACCTGACCAGGCAGGTTGCAGCGGCAGATTCCACCGAACGAGGGGCCGCCTCACTGGCCGAGTACTACTCCGAAAAAGGGGAGTCACCGGGCCGCTGGACCGGCTCCGGTCTCGCCGAGCTGGAGACGATCGGCGCAGGGGAGCACGTCTCCGAGGCGCACATGAAGGCGCTGTTCGGTGACGGACTGCACCCCGAGGCCGACACGATGTACGCGGAAAAGTTCGCGGCCGAGCTCGCTGCCGGTGCCTCGACGAAGAACGCCGAGCGCGCGGCATCGGCGGCGATCAAGCTCGGACGCGCGTTCAAGATCGACAACGGCGCATCGGACTATCGAATCGCGTGCGCGAAGGCGTTCGTCGAGCACAACCTCGCGGCCGGCGAGAAATGGAACGCACCGATCGACGGCGACGAGCGCGCGACGATCCGCACCCGCGTCGCACGCGAGATGTTCGAGCGCGAGTACGGACGCGCCCCGGCCGACGAGCGCGAACTGTCCGGGTGGGTCGCCAAATCGGGGCGGCAGAACACCAAAGCCGTCGCCGGATTCGACCTCACGTTCACGCCCGTCAAGTCGGTGTCGGCGCTGTGGGCGGTTGCGCCGCGAGAGATCTCCCAGGAAATCGAAGCAGCACACGACGCCGCGATCGCAGCCGCACTCGACTACCTCGAAGAGCACGCCTGCTTCACCCGTCTCGGCAACGGCGGTGTCGCGCAAGTCGACGCGAACGGATTGATCGCCGCAGCCTTCACCCACCGCGATTCGCGCGCGGGGGATCCGAACCTGCACACCCACGTCGCGATCTCGAACAAGGTCTCCACGACCCTGCCGGACGGGACAACGAAGTGGCTCGCGCTCGACGGGGCCGCGTTGTACCGCAACAACGTTCCCGCCTCCGAGGTCTACAACACCGCCCTCGAAGCGCAACTGCGTGAACGCATCGGAGTCGACTTCACTGAGCGCCCGAGCGAGGACCGGTCGAAGCGGCCCGTCCGTGAAATCGTCGGCCTCGATACCCGTCTGGCGGAGCGCTGGTCTTCGCGTAACGCCGCCATCGTCGTGCGCACCGCCGAACTCGCACGCGAGTTCCAGGCCGAGCATCACCGCGAACCGACCGCCATCGAAGCGATCCGGCTTGCGCAGCGCGCGACACTGGAAACCCGGCAGGCCAAACACGAACCGCGCTCGCACGCCGAGCAACGCGGAGGGTGGCGCGCAGAGGCGATCGACGTACTCGGATCACCGAAAGCACTGTCGAAAATGGTCGCCGAGGTGACCGGCAAGAGACGCACCCGGGCGAGCGTGGACATCGACGACCCGCGCTGGATCGACTACACCGCCGCCGAAGTCGTCGAGGTCGTTTCCCGCGCGCGCTCGCGCTACCAACGGCACAACATTCGCGCCGAAGCGATCCGTCAGGTCCGCACCGCCAACCCGCCGGCAGATCGCATCACCGACCTCGTCGAGGCGATCACCGACCGCGCCTGCGGCACCGACCTCGCCGTCACTCTCGGCGACGAACTCAGTGACGACGTCGCCGCAGACATCGCCCCGAATGTGATGCGTCGACGCGACGGCCGCGACGTGCACACCCGCCACGAAGCAACCCTGTTCACCACCAATGCCGTCCTCGATGCCGAGACGCGCATCGTCGCCCTTGCGCAGCGCAACGACGGTGTTGCAGTGGCCGACGAGCATGTGGAGATGGCGCTGCTCGAGTCCGCTGCGAACGGACGCGAACTCAACGTCGGACAGCGCTCACTGGTGCGCGCGATGGCTACGTCCGGTGCGAAACTTCAGCTCGCACTCGCACCCGCCGGAACCGGCAAGACCACCGCCATGACCGCACTGACACGGTCGTGGCAGAACGCAGGCGGGCACGTCGTCGGGTTCGCGCCGACCGCTGCCGCTGCCGCAGTTTTGCGTCAAGATATCTTGACGACTACCGATACGTTGGCGAAGTTCGTCGACATCACCAAGCGGTTGCGTAACGGCGATCCGGTGTCCGTTCCCGAGTGGTACACCAACATCGGACCGGACACTCTCGTCATCGTCGACGAAGCCGGAATGACCGGCACCCTCGACCTCGACGACGCAGTCACCGCCCTCGCCGAACGCGGTGCAACGGTGCGGTTGATCGGAGACGATCAACAGCTCGCGTCCGTCGCATCCGGGGGCGTGCTGCGCGACATCCACGACCGCGTCGGCGCACTCACCCTCTCGCAGGTGGTGCGCTTCCGCGACAAAGCAACCGGCGCGGCCGAAGGCGCGGCATCGCTCGCACTGCGTGACGGCGACGACGCCGCGATCGGCTTCTACATCGACCACTCCCGGCTGCACGTCGGCTCGATCGCCACCGTCACCGACGACGCCTACAGCGCGTGGAGCGCCGACCGCGCCGCCGGCAAGGACGCACTGCTGCTCGCCCCCACCCGTGAACTCGTCGCCGAACTCAACACCCGCGCCCGCGCCGACCGCCTCGCCGCCACCGACACGAAAGTCGGACGTGAAGCCGTCCTCGCCGACGGCCTCCGCGCCAGCGTCGGGGACATCGTCCGCACCCGATCCAACGACCGCCGCAACCCGCTCTCGCAAACCGACTGGGTCCGCAACGGTGACCGCTGGACCGTCGAGAACGTCGGCCGCGACGGATCACTCGTAGTACGCCACCTCGAACTCGGACGCACCGTCACCCTGTTACCGGACTACGTCCAGTCCGCCACCGAACTCGGCTACGCCGGAACCGTGCACTCCGCGCAGGGTTCGACCGCCGACACCTGCCACGTCGTGGCCACCGGCGACGAAACCCGTCAGCTCGCCTACGTCGCCCTCACACGCGGGCGACTGAACAACCACATGTATCTCGCGACCGCATCGGACGGCGACCTGCACACCGCGATGACCGAACGCGGAATGCTGCCCCCGACCGCCGTCGACGACTTCCGGGCGATCCTGCGCCGCGACGGTGCACAGGTCTCCGCGCACTCGACTCTCGCTGCCGCCGCCGACCCACACACGCATCTGGCACCGGCTGCGAACGCTTACGACTACTCCGTCGCCACCGCCTGCGAAGTCCTCGCCGGACCCACCGTGATGGCCGCGATCGACACCGCCGCCGACACTGCGATCGCCGGCCTCACCGACGACGCCGCATGGCCGGTCCTGCGTGGACACCTCGCGATCCTCGCCGCGCACGGACGCGACCCGGTCGACGCACTGAACACCGCAATCAGCGAACGCGAACTCGGTACCGCCTTCGACCGGGCCGCTGTCCTGGATTGGCGGCTCGACTCCACCGGACGCCATTCCACCGCGCGTGGAGCATCGGCGCAGGGACCGTTGCCGTGGCTGCCCGCCATCCCCGAGGTATTGCGCAAAGAACCGGAGTGGGCGAGCTACCTGGACGCCCGCGCCGACGCCATCACCGGTCATCGAGGCCGCATCGCCGCCGACGTCGCCACGTGGACACCGACGACTGCACCGGTGTGGGCGCGTCCGTTGCTCACCGACGAGCCCGACCGGGGGCTGCTCACCGATCTCGCGGTGTTCCGCGCCGCACACGGCGTCGACCCGGCCGACCGTCGTCCGACCGGACCCGAGCAGCTCGCCGCCGCATCGGTGAAAGCGCAACGCAGCCTCGACCGCCGCGCCGAGACCGTCATCGGCACCACCAACGACGCCGTGAAGCGGTGGCGTCCGTTCGTCGACGAACTCGACACCCACATCGCCCGCGATCCGTACTTCCCGATCCTCGCCGACCGACTCTCCGCAGCCGCCCGCGCCGGAATCGAAGTCCACACCCTCGTCCGCGACTCCCTCGCCACGTCGCCGCTACCGGACGAGCTGCCCGCTGCCGCTCTGTGGTGGCGACTGTCCGGTGAACTCTCCGCCGCCGCGGTCGACGCCGACACCGACGGCTCGGTCCTCGCACCATCGTGGGCACCGGTATTGACCGAACTGCTCGGCTACACCGCCGCTGTCCGGGTGATGTCCGATGCGGCGTGGCCCTCGCTCGTGGCGACCGTCGACGACGCCGACCCGACCCTGTGGACCCCGGGGCAGTTGCTCGGAACGGCGTACGAGTTCCTGCACGGCGGTATCGACCCGGTCGATCACGGTGTCACCCTGCCCGCCCACGAACTCGCCACCGCATTGGCATGGCGGGCCGAGATGCTGGTGCGTGAGAACCACCTCGCCCGCACCTACACCCCGCCGCCCATCGAGCCACTGTCGGTCGAGGACGAAGAAGCCTCCTCCCCGCTCGACGAGACGATCGGCGACACCACCGCCGACGTGTTGCCGGCCGAGTTCGCCGATCCGGACAACCTCCCGGCACCGGTCAACGCGCCCACAGCAGCAGTCGACGCAGCCGCGCCGACGATCCCGCTGGTCAGTGACGCTGACTACCTCGCCTCCCTCGACGCACTCGACGCCCCGGTCGACTACGACCAAGCACCACCACCGGAGTACGTCAGCGGGTACGACGAGTACACCGGTTCCGACGTCGTCGAGTCCGGTGCAGACGATGCCGAAGCCGACGTGTGGGATGAATTGCGCTCGCAGATCGAGACGATCGAGCTGCCATACCCGACGGTCACCACCGACGAACGAGTACGACTGCTCACCGCTGATCTCGACGACGCAAAGGTCAAGTACCGGGAGCTACGTGCGCGGATTTCCGACGGCACCAGCTCGGCACAGTTCCATGCCCGCACGATGCTCGCCGAGCTGCAGGAGCGAGCCGACCGGCAACGACCCGCCCGGATCGAGATGCTCGACACCCGCCAGGAGTGGACCGACCGCGAGTTCGAGGCCGAAGCGCTCTGGCATCACATCGACACCGTCATCCGGCCCGCCGTTGCCGCCGACGTTGCGGCTGCCGGGGACGATGACGATGCCCGCGCCCTCGCGCAGCGTGGTCTCGATTGGGAGATCTGGCGCGCCGGATTCGTCGACGACACCGCGACGGCCGCCCGTGCGCGGGCACACGCCGCTGCCGCGGAGTACGAGCGGGTCACCGCGGCCGGCGGGGGAGAAGCCACCGCCGTCGACGTCACCACCGCACGCCTCGCGGCTGAGAGCATCGACCTCGCTGCTCTCGCTGATCTCAAGGCCGATGTGGACCGCACCGAAGCGATGCTGTGGCGGGCAGAACAGGCAGCGAAGCGTGTAGCGATGACCGATACCTCGGCCCCGTCGACGCGGGTGCAACCTGCCGCCGAGGTCGTCGACGCACCACAAATCGATACCGTGGTCGAGCAGCTCGAGCGCGAAGCGCCTGCCCCGACAGAACTGGCGGTGGAGGACACCAGCGAGACCACCAACGATCCGCAACCGGTGCTCTCGCCGGCGGACGCCGCCTTGCTCGCGAAGATGCAGCAAGACCCGATCCGACTTGTCCCGGACGCGGAGTTGATCGCGTTCGTCGACCGTGCTGGACGATCGCGCACCGCACCGACCGTCGTCGCGGACACGGAGAAGCTGTATGCCAGGCTCGACGAGCAAGCTGCAGCGATTGCCGCAGCCCGAGAGCTCGCGGCGGAACTGCGCCGGATCGGGGCAGAACACGAGGCGGCGCGCACCGAACACGCTGCACTCACCGGACGTTTGTCGACCGCCAAACGGCGCGACCGCAAGACCCTCGAACCTGCCGTCGCTGACGCCCGACTACGGGAAGAGCGCCTCGCCCGACAGGCCCGCGACACCCAACGCGCAGCTCAGGACGCCATCGGACGTGTTCAGACAGAGAACAGTGAATGGTCCGCCATCGTGCAGCGCGCGACCGATCCGGACCGTCGTGCCGCCGACCTTGCCGCCGCGGCTGTGTTCGACACCGCCATCACCGAACGAGGCCGGCGTCTGCGGGCAGTGACGTTGGCCGGAGAACGCCATGCTGCCGAACAGCGCGTGCGTGCCGTCATCGGTACCGCACGCGCGGTTGCGGCCTCTCCGATCGAAGGGCTCACCGACACCGACAACCGTGTCACCGGCATCGAACCAGGCGATTCGGACGCGCAAAAGCGAATCGCGCGCCTGGTCGCCGACGCGCCTAGCCCCGGGCGGTCACACACCCGCACGCAGTCAATGCATCCGGAACGCCAGTCCGACCCTGTCGTCACCGAACGCCAGCACGATAACGACTACGGACTCTGATCTTCCGAATACCGGAACATCGGTGTGGCCAGTTCTGCGTTGGGGTCACTCATCAGTTTCTGTCTGTACAGCGGCCAATTCGGCGGCGACCGCGGCGGCTGCAACCTCGGCCATGAGCTTGATGAACGCAGCGCTGTCCGGGCTCAACCTGTATGGAGGGGACACGTAGATGACGTCATCGTCTCCCAGCCGCACTTCGGCAGACGAGTCGTAAAGGCACTCGATACCACCGGCAATCACCAATTCATCGTTGGGTCCGACAGCGAAGCTAGCGGACCAGACTGCACCGTTGCCTGCAGCGGAGTCGGGGTGCGGGTGCTCGAAGTGAATACTCGCGACCAGCTGCCCGGCCGCAGTGACCAAGGTCTTGCGAGCGGGTACGCTCCCGCCCCCGACTGCAGGGTCGTCTTGGACGCGGGTGTCCGTCAACTCGCTCAGATAATCGGCCAGCCATTCCTGTGCATCCGCGTCATCACCGAAATCCAAGTCCAAGTCAGCGGCGACTGCTCGATCGACCTGGCGAACGTCCACTACGTCCGTACCCCGAAATTCCGCGACGCATCCGATCTGGAGCAGAGTGTCCACTTCGTCGTTGCCTGGGAAGATCGAGCCGTCGCGATTGTCGACTGTGTACCCCTCGACCTCAATGACGGTGTCCAATGTCAGATCGAACGAGGCGTAGCGGATGTCTCCAGTTTCGGACTCGTCGATACCTACGCCTGAGATGCCCACGACATGCGAGTTGGGATGGACTTGAACGGCGGTCACCTGATCGAACTGTGCACCAGGATCAGAGGGCAATCCTGATAGATCAATGTCGGCAACCAACCTGGTCGCCCACGATTCCGCCGGCACGCCGTGTCCGTCCTCGCCGTCGTGTAGATCCTGCTCTGCTTCTCGAAAATATCTAAGGATGGCGCTGTGGACCTCAGCGTTCTCTCGCCTCTGTTCGGCTTCTTGATTCCGTTCGGCATGAAAGGACGCGAGACCGTCCATCAACGCCTTTTCGTTCCCGAACACCTTGACATCTTGACCACCAGGGATGGTGCCAAGGGTCTTGTAGATGTCGGGTTTGTTGCTGCTCAGAAATGCGAGTTCACCGACCCTGTGCCGTCCGATGTGCTCTGTCGAGTCGCGCACCAGTGCCGAGTCGGCGGCTCCGGTCTTGACTCCGTCTTTTCGTGCCCCGGGACCCGTCAGAAGAATCTGATCTTTGAGGGCCTGTATGGCAGACCCGCCGTGCACCGGGACGACCTCGACGTTCGGCATTCGCCTTAAGGTTTCCTCGATCGCGCTGGCAATTTCAGGTCTGGTCAGCGTCTTCGTCGGGGCAACTGGCATCTCGGGGATGTTCAGACGGTCGAGTCTGCGGAGCGCTGGTAGCACTTCCGCTTGTGTTGCCGCAGCGTGGTCGGCCCATTCCCAGGTGACTACTTGAGGAACCCACAACTGCACGCCCTGGGCAGCGAGGCGCGCCGCGAGCCCCTGTACCCACAAGGCGTCGAACTCTCCTTTGTGCCCGGACATGTTGGTGTCCAGGACGACGAACCGCGCGTGTACGGGATCGGCCTCAGCAGGTTCTTCGGGCGCGCCTTCGGTCATGCCTCATTGAACCAGAACCGCACGGCGACCTGCGGTTTCTGCGTTTGCGGCACAGGACCTGGCTACACGGGCTCGAACTCAATGGGTCGTGCAATCTTGTTGAAAGTCAGGTGAGGTGATGGATTGACGACCAAACCACGTGTTTCCGCGTGGAAGCTCTCGATGTCCGCAATGTTCTTGACAATCGTCGCCCACCGCAAGTAGGCGATGTCATCGATTCGTCGTAGGTAGTTCAGGACGCCGACGCCGAGTTGGCTGGTGGTGACGACGGTCTGTCCAGCTAACGGACGAAGAACCAACCACGTGACGTACTGCGCGACCTGAGGGGCGTGCGGCCGCCCCTTCATTGCCTTGCGGACACTGTCGAGGAACTTCTTGGGCCCGAAATCGACAGTCTCACGCTGGGATTCGGCTCCTGAGGGTTGCTTGACTACAAGGCGAGGAGTCCATGCGGTGGCACGCGGAGTCCAGCTCTCCCGATCCACGGTCGGGCGTTCGACTTGATCGTGACCGGAGATCAAATCTGGGTACTCGTCACCGAGCCATGCCAGGACGTCCTCCGCGCGAGCCCACCCCGGCCGACCGCGCTTCCCACGTGCCCGATAGTCCATCGCGTAGAGCACGTGCAGCATGTGGTGACCATTTTCCTTGAGGTAGTGCTCGACTGCATCGCGAATCACTACGACGTCCATGACGAGAACTGTTTCGGTGGTCCCGTCCTTCGTCGTGCGTTCGATCTTCTCGAGTACGCCCTGCGTGCGCATTCGCGCACGTAGCGCGTCGATGGTTCCGGCGACGATCTCCTCGGCACGCTCCTCGCTGACCCGGAGGAACGTTCTCTCGACGACATCGTTGCGCAGCAGTTCTCGGTCGAAATAGCCGCCGATGGATCCGTCACCGTTACGCAGTCGAGCATCCTCGAGCTCCCACCCGATCGAGGACTCGATCGTTCTGTAGCGATGCCCGTTTGTGCACAGGCGGTCTCGCTTCAAGCCCTCCGGTATCGCCACGGTTCGCGTCACCCTCGTATCCGACGCACACAATGCACACAACATCCGTCGTTCCTCCGTCGCTGTCCGTTCGAGCCCCATCTGCCACAGGGGTCACGCCATGACGGCGCAGGCCATGGCTATATGCGCTAACTAGCGTAACTGTGTGGTCAGACGCGCACAAGAGTTGCGTATCTGTACAACATGGAACTGATCAGAACTAGTGTATCGGGCGCTATTGCCACGTTATTGCGTTGTGAGGCAGTCTTATTCGCGTGGCACCGGGACGTACCGCACTGCACGCGAGATTGCAGAAAGACCCCTTCGGGAACCTCTGCATCGCTTATTTGTGCAGTCGTGGTTCGCCCGCCCACGGACGACCGTGACCATCGGTGCGTCTAGATAGGCATCGCGACCACATAACGATGCCCCTGCCGGAAGGAAGACCGATGACGGTCATCACCGACAAACCCCGTTCGTTGCTACTCAAGATTCGCGTTGCTTTCGTCGTGGGACTGGCGTCTTTGTTCGTAGTTGCCGGAGCCGGGGCGGCATCCGCTGGCCCCCCGACGTATCCGATCGTCGATGTCCAGACAGGGGCTGCTGCCCGCACGGCCCCATCCACTGCATCGGGCACCCTTCGTGGATATGTGACCTGGCACGGCAATACTCAGCCGTCGTGGGTCAAGTGCTGGCAGGACGGCGATTGGGCCACCGGCAATTACCGCACCAACCGATGGTTCCTTGTCTACGTCAACGAGACGCGAGATATTGCTCCGCAGTGGCTGTACGTGCACGCGTCGTACGTCTACAACCAGAAAATCGTGGGAAGGTGCTGACGCTCACGACCATCTGAACACCATTGACAGAACAAGCTGCCCCGGAACGAGACCTCGTTCCGGGGCAGCTTGTTTCTACATGTCGAGGTCGTATCCGTTGTCAGGTTCGTGACCCGGCTCCGGCCCCTCGTTCTCGGTACCCTTCCATGGCTTGGCGGGCCCCGGACCGTCTTCTACCGCGCGGAGAAAGTGTCCGGGCCGAGTCGATGTGTCGCCCGGTTGCCGATGTTCGCTTCCTCCTGCGCTCTGCGCGCTCGCATGTTGAGCAGCCACGGATTTGGCGTGCATCATGGCCCGCACTTCGTCCGCGCTTCCCATTCCGAGTTCTTCGACAAGGGCTTTGGTGGGATTGAGCATCAGCGACCACTTCGGCTCGCGGCCCTTCGCTGCGGCGCGTTCGGCACGGGCCGCGTCGCGCGCGAGGGCTTCTGGGCTGGTCTCGGCGTCCTTGATTTCGCGCCGCAGCCGCGTCACTTCGTTCGAGAGGTCCTTGAGCTGTACTGCTTTCGGGAAGTCCGAGAGCTCGATCAGTTCGAGGTCGTCGAGGCGTTGTTCGTCTCGATCGAGTGAGCGTTCGGCCTTGGCCAGGTCGGTGTCGACGGTGTATGCCATGTTCTCCACCCGCGTGAGCAGGCCGAGTGAATGTTGGCTGCGATCGCCGTCCCCGATCCTCGGATACAGATCGTGGGCTTCGATGACCTTCGTTGACGACCCGAGACCGGAGAAGGACAGATACAGCGCACTGTCCTGGGCCGGGCGAGAGGCCTCGATCGGGAATCCGCTCATCTCCGCGATCACCATCGTCTTGGTCAACCCTTCGCCCTTGAGGGACTGGTAGGTGCCCTGCAACGCCGTGGCCATCGCATTTGCGGCGTCACTGCGCTTGTCGTAGAACACCCCGCGGATGGTCATACCGGGCCACTGGTCGACCTCGCGCCGGCCTTTGAGGATCGGTGCTGCTTCTTTCAATCCGGCGACCCGCTGGCGCGCGCGGGGCACTTCACGTCGCAGCCGGTCGCGGTCGCGTTCGATGGAGCGTTGCTCGGCGAAATGCGAATCCGCTTCGGACTGGAGCTCCTGAAGCTGGGAGTCCAGCTCGATCTGCTGGATATACCGATCGTCACCGGTGGCCAGGGCCTTGGTCATGGCCGAGTTCTCGGCGAGCGAATCGCTGTCGAGGTCGACCACCCGCCGCATCGACCTGTCCGCTTTCTTGAGCTGTTCGATGAAGTGCGCCTTGCGGTGCACGGTCTGCCACATGACGGTGTCGAAGGTCTTCTCGGCGACGTAGTTGAACACCTTGACGTGCGCGTTCTGGTTGCCCTGCCGGATGATTCGGCCCTCGCGTTGTTCGAGGTCGGCCGGTCGCCACGGCACGTCGACGTGGTGCAGTGCGATTGCGCGGTCCTGGATGTTGGTGCCGGTGCCCATCTTCTCGGTGGACCCGAACACCACCGATACCTTTCCGGTGCGGCACATCTCGAATAGGCGGGCCTTCTCCGACGGCTTCGGGTAGTCGTGGACGTAGGCGATCCGGGCGGGCTCCATCCCGCCGGCGAGCAGCTCGGCGCGGATCCCGTCGTAGATCGACCAGGACCCGTCGGCTTTCGGGGTGGAGCGGTCGCAGAACACGATCTGCAACGCACCGGGTGTCGGGTGCGGGTCACCGGACGAGTCGAGGTAGGTGTTCTCGCTCGATTCGTTGTGTACGTTCAGGATTCGTTGCGCGACGATGTGCGCGCGCGAATGCTCCGGCGGTGCTGGATCCAGATGCGCGACCCTGGGGTCGAGGGTGGCGTTGCGGCCGTCGTTGGCGACCTTGAGCGCATTGTCGATGTCGGGGCGTTTGGCGTCGGCATTATCGGCCCGGTAGCCGAGGTCGGCGATGAAGTCCTGCACTTCCAGCGCCGGGGTGAACGTGACGTCGGTGTTGCGGCCACCGTCCTTGACGGGCAGGTTCGCCGGCACCTGATCGCGGGTGACGGCGTCGGTGTACACGCTGGTCATGCCGATGAGATCGCCGACGTTGGTGAATTCCCCGACCCGAGTCACTGCCCGCAGTCTCGATCCGGACGAGTTCAGCTCGACTCGTTCGACGGTGTCGGTGAACGTCGCCCCCCAGTCGTTGATCGAGGCTACCCCGGCGTCCTCGAGGAGATCGGGACGCAGGTAGTGCTGCATCACCCACAGTTCGGCGAGGGAGTTCGCGACCGGGGTGCCGGTGGCGAACGTGGCGACTCGCTCGATGTATTCCTCGGGCGGGATGCCTTTGGTGATCGCTTCCTCGCGGCGCATAGACCGCAGATAGTTGAGCTTGAGGTCCATGTCGGTCGCGCGGTGCGAGCCGGAATTGGCGAGCTCGGCGACCCCGGAGGCGCGCGCCAGGTTCTTGAACTCGTGCGCTTCGTCGACGAACAGGTAGTCCGCCCCCGATGCCTCGAACGTGAGCCCGCGGTCCTTCCCGGCCTGTTCGAGGGCGGTTTCGAGTCTTTCTTCGAGCTTGGCTTTCATCGCTTCGAGCCGCTTCTTGGTCAGACCTTCGTCGACGTTGCCGAGTTCGGCGTCCAGCTCGGCGACCTGTCCACGGATGTATTCCGCTTTCGTACCGGGGTCGACCCCGATGGAGGAGAACACCGACCGCGGGACGATGACCATGTCCCAGTCCTGCGAGGCGGACTGGGCGACGAGCAATCGGCGCCCTTCGGCGTCGGTGGCCGCCGATCCGGAGAGGATTCTCGCGCCGGGATACCACTGGCCTGCTTCGCGGACGACCTGGTCGATGATGTGGTTGGGCACCACCACCCACGGCTTGTTCGCCAGCCCGAGGCGCTTGAGCTCCATCGCGCCCATCAAGATGGTGCCGGTCTTGCCGGCCCCGACGACGTGATCGAGGAGCACCGTCGGCTCGGAGACGATCCGGGCGGCGGCGTCGCGTTGATACGGGTACGGCGAGTACTTGTCCCCGAGACCGGGAAAGGACATGTGCGCACCCGAATGCACCGGTGCGACCAGGGAATTGAACTTGTCGTTGTAGATGTCGAGGAGCTGCTCGCGCCGGACCTCGTCGGCGTGCAACGCCCACTGCCCGAACTCCTGGGACAGTCGCCGGGCCTTCGACTGGGCGGCGCGGGTCGCAGCATCGTGGATTGCTCCCGCGCCCGCTCGATCACGAAACTCCTTCGAGCTGGTGATCTCGACGGTGTCGCTGTTGAGCAGGTCCTGGAGAAGCTCTTTCCATGTGTAGTCCCCAGCGCGCATCCCGGCGTTGGCGACACCGCGGTCTTCGGCGGGCCGGTGCTCGAAGTTGAACTTCGTCGACCATGCGTGACGTTTGGGCATCAGCGCCCACTTGAGGTCCTGCTCACTGCTGCCCGGGTAGTGCCCGACAGCGACCTCCCAGCGCCCCGACGCCCGTTCGATGGTGACCGGCACATCGGCCGGTACCTCGAAGGTTTCCCGGACGAACTGGGTGTAGGTCTCGATCGGCACCCACGGCGCACCGAGGGAGACATCGACGTCGGTCTTCCGCGGCGGGATCGCCGCGCTGAGGGCGTCGACGTTGGCCTGGTAGCGGGGATCGAGCGCGGCGACCTCTTCGGCGTCGGCGAGCTTGGTGCGGACATTGCCCGACAGATACGTCGACGACGACACCCATCGGGTCGGGTCCGTCAACGTGCGGAAAGCGCGTCCTTCCATCTGGGTCTCGGCCTGCTCGACGGTGGTCCCGAGTAGCTCCGCGATTCGCCCGACGTCGAGGCGGGCTTGTTCGTCGAGACTGATGGCCATCGCCTCGTCGACGGTCTCGGCGTAGTCCCGCAGCTCACGCGAATGCAGGACGTCGGTGTGGAAGATCGCCGCCTTGCGGGCGGTCATCGTCTCCTCGTCGAAGTGTTCGAGCGCGAAGACCGGCGCGAACGTCGGATCGGTCCGTAGGGCTTTGCCGAGGTGGCTCTGCAGCTTGGTGGGCTGTCGGGGATTGATCCACGCATCGTCGGAGAGCCGGTCGTAGACGTCTTCGGGGATCTCCCCGGCATACGGGTCTCCGGCGACGCCTTCGTCCTTACGCCAGGTGTCGATCAGCTTCGCCAGAGCGGCGTCGTGCTGCGATTCGGTGAGGTCCTTGGGCACGGTCATCGCGAACCGGTTGATCGGCCCGTAGCGGCCGACGTAGGCGTCGTACTGCTCACCCAGGATCTCCCGCAGAGCTTGCCGCTGCCCGGGACTGGTCGCGGCGTCCTTCTGCGACTCGATCAACGCGCGGGTGGTGTCGCGCAGGGCCAGCAACTGTCCCCATTCGGCGACCTGTTTGGCTCCGCGGGTGCTCACCGGCTCCCAGTCGCGGGAGTTCCAACGTTCGATGGTCTCTGCCTGTGCGTCGTGCCGCAGGGTTCCCACCGCGAGGTCCGTCTCCTCGAGGGTGTTCCCGGCGGCGAGCAGACCGCGTTCGAAGTCCTCCCGAGTCGGGCCGAGGGTGTCGCGCCACGATGCGGTATGTCCGAGATCGGCAGCTTTCGCGGCGTCGACGATGGTTCCGAGCCGATCCTCGACCAGGGACGGGAGGTCGACGTCGCTGTCGGGGGCGTCGACCGACAAAGTCTCGTTGCCGTACATCCCGTGCCCGACCCGCAGCTCACCGAGCACCCATTCCGGGTGATCGGTATAGACGGCGTTGATCGGAACGCCCTTGTCCTCGCCGGCATCATCGAGCGCGGTGGCGTTCTCGAGCTGCAAGAACCGCTCGGTCAACGGTGCAGGCTTCGCCCCGTCGGCGCGGCGACGCAACACGAGGATGTCGGTGACGACCTCGGTCCCGGCGACCCGCCGGAATGCGTTGGACGGCAACCTCACTGCGCCGACGAGGTCGCCGAGCGCGGCGATGTCGCGGCGGGCCCGCTGGTTCTGGGCGTCGAGGGTGTAGCGGGAGGTCAGGACGGTGACGTACCCGCCGGGTGCGGTCATCGCCAACGATTTGACGATGAAGTGATTGTGGATCGAGTGCTTGGCCTGGTTGTGGACCGGGTCGTAGAGCCGGTAGTCACCGAACGGGACGTTGCCGATCGCCGCGGTGAACGAGGACGCCGGTGCGGTGGTCTTCTCGAATCCTTCGCCGCGGATCTGCGCGGACGGATTCAACGCGGCGGCGATCGCGGCGGTGGTGGCGTCGAGCTCAACCCCGACCATCTGTGCCGAGGTGGGGGCGTGAGCGATGAATGTTCCCGACCCGCAACCCGGTTCGAGAACACGGCCGCCGGTGAACCCGGCCCGGATCGTGGCCTTCCACATCGCCGCGGCGATGGCCGGGTCGGTGTAGTGAGCGTTGAGGATGGTCCGCTGCGCCTGCGCCCACGCGGTGTCGTCGAGTAGGGCGCGGACCTGCTCGCGTTCGGCGGTCCAGTCGTCGCGGCGCGGGTCGAACACCTGCGGGGTCGCGCCCCAACTCGACCAGCGCGCCAGGACCGCTTGCTCGTCGGCGGTGGCGTAGCGATCCTGCGCGGTCACATCCGCCAGCACCCGCAGCGCCTCGATGTTCGCCGCCACACGGGCTTTCGCTCCGGACGGCACCAGTATCTCGGTGCCCGGCCGGAAATCGACGGGCTCGACATTCCACAATCGCTCGGCGACCGTCTGCGTGTCGACCACCATCCCTTCGGTGGTGTCCGGTACTGCGGTGTTCGGCGTGACGGTCGCAGCTTCGGTCGGTGTAGACGCCGGTGGCTGGGGAGTCGGTTCGATTGTGGGGGAGTCGGTCTCGACGCTGGGCGCGGGAGGGTTCTGCGTGGGGAGGAGTTGGTCGACGCGGCGGCCGTCGACGGCGATCAGGTGCCGACTCTGGTTGCCGTAGCTCACCGCCGCAGCGTGATCGTCGGGCCCGAGGGTCTTCTGATTCTCCTCGGGGATCAACGACACATCGCCTGCACGCCGAAGCTCCATCAGTGCATCGGTGACCTGCTCGGCGGTCAGTGTCCCGTCGAGGTCGGCGCGGATCCGCGCCAGCCGCACATAGGCTTCGTCCTCGCGCGCCAGCCGGCCGTAGGCATCGCGCACGAGTTCCGTCGGTGTCGGTGCCGCGATCTGTACGGCAACGTCCGGTTCGTTGTCGGCAGCGGTCTCGGCGGCGAGGATCTCGGGATCGACCGGGTCGGGGAGCGGTGTCCCGCCGATGTCGGCGGCGTTCGGGTCGATCGGTGCGGCTCCGTCGGCGTCGAACGCGAACAGGTCCAGTTGGGCGTCGGATTCGCTGCGGCGGTTTACTTTCCGCTTGCCGCGTGCTCGGCCACCCTCTCGTCGAGCAGGCTCGTGAACGACGGAAACAGCGAGTGGCTCTGCGACGTCGGGTAGGGCAGGTCGTCCTCGATCCTCGCCTGCAGCAGATGCATCGCGTAGTACCGGAACTGCACCGGCTTGTCTTTCCACAGTGCGTCCGTCAGCCACAATGTCGACTGGATCGGATCCGCGCAGTTCAGCGGGTTGCGCCACCGTTCCGGATCGCTCCGGTGCACCTGGATCCGTGCCCGGTCCCGTTCTGCTTCCGCTTCGGGGCTCTCCTGATCCGGTGGGTAGGCCTCCATCTCCACCGGGAGCTGGTTGTAGATCTCCTCGTTGATCACGAAGTCCGTCGCCTGCGCCCACGCCTGGTTGATCAAGCCCACCTGCTCCATGAACGGGGCCGGCTCCCCGTTCTCCCGCAGATACCTCTCCAGGACCTGGCTCTGCATGTGGACTTTCATGTTGTCGATCCGCTCCGCGATCCGCTCGCTCTCGCGCTCGAGGAACTCCTGCTGATCGTCCGGGTTCAACTCCGGCGGCAGCCCCTGGTGCTCGAGATACAGCTTCATTATTTCTTGCGTTATCGGGTCGATCATGGGTCTCACTGTCCTCTGTCTCGGCGAACAAATCGAGCTGGAAATCGTCGGAATCTTTGGCCATGGTGGGTGCGCTCCTGGAGTCGGGCGAGACGGGCGTACGCGACCCGCACCTGCTGTGGTGGGAGGCGGTCGCTACCGTCGTCGTCGGTCGGAG
>NZ_JCAJWY010000013.1:0-51348 GCF_059489205.1 Rhodococcoides sp. S146-33
CCAACACCGACCGGAATCAACATCCACCTGTCTCAGACAGGTTGACAACTACCGAATCTCGTCGTTTTCGAGGCCATTTCGCGCGCCTTCGACGAACGCGCGCGCGTTTGCGACAATTCGAGCAACCACCTGCCGGCTTCCCTCGGCGTTCGCACCTGGGTTAGGTTGCGCGACATCGGGGCATCCCGACGTCATGGCAAACTACAGAGTTATCGACCCGCATGGATCCGTCGTCGACACCAAGGACATCTCCAGTTCCGAGGATGCACACTCCTGGTTCAAGGACAGCCGCGCAGACAACGAGGAGTTGGGCTGGCGACTGGAAGTGGAGCACGACGGCGAGTGGGCGTTCTTCAGCGACTCCGAAGGAACCAAGGACTAGTTCCCTGCCCTCGAGCATGTCGAGACGACCCTGCGATTCGGCTACGCCGTTACGCAGGGTCGTTCTTATATCTGATCCAGGGCCAGAACGGACAGTGGGCAGCCCCGGTATCGGAGCTGCCCACCTCTTGTCGCGGCGAATATCGCCGGAGTACTTCTAGTCGCTCGAAGGACGAGACGTCGGAACAGTGTTCTCGAGGTCCGCGACCCGGAGCAAACGCGAGACCGCTCGTCCTGCGACGACCGACCATGACGCACCGATCCCGGCCGTGTAGCCGCGGACTGCGTCGAAGACTGTGAGACCTGCGATACCGAAGAAATCGACATCGGTCAGGTCGAGGGTGACGTGCCGTTTGCTGGACACGCGACTGCAGACGAAATCGGAGAACATCGGCGCACTGCGCATGTCGATGTCACCGTGGACGGCAACGACGAGTGAACCGTCGGGGCCGTCGTGCGCGGTGAAGATTGCTCCGGTTGCCGCGACGGACACGGACTTCTCCGCGACGGTCACCGGGGTGGTTCGAACTTTGTTGCCTGAAGATTCAACACTCATGGCAGATCCCATCGATCGGTCGAACTGAAGGGGAAACCGATTGACGCAGCGGGAGCAGAATTGTTGCCTGACCCGGACGCCGACTTCGCTGCGTTTCCCCGTGACCGGCTGTTAGCTCAACCTCGGCCAACCCTACGGCACTCGCACGCCCAGAGTCCAGCATTGGTTTCAGCGGACCGCCCACCAGCCGTTCGAACGCTGAAACCACGCGCACGCACTACGTACGACTGCTGTCACCCAGGTCGGCGTGGTGTTCGCGCATGGCACCGATGAGTGATTCGAACACCCGATGCGCGGCGGCCAGATCGGCATCGGGAAGGTCCGCCAGCGCGGCGCTGGTGCGCATTCCGAGGGGACCGAAGAACCCGCGAGCGACCTCCATCCCGTGCTCGTCGTATCGCAGAATCACTTTGCGCCTGTCCGAAGCATCGGATTCACGTCGTATGTGACCCGAGGCGATCATGCGCTCGACGAGGTAGGTCATGGCCGCAGAGGAGAGGCCCAACATCGTGCCGAGTTCGCCTGCAGTGAGGGGTGCCCCCTCGACGTCCGCGACCATCACATGAAGCAGAGCCCGAAAGTCGTTGGGCCGCAAGCTGTGCAGCGCTCCGAATACTTGGCCTATCTGCTCGGAGACCGAAGACAGCGCTCGCAGATCCGCCGATATCGCGGATTCGAGGTGGTTTCGGTCGGTCATGACGGTGGTAACTCCTTCGCTGCGGTCACAGTCAGACTACTGCCCGCAACAGGTTCAGTTGCTTAATATCTAAGTAAATGAGATTGTTTTGAGCGTGGACAGCACACGAGCCGAGAACAATGCCGCCTGGGACCGCATCGCCGCAGCGGTGACGCACCGTCGATCATGGGCGATTGCGCTCGCGATCCTTCTTCTTTCGGCCGCCGTCATGGGGCTGGTCGGAAGCAACGATTCTGCCGGTCAGTCGCCCAATTCACTGCCGACCTCCGCAGAGTCCTACCAGGTGGATCAGCTACTGACCGAGTTTCCGGACTCCGATACCGCCCCCGTGATCTTGGTGCTGAGCCGTACCGACGGTGCAGATCTGACGCCGGCCGACATCGACGCCGCCGCCGCTGCCCAGAACAAGCTGTTGGCCGTCGACCGTTCGGTGCCCGATGAACCGGGACCCCCGCCGATCGTGGCTCCCGACGGCAAAGCCGCCATCGCCCTCGTTCAGGTCGACTCCTCACTGTCGGGCTTCACCCTCAACGAACTGATCACCGACCTGCGAGCTGCCGCGACGAGCGATCTTCCATCGGAATTGCAAGCTCAGGTCACCGGCGGTCCTGCTTTCGGTGCCGACATCGCGAACTCGTTCTCCGGTGCCAACTTCACGCTTCTCGCCGTCACCGCACTCGTGGTCGCCGTTCTCCTGATCGTCACGTACCGGTCACCCATCCTGTGGTTGGTGCCACTGCTGGTCATCGGTTTCGCAGACCGGTTCGCCACCACCGTCGGCACGGCTCTGGCTCAACTCACCGGCCTCTCGTTCGACGGGTCGACGTCGGGAATCACGAGCGTCCTGGTGTTCGGTGCCGGCACCAACTACGCACTGCTGTTGATCTCCCGCTACCGCGAGGAACTGCGTCGCGAGCCCGACCACCGCCTCGCCCTGCGCCAAGCCGTCCGGCAGGCCGGGCCCGCCATCCTGGCCAGCAACGCAACCGTCGTGCTGGCCCTGCTCACTCTCTTGCTCGCAATACTGCCGAGCACCCGAAGCCTCGGAGCGCTGGCTGCGGCCGGCCTCGTCGTCGCCGCGGTATTCGTCCTGTTCGTGCTGCCGCCGTTGCTGGCCCTGTGCGGCCCGAAGCTGTTCTGGCCGTTCGTCCCCAAGCAATCGGACCGGGACACCACCACCGAAGGCGTGTGGCATTCGATCGCGGCAGGCGTCTCGCGACGTCCGGTGGCAACGGCCTCGGTCACGATCGTCGTGCTGCTGGCGTGCTGCGCAGCGTTGTTCGGCACGCAGATCGGCCTCTCTCAGACCGAGCAGTTCCGGGTCACCGCTGAATCCGTCGAAGGCTTCGACACTCTCTCGCAACACTTTCCGGCCGGCTCGGCCGATCCGACGACGATTCTTGCGCCCACCGCGAGCATCGACGAGGTCATCGGCATCACCGAGGGCACGGACGGAGTGGTCTCGGTCGATCGTGTCGCCGATTCCGGCACCGGACTGACCCGTCTCTCGGTGGTCAACGATGCGGCGCCCGCATCCGAGGCTTCGTTCACCGTGGTCGAAAGCCTGCGCTCAGCATTCGCCGGGGTCGACGACGCTCGAGTGGGTGGCAGTGACGCCAAGGCGCTCGACACCACCGACGCCGCAGCTCGTGATCGTCTCGTGGTGATTCCCGCGATCCTCGCGGTGGTGCTCGCTGTACTTCTGATCCTTCTACGGGCGATCGTCGCGCCGCTGATCCTGGTCGCGACAACCGTATTGAGTGCGGTCGCCGCTATCGGTATCGGCAGCTGGGTGAGCCTGCACATCTTCGGATTCCCCGCGCTCGACGACAACACCCCACTGTTCGCGTTCCTGTTTCTCGTGGCCCTGGGAGTGGACTACACGATCTTCCTGGTCACGCGTACGCGCGAGGAAACGCCGCGGCACGGCACCAGGGCTGCCATCGTGCGGGCGGTGTCGGCCACCGGTGGTGTCATCACCAGCGCCGGAATCGTTCTGGCAGCCGTGTTCTGCGTACTCGGCGTCCTGCCGCTCATCACGCTCACCCAACTGGGCATCATCGTCGGTCTCGGCATCCTGCTCGATACCTTCGTGGTGCGTACCGTCGTCATTCCAGCCCTGTTCACCCTCATCGGCCCGAGAATCTGGTGGCCGAACAGAATCGATTCCAGCGAGACCGCAACCACAACCGCAACACAAGGAGTGAATTGATGAAGATCCGTACCGCACTGAGCCGCACCGCAATTGCCGGAGTGTTCGCCGCAGGCGCAGTGCTCGCCGCTGCGCCGGCGCAGGCGCAACCGGTCGGCCCTCTGGGATCGGTCGGCCTCGAACCGCTCGCCCCGATTCCGTCGTTGGACGTGGACCGCTACCTCGGTACCTGGAATCAGGTTGCGGCGGTTCCGCAGCCGTTCAATCTGATCTGCGCACGTGACACCCAGGCCAACTACCAGAAGATCGACGACTCGAACATTCGCGTCGAGAACACGTGCACCACGTGGACCGGCGGCGAGAATCGCATCGTCGGCAACGCTCGGGTGAACGACACGGTCACCAAAGCCCAACTGCACGTGAGCTTCCCGGGAGTTCCCACGCAGGAAAGCCAGGAAGGGCCGACCAACTACATCGTGGCCTACATCGCCGACGACTACTCGTGGGCGTTCGTCGGCAGCCCCACCCGCACGTCCGGATTCGTACTGAAGCGCACGCCCGACGTCACCGTCGAGCAGTTCCGCGAGATCCGCGGCGTCGTCGAATCGCTCGGTTACGACTCGAACTTCATCACCACGACGCCCACCCCGGGCGGCGCGACGACGATTCAGCAGCTCTCGACCGTGTAAGTGCGGCGGAGCCGCAACACCCCTCGTGCGCGTTTTGCGTACCAAGAGCTACGCAAAACGCGCACGACCTGCGGCGGTGCCGCACTCAGCTAGCGGACAGGATCGAGATGGCGAAGATCAAGCTGTCTCCCGGTTCGATTCCTGCCTGCGGCTGGCCGCTCGGGTAACCGTCGGCCGACGTCACTGCAACGGCGACGGTCGAGCCGACGGTCTGCCCGGCGATGGCCTTCTGGAAGCCCGCCACGACTCCGTCGAGCGGGAAATCGACCGGTTCGCCGCGCTCGTAGCTGCTGTCGAACGTGGATCCGTCACGTCCATTGACGCCCAGATAGCAGACGGATACCTCGGCGTCGTCCGCAACGACACGACCGTCTCCGACAGTCAGCGTCTTCACCTGCGACTCGGCGACGCTGAACGGAGCCTCCACCGTGACCGACGGTGCCGCAGCGTCGGTGGATCCGACGACCGCAATGCTGCCGGTGTCCCCGGCCAGCGTCCACTCGGGGGTTGCCGCCGAGTCGGGGGCTGCCGTGGGGCAGCTTCCGCTCGACGCAGCGTCGGCCGAGGCGGACGCAGAGGATGACGTCGTCGTCGCCGGGGACGTGCTGTCCGTATCCGAACTGCACGCACCCGTCAGAAGAACGAGCGATGCCGAGGCGGCCAGGAACAGGGTGCGGGTCTTCGTCTGATTCACCGCGCCCACGGTACAAGTAGCCTGCCCGCCCTCGTCACACCGCGGCGCGAAGCACCTCGGCGACCGGTGTGGATGCTCGACCGATCAGACCCTGCAGGTCACCGGAGTCGGTGTCGAGCTCGCCCCGAGAGATGCCGGCGTCGGCGCTGGCGAGCATGGTCGCAACCGAATCGGGAAGGCCTGCACCCTCGAGAATTGTGGCGTACTCGGACTCCGCCACATCCTTGTAGACAACTGGCTTCCCGGAAATATCACCGATGACGGCGGCCAGATCGGTGTAGGTCAGCCGCTCGTCGCCGCCGAGCTCGTAGATCTTGCCGCCCTGATCGTCGTGGGTCAGCACGGCGGCAGCTGCTTCTGCATAGTCCGCGCGCGATGCGGCCGCGATCTTGCCGTTCCCCGCCGCGCCGAGCAGAACACCGCCCTCGATGGTCTGACCGAGCGAGCCCAGGTAGTTCTCCCAGTACCAGCCGTTGCGCAGAAACACGGCGGGGATCGATGAGGCCGTCAGCCGCTCCTCGGTGGCCTTGTGCTCGGGTGCCAGGCTGATGCCGGAGGTGTCTGCTGCGAGCAGGCTGGTGTACGCGATCAGGCCCACTCCGGCTGCTTCGGCAGCGTCGATCACGTTGTTGTGCTGCGCGATTCGCTTACCCACTTCCGTTGCCGAGACCAGCAGCAGCTTGTCGACGCCCGCGAATGCAGACGTCAGAGCGGCAGTGTCGGTGTAGTCGGCAACCCGAACCACAACCCCTTGCTCAGCCAATGCCGAGGCCTTGTCCGCGTTGCGTACGACGGCAACGATGTCTGCGGGTGCCACGCCACGTTCGATGAGTGCGGCGATGACGAGGCCGCCGAGATTGCCCGTTGCTCCGGTGATAGCTGTGGTCATGAGATGCGCTCCCGAGGTTGAAGTATCAAGTTCCGTATTCATGATGCACTTACTTTTCGTGCAGTGCAACCGAGACAGTCATTACTGATGTTTCAGCATGCGCTAGCATTGGCATATGCCCGATGCCGCTGACTCCCTCGAAGCGTCCGTCTTCGCGCGGGACTGCGCGTCGCGACAGACCCTGCAAAATGCCACGAGCAGGTGGGGAGTCCTGGCCCTGGCCGCACTCACCGAAGGCGATTACCGATTCAATGCCCTGCGCAGACGTGTCGACGGCGTCAGTGAACGAATGCTCGCGCAGACGCTGCAGACTCTCGAGCGTGACGGCCTTCTGGTCCGCACCGTTCTCGAAACCATCCCGCCGAAGGTCGAATACAGCCTGACCCCACTCGGACGTGAGGTCGGATCTCGCTTGACCGACCTCATCCAATTGATCGAGGGATCGATGCCGACCGTTCTCGAGTCGCGCGCCGAGCACGACGCTCGCTGACAACGCAAATCAGGTCCGCGCAGTCACGGGACGTTCGGCACCAGCCACCCCCGGGATGAATCAATGTGGCTTCCTTGCACTCTGACCGACTGAAAGGCGCATTGATCCCAACGGGGGTGGGCAGTGCGTTATCGCGTCGTTATTCTACCGAGACGTTTTCGAGATGTAGACGAACCCACGCCGCGCCCCGGCAGGTCGAGACTCGGAGTCAGGGAGTCGGGTCCCCAGCTACACCGGCCCAGCGACCATCACGCTCGGCGCACCGGTGCCGATGCATCGATCTCGGGAGGCATTCACCATGTTCCACACCAAGAGAATTCTCGGCGGAGCGGCAGCATTCGGATTCGCCTGTACCTTCGCGGCACTCGTGCCCGGCACAGCATCGGCAGCACCGGTCGCCTGCACCACTGCGCCCGGAGGGGCCGATATCGCCGCACTGGTCGGAGGCTCGCAGTGCGACAGCTCTGCGGACATCGCCAGCGCAGCCGCAGGACTCGGCCTCGAGGGCTGGGGCTCGGCGGAGGCCATGAACAATGCAGCGGCACTGGCGCTCGGACTCAACGGCGGAACCGCCGTCAGCAACGCCAGTTTCGGCGGCGCGCCCGCGGCAATCGCCTTCGGTCCCGGTGCCATTGCGCAGAACACCGCCGCCGGCCTCGGGCTCTCCATCGCAGTGGCCGCTCCGGGCTCGACCATCACGCTCACCCCGGAAGGCGCAGTGTGCAACGGCGCCGGAATCGCGGGCAGTTTCACCACCCTGCAGGGCTGCATCGGCTGACACGTCCCGAGCGACGCACGCGAGTGAGCGTTATGGATGCCACCGAAGGCCGGGTCATCTACAGTTTCAATGACCTACAAGTCTCGGTATGCGAGTCGGCAACGACCCGCTGAACAAGGAGTTCGACGGCAATGATGTCCTACCTGCTCTACGACGTGCTGCTCCCCCAGCTCGGCCACGACGTCGCGTCGTACTGGGCACACCTGTTGGTCGTCGCCCCGATCTGAGTATCAGGGCTCGATACGACAGAGATATCCCCGATCGGCCGTCCAGGCCGATCGGGGATATCTTGTTCGAATGCCGGTATCGAATCAGACAGGTTCGGGCAGCAACCGCGTCAGCACATCCGACAGTGTCACCACGCCGATTGTCCGCGCGGTGTCACCCACCCCCACCGATGCATCCACTACCAGCGCCAGATGGTGCCGGGTCTCACGCATCGACGCGAGCGCCACGTAGACCGGAGTAGTGGAGTCCAGCGTGTAGGCCGGACGCGTGATCTCGGCCAGGTTCTCGGGATTGGTCAACGTATCCCGAACGTGGACAACACCTTTCACAACATCCCCGTCGCTGACAAGGATGCGCAGGTGTCCACTGATCCGCGACGCCTCCCGCACGTCGTCGATCGAGGCCGACGACGACACCGAGGTCGGCGTGCCGCTACCGGCAACCAGGTCACCGACCGTGAGGTCCTGCAGTTCCAACGCTCCCGAAATCTGAGCCTGGTAGCTGGCGTCGAGTGCACCGACGTTGACGGAGTGCTCCACCAGTTGACGAAGATCGTCCGCGTTCTGACCGGTGCCCACTGTGTCGGCCGGCTCGACGCCCACCTTGCGCAGGCACCAGTTCGCCATGTTGTTCAACGCCGTCAGCACCGGACGCGTGACGAACATGAACGCGCGCATCGGAATTGCGAGCATCGTGGCCGACTTCTCCGGATGTGCGATGGCCCAGGACTTAGGAGCCATTTCGCCGACGACCAAGTGCAGGAACGTGACGATGATCAGGGCCAAGACGAATCCGAGGACGTCGGCAAACCAGTACGGCAGGCCGACTTGCTCGAACAGCGGTGTGAGCCAGTAGTGCACGGCCGGCTTGGTGGTCGCGCCGAGTGCAAGCGTGCAGACGGTGATGCCGAGCTGCGAACCGGCGAGTAGCACCGTCAGCTCCGAGGAGCTGCGCAGAGCGGCCCGAGCGGATCGCGAGTTCGGTGCAGCATCTTCGAGGCGATGCCGCTTGGCTGCGAGCAGAGCGAACTCGACTGCGACGAAGAACGCACTTGCCGCGATGAGCCCGATGGTGACGGCCAGAAAGACCCAGAGGTTGCTCATCGGTGTGCTCCTGCAATGTCGGACTCGGCCGCATTCTCGTCGTGCTCGGTTGCCCGCTCGTCGATGGTCAGGGTGAGCAGTGACGGCACGTGACTGTCGATCTCCTGCACCTCGATCGTGACGAATCGAATGGGCGTCTCGTCGTCATTGGCCAGATCTGCGTTGTCCGGCGGCAGATCCACTTCGATGCGGGTACCGACGTCGGGCAGCGAACCGTGGTGCGCGATGGCGAATCCGGCGATGGTCTCGTAGTCACCGTCGGGCAGATCCACCCCGATCGCACGCTCGACCTCGTCGACGTGCACCTCGCCAGCCATCGTCCAGCTGCCGTCGTCGGCGCTGACCGGGCTCGGGTCGAGTACACCGTCGTCGTGCTCGTCGGTGATTTCACCGACGAGCTCCTCCGCGAGATCCTCGATGGTGATCACGCCGGTGAGGCCGCCGTATTCGTCTATGACACAGGCCAATTGGTTCCGTGTTGCCCGCAGCTCGCGCATCGCGTCGGGCAGACTCTGCATTTCGGGCAGAATCAGTGCGTCACGGGTGAGTCCGGAGATCGGCGTCGAATCGGGCTGCGGGGAAGCAAGCACGTCGTGCAGGTGGACCACGCCGACGATGCCGTCGTCCTCGTCGAGCACTGGATAACGCGAATGCTCCTGACCCATCAGCGCTTTCACCTCACCGAGCGTGTCGGTGTCGCGCACGGTGGCGGCTCGTGAACGCGGGATCATGGCGTGCTCGACGTTGCGCGTAGGAAAGTCGAGAATGCGATCGAGCAGGGTCGACAGCTCGTCGGGCAGGTCGCCCGTCTCGCGGGAGTCAGAGACGATGTGCTCGAGGTCGCGGGGACTGGCCGAATGTTCCACATCGTGCACGGGCTCGATCTTCAGCGCTTTGAGCAGGAGGTTCGACGACTGATCGAAGATCGTGATCAGCCAGCCGAAGAGCTTGAGATAGATGGTCGTCGACAGCGAGAGCCATCGCGCCACCGGCTCCGGACGAGCGATCGCGAAGTTCTTCGGGAACAGTTCACCGAAGAGCATCTGTACGAACGTTGCGAACGTGATCGCCAGAACGGCACCGAGTCCGACACCGACGGCCGTCGGCACTCCGATACCGCCGAGGATTGCGCCGAACGATTGCCCGATGAGGGGTTCGGCGACGTAGCCGACCAGTAGTCCGGTGACCGTGATGCCCAGCTGCGCGCCGGAAAGCATGAACGACGTGCGTTTGGTGACGGTCAACGTACGAGCGGCGACCGCGTCGCCGGCCTCTGCGCGTGCCTTGAGCCGAGACCGGTCGACGGTCATGTACGCGAATTCCTGGGCCACGAAGTAACCGGTCGCGACGGTGATGAGAAAAACGACGAGCAGGCCGAGCAGAAGAGTGAGCAGAACGCTCATTCGCCGGACACCGCCTCGCACGTGGTAGCTGTGGTGCGGGGAGCCGTGTCCGGCCCGGGTTTATCGCTGTCCATGATTCCTCAGGGTCGTATGGTGGGAGATTTGTCCGATCCTACCGGACCGAGAACTGTCAGGGCGCCTTCACGACGAGGACGGGAACCGGGCAGTCCAGCAACACTCGCTGGACGGTGCTGCCCATCAGAAACTTGCCGACGGCCGATCGACGCTTCGAGCCGATGACGACCATGCCAGCACCGACGTCGGCAACGAGATCCACCAGGGCACCCGCCGGGTCACCACCGTCCGGCTCGACCCGTACGGTCGTCGCCTTTCCCGGAAGAGCTCGCTCCACCTCGGCCTGCGCCGCGCTGCGGTCCTCCGCCGACACGGAATCGCGGTCGACCACGGACAATACGATCAGCTCGGCCTGACGCAGCTCGGCCTCCGCGGCACCGCGTCGCAGCGCTTCCTGCCCCTCGGGGGTGTTGCTCATCGCTACTGCCACTGCGCTGCCTACAGACACGGTCGTTCCCCTTGCTCGAATCCATCGAAGATCGCCCTCGACGTTGTGAACTGGACTAATCGGACAAACTGTATCTAACCTGACGCTGTGACACACCACACGAAAGGTCTCTGATGGCGATATCGCCCACATTGCTACGAACGGCCGGAGCCCTGGTGGTGGTGGGAGCGGTGACCGTCGCGGGAATCGATGCCGCCAACAGCGCCAGCGGCTCCGACGCCCGCGCCAAGCTCACGTTGATTGCACCGGCCGCCGCGGGCGGTGGCTGGGACCTCGTCGCCCGTGAATCGCAGCAAGCACTGCGCAGCGATGGCATCGTCAACAACGCCCAAGTCGTCAACGTTCCCGGGGCAGGCGGCACCATCGGGTTGAGCCAACTCGAGAACCTCAGCGGTCAGCCCACCACCGTCATGATCACCGGCACCGTGATGCTGGGCGGCATCGCGATCAACAACTCCGAGACCACCCTCGCCGACACCGTTCCGATCGCCAAACTCGCCGAGGACTTCGAGGTGTTCGTCGTACCGAAAGACTCGCCGATCCAGAATCTCGAGGACATGATCGAGGCCTGGCGGGCGAACCCCGGTGGCCTGCCGATCGGCGGCGGTTCGCTCGGCGGCATCGACCACATCGTGGCGGGCCAATTGGCGCAGGAAGCCGACATCGATCCGGCCGCAATCAATTACATCGCCTACTCCGGTGGCGGCGAGGTCCTGACGTCGCTGCTGTCGAACACCGTCGGCGTCGCGGTCAGTGGGTTCAACGACTTCCGGGACCAGATCGAGGCCGGCAACGTGCGTGCGCTCGCCGTGGCCGCGCCCGAGCCGCTCGAGGGCTTCGACGTGGACACGTTCATCGAACAGGGTTACAACGTCGACCTCGTGAACTGGCGAGGAATCGTTGCGGCACCGGGCATCTCCGACGAGGATCGCCAGACTCTGATCGACATCGTCTCCGAGATGGTCGAGACCGAGCAGTGGGCGACGGCGGTCGAACGCAACCGCTGGAAGGAATCGGTTCTGACCGGAGACGAATTCGGCGAATTCCTCGAGGTCGAGCAGGCACGCATCACCGGACTTCTCGAGGAGCTGGGGCTGGTATGACAACAACGACTACCGACACGGACACATCCCGATCGTTCTGGACGGGACGCAGTGGACTGATCGTTCCGGCACTACTCGTCGCACTGGGAGTATTTCTGGTCTACGGAACTCTCACCATGGAAGTTCCGCCGACCGCCACTTCCCCTGGCCCGCAGGTATTTCCGGCCATCCTGGCCGGCGGATGCTTCGTCGTCGCCATACTGGTCACCATTCAACTGCTGGTCAAACCCGACGAGATCGATCGTGGCGTCGACGACGACGGACAGCCGCACACCGGTTCCGTCAGCAATTGGCGCACGCTGTCCATCACCGTCGGATCGGTGGCTGTGTTCATCGCCCTCCTCGACCCGCTGGGCTGGGTTCTCGCGGGCGCACTGCTGTTCTGGGGTGTGTCGGTCGGATTGGGCGGTCGCCGTTACGTGTTCGACGCGGCAGTCGCACTGCTGGTCTCGAGCACGATTCAGATCGCATTCTCCGCGGGCCTCGGCCTGACCTTGCCCGGCGGCGTCCTCGCCCAGATCTTCTGACGGAGCTGAATTTTCGATGGATTCATTGAGTAATCTTCTCGACGGGTTCGGCACCGCGCTGACACCGATGAACCTGGTGTGGGTGTTCGTCGGCGCGCTGCTCGGCACCGCCGTGGGCGTACTGCCCGGTCTCGGCTCTGCCATGGCGGTGGCCCTACTGCTGCCGGTCACCTTCACCCTCGACCCCACTGCCGCGTTGATCATGTTCGCCGGAGTGTATTTCGGCGGCCTGTTCGGCGATTCGATCTCCGGCATCCTGATGAACACCCCCGGCAACAGCACGGCCATCGCCGGTACGTTCGAGGGTCACCGGATGGCCAAGAACGGCAGAGCACCACAGGCTTTGGCAACGTCAGCCATCGGTGCCTTCATCGGCGGCATTGTTGCGACCACTTTGGTGGTGTTCTTCGCCCCGACGCTTGCGTCGTTGGCGACCAACTTCGGCCCGGCCGAATACCTCGCACTGGCAGTCTTCGCCTTCATCGCCACCTCGGCGGTGGTCTCCGACTCGGCACTCAAGGGCCTGACCGCATTGCTCATCGGCCTCACCCTCGCCGTCATCGGAATCGACGGCCCCTCGGGCGCTTTACGTTTCACCTTCGAGGTCCCGGCCCTGTTCGACGGCATCCACATAGTCGTGATCACCGTCGCGATGCTCGCGCTCGGTGAGGTCATCCACATCGCGTCGAAGATCGGCCGGCCCGAGGACCGCACCCTGATCAAATCGCAGGGCCGCCCCTGGTTGAGCAAGGCCGAATTCCGCGATGCCTTGCCGGCGTGGATGCGCGGCACGGCATTCGGTGTGCCGTTCGGCGTGATCCCCGCGGGCGGTGCCGAAGTGCCGAGTTTCCTGGCGTACGGCACCGAGCGCAGGCTCGATCGCAAGCGAGACAAGCCCATGTTCGGCAAGGGAGCCATTCGCGGCGTCGCCGGACCGGAGGCAGCCGGAAACTCCACGGCCGGAACAGCAATGGGTGCCTTGCTGGCTCTGGGTCTACCCACGTCGGCCACCGCGGCGATCATGCTGGCGGCCTTTCAGCAGTACGGCATGCAGCCCGGGCCCCTGCTGTTCGAGCGCAGCGGCGACATCGTCTGGGCCCTGCTGGCCAGCCTGTTCGTGGCGATGATCGTGTTGCTGATCCTCAACCTGCCGTTCGCACCGTTGTGGGCACAGCTACTCAAGATCCCGAAGAACTACCTCTACGCCGGAATCTCGGTGTTCGCCGCCCTCGGCGTGTACGCATCGAGTGCGTCGATCGTGGACCTGATCTTCATGCTCGGGCTCGGCATCGTCGGATTCATGATGCGGCGCTACGAGATTCCGCTCGCCCCCGTGTTGATCGCGGTGATCCTCGGCCCACTCGCCGAGGAATCACTTCGACGCGCACTGGCTGTCAGCGAGGGCGACCCGTCGATCCTCGTCAGCAGCGGCATCACCATCGTGCTGTACGCACTGATGATCATCGCCGTGGTGTTCTCGATCGTCAGCAAGATCCGCGCCCGCAAGACCGCGGATTTCTAGCAGCGACCGAACTGTTCGCCCACAGATTGTTCACGTGCCCACCTGTGACGGTGGGCACGTGAATATCTGATGGGCAAACGTCCAGCGCGTTCGTCAGTGCCGCAGCGCCGGGTAGTCCGTGTAGCCCTTGGCACCGTCGGTGTAGAAGGTGCTCGGATCGGGCTCGTTCAACGGCAGATCCTCGCGCCAGCGGTAGGCGAGGTCGGGGTTGGCGATTGCCGGACGTCCGACGACGATGGCCTCGCCGATTCCGTCGTCCAGGAGCGAGAGCGCCTCGTCGCGGGTGGTGATCTCACCGAAGCCGCTGTTGACCAATACGGCACCGCCGAACGCTGCGCGCAGATCCTGCACCAGCTCACCGGCCGGATCCTTGTGCAGCACACTGAGGTACGCCAGACCCAACGGTGCGATTCGGTCTACCAATGCGCGGTAGGTGGCACGCACGTCGTCGGCGTCCGTCTCGAGGGCATCCTGAATGTTGTGCTCGGGTGAGATGCGAATTCCCACCTTGCCTGCTCCCAGAGCGTCAACCACGGCCTCGACCACCTCGGCCACGAAGCGCGCACGGTTCTCGGGCGAGCCGCCGTACTTGTCGTCCCGCTGGTTCGATGCCGGCGAGAGGAATTCATGCAGCAGGTACCCGTTGGCACCGTGAATCTCGACGCCGTCCATGCCGGCGGCGATCGCGTTCTTCGACGCCTGCACGAAGTCGGCGATCACCGAGGGCAGCTCGTCCTCGCGTAGGGCGCGCGGGGTGGGGTACGCCTTCTTGCCCTCGTACGTGTGAGTCTCGCCCTCGATGGCGATGGCGCTGGGTCCGACAACCTCGTGGCCACCCGTGGTCGCCTCATGGGTGACGCGGCCCGCATGCATCACCTGCGCGACGATGAGTCCGCCATCGGCGTGCACCGCGTCGGCAACGTTGCGCCAACCCTCGATCTGCTCGTCCGTCACCAGACCGGGCTGGCCCGGGAAGCCCTGACCCGCGTGGCTCGGGTAGGTGCCTTCACTGACGATCAGACCCAGGGATGCGCGCTGCTTGTAGTGCTCGACCACCAGCGGACCGGGCACCCCGTCCTTGCCGGAACGCACCCGCGTCAGCGGAGCCATCACCAATCGGTTGTCGAGCTTCAAGTCACCGAGGGCCAACGGGGTAAACAGCTTCATGGATCTCTCTCCTTACGAGTGCGTGCACAATCTTTGCCACTGATCACTCGAACGATCGAGATCCATGAAGCTATTCCGATCCGAGACATTGCTCACGCAATTACAGGATGTACAGCATTTCCTGGTACGTCGGCAGCGGCCAAAGATCGTCGGCCACCATCGCCTCCAGTGTGTCCGACGCAGCACGGACGGCAGCCATGGCGGGCAGCAGGGCGTCCTTGGCGTGCTCGGCCTCGGCCAGCGCGTCGCCACCCGGGTCGGCTTCCAGTGCGCTCTTCAATGTCGCCAACGCTGCGCGTAGCTCCGACAGTGGAGCCGAAACCGCCTGCAGCGCCGTCATGTCCACGTCCTCGACGCCTGCGCCCTTGAGCGCGCTCACGTTCTGCGCCAGCTCCGTCTGATAGCGCACCGCCGCGGGCAGGATGGACGTCTGACCCATCTCCAGCGTCAACCGCGCTTCGACGAACACCGTCAGCGCATACTGTTCGAGCCCGATCTCGTAGCGCGAGTGCATCTCTCGGTGGTTGAACACCTTGTACTTCTCGAACAGTTCCATCGCCGACTCGGAGATCAACTCCGGCAACGCATCGAGGGTGGTACGCAGATTCGGCAGTCCGCGTGCTTCGGCCTCGACCTGCCAGTTGTCGGAGTAGCCGTCACCGTTGAACACCACCGCGCCGTGTTCGGTGATGATCTCCGTCAGCAGATTCTGCACGGCGGTGTCGAAATCGGTGCCGTCGGCGACGGCTGCCTCGAGGTTGGTCGCCATGTAGTCGAGCGCCTCGGCCATGATCGTGTTGATCGTGACCATCGGACCGTTGACGGTCTGCATCGAGCCGGGAGCACGGAACTCGAACCGGTTGCCGGTGAACGCGAACGGGCTCGTCCGGTTGCGGTCGCCGGGATCGGTCGGCAGCACGGGCAGGGTGTCGGCACCGATCATCATGGTGCCCTTGCCCTTCGACGACGTCGCTGCACCCTTGGCGATCTGATCGAACACGTCGGCCAACTGATCACCGAGGAAGATCGAGATGATCGCGGGCGGAGCCTCGTTGGCCCCGAGACGATGATCGTTGGTCGCCGACGCCACCGAGGCGCGCAGCAGACCACCGTACTTGTGTACCGCGCGAATGACGGCGGCACAGAAGACCAGGAACTGCGCGTTGTCGTGCGGGTTGTCGCCGGGCACCAGCAGCGATCCGAGCTCGGAGTTGCCGAGGGAGAAGTTGACGTGCTTGCCCGAGCCGTTGACGCCCTCGAACGGCTTCTCGTGGAACAGACACTCCATACCGTGCTTCTTGGCGATCGTCTTGAATGTCGTCATCAACAGCTGCTGGTGATCGGCTGCGATGTTGCCGCGCTCGAACATCGGCGCGATCTCGAACTGTCCGGGAGCGACTTCGTTGTGCCGAGTCTTGGCCGGGATTCCGAGCTTGAACAGCTCCCGCTCGGTGTCCATCATGAAGCCGAGCACGCGCTCGGGGATGGCTCCGAAGTAGTGGTCGTCGAATTCCTGGCCCTTGGGCGGCTTCGAGCCGAACAGGGTGCGGCCCGCGTTGAGCAGGTCCGGACGGGCCAGGAAGAAGTGCCGGTCGACGAGGAAATACTCCTGCTCAGGACCACAGAACGAGACGATGTTCTCGATGTTCTCGTGTCCGAACAGCTTCAGGATGCGCTCGGCGTGTCCGCCCATCGCCTGCTGCGAACGCAGCAGGGGCGTCTTGTGGTCGAGGGCCTCACCTGTCATCGAGACGAACACCGTCGGGATGCACAGGGTATTGCCGTTCGGGTTCTCGAGGACGTACGCCGGGCTGGTGACGTCCCAGCCGGTGTACCCACGAGCCTCGAACGTGTTGCGCAGACCGCCGTTGGGGAAGCTCGACGCGTCGGGCTCACCCTGGATCAACGTCTTGCCGGCGAATTCGGCGAGGGCACTGCCGTCACCGACGGGATCGAAGAAGCTGTCGTGCTTTTCGGCCGTCAAGCCGGTGAGCGGGTAGAAGACGTGCGCGTAGTGCGTCGCCCCCTTCTCCAAAGCCCAGTCCTTCATCGCCGACGCCACTGCGTCGGCGACCATGGGATCGAGCTTCTTGCCCTTGTCGATCGTCGCCATCACGGACTTGAAGACCGATTTGGGCAGACGCTTCTGCATCACGACCTTGCTGAAGACGTTCTCGCCGAAGATCTCGCCCGGCTTCTCGTCTCCGACGAAGCTGACCGCAGGCGGCACATACGCCTCGACGTCTTTGATCGCCTGCAGGCGTACGGTATTTCCACTCATGGCTACCCCTTGACAAGGTGCTGCTCCGCACCTGGATTGTGCGGAGTCCGACCCGGCGACTGTACGAATGCGACGTGGCGGTCGTGTTTCGTCGTTGTGTCCACTGCAAGGCAAAAACGGCGATCGGAGTTTCTTTCCACGCGGACGGGGGTAACTCCGCAGCCAGAACGAACAACTGAGAGGCGTGCTCCATGACCGACGAGTTGACCGTCCGGCGCGTGATCGACGCTCCCCCAGCCTCCGTGTTCACCGCGCTCGCCAACCCCGAGGTCCAGGCCGCGGTCGACGGCTCGGAAATGCTGCGGGGCGCGATCGACCCGACTCCGCTGAGCGCAGTGGGCGACACCTTCGCGATGGACATGTATCAACCCGAGCTGGGTGAATACGTCATGGAGAACACCGTGTTCGTGTTCGAGCAGGACCGTCGCATCGGTTGGATTCCCAATCGCCGAGGCATGGAACCTCGTGGCACCCGGTGGTCCTGGGAACTCGAAGAGATTGCCGACGACCGGACCGCACTGACTCAGGTGTACGACTGGTCGCGCGTGACCGACCCCGAGTTCCGGAAAATGGCCGGGTTTCCACGGGTGACCGAGGACCAGATCGTCGGCACCATGCGCCGGCTCGCAGAACACCTCGGCGTTCCACTCGAAGACTGACCCCACCGAACGACAGGAAAGAACTCTCATGGTCGACGTCACCCGCACCTTCACCGCCGCTGTTCCCATCGACAAGGCAGCCGCGTTTCTTCGCGACTTTTCCAATGCACCGTCGTGGGATCCCGGAACTCAGAGCTGCACCCAGATTTCGGACGGGCCGGTCGCCGTCGGAACGCAGTGGCACAACGTGTCCAAGCTGTTCGGTATCACCACGGAGTTGACCTACACCTTGGTCACCGACGAGCCGAATCACATCGTGTTCGAGGGCCGGAACAAGACGGCCACCAGCGTCGACGACATCACGCTGACAGCGGAAGGCGGCCGATCGACGCGGATCGACTATCACGCACAGGTCGAGTTCAACGGTGCCGCAAAGGTTGCCGGCCCGTTCCTGAAGGCGGGCTTCGAGGCGAAGGTCGCGCCGGACACCGTGGAGAAGATGACCGAGGCACTCGAGCGGCTGAACTGACGGCTTATCTGCGCGCGACGATCGTGAAGTTGTCGGCCGAACTCGTCACCGCATCGACTGCCACGATCGAGCCGTCGTCGGCAAAGATCTTCTCGATCGTGAACCCAGCGTCCGTCACGAGCGAGCGCACATCGGACACCGTGGTGAAGTGCATGAACGGCGCAAAGTCGTGGGCAGCGAGTGGAGCAACGGCCCATGATCCACGATCGTCGACGCGGGATCTGGCCGACAACCAATTTCGGACGCTGCGAACTACACCGGCAGGATCGAGCAGCTTCCGCCCGACGGCCGTCAGAGCTCGCTTCGGCGAAAAACTGAATCGTTTTGTCGGCCTACTCAATTGGAACGGGCTTTCCCCGAACGACGGGCCGTTGCGGTTCAGGGTGGAGAACACCAGCACCCCTGGCTTCGCCAGAAGTCGGAAAAATTCTGCGAGTACTCGGCCACGCTCCTCGTGGGTGACGGTGTCGATTCCGTTGTTGCTGAACACGATCAGGCCGAATTCGCCGTCGGCGAAAGACGTCAGACTGCGGGCGTCGGCCACATGCGCCTGCAGGTCCGGAAAATTGCGACGGAAGGCATCGATCATGTTGGGCGCGTAGTCGATCGCTACATACTGGTCGCTCACGAGTCGGAGCAGGGCCGTGGTTCGTCCACTGCCGACGCCGACGTCCAGCACCGGAGTTCCGCGAGCAACCGAGGCCGCGGCGACCAACGCTGCCGCTTCCCCTCGATCGAGAAAGCCATCCGTGGGGCCGGCGTATTCCACGTACTCCGCAGCCACCCGGGCACTGTCGAACACATCCCGATTGTGGTCCAGGGACACGCCGATCACCTCCGCATTCTCGACCGCTGACACACGATTGCCGCCCCTGGGATCAGACGGTACCGGCGAACCCTGAGGTGCGCCTGAGGTAGCGACAATCGTGGGAATGCCCGTCGAACTCCCGCACCGCGGCCGCCGAGACAGCCCGCCGCCAGCCCCCCCTTTCGGGGGTATTCCCAGGGTGACCCGAGTCACTACCGTTCGTCGCATTCGGTATCGCACATTCGCCCGATACCCGACAAAACGGAGGAACCATGACCGCTGTCTCACCCGACGACCCGGGTGTGTCTGCACCGACACGACCGCCGGTGCAGACCAGGACCAGTGTTCGACGGGTCGCCGTCGCCAGTGGCATCGGCACGACGATCGAGTTCTACGACTTCTTCATCTACGGCACCGCTGCCGCTTTGGTCTTCCCGACCATCTTCTTCCCAGCCCTCGGCAGCACGGCCGGCACCGTGGCCTCGTTCGCGACATTCGCCGTCGCGTTCATCGCCAGGCCCGTCGGCGCAGTCCTGTTCGGGCACTTCGGCGACCGTATCGGCCGAAAGAAGACGTTGATCTCGACGCTGCTGTTGATGGGAGTGTCCACCTTCGCCATCGGTTTGCTGCCCGGTGCCGAGACCATCGGCATGGCCGCGCCGATCATCCTGGTGCTGCTCAGATTCGGGCAGGGGTTTGCCGTCGGCGGTGAATGGGCCGGCGCGACGCTGCTCACGGCCGAGTACGCACCTCCCGGTAAACGCGGCTTCTATGCGATGTTCCCCCAGCTGGGACCCTCGGCAGCCTTCATCTTCTCGAGCGCCACGTTCCTCGCAACGGGACTGCTGTTGGGCGATACCAACGAAACGTTCTTGAACTACGGTTGGCGAATCCCGTTCCTGCTCAGCGCCGTTCTGGTTCTCATCGGTCTCTACATGCGGTTGGCGATCGAGGAGACCCCGGTCTTTCGGGCCAACAAGCTCGCCGAGGAGAGCGCTCCGGCGAGCTCGGCACCGACCAAGCTGCCGATCTTCGACGCGTGGCGTATCCAGAAGCGCGAAATCATCACTGCTGCGGGCGCATTGGCGTCACTGTTCGCCTTCTTCTACATGGGGACCGCCTACCTGACGAGTTACGGCACCAAAACCCTCGGGTTCGACCGCCCGTTCGTGCTGGTCACCGGGATCGGCGCGGCGGTGATATTCGGAGTCGCAATCGCGCTCTCGGCGACCTACTCCGATCGCGTCGGCCGACGTCGAGTGATCATGGCGGCGTGCATCGTCGCGGTTCCGTGGTCGATCGCACTGTTTCCCTTGCTCGACACGGGCTCACCGGAAGCGTTCGTCATCGGTATGTGCGTGACGCTCGCAATCTTCGGCGTTGCGTACGGACCGACCGGCGCTCTCCTCCCGGAGCTGTTCCAGACTCGATTCCGTTATACCGGAGCAGGTTTGGGCTACAACCTCGCCGGTGTTCTCGGCGGCGCGATTCCGCCCATGCTCGCCGCGCCGCTCACGGCCGCGTTCGGCAGCATCTCGATCGGAGTCATGCTGGCTCTACTGTCGGTATTGAGCCTGGTCTGCACCAAGAGGCTCATCGAGACCAAGGATGTCGACATGGCGTGAACCCGACACAAACAGAAAACCGCGGCCACCCGGAAGTCGGGTGGCCGCGGTTCTTGTCAGCTGGAACTACGACTCAGCTCAGTCGTCGCCACGGGGCGGCGGCTGAACGTCGACGCCACCGGAGTTGTGCTCCGGGCCTGCGGCTGGGTGGCCGGCGGGAACGCGACCGCGAGTCTTGGCCGCCTCGCTGTCGTTGGTGGCACCCTCGGCGAACTTGCGACGCCAGCTCTCCTCGGGACGGTAGGGGCCCGGCTTGGGCCGAACCTTGCCGCCCGGGAACGCCAGCCGTGCGATGGTCCGCTGGACCATGCCCCACTGCTGAAAGAACGGTCCGGTGTTGTACGGCAGCTCGTAGCGTTCGCAGATGTCCTTGATCTTCGGCGCGACGTCCGAGTACCGAGTGCTGGGCATGTCCGGGTACAGGTGGTGTTCCACCTGGTAGCTCAGGTTGCCACTCATCAGGTGGAACAGTGGACCACCATCGATGTTCGCGGCTCCGACCAACTGACGGACGTACCATCCGCCGCGGGTCTCGTTCTCGACCTCTTCTTGGCTGAAGGTGTATGCCTGGTCCGGGAAGTGACCACAGAAGATGATTGCGTTCGACCAGACGTTGCGAATGATGTTGGCGGTGAAGTTGGCGGCCACCGTCGAGAGGAACGTGCTCTCGACACCACTGAGGCGTGAATCCAGCAACGCCGCGGTCTTACGGTTCTTGCCGAACCGAGCCGACCCACGCAGCTTGGACGCCAACCGAGACCTCTTGCTTTCCGGCAGACGACCGCCCGACGCCAGCTGTGCCAACGCGAACGCACCGGCACTGATCAGGGGCCAACCGATGTAGTCCTTCACGAACTGCTTGCGTGCCTTGACGCCGATGCCCTTGAGGTCCTCGACGAGATCCTTGACCGGCTTCTCGCCACGACGGATAGCCTCGATGTCGAGATCGTGCAGGGCCACGCCCCACTCGAAGAACGCCATCAACAGCACGTTGTAGAACGGCTGGGCCAGGTAGACCGGACTCCACTTCTGACGTGGGTCGATCCGCATGATCTCGTAGCCGAGATCCTTGTCCTTGCCGCGAATGTTCGTGTACGTGTGGTGCACGTAGTTGTGGGAGTGCTTCCACGAGTTGGCGGTGGACGCGGTATCCCAGTCCCACACCGACGAGTGGATTTCCGGATCGTTCATCCAATCCCACTGGCCGTGCATGACGTTGTGGCCGATCTCCATGTTCTCGAGAATCTTGGCAATTCCGAGGCATGCGGTGCCGGCGAGCCAGGCCGGCTTGCTGGTGGAGCCGAGCAACAGCACGCGGCCGGCAACCAGCAACTGACGCTGTGCAGCAATCACCGAGGTGATGTACTTGCGGTCCTTCTCGCCGAGGCTGGAGTACACCTCGTCGTGGATGGCGTCGAATTCCTTGGCGAGTTCGGCGATGGTCTCGTCACTCAGGTGCGCCAGCGGGTTCACCGGCTCATCGGTGTGGGTGACTCGCCTGGTGGTTTCGTCGATAGACATACATTCCCCTGTTCGATGTGAAGATCAGAGCTCGATTTCGATGTCGCCCTCAGCAGTGTTGACACAGATCCGAACCGCTTGCCCCGTAGGTTCGGAGATATCCCCGTTACGTAGGTCACGTAAACGCCCCTTTTTCAGGGTACCTACACAGGTATGACAGATGCCGATGCGACAACCGAAGGTCAAGTCCAGTCCGGCTTCCTCGCCTGCTGCGAGAATCGTTGTGCCACCGTCGCATTCGACGTCCTTCTTGCTGTTCAGGAACTTGACGACGCCGCCTTCGCCTGCATCGTCTCCGCCGCCGATGACGGGCTGGAAACTTTCGTAATGGAATCGATCCGACTCTCCCTGGTCCTTCCAGTAAGAGCGCAGATCGTCCAGATGTTCGCCCGGACCGGAGCAGAACGACTCTCGCTCACGCCAATCCGGGACCAATTCGTCCAGTTCCGAGGCCTTCATCCGACCTTCGTCACTGGTGATACGGAGCTTCACCGTCAGCCCGTCGTGCTTGGCTTCCAATTCCTCGAGCGTATCCGCGAACATCAACTGTTCACGATTGTGCACCGAGTGGACCACAACCACGTCACGAACCTGGTCGTGATGATCGAGGGCGCGCAACATGCTGATGATCGGTGTGATGCCGCTGCCGGCGCTGATGAACACCATCTTGTCCGGTACGGGGCTCGGCAGAGTGAATTCACCCTCCACCTCGCTGAGGCGCACGATGTCGCCGGTTCTGATGGCACCCACCAGATACGGCGAGACCGTGCCCGACGGCACCAGCTTGGGGCTGACGCTCACCAGACCGTCCACAGGATCGGGATCGGATGTCAGCGAATACGCCCGCCAGTGGTACCGACCGTCGATCAGCACTCCGAGTCGGACGTACTGCCCGGGCGTGTGGCCCTGCCACTCGAAACCGGGACGGATGTACACCGAGACGGCTTCCGAACCTTCGGGAACCACCCGTTCGACCTTCCCCCGAAGTTCGCGAGTGGTCCACAGCGGATTGATCATCGACAAGTAGTCGTCAGGCCGGAGCGGATTGAACAATGATCGGACTGCGCGCAGCATCGTCCGTCTTACAAAAGAAACCTGGGGCTTGGCCCCCCGTTCAGCCATACTCAACGGTAACTCCGAGAAGCTCGCCGTGCGTACGAATCGCGCAGACTCGAATCAGACTGCTACACAATGTGAACAGAACGGGGAGTTACCGCCGGTCAGCGGGCCCGCGAGACTCGGTCACCGAGAGCGGCGCTCACCTTGCCGTACCAGCCGACCGGGCGCGCCGGGCCCCGAGTGGGAACGTCGGCGAGCAAGGCCTCGGCCGTCTCCTCGGCGTCGATCTTGTTGTCGCCGATGCCGCCCGTGGCACCCCGTTTTGCCCAGCCGACCACGTAGCTACCCGGAACCGGAGTGCCGTCGGCAGCGGTGATCCGGCCGCCGTCGTTGCGAATGGTGCCGGTGATGTCGTCGAACGGGACGCCCGGCGACGGAGTTCCGCGATAACCGATGGCGAGCAGTACCAACTCGGTGGACAGTCTTATCGGTCGTTCCGCAGGCTCCACTCCGGGTCCGACGGCGGCGTCACCGACGCCGACCTCGATGGACTCCACCGAGCCGCTGCCGTGCAGGGCAGATGGTGCGCGCCCGAACGCGAAGACGATGCGACGCCCTGGCGCGCGAGAGCCGAGATCGACGCGCTGAGCTCCTGCCAGCGCAGAGGCCGAGGACGAGAGCGGAAGTCGATCGATGGCCTCGACAATTCCGTCCGGTCCGGCCACCACGACGTCGACGTCCGGGCGATCGACCAATGCCTTGCACTCGGAACGGGTGAAGGCCGCGAACTCGGGGCCGCGACGGGCGAGAACAACGACCTCGGTGACGCGGTGTCGACGCAGTTCGGCCAGAGCGTGCGGGGCGATCTCGGTACCGTCCAGACGATCGGGATCGGCGGTGAGAATGCGGGCCGCATCCAGCGCGACGTTGCCGTTTCCGATGATGGTTACTCGATCCACGCCCGCGAGAGAGATGGCGTCCGCGGGAACATCGGGATGCCCGGTGTACCAGCCGACCAAGGTGCGCGCGCTGACGGAGTTGTCGAGATCTATGCCGGGAATGTCGAGCGCTCGGTCCTTGTCGGCACCGACCGCATAGACGACGGAGTCGAACTTTCGAGCCAACTCCACGTGATCGACGTCCTTACCGACCTCGACGCCGAGCTTCATCGTCACGCGTGGATGAGCGAAAATTCCCCGGAAGTGCTCGCTGATACGTCGGGTGCCGAGGTGATCGGGTGCGACGCCGTAGCGCGCGAGACCGCCGGCCGTCGGCAGTCGGTCGTAGAACGTGATCCTGGTTCCGGGTACGCGCAGCAGGGCTTGCGCCGTGTAGCAGGCGGCCGGCCCGGTCCCGACGATCGCAATGCTGACCGGCGGCAGCTCGTTGACCGTTGCCACCGGAAAACGCGGTTCACCCCACTCCGCAACCGCCGGCTTGTCCCGGTAGTAGTCGGCGTTGATGTCGGCGTAGATCTGCTGGTCCGGTGTCAGGCGTGACACCCGCGTGATCGCGTCCACCGGACACGCGTCGGCGCAGGCCCCGCAGTCGATGCACGATCGCGGATCGATGTAGAGCAGCTCGGTCTTGCCGAAATCCGGCTCGTCGGGCGTCGGATGAATGCAGTTGACCGGGCACACCGACAGGCAGGATGCGTCGTTGCAACAGTTCTGCGTGATCGCGAACGGCATGGGTTATCGAATGTCCTTCACGGCCTCGAACAGTGTTTTCTCGAACAGTGTGGTCAGAGCATGTGCAGACGACGGTAGATCATCTCGGCCGGCTTGGTGATCAATCCGCAATCGAGAAGAAATGCCATCAGATGCTCGCTCGAGGTGCGCATCATCGTGTGGTGGTGGGCGTTGTTCTTGGCTTCCTTCATCGCGCGGTCGACATCGAGGCCTGCGGCTGCGTACACCTCTTTGTTGACCATGTTGGACACGATCAGGCGAGCGGCGATAGCGACGACGAGAGCACTGGTCTTGCGGCGCGCCGGGCTCTTCCCCGCGATGTCTTCACGCATCTGCGCACGGGCGAACGTCATGTGCCGCGATTCCTCGACGACGTGGATCTTGCTGGTGGTGCGCACGAGCGGCAGCACGTTCTCGCCGCGCATCCAGTCACGCTGCATGACGTCGAGAACTTCTTCGGCGACGAGGATGCCGCCGTAGGCCACCTCTGCGGACGCCAGAGCCTTGAAGCCACGGCCGAGTTCGATGCTCGATCGACGCGGCAGGTAGGCCTTGATGCCCATCTTCTGGCACGCGCGGGCGAACATGATCGAGTGACGGCACTCGTCGGCGATCTCGGTGAGCGCGAACTGGAAGTCCGAGTTGGAGGAGTCCTTGCAGTACTGATCGCGAAGAACCATCTGCTGCAGGATCATCTCGAACCAGATGCCGGTGCTCATGATCGAGCAGACCTCGTGACGCGTGAGCGTGATGCGCTGTTCCTCGCTCATCTCGTCCCACAGCTTCGTGCCGTAGAGGGTGCTCCACTCCGGATTGAGGCCGTAGAGGGCGGGATCGAGATCGGCCTCCCAGTCGACCTCCTCGGCCGGGTCGTACGAAAGCTGGGCGGCAGAGTCGAGCAAACGCGCCGAAACATCCTCGGGCTCGAGAACGTCGTTCCTGGAGAGTGTGCTGGTCATCGCCGTCGTTCCTTTCATCGTCGAACAGGAGTGATTAACTGTTACGGAGATTACCAGGTACTTGCCGACACAGATAGTCACTCGTGCCGAATCTCCTCCATTTCTTTTTCCGGGCACCTAGAGTTCGAGCGACCACAGAACGGAGATTCACCGGTGATCGCAGCTCTACGGTCCGCTCTCGGCCGCACCCCGATGCGGCTGTACGCGGCGGGCATGGTGTCGGCCAACGCCATCGGGGCGGTCATCGTGTTCGTGTTGGCGCGCTTCATCCTGCCGTTGCCGGTCGGATCCGAAGAGATCCTGTCGGATCGGAACTACCTCGCGTTCTTCGTCTATCTGCCGGTCGCGATCGGTATCGGGATCGCCCTCGGGCTGCGCGTCGCGAAACCGCTCGTACTGTGGCTGCACAGCGGCGGAACGCCCTCGGACGACACCGCGATCGCCGTCGTGCGATTGCCCCTACGTCAGCTCGGTGTTCACGTTCTGTTGTGGGCCCTCGGCGTCGCCGTATTCGTCGCGGTCAATGCGTCGGCCGGCGCAGCATTGTCGATCATCGTCGCGATCGCCGTGAGCTTCGGCGGGTTGGCGACCTGCTCGTTGGGCTATCTGGTCGCCGAACGAACGCTTCGACCGATCACCGCCGCGGTGATGGACGTCAGCGAGGTCACCGACACGGTTGCGCTCGGCGTGAAGCTGCGCGTGGTCCTCATCTGGGTACTGAGCACGGCCATCCCCATCCTGGGTCTCGGTCTCATCGGACTCGGCAGACTGATCGACACAGTCATCCCGCCCGACGTCGACCTGTCTCCCGCGATGGTGTCGCTGTCCGCGATCGCCCTGGTCGTCGGATTCGGCGGCATGTTCCTGGTCGGTCGTTCCGTGTCGGACCCGCTACAGCAGGTCAGTAGCGCCATGCAGCGCGTCGAGGCCGGGGCGACGGACACCCGCGTCGACGTCTACGACGCGTCCGAGATCGGCCGGTTGCAGAACGGGTTCAACAAGATGGTGGTCGGTCTCGACGAGCGCGAACGACTGCGTTCTCTGTTCGGCAGACACGTGGGCCACGATGTGGCGCAACGGGCACTGGCGAGTGCTCCCCGCCTCGGCGGCGAGAACCGGACGGTCGCGGTGCTGTTCATCGACCTGGTGGGTTCGACGGCCATGGCCGAGCGAGAATCCGCGGAGGCTGTGGTCGACCTTCTCAATCGGTTCTTCGCGGTGGTGGTAGAGCACGGCGAACGACACGGCGGCTTCGTCAACAAGTTCGAGGGTGACGCCGCATTGCTGATCTTCGGCGCTCCGGTCGATCACCCCGATCCGGCCACAGCAGCACTCCGCACCGCGCGCACCCTGGCCCTCGCTCTCGCTTCCGACGGCGGCTTCGAGATCGGCATCGGCGTCACGTACGGCCCGGTCATCGCGGGCAACATCGGAGCCGAATCGCGCTTCGAGTACACCGTCATCGGCGACACCGTGAATCAGGCGGCCCGGCTCACCGATCTCGCCAAGGACGACCCCGACACCGATGTGCTCACGTCCTCGATCGTGCTCGAGCACGCAACCGCGGACGAGAGGAAGCACTGGACAACAGGTGCGACGGTCACACTGCGCGGACGATCGACACCGACGGCGCTGGCCGCACCCACGCATCGACATGGAGCGCCCACCACACCGTAGAAAATTCGAAGGTTTCCCGTTCGGTGCCGATGGGGCATACCCCCCGAACCAACTCACCCATCGCGCATGCGCGAGACATTGACTGGTACAAGGTCTCTCGCTCCGAAAGGCACTCATGTCCGCAATTCTGTTCGGTTCGATCAGCACGCTCGTCGACACGTCCGAACTGCAACGTCGCTCGTTCAACGAGGCATTCGCAGCTCACGATCTGAACTGGAACTGGTCTCGTGAGGACTACCGTTCCATGCTCGGGTCCAACGGTGGTGCCGACCGGATCAGCGAGTACGCGTCCGACACGGGCACCGAGGTCGACGCCGCCGCGGTACACGCGACCAAATCGGAGATCTTCCAACGACTGATCGGCGAATCCGACGTGAAGACCCGCCCCGGTGTTGCCGATACGATCGACTCCGCGAAGGCGAACGGCGTGAAGGTGGGCTTCGTGACCACCACATCCCGCGACAACATCGACGCATTGCTGGCGGCCCTGAGCCCCGAGCTCACCGCCGATTCGTTCGACGTCATCGTCGACGCGTCCTCGGTCGACTCGGGCAAGCCCGATCCCGCGTCCTACGAGTTCGCATTGAAGACGTTGGGCGAGAACGCATCCGACAGTGTGGCCATCGAGGACAATGCCGGCGGCGTACAGGCGGCCACGGCAGCGGGCATCACGTGCGTCGCATTCCCGAACGAGAACACAGCAGGCACCGACTTCGGCTCGGCCACCGACACCGTCGAGACCCTCGATCCCGAGCGCGTCCGCGCTCTGATCTCGGCCTGACCCTTCATAAACCCAGGAGTAATTGTGAGCAATCTTCAGGCCCAGGTCGTTGCCGGGGACAGGTCATTTCGTGTCGAGGGATACGAGCGAATCGAGTACGACCTGATCTACGTCGACGGTGTCTTCGCCCTCGAGAACACAGAATTGGCCGACAGTTACCGACCGTACGGACGCGCGCTGATGGTCGTCGACGAATCGGTTCACGAGATCTACGGCGACCGAATTCGCGCGTACTTCGACTATCACGACATCACGCTGACCGTGGTTCCGGTACAGATCAGAGAAACCGCGAAGTCGCTCGAGACCTTCGAGCGCATCGTCGGTGAATTCGACGCCTACGGCCTGGTCCGCACCGAGCCGGTCCTGGTGGTCGGTGGTGGATTGACCACCGACGTAGCAGGTTTCGCGTGCGCCAGCTACCGACGCAACACCCCGTACATCCGGATTCCCACGACGTTGATCGGCCTGATCGACGCAAGCGTGTCGATCAAGGTTGCCGTGAACTACGGCAAGCACAAGAACCGCCTGGGTGCGTATCACGCATCGCAGAAGGTGCTGCTCGACTTCTCGTTCCTCGGCACACTGCCCGAGGACCAGGTGCGCAACGGTATGGCCGAGCTGATCAAGATCTCTGTCGTCGGCAACCTGGAGATCTTCGAGATGTTGGAGCAGTACGGCCCGGAACTTCTTCGTACTCGCTTCGGCCACCTCGACGGGACGCCCGAATTACGTTCGGTGGCAGATCGATTGACGTACTCGGCCATCGCGACGATGCTCGAGCTCGAGGCCCCCAATCTCCACGAGATCGACCTCGATCGCGTCATCGCCTTCGGCCACACCTGGAGCCCGACGCTCGAGCTGACGCCGCCCGCTCCGTTCTTCCACGGCCACGCCATCAACATCGACATGGCACTGTCGACGACCGTCGCCGAGCAGCGGGGCCATTTGTCCACTGCCGATCGTGATCGGGTGCTGGGCGTCATGAGCAGCATCGGACTGGCGCTCGACAGCCCGTATCTGACCCCTGAATTGCTCTCCGAGGCAACGGCATCGATCCTCAAGACCCGCGACGGCATTCTGCGCGCCGCAGTACCCGACCCGATCGGCACCTGCACGTTCCTCAACGATCTCGACGCGAACGAGCTGGCGGATGTGCTGACATTGCACAAGAAGATCTGCCTCGACTTCCCCCGCGCCGGCGAGGGCCTGGACATGTTCACCGCACCGACACAGTGACGGCGCAGCCGCGACCGGTCACCCCGACGACCATCCTGGCGCGCGAGCTCGGCGAGATAGCTGCGCTGCTCGATTCCGACGCCGGGGTGACCGACGCACTGATCACCCGTGTTCATCGGGCCCGCGATCTCGCGGCGGGACTCGACCCGTACCTCGATACCTGCACCACCTCCGAATCTGCGGCATTGGCCACGTTGGCGTCGCGGACCCGCTCGGCGGACTGGAGATCACGTGACGTGGTCTCCGGTTCCGGGCCCCTGGAGATGGAAATGCTCTCCGGCCATGTGGAGGGATGCTTCCTGGCGTTCCTCGTACACATGACCCGGGCTACGCGGGTGCTCGAGATCGGTATGTTCACCGGGTACTCGGCGCTTGCTATGGCCGAGGCGCTGCCTGCCGGCGGCGAGGTCGTCGCGTGCGAGGTCGACCCGTACGTGGCCGAGTTCGCGCAGTCGTGCTTCGCGGAGTCGACTGCAGGATCAGCCATCACGGTGCAGGTAGGTCCCGCGCTCGACACTCTTCGCCGGCTCGACGGCACCTTCGACCTGGTGTTCATCGACGCCGACAAGACTGGATACCGCGAGTACGTGGAGTATCTGCTCGAGAGCGATCTGCTCTCCGACGGTGCCGTGATCGCCGTCGACAACACCCTGCTGCAAGGGCAGCCCTACGCGGCGCAGCCGAACGAGAACGGCCGGGCCATCGCCGAATTCAACGACTACGTCGCCAACGACCCTCGTGTGCAACAGGTTCTGATTCCACTGCGCGACGGCGTGACGCTGATCCGGCGCACATGATCCGTACCGTCGCAGCACTGATCGGCCTGACGGCCACCCTCCCCATCGACCTTGCGGTGGTGGGGGTGGCCGCGGTGCGCGGTACCAGGCCCGCCACACATCGAACTCCTGCACCGCGAACCATTCTGATCAGCGGCGGAAAGATGACCAAGGCCCTGCAACTCGCACGGTCCTTTCATCTTGCCGGGCATCGAGTGATCCTGGTGGAATCCGCGAAGTACCGATGGACCGGACATCGCTTCTCTCGCGCCGTCGACCGCTTCCATTGCATACCCGATCCGGGAGATCCGGGATACGCGCACGCTCTGCTGGACATCGTTCGCCGCGAGGGGGTCGATGTCTTCGTGCCTGTGGCCAGCCCGGCCGCGAGCATTCACGATGCGGACGCACGTGCAATTCTCGACGCGCACTGCGAGGTGATTCACGGTGACGCCGATACCGTGCGGATGGTGGACGACAAGTCCCGCTTCTCCGAGCACGCAGCGTCATTGGGGCTACGGGTGCCCGACTTCAGACGCATCACCGACCCGACCCAGATCGACGAGTTCGAGTTCGAGCCGGGTCGTGAGTACATCCTCAAGCGGATCTCCTACAACCCGGTCGGCCGAATGGATCTGACGCGGTTGACGGCGCACACGCCGGAGCGCAACTCCTCCTTCGCCCGAAGCCTGCACATCACCGAGGACGATCCGTGGATTCTGCAGGAATTCATCGCCGGACAGGAGTACTGCACGCACGGCACTGTGCGCGAGGGTCGCCTGCAGGTGTACGGATGCTGCGTGTCATCGGCCTTCCAGGTCAACTACGCCATGGTCGACAAGCCCGAGATCCTGCGCTGGGTAGAAACATTCGTCTCTTCACTCGACACCACCGGACAGCTGTCGTTCGACTTCATCGAGTCCGCCGCAGACGGCCAGATCTACGCCATCGAATGCAACCCGCGCACCCACTCGGCGATCACCATGTTCTACGACCACCCCGAACTGGCTGCCGCATACCTCGACGACGGTCATCCGATGACCGTGCCGCGTCCGACGGCCCGGCCGACGTACTGGATCTACCACGAACTGTGGCGGCTGATCACCGAGGGCAATCGAGTATCACGGCTGCGCACCATCTTTCGAGGCAAGGACGCCATCCTCACGGGGTGGGATCCGCTGCCCTACCTGCTGGTGCACCACCTGCAGATCCCGTCGCTACTGCTGCGCAATCTCGCCGCGCGCCGCGGCTGGTCTCGTATCGACTTCAACATCGGCAAGCTCGTGGAGAACGGAGGCGACTGATGGCACTGTCGGTGCTGGTGCTCGTAGGATCCTCGGTGGACGAGTTCCACTGCGATCTGTCTCGGGTGTATGCAGGCGGCTTTCTCGAGGCGATCGGTGACGATCCTGCGTACCAGCTGGTGATCGCGTTCGTCTCCCCCGGCGGGATGTGGAGTTTTCCCGACGGTATCGACGCTGCCAGTGTGGCTGCGGCGCAGCAGGTACCCCTGGCTCAGGCAGTGGAAGTCATGTCTACGTGGCACTTCGACGTCATGGTGCCGCAGATGTTCTGCCTACCCGGCATGACGACCTACCGCAGCCTGTTCGATCTGATGGATGTGCCGTACGTAGGTAATACACCGGCCGTCATGGCCATGACGGCCGACAAGGCACTGGCCCGTGCCGTCGTCGCCGCCGCCGGAGTCGCCGTCCCGGCCGGCATGGTGGTGCGCAGTGGCGGGACCGTCGATCTCGAATTGCCTGTCGTCGTCAAGCCCGTCGACTCCGACAATTCGATGGGCGTCACGCTTGTCGAAGACGACGACTCGTTGATCTCCGCAATCGACGACGCGCTGGCGTATTCGTCTGCTGCACTGGTCGAATCGTATGTTCCACTCGGGCGCGAGGTTCGGTGCGGCATCATCGCGATGAACGGTGAGCTGGTGTGCCTGCCCCTGGAGGAGTACGCCGTCGACTCCGTGCGGACGAGTGCCGACAAGTTGAATCGAACCGAGGACGGAGATCTGTACCTGGTCGCGAAGCAGCAGACCAAGGCATGGATAGTCGACTCCTCGGATCCGATCACCGAGAAGGTCTGGGCGGCAGCACGATCGTGCTATCGGTCGCTGGGGTGCCGGCACTACGGGCTGTTCGACTTTCGCATCGACCCCGACGGGGAACCATGGTTCCTCGAGGCCGGTCTCTACTGCTCGTACTCGCCTTCGAGTGTGCTCGCGGTGATGGCTGCGGCAGCGGACATCCCGATCGACCGCTTGTTCGCGAAGTCGGTCGCGGAACTATCGAACAAGGAGTTGGCGTCATGACGTTGGGAATTCAAATCCGCGGTCTGGACCTCGACTCGGCATCGGTGGACGAATTACGCACGCAGCTGGCCGAACACGGTGTGCTGATCCTGCGAGAACAGGCCCTGGACGACGAGCGTTTCCTGGCGTTTCTGCGTCGGTTCGGCGAGATGATGTTCACCGAGGGCGAGACTCCGGTCCCGGGATTTCCCGACCTGAACGTCGTGAGCAACGTCGGCCGCACCACGCCGCCGAAGTCGACGTTCCACGTGGATACGACGTACGTACCGAATCCGCCCGCGTACACGGCATTACGAGCGGTGTCCGTACCGGCGGCCGGCGGCAGCACCCAGTTCAGCGACCAGTACTCGGCGTACGAGACGCTGCCTGCGGCAATGAAAGAGGACCTGGCGGGACGCACGGTGACACATCGGGTGACCGGGGTGGCGTCGGACACCGATTCCTCCGCCGAACATCCCTTGTTCGCAGTCCATCCGCTGTCCGGCCGCACCGCCCTGGCTATCTCGGCACCCGCCCGATGTGTCGCGATCAGCGGAATGAACTCCGAGGAGACGCGCGAGACCATACGGTACCTTTTCGAGCACTCCACTCGAGCGGAGAACGTACTGCAGCACGCATGGGCTCCCGGTGATCTGGTCATGTGGGACAACCGATGTGTGATGCATCGGGCCGATCACAGCGGCGTGGTGGGAAACAGGGTGATGCATCGGGGAATGATCGCGAATGCGGAGAACGCGTCGGTTATGTGACCGACGACTCAAAGAGTTGCCGCCTCGCCTGAGGTCCGGACAATCGAGTCATGACCTCACCCCTGTCGATCAGCCGCGACACAGCCGTCGGTGCCGAAGCTCGTCTGTCCTGGATCCTGTCCGGACTCGCGGGAATGGTGGGCGCAGTGGCATTCCTGCATTCCGCCGGCTACTTCGTGACGTTCATGACCGGGAACACCGAGCGTGCGGTCGTCGGCCACTTCGGACACCCGGAGGGCAAAGAGGTTGCACCGGGCGCTTCGCCGTGGGCAGCGCTGGCCCTCATGGGGTCGTTTCTTGCGGGTGTGGTGATCTCGTCGATCTGCCGACGGCGCTACTGGTCGAATCATCCGCACGGAGCGACGGTGCTGACCACCATTGCACTCGCGGCAGCAGGGACGATCGACATCGCGATCTCCGGTTGGTCTTCCGCGAACGTGAACTTCTATCCGATTCTGTTGGTGGCCTTCGCACTCGGCGCTCTCAACACCGCGTTCACGAAGAAAGAAGAGACGTACATTCCCCTCAGCTACGTCACCGGAACGTTGGTCAAACTCGGCCAAGGTATCGAGCGCCATTGGTTCGGTGGTGGAACGCGTTACGACTGGCTCAGCTACACAGCGCTTCTCGGTTCGTTCGCGCTGGGTGGGGTCGTCGGCGCCTTCATCGGCGTTGTCATCACCGGACCGCAGGTACTGCTTCTCACGGCAATGATCAGCTTCGGTGCGACGATCTTCACCTTCACCCACACCGAGCGCAATTCACTGCTGGGCTGACGCCCCTGCGCCGCTAATCCGCGACGATCGGTGAGGTTGCTACGACTGTGCGGAGCATCTGCTCCACCAAAGACCGGGGCAGGCGTGATCCGATCAGTACCTGCCGCTGAATGAGACCCTCGATCATGACGACCAGCGTCTCTGCTTCCGCCTGCGGATCCTCGGAGTCGAGCGAGGCGACGATCCATTGTGTGTAGGTCACGAATGCGCCGCGCTGAGTGTCGAAGAGTTCTCTGACCTCGTGATCATGCTGAGCCTCGCCGAGCATGATGCTCCGGGCGATGACCCGTTTGGCTGCGTCGCCCGTCGTCATCGCTTGGATGAAGTCCACGATTCGGCTCACCACGACGTCGACCGTGAGGGGTTTGGCGTCGACCAGACTTCCGAACGTCGCCCCGGCAATCTCGAAGTCGCGGGCGAACAGTTGCCCCAATGCCAGGTGCAGCAGGCGACTTCGAGTGGGCGCGTGATAGTTCACCGACCCCGGGCCGAGTCCTGCCGCTTCGTCCACGGCCCGATGCGTCAGCCCACGAAAGCCTTTGGTGGCCAGCACTTCGATCGCGGCTGTCGCGATCTCGTCGCGCCGCCGCACTCTGGATGCGTCGTCCTTGGGCGTGGCAGGACTCATACCGCGCAGTGTACTGGCCAGGTCGTTGACACTCCCGGAGACCACGCCATATCCTCAACGGAAGTTGAGTATGGGGGAGCACATGACACGAAAGCCGACACGGCGTCAGGTCGTCCTGGGGGCCGCAGCGGCGGTGACCGCGACCATCCTCGGGACTGCGTCGAGGGCGGCCGCAGCACCGACGGTCGGATCTGCGGACGACTGCGGTGAGCGTTACGCGGGCTATCGAGACGCCGATCGAGATCGGCCCTACGCCCGTTACATGGCAGAGCGAACGAGTCCGGCACCGACTGCGGTGACCGATGCCTATGCGGCACCCCCGCTCTCACCCGACGCGGTACCCGGATTCGATTCGATCACAACCGATCTCGGCCCCACCGGGTACTCCCGAGTCGAGACCGGGTACGGGCAGCGAACCGACGGGGTGACGTTCGTGGCGGTACGCACGGTGATGCCTCGGGTGACGGCGGCCATGTGGGACTGGTGGTTCGGATGGCACTCCACCGAAGCGGCCCGCTACAAGCTGTGGCACCCCGATGCCCACCTGTACGCCGCTCTGGCGGAAGATCGGACGGCACTCGACATACCCGACAAGGCCAAATACGTCGGCAACACGACGTTCGTGGACGAGTACGTCGGTCCCAAACTGCAGCAACTGGGCATCGGGTTTCGTGATCCGATTGCGCACGGCTTCGACGTGCCCTCGGATCAGACGATCGTCTTCGGCCGAGTGGGAAGCTCTATCGCACCGGTGGATCTGGGGTGGCTTGCCCATCAGGTCAGACCCGTCGACGGCGGTGCCGAGATGCGCAGCCGCTTCCACCTGAACCTGCGCGGGTTGCACGTACCGGACGTGAAGCAGGCCGCGTGCGCCGTCCGACGGGGAGCGTCGGTGGATCCGACCGACCTCGTGCTCGGGCTCGATCTCGCCCGAGATCTGATGCTGCACTGCGGACAGGAGATGAACCACCTCGCCGGCTTCCTGCCCGAGTTGTACGCCGAGTTCGGGAGCTAGTGCCCCAAAAACACCTTCGCCAACACGATCAGTGCCGCAACCGCTGCGGTGGCCAGCCCACCGAGAAATGCACGGAAGGTCAACCGGTTGCCGCGAATTCGCTCGGTGACCATCTGGATCGTGGCGATGCGCACCACGATGACACCACCGGCCAGCAGTTCCGCCCACTGCGCCGGGAGCACCGACAACCAGCCGAGCGCCAGCATCAGCGCGGGGACGGTTCCGGAACTCAGGATGGGGACGGCATCGCGAAGCTCTTCGAAAGCCTTGAACTTGCGTTGCTCGTCGGTGGCGTCTCCGTGCGCCTCGGGTATCTGACTACCGGCCACGAAATCGGCGAACACGTGCGCCAGAAAGGTCGTCCCGGCCGTGGCCAGAACCAGGACCGCAGCTGTTCCGTGTTCGATCGAGCCGGGCGTCGACGCCGCAACCGCCGCGAGGATGAGGATGTTTCCGTAGACGTAGGCGGACAACCGTGCTGCCGCCCGTGCGGGCGGCAGCGGACCACCCGCACGGGTGACCAACCGGCGATACAACCGGGTTCTGCGAATACGGGGCTCGGCGTCGGTCATACCCCGAATCGTTGCACGGCTCCTGCGATCACTCGACAGGAACGCCCAGCCGTCCGGCCTGGTAGTCCTCGAAGGCCTGCAGCACTTCGGACTTGGTGTTCATGACGAACGGGCCTGCCATGGCAACGGGCTCCCGAATCGGCTTGCCACCGAGAACGAACACCTCGAGCGACTCCCCCACCGCCGACGCGGCCATCTCGATGGTGTCGCCGCGGCCGAACAACGCCGTCTGCCCCATCCGGATCGGGCGCTTCTCCGCACCGACGGTGCCCTCGCCCGCGAGCACGTAGACCAGGGCGTTGAAGTCCTGGTTCCACGGCAGCGTCAGCGCAGCCCCTGGAGCAATGGTGCTGTGGGAGAGCGCAATCGGCGTGTAGGTCGATCCGGGACCCTGCATACCGGCGATCTCACCGGCGATGACGCGCACCAGCGCACCGCCGTCAGGACTCGACGCCAACGCCACCTTGCTACCGGTGATGTCCTGATACCGCGGGTGCGCCATCTTGTTCTCCCGCGGCAGATTGACCCAGAGCTGAACACCGTGAAACAGCCCGCCGGAGAGCACCAGGTGCTCGGGCGGAGCCTCGATGTGCAGAATTCCCCCACCGGCCGTCATCCATTGCGTGTCGCCACCGCTGATGATGCCGCCGCCACCGTGAGAGTCCTTGTGCTCCATGATCCCGTCGATCATGTAGGTCACGGTTTCGAACCCACGGTGCGGATGCCACGGCGTGCCCTTGGGCTCACCGGGCGCGTAGTTCACCTCGCCCATCTGATCCATGTGGATGAACGGGTCGAGGGCCGACATGTCCAGTCCTGCAAACGCGCGGCGAACCGGAAAGCCCTCGCCTTCGTACCCGGTCGGGGCCGTCGTGACGGACCGGACCGGCCGGGGGACGGCGGTGGCGTCGGGCATGGGGATTCGGGGCAACGCGAGGATGTTGTCGACCGTCACTGCGGGCATGGCTTCCCTTTCGGCTGGGTAGTTGACTCTGCAACTACTAATACAGCTCAACCTACCGGTGCCGGACGCTATTCCCGCCTCAATTCTGCTGGTCGGCCAGCCATTGCCGGATCTCGTCGGTGGGCTGCTCGACGATGTCGTCGAATTCCGAGTGCTTACCCACGAACGCCTCGACCAAGGGGCAGATCGGAACGATGCGCTTGGCGTCGGCCCGGGTGGCGTCCAGTGCCTGCTGCACGAGAATCGTTGCCAGACCGCGTCCGCCGTACGCCGCGTCTACCTCGGTGTGGAAGAAGATGCGCCGCGCATCCTCGTCGTCGACGAACTCGGTGAAGCCGACCTGCGCGCCCTCGACCGAGACCGTGAAACGGTCTGCTTGCTGGGTGATCTCGACCTCGGCACCGGTTTTGTCGACCGTCATCTCGTGCTCCTCGTTCCTCGGTGGCGCGACTCGCACCTGGTTGTTCACGATCGTGCACGATCGGCGGAAATCTGTCGATCGTGGCCGGTAGTGAACACCTGGGTCCGGCGCGTTCCCGATCGACAGTCGCATACAGGGGTGCCGATCGACCGATACCGCCTCTGTACGGTGGAGCGAAGGACCTCGACCGATGAATCATCTAGGGGAAGGAACTTCATGGCTCAGCCAGACAGGCTGGAGAAAGACCCGAACAAGGGTTACGTGGCCCTGCTGGGGTGGAGTTTGGCCGCGGTGGAAGCACTGGACAAGTTCGATCGGCGCTACGTCGTCGTTGCCCCGGAGTGGGCCGAGGCGTACTGCACCGAGCACGATATTCCTTACATCCCGTGGAACTTCGAGCGACTCAACGATCGCTCGCTGGAAATCGCCGAAACCCTTCGGGACAAGGGTGTCGATGTCGCGATTCCGTTGTACGAAGAGACGGTGGAGTGGGCGGGTGCCATCAACTCGGTGTTGCTCGGCAACCCACGCCTGTTCGGTCAAGCAATGTTGTTGCGCGACAAGTCGTTGATGAAGCGCCGTGCTCAGCTCGGCGGCATTCGAGTGGGCATCTTCGAAGAAGCCCACGACCGTGAGGACGTCATTCGATTCCTCAAACGTGTCAACCAGACGCTGCTCAAGCTCGACGGCGATCCGAACGACCCGATCCATGTCAAGGCCTTCGACAAGGCCGGTTGCCTCGGCCACCGCGTCATTCGTACCCCTGACGAGGTCGACTCCATTCCCGACGAGGAATTTCCGGCGCTGATGGAATCGCACCTCGACGGCTGGGAGTTCGCCGTCGAAGCATGGATTCACAACGGCAAGATCAAGTTCCTCAACATCTCGGAGTACGTCACCCTCGGATACTCGGTGTTCGTTCCTGCGACACCCGAGCTGGAGAAGTATCGCGAGCAGATCACGGTGCAGATCGAGAAGCTGATCAAGACCTTCGACATCGAGTTCGGATTCATTCACCCCGAGTACTTCGTCACCAGCGACGGTGAAATGTACTTCGGTGAAGTGGCTTATCGTCCACCGGGTTTCAAGGTGTTCGAGCTCCTCGAGCGAGCCTACGGATTCAACGCCTACCAGGGCCTGGCCTTGGCGTTCGACCCGAAGACCACGGAGGAGGAGATCGACGCCTTCTTCCCGAAGGAGGTCGTCGATGCAACCGGTGTCGCCGGATGTTTCGGTGTCTATCCACGACGCCGTGTCGTCAGCCAGCTCCAAATTCCGGAGGAGACGAGCGGGCACGATTACTACGAGACCAACGATCTGTCGGCACCGATCGAGGAAACCGTCACCAAGAGAACGGCATTCGGCACCCACTGGGGCCTGCTGTACTTCTTCGGCGAGGATACCTATGTCATGCGTGACTTGTTGAAACATCAGGAAGAACTGGACTTCTACGTGTGAAGCAGCAACTCGGGAACGACCACGAACCCACGACGCAGACGATGAGCGAGCCGGCACGAGCCGATGAGGCACCGGTCGACAAGGCTCTGGCGTCGAGACTGGCCCAACTCGACCACGCCACCGAGGCGTTGGCCGGTGCACCCGAGTTCAGTAAGAACACCAAGGTGCGGCGGGTTCTCGACGCGCTGCATCGAGTTCTGTTGCAGCCCGGCGGGTGTCATGCGATTCGGGAGCGCGCCGCGACGCTGGAAACGGCCGGCTTGTTCGCCGGTACGGATTGGGCTCAGCCCGATATTCTCGTACCGGCGTTCGTGGGCCCGAGCCTGCGCAGTGGCAACGATGACACCTTCGTCCTCGAGGCGACCAGCGAACTTCGGATGGTCGCGATCGTCGCGGGCGAGTACGACCATGCGGCCGTCTCGGCCGAGGATGCGCGACGATTCCTGTCGCAGGTTCTCGCGGTCAATCTCGACGTTCTGTTCACGCCTCCGTCGGAGTCGGAGCGAGTTCGGTTGGGCCGTACCGCACACCTGATTCGCGATCTTTTCGGGTACGTGGCCGGGCAGATCGGCTACGACAGTGTGCTCGACGAGTTGGTCGAGGAGATCTGGCGAATTCTGCGACAGCGCCCGATCCAGGTGGACACGATCAAGGCGATGGTCACCCGCATCGCAATCTATCGTGACGACCCCACCGTCGACCTCGGCACGTCGGGCCAGGGACTGGATCGGTTGATCACAGCCTTGTTCGGCACCACCGATGCGTGCCGAGAGGATCCGGGCGTCGAGGTGTATCGGTCACGCCTCGAGGCGATGGACGTCGAGGCATTGCAGTTCGAGGCCCGCGGATTCGCGCGAGCGATGCACGACACCGGACTCGTCTCGCCGTACCACGCGACGTTGACGCAGTACCTCGTCGATCACTACTCGTACGTTCTCCCCGAAGCACTCGGTCTGTCCGATACCGGTCGTACGTGTCTGACGCGCTACCCGGAATTGGTCCATCGCCTCATCGAGGAGACGGTGTTCCCCGAAACCGCGCAGTGCCTCTACGGATTGGCGCTGCTGCTCGATCGCGGAATTCTGCATCAGCCGCCGATCGTGCCGTCGTTGTGGCGGCAGATGTCGCTGAAACTCGCACCGGCAGTGCAGGAGAAGCTGAACACCACGTTCGGTCCGGTACCGGCACCGCAGTCGCGCTTGCTGGGTGGATTGTTGTCGATGCTCGGGCAACCGCTCGGAGTCGGTCAGGGCGACAACCCGACGTGCCAGTCGGCGCGGGCGCTGTCGATGTGGGCGTACAACGATCCCGACTACCTGCTGCAGATGGTGGTGTGGGCGGCGCGTGATGAGGAGATCGTCATGCACTTCGAGGGCCAGTCGATCTCGTCGACCGACAGTGTCAGCGGCGTCGCCACGTCCGATCCGGTGGACCTCGACCCCGTGTCTCTGCTGCTGGTTCCGCATCTCGATCGCATCTACGCCGAGATGGTCAGGCGCTGCGCCGATCGCCCCGGCGATCCGCATCGTTGGGTCAACCCAGAGTTCCACGGGTGGTGGTCGGCACGCGAGTTCCACATCGACGTCGACGTGGCCACCGGAAATATCAGCGACCTGGACGCATTCCTACGGCAGTTCTACGCCGCGTACCACCCGGAGTACAACGGGCGTCAGCCGTTGATCCATCCGCAGCCTGCCGGTGTGGCCGTAACCGACAGTGCTGCACGGTATGTCGGATGGCACGCCATCACCATTCTGCGCGTGACCACCGACCCCGACGGCGTCATGCGGGTCTATTTCTTCAACCCGAACAACGACAGCGGGCAGGACTGGGGCGACGGCGTCGTCGTGGGAACGGCGGGCAACGGCGAACGCGCAGGCGAGGGTTCGCTGCCGTTCGACCAGTTCGCTTCACGCTTGTACATCTTCCACACCGATCCGCTGGAGAACGGGGAGCCGGAGAGAATCCCCGCCGAGGACATCGATCGGATACGCGGCTACATCGAACGAAGTTGGGGCGCAGAACGATCGGTGCCTCAGGCCTGAGCGGGGCCGTGGTGCGTCATCGAGATCCGCAAACGCGCGCGCGTTTGCCAGACGCGCGCTAAACAGGCCGCGAATCCGCGCGCACTTGACGAATGCGCGCGCGTTTGCGCCTCGTGGTCGCTCAGTCCTTCTTGTCGAGCGACTCCGGCTTGTGTACTGCATCCTTGCCGGACTTGTCGCTCTCGACCCGGTACTGAGGTTCGTCCTTCGAGGCCTTCACGGTTCTGCCTGCGGCTTCGGTCTCGGAGGTGATCTTCTCCACCACCGTTCCCTCGGTCTTGGTCCCGTGGGTCTGCCATTCGACCTTGTCACCCTTGTGCAAGTCGTCTTTCGCCATGTCGGTGTGGTCCCTTCGTCGATACTTGTCCATCGACGCGTACCCGCGAGAGTCCGGTACCAATCACCTTGTTCCCAGAGCCGGTGCCAGCGTGGTGAACCAGGCCTCGCGCAGCTGATCCTCGAACAGCGGCCACGTGTGTGCGCCCTCCTCGCGCATGGAGATCGTGGCCGGCACATCGGCTCTGCGCAACGCGTCGACGAAGATCGACGTGCAGTAGTTCACCATCGCCTCGACCGCCATCCCGCCGAACGGTGGAATCGCACCCTCGGGGATCCGGTCCACCGGTCCGGGAAGTCCGCGGGACGAGCTGACGTACACCGCTGTTCCGCGCAGTCGTTCGACGTTGAGCGACGGATCGTGGTCGCGCCAACCCTGACTTCCCGGCAACCCCCACATGTTGAACGGGTTGTTGAGGCCGCCGGCGATCATCGTCGAGATACCTGCGGTAGCAAGTGGATTCGATGGTGCCGGGCATCCACTGAACGACGCAGCGGCGTCGAACACATCCGGTGCCTGGATCGCCAGATCCAGTGCAGGCCCACCACTCATCGACAGTCCTGCCACTCCGTGCCGACCGTTGGATCCGTACGCGGCGTCGACGGCGGCAGGAAGCTCGCGAGTCAGGTAGGTCTGCCACATGTTCCTGCCCAGTACCGGATCGGTTGTCTGCCAATCGGTATAGAAGCTGAAGCGGCCGCCGATGGGCGCTACGACCGTGACGTTCTTGTCGAGAAAGAACTGTTCGACGCCGGAGTTGTTGAGCCACCCCACGCCGTCCTCGTTGCCGAGCGCACCGTTGAGCAGGATCAGGCTCGGTGCGGGTCCGCCCCCCGGCGAATGCAGAACCTCGTTGGAGATGACGCGATTCATGGACGGGGAGAACACGTTCAGCACTGCACGGGTTGCCGACACCTGATGGATCCCGACGGCTCCCGCGGCCGCGTCGGCCGATCCCGAGTTTCCCGGCAGGGCCTGGGCCGTTGTTCCGGACAGCAGCATCGCTCCCAGCACGGCAGCCGTCACGACCGCCCCGGATCGAGTTCGCTTCTTTCTCTTCAGTCCCACTGGCAACATCAGCACCATACGAGGGTCGCACGGATTCCACTTTCTACCGCTAACGATCAGATTACGAAACCGATCGGTTCGTACGCTTGCTCGAGGCCGTCACGGATTCCGAGCACGGATCCGAGCCGCCTGCAGCGTCAGATGGTGCCGCTCGGGAAGCGAGGAAGCCGACTGTGCCGCTCGGGCGTACAGCTCTGCGGCCTGCGTGAGGTCACCCGCCTTCTCGTGCAGATGCGCGGCCGCCGCAGTGTGCCTCGGGACCGTGGAATCGACCTCGGCCAAGGCCGCGAGCCCCGCGGCGGGGCCGTCGGCCTCCCCGACGGCCACCGCGCGATTGAGCTGCACGACGGGGCTGCCGGTGAGTGCGAGCAACTCGTCGTACCACTCGACTATCTGCACCCAGTCCGTCTCCTCGACTCGCATCGCGTCGGCGTGCAGGGCAGCGATCGCCGCCTGAGCCTGAAACTCTCCCAACCGATCGCGGGCCAGCGCCGCCTGAAGAATCTGCACGCCCTCCGCGATCAGGGCTGTGTCCCAACGGGATCGGTCCTGTTCGGCCAAAGGCACGAGCTGTCCGTCGGATCCGGTTCTTGCCGAACGGCGCGCGTGGTGCAGCACCATCAGCGCCACCAGACCCGCCGTCTCCTCGTCGTCGGACAGCGTCGACAGCTGCCGAGCCAACCGGATCGCCTCCGCCGCGAGGTCGACATCTCCGGTGTACCCCTCGTTGAACACGAGATACAGCACCCGCCGTACCGTGATCGGATCGCCCGGCGCATCGAAGCGCACATCACGCACCGCACGTTTTGCTCGGCTGATGCGCTGTGCCATGGTCTTTTCGGGCACCAAATACGCCTGCGCGATCTGCCGAGTGGTCAATCCACCGACGGCACGCAGGGTCAGTGCCACCGCTGCCGTCGGCGTCAGCGTCGGATGTGCACACAGGAAGAACAACTGCAGCGTGTCGTCGACGCCACCCACGAACTCCGGTTCCGGCTGCGCCGCCAGTCGATCCTCACGATCCCGACGCGCCTTCTCCGAGCGCTGTGCATCGAGAAATTTTCGCCAGGCCACGGTGACGAGCCACCCCTTCGGGTCGGCCGGCGCGTCAGCTGACCCGGTCGAGAGAGCCCACGTCGAGGTTGCCTGCACCAGGGCCTCCTGGACGGCGTCCTCGGCCGACGCGAAGTCCGCTCCGCGATGGACGAGGACGCCGATCACTGCGGGCGTCAGTGCCCGCAGCACTCCGGGATCCATGATGAACGTCAGTCGGCGATCGTGGGAGGAGCCTCCATGAACGGACGCAACTCGAGCCACTCGTCGATCGGCTTCCCACCGGCGCCGGGCGCTGCCGACAACTGCCCGGCCAGCTCGAGTGCACGATCGTAGGAGTCGACGTCGATCACCATCCACCCTGCGATGAGGTCCTTCGTCTCCGCGAACGGACCGTCGGTGACCGGAGGCTTTCCCTCCCCGTCCGAGCGCACCCACGTTCCCTCAGGGGCCAGAGCCTGCGCATCGACGAATTCGCCGGTCTTCTCCAACTCGGCGGCGAAGTCCTGCATGAACTGGATGTGGTCGCGCACCTCGGCCGGAGTCCACCGATCCATCGGGATCCAGTCGGCAGGCTCGGGGGCTCCGCGGTAGTGCTTGAGCATGAGGTACTTGGCCATGATGTCTCCTAGCGTCGGATGCAGCCATTCTTTCTGCATTCGACCCTGGGACGTAACCGGTCCGCAGAATTCGACATGTTCGCGAGAAAAAATTCTCAGCGCATCGTGCGGCCTGCCGAACCGAGCATCTGCGTCGCCTCGACCACTCTCGCCGCCATCGCCGTCTCGGCCGGTTTGCCCCACGATCGGGGGTCGTAGGCCTTCTTGTTGCCGTATTCGCCGTCGACCTTGAGGACCTGGTCGTACTTGCTCAACATGTGCCCCGCGATGGATCGGGTGAAGGCGTATTGGGTGTCGGTGTCGATGTTCATCTTGATCACTCCGCTTGCCACTGCGGAGGCGATATCTTCTGCGCTGGAGCCCGATCCACCGTGGAACACCAGATCGAACGGGTTCTCCTTACCGGTCTCGGCTCCGACGACGGACTGGATCTCGGCAAGAATCTCGGGCCGTAGGTGCACCGATTCCGGGTTGTAGACCCCGTGCACATTACCGAAGGTCAGGGCAGTCATGTAGCGACCTCGCTCCCCCGCGCCGAGCGCGGCGATCGTGGCCCGGGCATCGTCGACGGTCGAGTACAACTGTTCGTTGATCTCGTGTGAGACTCCGTCCTCCTCGCCGCCGATCACGCCCACCTCGATTTCGAGGATCGTGTTGGCCTGCACCGACAGATCGAGCAATTCCCGAGCGACACGCAGATTCTCGTCGAGCGGCACCGCCGAACCGTCCCACATGTGCGATTGGTACAGCGGGTCGAGTCCACGTCCACGGCGGTCGATCGCGTCGGCCAGCAGCGGCCGCACCCAGTCGTCCAGATTCTCGGCGGGGCAGTGATCGGTGTGCAGCGCCACCGAAATCGAATAGTGTTGTGCCACTTCGTGGGCGTACTGGGCGAGCGCCTTGGAACCGGCGAAGCGATTCTGTACGGCGTTGCCGGAGAGATACAGCGCGGTGCCGACGGAGACCTGGATGATGCCGTCGCTCTCGGCCTCGGCGAACCCCTGCAGCGCTGCGTTGAGCGTCTGCGAGCCGGTGACATTGATCGACGGGTATGCGAACCCGCCTTCCTTCGCACGGTCGAGCATGGCCGCGTACTGGTCCGGACTGGCAATGGGCATGAGCTGTCCTATCTTTCGGATGGGGCTGGTGTCGAACTGCAGCCACAGGAATTTCGGTGAGCGAAGGTGGTCGGTACACGGATGGATCGGGGCGCGTCGTCGCGACCCTCGATACGTCCGAGAAGTAGATCGGCCGCGGTTCTGCCGATCGTCTGCACATCCTGTGCCGCAGCCGTCAGGCGAGGCTCGAACAGATCCGACCACTCGAAATCGTCGTAACAGACGAACGCCAAGTCGGCCGGTATCGACATACCCAGTCCACGAACTGCTTTCAACGATCCGATGGTCATCGAGTTGTTCATCGACACCAGTGCCGATGGATGGTAAGGACTCGACATCAGCTCTCGCACAGCAGACTCGGCCACCTCCACGTTCGACCGACCGTCGAGAACCAAGGCAGGATCGAGTTCGATCCCTCGATCGGCGAGCGCGCGAGCATAACCATCGAATCGTTCTGTGGTCGAGGAGATTCCCTCGATTCCGCGGACGATGGCGATGCGCCGATGGCCCGCATCGAGAAGGTGGGCAGTGAGTTCGTAGGCCGATGCGTCGTTCTCCGGACCCACCTGATCGCAGGGAAGATCGAGCATGCGGTCGATCAGGACCAGCGGGGTGCCACTGCGCACAATCTCCGGAATGGCCGAAGACTCCGATCCGGCCGACGGCGCGAGAAGCATCCCGTCGACCTGACGGTCCAACAGTGAATCGGTCACTCTCCGCTCGGACACCGGCTCGTCGTGCGAATCACCGAGAATCAACACGTATCCGGCCTCCGACAGTCGTCGCTCGACAGCGTGCACCAGGCTGCCGAAATACGGGTTGGTCAACGCCGCTATCGAGAGACCTACCGTGTTGGTCCGTCCCGCGGCGAGCGAGCGGGCAACAACGTTGCGTCGGTACCCGATCTCGACAATTGCCGCGTCGACGCGCTGGCGGGTGGTCGGGTTGACGTTTCGGGTGCCGTTGAGGACGTGCGAGACCGTCGACACCGATACTCCGGCGATGCGGGCGACATCGTCCATCGTGGGCATGTCAGTCGGCCCGGTACTGGCGTGACTCGTGGCTCTGCCGAATCGTCACGTCAGGCGCAGGATTCGGTCGGCGCGGCCTGCGGTCGATCCGATCAGTTCGGCGTTGCGCTCGTCCGAGCCCAGTGCCCAGAACTCCGCGTCCTCGTGCGACTTGCCGTAAGCCTCGTGCCGGGCAACCAGGCGCTCGTGCCGAACCCGTGTGTGCGGAGCGAGAAACCAGACCTCGTCGATCATCGACCGTGCAGCAGGCCACGCGTCGGACTCCATCAGCAGATAGTTGCCCTCGGTGACCACCAACGGAACAGTCGACGGAACCGGGATCGCCGAACCGATGGACTCCTCGATCTCGCGCCTGAACCTCGGTGCGTAGACGATGGGATCACCGGGTTTCTGGTCGTGAATCGCCGCGATCAGTCGCGCGTATCCACCGTCGTCGAACGTATCGTGGGCACCCTTACGATCGAGCCGGCCCAGGTCGATCAACACCTCGTTGGCCAGGTGGAATCCGTCCATCGGAACCAGTACCGCCAGCTCCGGCCCGAGCGCATCGACGAGTTGCTGTGCCACCGTGGACTTTCCCGCTCCGGGCGCGCCGGTCAGGCCGAGTATGCGCCGTTCTCCGGCGACGGCGAGTTGCCCGGCCAGCTCCACGAGCTCGCCGAGGGTCGCTCTCTGTACATCCTGATCAGTGCTCACCGTTGTCGCTTCCGAGTCCGTGGGTAGTGAAGTGTGTCAGCGGAAAGTTCGTCGAGCCACGCCCTGGGCCCGATCATCGAGCAGCGCAGTGCCGCAACGCGAGCCGAACTGTCGATGCGTTCGGCCAGGGAGCACGACTGCGTCGAGTAGTAGGCATACGCGCCGTGGAACGCATCTCCGGCACCCACTGTATCGACCGCTGTCACCGGCTCCACATCGACCGAACCCGACGAACCGTCGGACCACCATTCGACGGGCTCACTGCCGTGAGTGGTGACGACCGTACGCACGCCCGCTCCGACGAGTTCCGCTGCAGTGCCGGCCGTGTCGGAGGTGCCAGGGGTGCGAAAGTCCGCCGAGCACACCATGTCTGTGACATGTGGAATCAGCTCGCTCATCACCGGCTTCCACCGACCGGCGTCGACGACCAAGGTGGTAACCCGCGCCGCCGCATGTTCGGCGGCGGCGCGGGCGATCAGGGGGTGATGTCCGTCGACGAGAACGACATCGGCACCGGCCACTACTGTCTCGAGATCCTGCGGCGGTGGAACTTCGGAATGCACGGCGTCCGCCGAGACGACCGACCGATCGCCGGTCGATTCGATCACCGTCACCGCCGAGACCGGCACCGACCTACTGGTACCGAGGGCCGCGTCGAGCACTCGGACGCCGTACGCAGCCAGATCGGCTTTGACCAGCTCGGCCACCGGCTCGTCGCCGAGTGCGGTGACGAGCACCGCCGAGCCGCCGAGCGCGGCGAAGGTGATGGCCGCGTTGGCGGCCGGACCTCCTGCCGCGACGAACTGCGCGCTCGACGTGATCTTTTCGTTCGGGGCCGGGGCGGACGACACTCGATGGATGATGTCGAGTGTCGTCAGTCCGACGAAGACTCCTACCGGAGCATCGTTTTCAGACTCCGGCGCGTTCATCGTCGGTCGGCTCCTCAGCACCGGTCATCAGTGCAACGACCTCGGACATGGTGCGGTTCTTCGGATCGACGACGCCCGCGCGCTTGCCGAGGCGGTGGATGTGAATCCGATCGGCCACCTCGAACACGTGCGGCATGTCGTGGCTGATGAGCACCACGGGTATGCCGCGGTCGCGAATGGTTCGTATCAGGTCGATCACCATGCCCGATTCGCGAACGCCGAGTGCGGCCGTCGGCTCGTCCATGATGATCACTCCGCGTCCGAATGCTGCTGCCCGCGCAACGGCCACGCCCTGACGCTGACCGCCAGAGAGCGTCTCGACAGCCTGGTTGACCGACTTGATACCTATCTTCAGGTCCTGCAGGTGCTTCGACGACTCCTCACGCATCCTCGGCATGTCCAGACGCCGAAAAATGCTGCCGCTGATGCCCTTACGCTTGATCTCGCGGCCCAGATAGACGTTCGACGCGATATCGAGTGCCGGGATGACGGCCAGGTCCTGGTAGACCGTCTCGATGCCGGCCGCTCGTGCGTCGCGCGTGTTCTTGAACGACACCGGCGAGCCGTTCATCAGAATCTCGCCCGAATCCGGAATGACCGCTCCGGCCAAAGCCTTGATGAGACTGGACTTTCCGGCACCGTTGTCGCCGATCACCGCCAGCACCTCACCGGCGCGCAGCTCGAAATCCGCACCGTTGATTGCCGTCACGCTGCCGTAGGTCTTGACCAGACCACGCGCTTCCAGAGCGAGGTTGGCACTCACTGTGACCTCCTACGTGCGAATTGATCGACGGCCACCGCAACGATGACAAGAATTCCGGTCGCGACGTTCTGGTACAGGCTGTCGACGCCGGCCTGGGTGAGCCCGTTGCGCAGCACACCGACGATCAGGGTTCCGATGAGAGTCCCGATCACGGTGCCTCGACCACCGAACAGGCTGGTTCCGCCGATCACGACCGCGGTGATCGTTTCGAGGTTCGCGTTCTGGTATGCGTTCGGGTCGGCGTTGGGGATCCGTCCGAGCGCTGCCCATGCCGCGATCGCTGCGATGACACCAGTGACGATGTACACCGAGAACAGCACCCGACCGGACTTGATGCCGGAGCGGTCCGAGGCCTGCGGACTGCCGCCGACCGCGTAAATATGTCTACCCCATGATGTTTGGGACAGGGCGTACCACATCACGGCGTACACCAGCAGCATCACCACCACGCCGTAGGTGGTGGAGAAGCTACCGATCTTGAACGAGGTGCCGAGCAGTGTCAGCGGTCCGCTCGGAACCTGATAGGTCTCGGATCCGGCCAGCAGCCTGGTGGCCGCTTGGATCGCCGTGAACGTGCCGAGCGTGACGATGAACGGCGGCAGCCTCAGCATCGTCACCAATCCGCCGTTGATGGCACCGAACGCAACGCACACGGCGAGCGTCGAACCCAACGCCACGACCGGGCCGTTCGCCCCGGCCGACTGTGCCATCACGATGGTGCCCATCACCGCGACCGCGCCGATGGACAGATCGATACCCGACGTGAGAATGATCAGAGTCTGGCCGACGGCGAGAATGCCGACGACCACCGACTGCTGCAGAATCAGAGAAACGTTCTGCGGGTTGAGGAACGAGCTCGAAATCGAGCTGAACACGATGATGGCAATGACGAGCGCGGCCAGTGGCCCGAGCAGCGGTTCACGCAGGATGGTCCCCACGTTGAACCGGCTCGGTGCCTTGGGAGGCGCAGCGGTATCGGTACTCACGAATCAAATCCCTGGGTTCGCCGGTAGTTCGCGATCAGCCCCAGCAATTCGCTTCGCCCCACGCGGTGTCCTGGGATTCGATGCCGGCTACCGGCTTGTCGGTGACGAGCTGCGAGCCGGTGTCGTTGAATCCGCTGGGCTTGGTGCCGTCCTGCGCGAACTTCACGACCGCGTCGACGCCCTGCTCGGCCATCTTCGCCGGGAACTGCAGCACCGTTGCGCCGATGATTCCGGACTTGACGTTCGCGATGCCCGTGCAGCTGCCGTCGATGGAGCCGATGGTGATCTGATCGGCGCGGCCTGCGGACTGAATCGCCTGGTAGGCACCCGCCGCGGCGGGCTCGTTGATCGTGTAGAGCGCGTTGACGCCCGGAGCGCGCTGCAGCAGGTTCTCCATGGCCGTCTGCGCCTTGGTCTGGTCTCCGTTGGTGTTCTCCTGGCCGACGATCTCCGACGAGCTGTCGGTCAGACCCATTCCTTCGAGGAAGCCGTCGTGACGGAATGTGTCCACGGTGCCGCCTGCGGTGCCGTCGAGCATGATGACCTGGGGCGCGGTGGTGCCCAGCGTGCCCTTGACCCACTCACCCTGGCTGACGCCTGCCGCCTTGTTGTCGGTCGCGAACGTCGCGTCCACCGCGTCCTCGGGGTCGGTAGCGGTGTCGAGGGCGATGACGACAACGCCGGCGTCACGTGCCTTCTTGATCGCGTCCAGCACACCGGTCGAGGAGTTCGGGGTGATCAGAATTCCCTTCACGCCCTGTCCCACCAGGTTCTCGATAGCTGCGACCTGTCCTTCGTTGTCACCGTCGAATGCTCCGGCGAGAGCCACCAGCTCGGCTCCGCTGGAATCCGCCTTCGCCTGTGCGGCCTCGCGCAGCTTCACGAAGTACGGGTTGGAATCCGTCTTGGTGATGAGTCCGACCTTGACGCTGTCCGAGTCCGAGCTGCTGCAGGCGGTCAGGCCCAAGACCAGCGAACCGGCCATGAGCGCGGTGCCGATCGTCAGCGCAGACTTCCGACGGTGATTGAACATGTGGACTCCCTTGTCCCCTAGCCACGCGGTCGCGTCGCTCGATTGCAGGAGCTTAAAGCGCATACAAGCGCTTGCGCATGCGCTTTCGCGAAAATAATTTCGATTTCTTTTCCGACCGACCGGCTGACCGGTTCGTGACGGGGGTCACGTGGGTTCGCGCGGCTCATTTCTCGCCGCCCAGCCCTCGCCTACCAACTCCCCGCCCCGACTCCCCGCCTCGGTCCTCGCAAACGCGCGCGCGTTTGCCATCCGCGCGCGAAGTTCGTTCTTTGCCAGGCTGATCGTGAGACAGTCGGCGTGAACGCGGGGAACGGAC
>NZ_JCAJWY010000014.1:0-15257 GCF_059489205.1 Rhodococcoides sp. S146-33
GCACTGACATTCATCGACACACTGTTGAGTTCTCAAAGAACACGCACACACCATTCACCATCGAGCAGATGCTCGTAGATGTCCGGGGCAACCGTTCCAGTTTAGATCAGATGGTCGAGCACAGTCAAACTGGCTTCTCATCCAAGGAAGTCGAACCTTGCGGCTCCACTCTCCATGTCGTCGAAAGCGAACTCCGCTTCGCTCAGGCCTTGCGGTCTGGGCTGGCGTCCGTGTCGCTCTGACCTGGACAAAGTTACGCCCCGGATAACAACGCGTCAAATCCCCAGGTCGTTCACACGCGAATCGTGTGAACAGCCTGGTCGCAACTGGTCGACTACCCACCCGACGGGCGTAGAAACCAAATTACATGGATGTGACTCCGGCCACTGACAACGAGCGAAGCTAGCTCGAGACCCGCGCACCGGCGAAGTTCCGCTTTCCGCGTCGAACCACCAGCCACCGTCCGTGAAGAAGATCGTCGGCGGTGGGCGTCCAGTCCTCGTCGGAAATCTTGACGTTGTTGACCGATGCGCCGCCCTCCTTGACCGCACGCCGAGCCGCGCCTTTGCTGTCGCTCAGTCCCGTGGCGACAAGCAGATCCACGATGGTCTTCGGAGCACCGACCTCGATGTCGGCCACAGATGCTTCCTGCAACGCGGCGGCGAGAGTCTTCTCGTCGAGTTCTGCCAGTTCTGCACGTCCGAAAAGTGCCTGACTGGCGAGTTCGACCGATCGAGTCGACTCTTCCCCGTGTACGAGGGTGGTCATTTCCGCGGCGAGACGTTTTTGTGCTTCGCGCGCGTGCGGACGCTCCGAAGTGGCGACTTCGAGTTCGGCCAACTCCTCTTTCGAAAGGAATGTGAACCAACGCAGGTACTTCACGACGTCCGCGTCACCGGTATTGACGAAGTACTGGTACCAGGCATACGGGCTCGTCATCTCCGGGTCGAGCCACAGGCTGCCGCCACCGGTGGATTTGCCGAACTTCTTACCGTCGGCAGAGGTGACCAGGGGAACGGTCATTGCGTGGACCGACTCGGCATCCTGGCGTCTGTTCAGTTCCACACCGGCAATGATGTTGCCCCACTGATCGGAGCCACCGATCTGAAGACTGCAGCCGTACTCACGGCGAAGCTGTACGTAGTCGTTGGCCTGCAACAGCATGTAACTGAACTCGGTGTACGACATTCCGTCGCTCTCGAGCCTGTTCTTGACCGTCTCGCGGGCGAGCATCACGTTGATCGAGAAATGCTTGCCGATATCGCGCAGAAAATCGATGGCGGACAGCTCGCCCGTCCACGACAGATTGTTCACCACCACCGCACCCGTGGGGCTGTCGTCCAAGTCGACGAAACGCTCGAGCTGACCTCGAATTCGCGTTGCCCACTCGGTGACGACCTCGGGAGAATTCATGGTCCGCTCCCCCACGTCGCGAGGGTCACCGATCAGTCCCGTCGCTCCGCCGGCGAGAATGATCGGCCGATGTCCGGCCCGCTGAAACCGCTTGAGAGCGAGCAACGGCACCAAGTGCCCGGCGTGCAGCGACGGACCGGTCGGATCGAAACCGGAATACAGCGTGATCGGACCCTCGGACGTCGCCTTCCTCAGCGCGTCCACATCGGTGGACTGCGCGATCAGTCCGCGCCAGGTCATTTCGTCGATGATGTTCTCACTCACGACGTCGATCTTCCCGCATCGACGCATCGACCCGTCGGTCAGGCCTCCAGGCCACCGGGCACCGCGGCCCGGGGACTGCGTTTGTAGCTCGATACCGCCGAAGATCCACGAATCCAGAAGCGCCACGGTCGGTCAGCTGCCAGACTCACCCCGACACGTGGGCCGGACGCGACAGCCTGCTCCGGCATCGGGCGCGGGAGTAGCTGGAGGGTGACAGCGGACGAGGCGTCGAACAGTTCCGTTCCGTTCTCCGCCAGCGAGACGCCCAAGGCTCGACCGAGATTGCCCGGCCCGCGGGCCCAGCCGGCCTCCACCCGCGCAGACCGTGGACTGCGGCCGGCGCGCCTGCTGTCGACGATGTCGTGACCGGCCACGACTTCACCCGCACGGAGTAACACGGCGGCGGCCGTCCCGTCCGGACCGCAGCTGACGTTCATGCATAGGTGCATGCCGTAACTCAGGTACACGTACAGCCGGCCCGCCGGCCCGAACATCACCTCGTTACGAGGTGTCTGACCACGAAAGGAGTGCGCCGCCGGGTCGGGCCACGGACCATCCAGTGGACCTCCGTATGCCTCTACTTCCACGATGCGCAGAGACACTTCGCCTGCGTGGACGGTTGCCCCGAGAATGCGTTGGGCTGCGTCGTCCGGCCCTGCTCTTTCCAAGTCAGCGACGTTCACCCGTCCCATGATGCTGCGCCCTCGACGACAACGCGCCGACGGGGCCATGACTACGGCATCCGATGGAAACTTGCAGGCCTGTCGGGAGTACGGCGCATTGGCTCGCACCGAAAATGAAGCCGTCCAGTTCGTGCCGGTCGTCGTAGTCCCTCAGCCGGTTCTGTGCGAACACCTGAAGTTCACCGCTGCCACCCTGACCGGATCGGACTCGTCACTACGCCGCTCGATCCCGCGAGCAAGCAGGAGTTTTACGAGGTGGCCCGAGCCAGAATCGACTCGTGCTCGGCGTCGTCCACATCACGCGCGTCGTCGGCGAGCAGGACCGGGATGCCGTTCTCTATCGGATATGCGCGACGCAGTCGCGGGTTGTAGAGCAGTTCGCCCTCGACCAGCAACAGCGAACCCTTGTCCACCGGGCACGCGAGAATGGAAAGCAGTGTCGAATCGATTGCCACAAGTGTCCTTCGTTCTGCTCCGATCGAGCCGGAGTGATGTACTCGACCACGCTACCGAACGAGCCTTTCCCTGCAGGCTCCACTCCTGATCTTCGAGCCGCTCCTGCAGGCTCGACTCCTAGGAGGACTTTTCGGCGGACTCGCCCCTACCCACAAAGTGTTCGGCGACAACAGCTTTGGTCAAACGGCGGTAGCTGTTGGACTCCGAGTCGTAAAACCACGACCGAGCACTGGGCGTCGGGATGCCCGCTTCCTTCAGCGCCGTCGCATTGGGTCGGTACGCGCGGCCCACCGGGATCTCGGAGACCACGTGCACGATCGCCGGACGCTCGGCTGGGAGCAGCACACCGAGCGCGTCCGTCAACGCACGAGCGGTGATCACAGCTTCGTGCTGCAACGAGATGGCGCAGACAGCGACCTCGGTGGCCGCAGCGTCGGCACGAACCGACCGCGGGCGATCTCCGGTGACGTGTACGCCGTACACCACAGCCGAATCGACCTGGTCGAGATCGCCGACAGCATCGACGATGGGCTGGGTGTAGACCGGACCGCACGACGACCGTACGACGGTGTCCTTGCGGTCGATCAACCAGTAATCTCCGTCGGAATCGCGTCGGAACAGATTCTCGGTGGGAATCCACGCGTCCGTAGGCTCGAAAACACCACGCATCACATGGCTGGTCGCCTCGCCCTCGCCACTCGGTCGACCCAAGAGAAGCCCGATCTCGTTGTCACGGCACTGCCGAACGAAACCGTCGTCGTCCTCTTCCAGTCTGCCCGTGATCGGGTCGTAGGCCGCAAGGGCAACCCGGGCACTGCCGGGCAGGGGGCGACCTTTCGAACCGATCTTCGATCCAGCAACGTTGGCAAGAATGACGTCGTTCTCGGTCGATGCGTAGAACTCGAGCACCCGAGCCGGGCTGAACCGAGCGAGCGTGCGGCGCCACAGTCCGACCGGCATGCCCGAACCGATGAACAGGCGAACCGGGTGGCCGGAATCGACCGGGAAACGACCGTCGTCCAGAATCTGCCGCATCATCGTCCACGTGTAACTGACCACGGTCACGCCGTAGCGGTAGACCTCTTCGCTGAATCGCTCGGGGTCGAGACCGCGGGAGAGCGCAATCCGAGACCCACCCGCGAGCGCGCCCCCGATCGTGACCAGAATTCCAGCCGAATGGTGCAGCGGCGCAAGGCAGTACACGGTATCGCCAGGACCGAGCGCAGCCGTGGTCGCCGTACCGAATGCCGAGAGCGCCCAGCGGTGATTGGTGATGTATCGGGGTTCCAGTCCACGATCGGTCGTCGTGAACAGGATCATCGCCAGTTCACGAGCGCGGCCCGGATCGGGCTCGTACCACTGAGGTAAGCGCACCGAGTCGGGATCGATGGACTCGAGATCGATCACCTCGTATCCCGTCGGAATCTCGAGTCGGCGGGTCTCGCCACCACCGAGTACCAGAACATTCGGTGTCACCGGTACTGCGGCCGCTACGTTCTCGGGATCGGCGATCACCGTATCGACGTCGACCGTCCGGAGTGCGGCAGTCAGGTCGCTGCCCGGCTGCAACAGAACAGGCACCGCCCCGATTCGGGACAGGGCCGCCATGGCGGCCAACGCACTGGGACGGGTCTCCATCAGAACACCGATGCGCGACGCGGGCCGCACCCCGACACTGATCAGACCGCGCACCACATTGTCGATACGAACGTTGACCGCGTCGTAGGTGTGCACGCGGTCATCGAACAGGAAGCACTCGCCGTTCGGAGACTTGCGCCCCTGCTCGGCGATCAAGCGCCCCAACGACACTCGGCTGTGCGGCTGCATCTGGCCGAGCCGCGCAAGTCGAGGCAACGTCCGCACGGCCTCGGACGAAATTTCACGGGTGCCTCGTACCGCGCCGGTCGCGGCCGATGCCAGCCCCCGGCCGACGCCGACGCCGACCTCGGCAATCGAGGCCGCCGTGTGGATCAAACGATTGGTGATCGACACACCGCTGTCGGAATCTCCGTGGTCCTCGCGCTCCATCACACGGACAGCCTCGGGCTTCGGTCCGAGATCCTCACGCCACCGAATCCAGTTGCCCGTCGTCGGCCACGTCTGTGCAGCTGCCGTACTGCCGACGACGAGGCCGAAATGGCCTGCGCGCAAAGTCGTCTCGAAGACCTGCGCGCGCGGTGCCGCTCGCTGGATTCCGCGTACGGCCAAGGGCTGACCGATGTCGTCGACCTCGCCGACGAAAGCCAGCACCGGCACCGTCAGTTCGGCCAGAGTCAACAACCTGTCCTTGATGACGAACCCGCCCGTCATCATGCGGTTGTGCACGACGAACTGCTTCAACAGCTCCGCCACGGCTGGGCCGGACCACGCCACCCACCCGTCCATCGCCAGAAAGCGTCGCTGCGGCTCGCGCGGCAACAATGCTTCACGGTCGTGCAACTGCCGCAGGAAATCCAGGCGGGATCGGACGGTTTTCGCTGGATCGAGGAGCTGAAATCCCGTCCGCGCCATCCATCCCGAGACAGCCAGCCGGGTGAAGACGTGGTCGGCGAGAAACTCTGCGCCCCGAGTGGCAACGCCGGCCGGAATTCCCAGCGGCAACCCGGCCAGCGTGTCGACCGGCGCTCCGAACGTGATGAGGCTGGCCAGGTTTCGGCCCCCTCGATAGGCAGCAGCTTGGTAGCAGAACATCCCGCCCTGCGAGTAGCCACCGAGGTGAACGTCTCGGCCGGTGTACTCGTGCACCTTGTCGACGACCTCACTGATCGCCACGACGTGATCGGCGAGAGTACGGCTCCACCCACCCTCTTCGGTATCCGGCGAACCGAAATCGACCACCCATGGATCCAGGCCCATCCCGTGCAGAATCCCGGCTGCACCCTGATCGGTCGTGACGTCGTAGACATCGGCGGACACCATCATCGGCGGAATGAGCACCACCGGAGGACTATCCGCAGGCACGTCGTCGGGGAAGTATCGCCGCAACCGATACATGGGCTCCCGGTCCATCACCCGGAACGGCGACGGGTCCACCTCGGTTTCGAGACCACCGAGACGAATGACCTCGAGACCGTTCTGGGCCGTGGCGATGGCACGGCGCAGTGGACCACGTACGGCGTCTGCATTCAGTCCCACAACTACACTCCTGCGTTCGGCCCCGACGGAACGACCGGCATCGGTCTTCACGTGACGAAAGCTTCTCACATCACATTCAACGGAACCGGCGTGGATGTCCCTTGCTCGCCTAGTGTTGCAACACCGGTTCCTCGGCCCACGCACGAAGCGTCGAAGCGCTCGCCCGCACACCACCGAGCTGATGCGCCACCTGCACCGCGGCAGTGCCGCCGCGAGCATCACGCGACGAAATGGAACCCTCTACCGTCAGCACCTCGCGAACATTCGGAGTCAGTGCTGGATCGATCGCGGCCAGCTCGTCATCGGTCAGATCGACCAGACCCACGCCCCGCGCTTCCGCCGCCCGGACGCACGCTCCAGCCGCCTCGTGGGCAACGCGGAAGGCAATACCCTGCCGCACCATCCATTCGGCGATGTCGGTGGCCAGCGTGAATCCGGCCGGTGCCAACTCGGCCATGCGTTCGGTGTGGAACTCGAGCGTCGCCGTCAATCCGGTGAGCGCCGGGAGCAACAGCTCGAGTTGCGCCACCGAATCGAACACCGGCTCCTTGTCTTCCTGAAGATCGCGGTTGTAGGCCAGGGGCTGCGCCTTCAACGTGGCCAGCAGGCCGGTCAGGTTTCCGATCAAACGGCCGGTCTTTCCGCGGGTCAGTTCGGCAACGTCGGGATTCTTCTTCTGCGGCATGATGGAGCTGCCCGTCGACCATGCGTCGGCCAAGGTCACGTATCCGTATTCGGGGGTGCTCCACGAGATGACCTCCTCGGCGAAACGAGACAGATCCACCGCCGTCATCGCCAGCACGAATGCGGCCTCCGCAGCGAAGTCACGCGAGGACGTGGCGTCGATCGAGTTCTCGGCGGACGACTCGAACCCGAGCTCGGCCGCGATCTTCTCCGGACTCAGGCCCAGAGACGAACCGGCGAGCGCACCGGAACCGTAGGGCGACACCGCCGCTCGCTTGTCGAAGTCGGCAAACCTCTGCACGTCCCGCAACAGCGGATGAGTGTGCGCCAACAGATGATGCGCGAGCAGCACCGGCTGGGCTGCCTGCGAATGAGTCTTGCCCGGCATGACCGCCGTCGGGTGCGCCGCAGCCTGAGTTGCCAGGGCATCGACCACATCGAGAACGCCGACGGAGACCCGGCGAACCGCGTCGCGCAGCCACATTCGGAACAGCGTCGCCACCTGGTCGTTTCGCGATCGGCCTGCGCGCAGCCGGCCACCGATCTCGGGTCCGACGCGGTCGATGAGCCCGCGCTCGAGAGCACCGTGCACGTCTTCGTCGGTCTCCGCTGCTGCGAAAGCGCCCGAGTCGACATCGTCTGCGAGGCGTTGCAGACCGTCGAGCATGGTCTCGAGATCCTGTGGGGTGAGCAGTCCGGCACCGTTCAGCACGCGCGCATGCGCCATCGATGCTCGGATGTCGTAGGGCGCAAGTACCCAGTCGAAGTGCGTCGACTTGCTCAGAGCCGCCATAGCCGCGGCCGGCCCGGACGCGAACCTGCCACCCCAGAGCGAGCCTTCGTTGGTTCCGTGTGCGCTGTCCGAAGTTGTCACAGGCCCAGGTCCCGCTTCGCTGCGATCTTCGAGGACAGGCCGTGCAGCTGAACGAATCCCTTGGCCGCGGACTGGTCGAACGTGTCGCCCTCGTCGTAGGTCGCGAGATTGAAGTCGTACAGCGACTCGCCACTACGACGCCCGTTGACGATGATGCCTCCTGCATGCAGGACCAGACGGATGTCGCCGGACACGTGCTCCTGCGTGTGCTGGACGAACGTGTCGAGAGCGCCCTTGAGCGGCGAGTACCACAATCCGTCGTACACCAGCTCGGCCCACTTCTGATCGGTGTGGCGCTTGTAGCGGCCCAGTTCGCGCTCGAGGGTCACATGCTCGAGCTCCTCGTGCGCGCGGATGAGCACCATGGCTCCCGGTGCCTCGTAGATCTCACGACTCTTGATGCCGACGAGTCGATCCTCGACGACATCGAGGCGGCCGACACCCTGCGCGCCCGCGCGAGTGTTGAGCTCTTGGATCGCTTCGAGTACCGAAACCGGACGGCCGTCGATCGCGACGGGACGACCTTTGTCGAAGGAGACGATCAGTTCGTCCGGGGCCTGGAAGTTGACCGTCGGATCCTCGGTGTAGTCGTAGACGTCCTTGGTCGGCGCGTTCCACAGATCTTCGAGGAATCCGGTTTCGACCGCACGGCCCCAGACGTTCTGGTCGATCGAGAACGGCGACTTGGTGGTCACGTTGATCGGGATGTCGTTCTCTTCCGCAAACTTGATCGCCTTCTCTCGGGTCCACGCATAGTCGCGGACCGGCGCCAGCACCTCGAGCTCGGGGGCGAGAGTGTTGAAGCCGACCTCGAACCGAACCTGATCGTTGCCCTTACCTGTGCACCCGTGTGCGACAACGGTTCCGCCGTGCGCCCGCGCGTTCTCCACGAGGTGCTTGACGATCAACGGACGGCTGATGGCCGACACCAGCGGGTACCGATCCATGTACAGCGCATTGGACTGCACCGTCGGCAGGCAGTACTCCTCCGCGAACTCGTCCCGAGCATCGACAACAACGGATTCGACTGCGCCGCAATCGAGTGCACGCTGACGCACGACGTCCATGTCCTCCCCGCCCTGACCGAGATCGATGGCGACAGCGACGACCTCCTTGCCGGTCTCCCTCCCGATCCAGCTGATGGCGACGGAGGTGTCGAGTCCGCCGGAATAGGCGAGGATGACGCGTTCGGCCATGGTGTTCAAGCTCCTTCGTTGTTCTTGGTGCGCATGATGGGAAACTGGATCTCAGTTTCCGCGTCGAGCAAGCTTCTCGATCTTGTCCGCGACCTCGCCACCGGTATGTGGCTCGCGGGCTATCAACAGAATCGTGTCGTCACCTGCAATGGTCCCGACTATCTCGGGCATCGCAGCACGATCCAGAGCGCTGGCCAGGTAGTGCGCCGCGCCGGGCGGTGTTCGGAGCACGGCCTGGTTACCGCTGTGATCGGTGGACACCAACAACTCCCCCAGCAACTTCAGGAGGCGGTCGGTGCCGCCGGACACCCCGCGGACCGGGCTACCGTCCTCGGGCACGACGTACACGCCCACTCCGCCGTCCGGAGCGCGCAGTTTCACCGCACCCAATTCCTCGAGATCCCGCGAGAGTGTGGCCTGAGTGGTGTCGATCCCCTCGGCTGCGAGCAACGACGCCAGCTGCGGTTGACTGCGTACCTGATGCGTGGCCAGCAACGCGATGATCCGCGCCTGCCTGCCTGCCCGGGTCGACGCGGTCAACGGCATCGCACTGACGTCCTCGCTCATGGTCGCCGGGCCTGTTCGAGCAGCCAGACCAGCAGAGCTTTCTGCGCGTGCAGACGGTTCTCCGCCTCGTCCCACACGACGCTCTGTGGACCGTCGAGAACCTCGTCGGTGATCTCCTCGCCCCGATGTGCGGGGAGGCAGTGCAGCACCACAGCGTCGGACTGGGCCTTGGACAGGAGATCGGAGTCGATTCGATACGGCCGGAACGGAGCGACACGATCGAGACCGTCGTTCTCCTGGCCCATCGACGTCCAGGTATCGGTGACCAGCGCATCGGCACCGGCAGCGGCCTCGTCTGGATCTTCGGTGATGGTGATGGTGGCCCCGGTTTCTTCGGCGCGCGCACGGGCGGCGTCGAGAACATACCCGAGCGGCGCGAATTCCTTGGGTGCGGCGATCCTGAGGTTCAGCCCTGCTGTCACCCCGCCGATGAGCAGCGAGTGCGCCATGTTGTTGGCACCGTCACCGAAATAGGCCAACGTGCGCCCCTTCAGGTTCCCCTTGTGCTCGATCAGGGTCTGCAGATCGGCGAGTACCTGGCACGGGTGAAATTCGTTCGACAGGGCGTTGACGATGGGAATCGTTGCGCCGGTTGCCATCTGCTCGAGCCGCTTCTGCCCGAAAGTCCGCCACACGACTGCCTCGACGTAGCGCGAGAGCACCCGGCCGGTGTCCTGCAGCGTCTCTTCGCGACCGAGTTGGGTATCGCTTCCGGTGACCACGACGGCATGCCCGCCCAGTTGCGCGATGCCCAGCTCGAAGGAGAAGCGAGTACGGGTGGAGTTCTTCTCGAAGATGACGCCGATACCCTTCGGACCCTCGAGCGGGCGCTTCGAGAACGGTGCGCGCTTGAGTTCGGCTGCCAGAGCGAGGATCTCGCCCTGCTGCTGTGGGGTGACGTCGTCGTCGCGGAGAAAGTGCTGAACGGTCATGGCTGATGAGCCTCCTGTGCTGCGTCGAGAATTGCCGGTAATGCCGTCACGAACGACGCGGCTTGCTCTTCGGTGATGATCAGTGGTGGTGCGAGTCGGAGCACGTCCGGCTGCGCGGCATTGAGAAGAAAGCCTGCGTCGCGCGCGGCCGCTTCTGCTGCCGGCGCGATCGCAGCGGTGAGCACAACTCCCAGAAGGAGCCCCGATCCCCGGACATGGCTGACGAGAGGGTGTTCGAGGGCCTCGATGGAGTGAGCGATGGTCTTGCCGATGCTGTCGGCACGGGAGAGGAGATCCTCGTCGGCGATGGTGCGCAACACCGCAAGCGCGGCAGCGGCACACACGGGATTACCACCGAAAGTGGTGCCGTGCTTACCCGGATGCAGCAGTTCCCCCGCGGCTCCGATACCGATGCACGCACCGATGGGAAGGCCACCGCCCAGGCCCTTCGCGAGCGTGATGACGTCGGGCACGATGCCGACAGACTGATGGGCGTAGAACCACCCGGTTCGACCGATTCCGGTCTGCACCTCGTCGAGCACCAGCAGTGCACCGTGTTTCGCGGTGATCTCGCGCGCAGCGAGGAGGTATCCCTCGGGCGGAACCACCACACCGCCCTCACCCATGATGGGTTCGAGAAACACTGCGGCGGTATCGGAATCGACGGCGGCTTCGAGTGCGGCCACGTCCCCGTAGGGAACGTGCTGCACACCGGCAGGCATCGGCTCGAACGGTATCCGCTTGTCTGCCTGCCCGGTCAGTGCCAGAGCACCCATCGTCCGTCCGTGGAAGGCCTTCTCCGCCGCGACGATGTTGGGCCGGCCGGTCAGCCGCGCGATCTTGAAGGCCGCCTCGTTGGCCTCGGCGCCGGAGTTGCAGAAGAACACTCGTCCGGTAGCGCCTGTTCCGAGGTGGGCGAGCAACTGCTCGGCCAACGCGATCGCGGGTTCTGTCGCATACAGATTCGAGGTGTGTCCCAGCGTGGACAGCTGCGTGTTGACCGCCTCGATCACCGCCGGATGGGCGTGGCCCAGGATGTTCACGGCAATACCGGCGAGAAGGTCGAGGTACTGCTTGCCGTCGGCGTCGGTCACCACTGCACCGTCACCGCGGACGAGCGCCACACGCGGCACGCCGTAGTTGTCCATCAGCGAATTCGACCACCGCTGTTGAAGATCGAGCGTGGACTCCGTGCCGGTCATGGCATGACTCCTGACGTAGAAGAGTGATCGGGGGTGACCATGGTGCCGATCCCCTGGCCGGTGAAGAGTTCCACCAGAACCGAATGTTCGACGCGCCCGTCGATGACGTGTGCAGTCGGCACACCTGCTCGAACGGCGCGCAGGCACGCTTCCATCTTCGGCACCATCCCGGCGTCGAGTGAGGGCAGCAACGCATCGAGCGCGGACGCATCGATTTCGGACGTCAACGAAGTGCGATCCGGCCACGCGGTGTACAGACCCTCGACGTCGGTGAGCACGACCAGTTTTTCGGCACCGATGGCACTCGCCAGTGCGGCCGCGGCGGTGTCGGCGTTGATGTTGTGCACGACGCCGTCGCGGTCGGGAGCAATGGTGGATACCACCGGAATACGTCCGGCCGCAATGAGATCGAAGATCGCCTTCGGATCCACCGAGGTGACGTCGCCGACCAGACCGATGTCGGTCTGGTCGCCGTCGACGAGCACGGTTCGCCGGGTCGCCGTGAACAGGTGCGCGTCTTCGCCCGAGATGCCGACGGCATACGGCCCGTGACTGTTGATCAAGCCGACGAGTTCACGGCCGACCTGCCCGAACAGCACCATTCGCACGACGTCCATGACCTCGGGCGTCGTGACGCGGAATCCGCCGCGGAACTCGCCCGTCAACCCGAGCCGGGTGAGCATCGCCGAAATCTGCGGTCCACCACCGTGTACGACGACGGGATGGATGCCGACGGTACGCAGGAACACCATGTCGGCGGCGAACGCCCTTTTGAGATCGTCGTCGATCATGGCGTTTCCGCCGTACTTCACCACGACGGTTTTACCCGAGAATCGTTGCAGCCAGGGCAGAGCCTCGGCGAGAGTGAACGCCTTCTGCGCGGCCGTCAACTGCAGGGCTGCCGAAGTCATGACGAATACGCCGAATTCTCTTCGACGTATGCGTGCGACAGGTCGGTGGTTCGAATGGTGGCCGAACCGGCACCGAGACCGAGGTCTATGGTCACTTCGATATCGACACCGGACAGGTCGACCTCACGAGCACCCGGCGCGCCGACGCCGTCGATGCACACGGGATTACCGTTGAACGACACCGCAATTCGGTCGGGATCGAGTGCGATCGGCGCGATACCGATCGCAGCGAGCACCCGTCCCCAGTTCGGGTCCGAACCGAACAACGCCGTCTTGGTCAAACTGTCCCTGGCAACGGTCCGTGCGCCGATCAGGGCCTCGTCCTCCGACATCGCACCGGACACGGTGATCTTGACTCGCTTGGTCACGCCCTCCGCGTCGGCCATCATCTGATCGGCCAAGTCGTCGCACACCGCCAGGACCGCGGCGTCGAGGTCGTCCTGAGACGGTGCCACTCCACTGGCCCCGGACGACAGCAGGAGAACCGTGTCGTTGGTCGAGGACGCGCCGTCGACATCGAGCCGATCGTAGGACAGCCGAGTGGCCGCACGCAGGGCCTTGTCGAGCTGTTCCGCGGTGGCGACGGCATCGGTGGTGATGACGCTGAGCATCGTGGCCAGCGAGGGTGCCAGCATGCCTGCACCTTTGGCCATACCGCCGACGTTCCACTTGTCGACGTGATGAATCGCCGCCTGCTTCGGCACCGTATCCGTGGTCATGATCGCGTATGCCGCATCGGTACCACCCGAGATTCCGCCTGCGAGTTCATGCACCACCTCGGTCACACCGGGCAGCAGCTTGTCCATCGGCAGCCGGTCACCGATCAGGCCCGTCGAGCACACGGCAACCTCGATGGCCCCGGTCTCCGAACCCCAATTGCTCAGCGCGGACGCCACTTCCTCGGCCGTACGATGCGCATCCTGAAACCCGGGCGCACCCGTGCAGGCGTTGGCACCACCGGAGTTCAGAATCACCGCACGCAACCGCCCGGTGGAGAGCACCTGCTGGGACCACAGCACCGGAGCGGCCTTGACCTTGTTGCGGGTGAACACACCCGCTGCCGCGAAGTCGGGTCCTTCGTTGAACACCAGGGCCAGATCCGACCTGCCACTCACCTTGATACCGGCAGGAATTCCGGCCGCACGGAACCCGGCAGGCGAGGTGACTCCCTGTGTACGGACGAGCTTTCCTGCAGCCGAGTCGGTGGCCTCTGCCTCGCTGCGAACGCTGCTCATGGCGCTACTCCTACCGTAGAGAGACCATCGGTCTCGGTGATTCCCAGTGCAAGATTCATGGATTGAACGGCGGCTCCCGCCGTTCCCTTGGCCAAATTGTCGATGGCAGCGATGACGACGAGCAGGCCTGCGTCGGAATCGACCGACACGCTCATCTGTACGGCATTCGAGCCGATCACCGAACCGGTCTGCGGAAGACGGCCGGCGGGAAGCACGTGTACGAAGGGTTCTGCAGCGTAAGCCTTTTCGTACACCTCGACCGCCTGCTCCGCAGTGGCAGTGGTGATCGCGGTACAGGTCGCCAGAATTCCGCGGGGCATGGGCGCGAGAACGGGCGTGAACGACACCGCAACTGCGCTGCCGGCAACGGCGGAGAGATTCTGCACGATTTCCGGCGTGTGTCGGTGGGCACCCGCCACCGCGTACGCCCGAACAGAGCCCATCACCTCCGACCCCAGGAGGTCGGCCTTGGGAGCTCGACCGGCACCCGATGTACCGCTCACGGCAACGATATTGACCCGCGGCTCGATGATGCCGGCGGCAACGGCCGGCGCGAGCGCGAGAGATGACACCGTCGGATAGCAGCCGGGAACCGCGATGCGGGTCGCACCGACCAAACGCTCTCGAAGGCCCGGCAGCTCCGGCAACCCGTACGGCCAGCTGCCCGCATGCGGACTCTTGTAGTACTTCTCCCAGGCCGCACCGTCGGTGAGGCGGAAGTCCGCGCCGCAGTCGATGATCACCACCGACTCGGGCAGCTCGAGTGCAAGCTCGGCGGACTTGCCATGCGGGAGCCCGAGGAACACGACATCATGGCCGGCCAGCTCGTCGACGGTGGTCGGACCGAGAACTCGGTCCGCCAGCGGCAACAGATGCGGATGGAACTCTCCGAGCGTGGAGCCGGCATTGCCGCCGGCCGTCAGGGAACCGATGACCAGCGAACCGTCGCGCACCGCCGGGTGCCCGAGCAGAAGCCGAAGAATTTCACCGCCGGCGTACCCACTTGCGCCCGCTACCGCAATGCGCCTCGGCACGGCCTCCGAAATAGTCATGCGGTTTATTATGCAGCATCATGCAAGCTCATTCATGAACGGGTCCGGTGTGTCAGCTTCCACCCATGGACTTACGGATCTCGTCGAGCTTCTTGCGGCCGGCTTCCTGACGGTCGTTCCACTGCTTGTCCAGATCCTGACCGGCCCGGGACTCCCGGTCCAACTCCTCGGCTCCGACGGCCGTTCCCGAACGATGGTCCACCCTCTCGCGGACACCGTCCCAGGTGGGCACTCCGGATTCGGTGAAGCCGCCGGCGGCATCGCCTGTATACCCACCGCCTGCCCCGACGGGCATATCGTCGACCAATTCCGCATCGATGATGCCCGGCACCGTGCCGCCCAGTGGAGCCCCGGGCGGCGGATCTCCGAGCGGCTGATCGATGCGAGGCCTCGTGATCTGCGGAACGTCGACATCGGGCACCGTTCCGGGCGGCGCGCCGCGATCGGGTCCAGCAGGTTCGGGCTCGGCGGTGCCCAACTCGGCGGCCAATGCGGCGGCCGCAGCCGCTACCGGGGCCAGCCGCGGTCGACCGGCAACCGCCGCGAGGACGTCGTTCACAACCTGCAGATCGGACGCCGTGCCGTCTGCTCCGGATTCACTCATTCGTTGCTCCCGTCACCGTGGGCGTTCGTGACTCCACGCTACGGAACCG
>NZ_JCAJWY010000014.1:15357-29853 GCF_059489205.1 Rhodococcoides sp. S146-33
ACGGAACCGCAACGCGAACGCCAGAGACTTGCGACCCTCGCCGACTTGTTCACCCTCGTAGACGTCGAACAACCGGATCGATTCGAGCAGATCGCCGCCGCCGATCGTGAGCGCCGCCTCGACGGACGCCGCAGGCACGGAGGCATCGACCACTACTGCAACGTCCTGGAGCACCGCCGGATACGGCGACACCTCGGGGGCCGGAAGCGATTCGACAACGGGCAGAGCGCTCAGGCTCAGCTCCGCAGCACAGGTACGCGGCGGCAAGCCTGCCCGCTCGAGGACCGCCGGGTGCAGCTCGCCTGCATATCCCACGACTTCACCGTCGAGCAATACCTCGGCACACCGACCGGGATGCCACGGAAGATGTTGGGCGGCACGAAGATCGACGTGAACACCGGCCGCCTCGGCCACCGTGCGTACTGCAGCGAAGGCGTCGGCGGCGTCGGCGGCGCGGCCCGGGCCCCACGGACCCGACAGCTCCCGCTGACCGGTGAGCACCACGCCCACATGCACCGGCTGCGCCGGCAACGACCCTCGAAGCATGGCGATCTGATCGTCGGTGGGACGACGATCCACCGGCAGCGCGTCCACCGCAGCAGTGGCATCGTGCCGAAGCACCACCTGGGCAATTCCGAACAGCGATACGTCACGCTGACCGCGGGCGATGTTTCGGCTCAGCATCTCGAGCAACCCCGGCAACACGGTGGTCGCGAGCTCGGGGCGATCGGCCTCGAGCGGATTGAGGACCGAGGTGGTGGCACGCCGTGGATCGTCCTTGTCCAGCCCCCAGGTGTCGAAGACGCCCTTGGGCAGGAACACCGGGGGCAATACCTCGACGTATCCGGAGAACGCGAGCGCCTTGCCGACCGCTCGTCTGCGCTTCTGCTCGGCAGTGAGGCCACGACCGCCGGGGGCCGACGGCAGTACCGACGGGATCTTCTCCAGCCCCTCGAGTCGCAGCACCTCTTCCACCAGGTCGGCGCGTTGCACCAGGTCCGGTCGCCACGACGGCGGCGTCACGGTCAGTTGACCGTGCCCGGCATCGTCGACCGACACGTCGACTCTGCAGCCGATCTGCGTCAACCGTCGAGCAGCGGTTCCGTTGGGGTACTGCACGCCGGCAATTCGGTCGGGTAGATCGAAGTCCATCGTGACTGCCGGGTACTCGGCGGCCCCGCCGATGTCGGTCAACACCGGCTCGATCCGGCCACCGGCGATCTCGACCAGCAACTGGGCCGCACGATCGAGCGCCGCGACCGGAAGAGCAGAGTCCACGGTCCGTTCGAAACGCTTGCTCGCCTCACTGGACAGCTTGTGGCGGCGGCCCATTCGGAACACCGCGAGCGGATCGAACGACGCTGCTTCGAGTACGACCTCGGTGGTCGCGTCGTCCACTTCGGTGGACTCCCCGCCCATGACGCCGGCCAACGAGATGGCTCCCGACCCGTCGGCGATGACGACGTCCTCGGGATCGAGTGACCGCTCGACTCCGTCCAGTGTCGTCAGCTTCTCCCCCGCGTTCGCACGGCGGACGACGAGATCGCCGTTCAGCTTGGCCGCATCGAAGGCGTGCAGCGGCTGGCCGAGCTCGTGGAGTACGTAGTTGGTCACATCGACGGCAGCCGAGATCGGGCGCACGCCGGCCAGAAGCAGGCGACGCTGCATCCACCACGGAGTGTTGGCCGTCGGATCGATGCCGACGATCTTGCGCAACGCGAATCGTGATGCGCCCGAGTTCGATTCGACGGTCACCGGCCAAGCCTCGCCGGTGACCTCGGTGGGCATCGTCCGTGCCGGGTCCACATAGGGCAAGTCGAAGCTGCACGCCAGTTCACGGGCGAGGCCGCGGACCGAGAAGGCGTAACCGCGATCCGGGGTCACGTTCAGCTCGATGACCGAGTCCTTCAGCCCCAGAACCTCTTTGGCGTCGTCTCCCGGCGCGGCTGTATCTGCAGGCAGCACGAGAATGCCGGAGTGGTCTCGGCCGAGTCCGAGCTCGAGCGTCGAGCAGATCATGCCGTTGGAGTTGCGTCCGTACGTCTTGCGCGATGCGATGGCGAATCCGCCGGGCAGAACGCTGCCCGGCAGAGCGGCGACGATCAGGTCACCTTCGGCAAAATTTCGTGCACCACAGACGATTTCCTGTGGTTCGTCGGCGCCGACGTCCACCAGGCAGAATCGAATCGGCTTCTTGAACTCGGTCAGTTCCTCGATAGAGCTCACCCGGCCCACCACGAGTGGTCCGGTCACGTTGTCCAGCGACTCGAGTTCTTCGACCTCGAAACCGACCCGCACGAAACCGGCGTCGAGCTCCTCGGGGGACACGGCCCAGTCGGGAGTCCCCGCGTGCAGGACCTCGGTCAGCCAGGATTGTGGGACTCGCACGTGTGCTCAGCTCTTTCTTGTATCCGAGAGGAAGTGGGGCGGTGTGAAGCGGCGTCAGGCCCGAACACCGAAGGGCAGCGTGAATCTGATGTCGCCTTCGACGATGTCGCGCATGTCCGGGATGTCATTACGGAACTGAAGCGTGCGTTCGAGGCCCATTCCGAAAGCGAATCCGGTGTACACCTCGGGGTCGATGCCGCTGGCCTGCAATACCTTCGGGTTGACCATCCCGCAGCCACCCCACTCGACCCAACCGGCCCCGCCCTTCTTCTTGGGGAACCACACATCGACCTCGGCCGACGGCTCGGTGAACGGGAAGTAGTTGGGTCGCATCCGAGTGCGGGTGTCGTTGCCGAACAACGCTTTGGCGAACGCATCCAGTGTTCCGCGGAGGTGCGCCATGGTCAGACCCTTGTCGATGGCGAGACCCTCGACCTGATGGAAGACCGGAGTGTGCGTCGTATCGAGTTCGTCCGTGCGGAATGTTCGCCCCGGGCAGACCACGTAGATCGGAAGCTCACGCGAGAGCATCGACCGCACCTGCACCGGCGAGGTGTGAGTGCGCAGCACCTGCCGCGATCCCTCGGGCGCGATGTGGAACGTGTCCTGCATCGTGCGAGCGGGGTGGTCGGGCAGGAAGTTGAGCGCGTCGAAGTTGAAGTGTTCGGTCTCGACCTCCGGGCCTTCTTCGACCTCCCAGCCCATTCCGACGAACACGTCCGCGACTTGTTCGGCGATGATCGTGATGGGGTGTCGAGCACCGACCGGAGCCCGGCCGGTCGGCAGTGTCACATCGATGGTTTCAGCCACCAGGATTGCCGCGTCCCGCTCGGCCGAAAGAACGGCACGTCGCTCGTCGAAGGCTTTTTGCACCCGGTCGCGCGCTGCTTTGACGCGTTTACCCGCATCAGCTTTCTGCTCACCCGGCAGCGCACCGAGAGCGCGCTGCGCGAGTGCCAGCGGGGCTTTGCCGCCCACATGGTCGATCTTGACCTTGGTCAGCGCATCGAGGTCCGACGCGTCGGCGAACGCCTGCTCGGCAGAGTCCACTGCGGATCCAAGCGCGGACTCCTCGAGAACGCTCGGATCTACCGGCTCGGGTCCGGCTTCTTTCTTCGCCACGACAGCTGCACTCCTCGAGTAATAGTCGGTGTCTGCACGAGGCAGACAGGTATCGATCCTAGGCGAGAGGTGCTCACGAGGTCTCGGAGCGTCGCTGCGCGCGAGCGCTCGCATACAGGCAGATCGCTGCGGCCGTTGCCAAATTGAGGCTCTCGGCGCGACCATGGATAGGAATCCGAATCCGATGATCGGCGTCGCGAGCCACCGACTCGGGCAGTCCGTGCGCCTCGTTGCCGAACAACCACGCGGTCGGTTGCTCGAGTAGACGGTCGGCATCGTCGAGGTCGACCTCTCCGTCGGCAGCCGTAGCCACGATGGACAGACCCGCACCACGTAACGCCTCGATGCCGGATTCGATCGAACGTTCCCGAGCGATCGGGAGATGGAACACACTGCCCGCTGACGAGCGGACGCATTTGCCGTTGTGGGGATCCACCGAATCACCCAGCAAGACAACCGAATCCGCTCCGGCGGCGTCTGCGACGCGGATGACCGTCCCCGCATTGCCCGGCTCGGCGACCTCGACCGGCACAGCCACGAGACGGGGACTGTCGGCCAACGCACGATCGAGCGAGACATCGACCAGTCCGGTGACCGCGACGAGCCCTTGCGGGGTGACGGTGTCGGACAGCGCCTTCGCGGCGCGGTCGGTGATCGGAAAGACTCGTGCGCCACCGGCCTCGATGGACGCAATCAGGGTGTGGTGACGCTCGAAGGCATCCGAGGTGAAGAACAGCTCGCGGACCAGCCCGGACTTCGCGGCCTCGGAGACCGCATTGAATCCCTCCGCGAGGAACTGCCCGGTCTTCTTGCGCTCCGCGGCGCGCGCAAGCTTGACGGCCGAAACGACCCGCGGTGTTCGCTCGGTCAGCGAATCCACGGGTCGTTTCGGAGTTGAATCGTCGTACGGCGACTCGCTCAGGCTGCTTCTCCGGCAGGAGCGTTGACATCGGCAGGCAGTGCAGCCTTGGCGATGGCGACCAAGCTTGCGAACGCCGCGGCATCCGACACAGCGAGCTCAGCGAGGATCTTGCGATCGACCTCGACGCCCGCGGCCTTCAGGCCCTGGACGAAGCGGTTGTACGTGATGTCGTTGGCCCGTGCAGCAGCGTTGATACGCGTGATCCACAGCTTGCGGAAATCACCCTTGCGCGCGCGGCGGTCCCGGTACGCGTAGGTGAGCGAGTGGAGCTGCTGCTCCTTGGCCTTGGTGTACAGACGTGAGCGCTGTCCGCGGTAGCCCTTGGACGCTTCGAGAATCGAACGGCGCTTCTTCTGGGCGTTGACGGCCCTTTTTACGCGTGCCACTGGTGAATCCTGTCGATCTGGGGGTGTGTGAAAACCCCGAATGGTAAGGGATGAAGCCGACCGAGATCAGTCGGCGGCGGGCCGGATCAGATACCGAGAAGGCGCTTGATCCGCGGCACGTCGGCCTTCTTGACAACGGCGACACCATCGAGGCGACGAGTCACCTTGGTGGGCTTGTGCTCGAGCAGGTGGCGACGGCCGGCCTTCTGGCGCAGGATCTTGCCGCTGCCGGACACCTTGAATCGCTTCTTGGCACCACTGTGGGTCTTCTGCTTGGGCATGAAATCCTCTTCTTCTGTAATAGCTCTTCGGTGTTGCTTGGCACAGCCGTACAGCGCAACGGAACTGTGCACCGAAGCAGTTGTAGGGCTGTCTTACTGGTAGAGCGCGAAGCTCAGTTGGTCTGCGCCGGAGAAGCCGGAGCTGCTGCGGCCGGTGCCTCGGCAGCCGGGGCTGCATCGGCGGGCTGTTCCGGCGCGGGAGCCGGTGCGCGTTGAGCGGGCGGTGCCGCTGCGCTCTCCTGTGCCTTGACGCGAGTCTTGGCACCCTTGTGCGGTGCCAGCACCATCGTCATGTTGCGGCCGTCCTGCTTGGCCGAGGTCTCCACGAAGCCGAGCTCCGCGACGTCCGCGCCCAAGCGCTGCAGCAGACGGAAACCCAGTTCGGGTCGCGACTGCTCGCGACCGCGGAACATGATGGTGACCTTGACCTTCGAGCCGGCTTCGAGGAAGCGAACGACGTTGCGCTTCTTGGTCTCGTAGTCGTGCGCGTCGATTTTGGGGCGGAGCTTCTGCTCCTTGATGACGGTGAGCGTCTGGTTCTTGCGCGATTCGCGCGCCTTCTGCGCAGCCTCGTACTTGAACTTCCCGTAGTCCATGATCTTGCAGACCGGCGGACGTGCGTCGGGAGCTACTTCTACAAGATCGAGGTCGGCTTCGAGAGCCAAGCGGAGTGCATCTTCAACACGCACGATCCCCACCTGTTCACCGCCCGGTCCGACAAGCCGGACCTCGGGAACTCGGATGCGATCGTTGATGCGGGTCTCAGTGCTGATGGGGCCTCCTAGGTAGTGCGGTGTGGTGTGTAACCCGACCGCCTGCCACTGGCACAGCCCGTTGCCGTCGATCCTCGACATTCCCCGCAGCGATGCGAACCGCTACAAAGAAAAAACCCCGCTCTCGGTGTGAACCGATAGCAGGGCCCGATGTCGACCGGTCGACCTGTGCGACAACTGACGTCGTACAGTCTCCTCACCAGGGAGGAAGCACGTTGGAAACCCGTGAGGATCTCCGTCGTGCGACCGGACCGGAAGTAGCGTATCGATGCCTACGTGCCGGTGGGAGTCGGGCTCCACTTGCTGCCTCCGTGCGGTGAACTCCATCGAGGAGCGCACGCCGAAGACGGTCGTCGAGTCACACTACCAGCCGATTCGACAAACCCACAATCGAGCCCGATCGACCCCGAACTCGTCGGCACCCGATTCTCCCGGCCGCAGGCGGCGTGGGATTCTCGTAGGCATGACCAGCTCCCCCACTCCCGCCGATGGCGATCCCGCGGGTGTCGACCCAGTCGGCACCGAGCCCGAAGTCCGTGAACTCGCCGAGGTCCCCGCGGTCGAGGTCATCAGCCGCGCTGCGGTCATGCTGATGAGTTCCGCAGCCGAGAAGTTGGGACTCTCCGAGCCGGATCCTGCCGAGAGCCCGTACCTGGACCTCGACGAGGCACGACGCGTCATCACCGCACTGGCAGGCCTGGTCACCGCGTCGGTCGAATACCTCGGCCCCCATGCCGGACCCATTCGCGATGGACTGCAGGCACTGCAGCGCGCATTTCGGGAGGCATCGGCCCACCCGGACGAGCCAGGAAAGGGCCCCGGCGAGAAGTACACCGGCCCGGTGCACTGAGCGAGAGCAACGACGACACCCCGAACACGAACGCCGCATCCGGTGCACTACCGGATGCGGCGTTCTGCGTAGACGGGCGCTACCGGACCGCGGCGACCTTCCGTGGCTTGCGCTTCTTCGGGGCGGCTTTCACCGGCTGCGAGACAACCGACTCACGAGTGAGCGCTTCCTGCAGGAACTTACCCGTGTAGCTTTCGGGCACAGCCGCTACGGCCTCCGGATCACCCTGCGCCACAACCATTCCGCCGCCGGAGCCACCCTCGGGGCCCATGTCGATCACCCAGTCGGAAACCTTGATGACATCGAGGTTGTGCTCGATGACGATCACCGTGTTGCCCTTGTCCACGAGGCCGTTCACCACGCCCAGCAGCTTCCGAATGTCTTCGAAGTGCAAGCCGGTGGTCGGCTCGTCGAGAATGTAGACCGTGCGTCCGGTGGACCGCTTCTGCAATTCCGCCGCCAACTTGACGCGTTGCGCCTCACCTCCGGACAACGTGGTTGCCGGCTGGCCGAGCCGCACGTACCCAAGCCCGACCTCGACCAACGTCTTGAGGTATCGGTGGATCGACGTGATCGCTTCGAAGAAGTCCGCGGCCTCCTCGATCGGCATATCCAGGACCTCGGCGATGGTCTTGCCCTTGTAATGGACTTCGAGTGTCTCGCGGTTGTACCGCGCACCTTCACAGACCTCGCACGGAACGTAGACGTCGGGCAGGAAGTTCATCTCGATCTTGAGCGTGCCGTCGCCCGAGCATGCCTCGCACCGGCCGCCCTTGACGTTGAACGAGAATCGACCGGGCTGGTAACCGCGCACCTTGGCCTCGGTGGTGGCTGCGAACAACGTCCGAATTTTGTCGAAGACGCCGGTGTAGGTCGCGGCGTTCGAGCGCGGCGTGCGGCCGATGGGCGACTGGTCGACCCGGACGAGTTTGTCGAGCTGGTCGAGGCCGTTGATCCGCGTGTGCCTACCGGGAACCTGACGAGCACCGTTGAGCTTGTTGGCCATCACGGTCGCGAGGATGTCGTTGACGAGGGTGGACTTGCCCGAACCGGACACTCCGGTGACCGAGGTGAGCACCCCGAGCGGGAAGCTGACGTCGATGCCACGGAGATTGTGCTCACGGGCACCGACCACGGTGACCTGACGCTTCTTGTCCACGACGCGACGGGTGTCCGGCAGCGGAATCTCCATCCGCCCGGAGAGGTACGCGCCGGTCAGCGATTCCTCGTTGGTCAACAGGTCCTCGTACGAACCGCTGTGCACGACGCGGCCACCGTGCTCACCGGCCAACGGACCGATGTCGACGATCCAATCCGAGGTGCGGATGGTGTCCTCGTCGTGCTCCACGACGATCAGTGTGTTTCCGAGGTCGCGGAGCCGGGTCAGTGTGTCGATCAACCGACGGTTGTCTCGCTGGTGCAGACCGATCGAGGGCTCGTCGAGAACATAGAGAACGCCGACGAGGCCCGATCCGATCTGGGTGGCGAGCCGGATTCGTTGGGCCTCGCCGCCGGACAGGGAGCCGGCCGTTCGAGCAAGTGACAGGTATTCCAGACCGACGTCGAGTAGGAACCCGAGGCGCGCCTGCACCTCCTTGAGCACCTGACCCGCGATCGCCTCCTCGCGACGACCGAGAGTGAGGCTGTTCAGGAAGTTCGCGGTATCGGCGATCGACAGCTCGCACACCTCGGCGATCGACTTCGGGCCGAAGTCGCCCGCCGCGATCGTCACCGACAGGATCTCCGGACGCAGCCTGGCTCCGTTGCAGGTGGGGCACGGTACGTCGCGCATGTACCCGTCGTAGCGTTCCTTCATCTGCTCCGACTCGGTCTGCTCGAGACGACGGTGCAGGAACGGCATCACACCCTCGAACTCGGCGTAGTACGAGCGCGTTCGGCCGTAGCGGTTCTTGTACTTCACGTGCACCTGGTGGTCGCTGCCTTCGAGGACCGCTCGCTTGACCTTGGCGGGCAACTTGTTCCACGGTGTATTCAGGTCGAACCCCATCGCATCGGCGAGCCCGGACAGCAGGCGGCCGAAGTACTCCGATGTCTGGCCCATCGACCACGGTGCGATGGCTCCGTCGGCGAGGCTGAGATCGCCGTCGGGAACGACCAGCTCCGGGTCGACCTCCTTGCGCACACCGAGTCCGACGCAGTCGGGGCAGGCACCGTACGGCGAGTTGAACGAGAAGGACCGCGGTTCGAGATCGTCGATGGACAACGGGTGACCGTTGGGGCACGCGAGCTTCTCGGAGAATCGGCGCTCGCGGTCCGCAGCGTTCTCGTCGCGGTCGACGAAATCCAGAACGACGATGCCGTCCGCCAGTCGAAGAGCGGTTTCGACCGAATCCGTCAATCTCTGCTTGGAGCTGGACTTGACGGTCAGGCGGTCGACGACGACCTCGATGTCGTGCTTTTCCTGCTTCTTGAGAACCGGAGGACTGGTGAGCTGATGCACGACGCCATCCACGCGCACACGGGAGTAGCCCTGCGTGTTGAGCGAGTCGAACAGGTCGACGAATTCACCCTTACGAGTACGGACCACCGGAGCGAGGACCTGAAACTTCAGCCCTTCTTGCATGTCCAGCACCTGATCCACGATCTGCTGCGGAGTCTGCTTCGCGATCTGTTCACCACACACCGGGCAGTGCGCGGTGCCGGCACGGGCGTACAGCAGTCGGAGATAGTCGTAGACCTCGGTAATAGTGCCGACGGTCGATCGCGGGTTGCGGTTGGTCGACTTCTGATCGATGGAGACCGCAGGCGACAGTCCCTCGATGAAATCGACATCCGGCTTGTCCATCTGGCCGAGGAACTGCCGTGCGTAGGCAGACAGCGACTCCACGTAACGACGCTGACCTTCGGCGAAGATCGTGTCGAAGGCGAGTGACGATTTGCCCGAGCCGGACAAACCTGTGAACACGATCAGCGCATCGCGAGGCAGGTCGATATCGACTCCTCGCAGATTGTGCTCCCGTGCACCTCGCACTATCAGGCGATCCGCCACTGTGTTCCCTTCTTTCCGAACGAGCACGTCCAGTCGAGTTGCTGCGGGACGCAGCACTGCGCAACTGTCGAGTCGCGTGATGACGTGTGGTGCCGATGCACCGGTTACGCGACGTGTAACCGAGGACCCCACGTCGAAAACCTGTTTCGGTGAGGGACGAACCTCACGCAGTAGCAATGGTAGATCCAGGCACCGACACACTTTTCCACGTGCGCGACCCAGCCGCCCCTCGTCGGGCCGCCGACGGTAGCGTCCTCGAAATGGACGAGCACCTCATGGTCATCGACGACAACTACACCGGCGTCGTCTCTCAGGGTTCGCAGCCGCAGCGGCGCACGATTCCCGGCGCGACGATCACGAAGATGTCGGTCGGCCCCATGGACAACAACACCTACTTGGTCGTCTGTTCCGCAACGGGTCATTCGGTGCTGATCGACGCCGCCAACGAGGCCGAACGCATCTCTCTGCTGATCGACGAGAACGCTCCGACGCTCTCGCTCATCGTGACGACGCATCAGCACGCAGACCACTGGCAGGCGCTGGCTGACATCGCGGGCGGCACCGAGTCGCCGACGGCCGCCCACGCTCTGGATGCCGAACCGCTGCCGGTCGCTCCGGACCGCCTGCTGGCCGATCAGGACACGGTGACGGTGGGAGAGCTCACGTTCGACGTGGTGCACCTGACCGGACACACTCCCGGATCGATCGCACTCGCGCTGACCGACACCGACGGCAACCGCACCCACCTCTTCACCGGAGATTCACTGTTCCCCGGGGGCGTCGGAAAAACTGGAAGCCCCGAGGATTTCACCCACCTTCTCGACGACGTCTCGGCAAAACTGTTCGACCGATTCGGCGACGACACCGTGGTCTACCCGGGCCACGGAAAGGACACCACACTCGGTGCCGAGCGCCCTCACCTGGCCGAATGGCGCGAACGGGGCTGGTGACGATCGGCGCGCTTGAGACCGTCGAACACGGGGTATGAATAGTGTGACAAAAGGACGCACCCCGGTTGGTTTCACCGACCGATGTGCGATGTCCTAACGCCGAAGACACGAGAAACTACGCAGGAGGCTGTCAATGCTGGTCCGCCGTATCGCCCGTCCGTTGATGTCTACGATCTTCATCGCCGGGGGCGTCGACGCACTCCGTAACCCCAGTGGCAAGGCGAAGGTCGCCACTCCACTGATCGAGCAGGGCAAGGACGCGCTGCCGAACGAGGTCACAGCCAATGTGCCGGAGGATCCGGAGACGCTGGTTCGTATCAACGGCGGCATCCAGGTTGCGGGCGGCATTCTGTTGGCAACCGGCAAGGCACCGCGCATCGCATCGATCGCGTTGGCCGGAAGCCTCGTTCCGACCACGCTGGCCGGTCACGCCTTCTGGAACGAAACCGACCCGGAGACCAAGGCTGCGCAGCGCATCCATTTCTTCAAGAACCTGAGCCTCCTCGGCGGACTGCTCATCGCGGCCGTCGATACCGAGGGCAAGCCGTCCGTAGCATGGCGCAGCAAGCGCGCAGCACGCCGCGCGCAGGAGTCGGTTGTCTCGGCGCTCCCCGGGCACACCACCCACGACGCCGGCGAGCGTGTCAAGGAAATCGCATCCATCGCTGCGAGCCGCAGTGCCGATCTCGCCGATGCAGCTCAGCCCAAACTTGCCAAGTTCGCTGATGCAGCCCAGCCGAAGTTGGCCAAGCTCGCCGACATCGCCACCGAGAAGGGCTCGGAGCTGGCCGACGTAGCTCAGCCGGCTCTGAACCGTTGGGCCCACATCGCAGCCGACAAGGGTTCCGAATTGGCCGAGGAAGCGCAGAAGCGCGGATCCAAGCTGGCCGAAATCGCCGCCGACCGCGGCAGCGACTTGGCCGACGAAGCCCAGAAGCGCGGATCCAAGTTGGCCGACAAGGCAGCGCATCGCGGAACCGACCTGGCCGAGCTGGCGCAGAAGCGCGGCGCGAAGCTCGTCGACGTTGCCGCCGATCGTCGCGTCGAGCTGGCAGGTGTTGCACAGAAGCGGGCATCCAAGCTCGCCGACCTGGCTTCCGAGAAGGGCTCCGTCCTCGCCGACGAGGCGCAGAAGCGTGGAGTCACGTGGGCCGATCTGGCGTCCGATCGGGTGGAGACACTCGGCAAGCGCGCTCGCAAGCGCGCCGAGAAGCAGAGCAAGGAGCTCGAGAAGGTGACCGAGCAGGCTCGCGCCAAGCTCGAAAAGCGAGTCGCCAAGGCTCAGAAGAACCTGGACAAGAAGATCCAGCAGTACGCCAAGTAGTCCTCGCCGAGAGAACGAACGCACGTTCGTGCACAGCGGCCCTGCCCCGGAACCAGCGGTTCTGCGGCGGGGCCGTTGTGCGGCGTAGACTGCTCTGGCTGATTTCGAGGCGATATCTTCGCCTCGGCCGAACTCCCGAGGAGACCCTTTGCCGGACGACGGCCACACATCGAGCAGCAACGAAATGCCGATCGAAGAAGACTTCGAGCAAGCGCATCTGACAAGGCTGTACACGCAGCTCGATGCGCTGCGCGAATACGCGGCGAACCGACTGCGGGCCGTGCTATTGGAGACCGGCGGAACACCGCAGGCGCGGAGCGAACGCGAATCGTTCAACCAGATGTACACCGAAGACATCGCCAAATACGACGCCGCGGAGAACGGCTTGTGCTTCGGACGCATCGACCTCGATCCGGATTCTCTCGATCCCAAGGTCGACGACCGTCCCGAACGCTACATCGGCCGCGTCGGAATACTCGACGACAAGAACGACTACGAAACACTGCTGCTGGACTGGCGGGCACCGATGGCCCGGCCGTTCTACCTGGCAACGCCGGCCGCACCGGAAAACGTGTTGCGACGCAGGCACATTCGCACCCGCGGCCGCCGCGTGACGTCGATCGCCGACGAATTCCTGGACCTGAAATCTGCTCGAACGTCGAGCGATGCTGCCGTAGCAGGCGGAGTCGCAAGCGAAGGTGCGTTGCTCTCGGCACTGGATGCTGCGCGTACCGGCCAGATGAACGACATCGTGGAAACGATCCAGAGCGAGCAGGACGCGATCATCCGGTCGCAACATCGCAGTGTGCTGGTCGTTCAGGGCGGGCCGGGCACCGGTAAGACCGCCGTCGCGCTGCACCGCGCCGCGTACCTGCTCTACACCTACCGTCAGCAGCTGGGCAAGAGCGGCGTGCTCATCATCGGACCCAACGCCACGTTCCTCGACTACATCGGACAGGTGCTGCCCTCGCTCGGCGAGACAGGTGTGCTGTTGTCCACGATCGGAGACCTCTACCCGGGAGTCCGTGCGCGACGCGAGGATTCGGCCCTGGCCACCGAGGTCAAGGGCAGATTGTCGATGGTCGAGGTACTGACCCGAGCGGTACGCGACCGGCAGGAAGTTCCTGCACAGCCCCGTCGGCTGACATTCGATACCTACGACATCACCCTCGACCGCAAGATCGTCACCCGAGCCCGCGGACGCGCCCGATCGTCGCGTCGACCGCACAACCTCGCTCGGCCGTTGTTCGTATCCTCGGTGATCGACCAACTGGCCAATCAACTGGCAGCGAAGTTGGGCCAGAACCTGGTCGACGGATCCAGCCTGCTCAGCGCAGACGACATCGCTGACATGCGCGACGAGATGCGCGAAGACCACGACGTCATGGCTGCTGTCGACGAGCTGTGGCCGGACCTGTCTCCCCAACAGGTTCTTCACGACCTGTTCGCCTCACCCGAGAAGATTGCGTCGGCCGCACCGGAACTGGACTCGGACGAGCGCGCCTCGCTTCTCCGTGCGGGTCGGGGTTTCTCCGCGGCCGACGCTCCACTGCTCGACGAGTTGGCCGAGTTGCTCGGCGTGGACGATGCGGCCGAGCGTGAGCAGGCTCAACGTCAGTGGCGTGGCCAGATCGCCGATGCCCAGGGCGCTCTGGACATCCTGACCGGCTCGGCACCACAGGACCTCGAGGACGAACTCGATCCGGAGATTCTGATGGCCTACGACTTGATCGATGCCGATCAGCTTGCGCGGCGACAGGATTCGGGTCAACGCCTCACCACCGCCGAACGGGCAGCCGGCGACCGAACCTGGACGTACGGGCATGTGATAGTCGATGAGGCTCAGGAGCTGTCGACCATGGCGTGGCGAATGGTGATGCGACGCATACCGAACCGGTGGATGACACTGGTGGGTGATACTGCACAGACCGGCGATCCCGCCGGAACGTCCTCCTGGAGTTCGGTACTCGAACCCTATGTGGCACAGCGCTGGAAGCGGACCGAACTGACGGTCAACTACCGGACGCCGTCGGAGATCATGGTGGTGGCGCACGACGTGCTGGCCGCGATCGATCCCGAGCAGTCCGAGCCCCGTTCCATACGCAGCACCGGCGTCGGACCGTGGGCGCAACAGGTGGTGGAGGCAGACCTGTTCACCGCAGTGGAGAAGCGAGTCGCAGAGCACCCGCGACCCGGACTGAGCGCAGTGCTCGTTCCGGCCGGTCGCGTCTCGGACTTCCGACATCTGGCATCGGACGTGGTGACCGTGTCCTCGGTCAAGGACGCGAAAGGGCTCGAGTTCGACTCGGTTCTCATCGTCGAGCCGAGTGCCATCGTGGCCGAGTCGGCCAAGGGAATGAACGACCTCTACGTGGCACTGACCCGAGCCACCCAGCGACTCGGCGTGGTGCACGCCGACGCGTTGCCGAAGGAACTCTCGGCGTTGCAGCCTTTCGAGCCGGAAGCCTAGAGACACGCACACATCAGCGG